>CAKMZV010000020.1 GCA_929200535.1 uncultured Gammaproteobacteria bacterium
CAACTAACCATTAGTACCCCCCTCACCCCAGCCCTCTCCCTCAGGGAGAGGGAGCCAGCGTCCCCTCTTTGTCAATGTATAGCGATGTTCTATTAAAATTTCTTTATACAAATATTACGGAGAAGATACAATACTATATTATGAGTACATTTTTTTTCGTGTTTTTCTTTCTCTTATTCATTATTGCAATAATGAGTGTTGGGGTTATTTTTCGCAATAAGCCAATTAAAGGCTCTTGTGGCGGAGTACAACAATGCCTTGATGGTGAAAAAAAACTTTCTGAGGAGAATAAAAAGAGTTGCCCAATTTGTGGGAAGTCATAACTTTACCTTATAATTTATTAGCTTAGTGGTTAATTTTTTATCCAAAAATATTAGCTTAACAAAAAAATCAAGACCGTTGCAGAATGGAAAGGGGTAAAAGAAAAATGAGAAAAAAATAGTTCTAATCAAGGCGTGAAGTGAGGACAGTACGTCTGTCTTAGCGAATTTCACAACACAGGTTAGAATTATCTTTTCCATTTTTATTTGCTCCTTTCTGTTTTGCAATGCTCTCAAATTAAATATATTAAAATATGGCAAGTGTTGCAAAAAAAAGACGCAAAAAAATCCGTAAGCATAAGCATAAAAAGCTATTAAAACGGACACGTCATAGTCGTCGTAAGTAGTTAATTCATAGAAGAGCGGTTTGCGTGTTTTTGCGTAGGCTTGTTTCTATATCAAGGTATTTCTTTGAGTTTCCATAACAAAAAATTTAATGGATATCCAACAACAGCTTGAAGTCATTGAGCGTGGTTCAGAGGAGTTAATCCCCAGAGAAGAGCTTATCTCAAAACTCAAAGAAAACCGCCCTCTTCGGGTTAAGGCTGGTTTTGATCCTACTTCTCCTGATTTGCATCTTGGGCATACCGTTCTTATCAATAAACTGAAACATTTTCAGGATTTAGGGCATCAGGTTATTTTTCTTATTGGAGATTTCACCGCTCGTATTGGCGATCCCAGTGGCAAAAATGCAACTCGCCCTCCTCTTTCAACAGAAGAAATTCAACATAATACTAAAACTTACGCCGAGCAAGTTTTTAAAATCCTAAATAGGGAAAAAACGATTGTAGAGTATAACTCTAATTGGTTTGGCTCTAAGGAGGCTGCTGAGATGATTAAATTGGCGTCGTCCGCTACAGTGGCACGTATGTTGGAACGTGATGATTTTGAAAAAAGATACCGTGAAAATCAACCTATCGCTATTCATGAATTTTTATATCCATTGGTTCAAGGCTGGGATTCAGTAGAGCTCAAAGCCGATATTGAGCTTGGCGGTACGGATCAAAAGTTTAATCTGCTAATGGGTAGAGAATTGCAAAAACAACAAAAACAAGCACCTCAAGTTATCTTAACAATGCCTTTGATTGAGGGGTTAGATGGCGTTAATAAGATGTCAAAATCTCTTAATAATACCATTGCTATTGATGATGCTCCGAATGAGATGTTTGCTAAAATTATGTCTGTCTCCGATGAGCTAATGTGGCGATATTATGATTTGCTCAGTTTTAAATCTAATGATTGTATTGCTAATTTAAAAAATGAGGTTAAAGAGGGTGAGAATCCACGCAATATTAAAGCGTTGCTGGGTCAAGAGATTGTTGCTCGTTTTTATTCTGAGGAAATCGCTTTGCAGGCGGATGAGGCATTTACTAAACAATTCCGCGAACAAGAAATTCCAAGTGATATTCCTACCGTGCAATTTTCACAAGCAATTCCTTTAGCTAATGCCCTCAAAGAAACAGGGTTATGCTCATCAACCACTGAGGCACGAAATATGATTAAACAAGGTGCAGTGCGTATGAATGGGGAGAAGGTACAAGAATTGATTACTCTTGAGCAGGGGTGTGAGGCAACTTTCCAAGTAGGCAAAAGAAAATTCGCTATAATCCAAGTTAAATAGTGATGGTAACTGTTGAGGTCAATGGGGAGCAGCAGCATTTTAGCGAGACAATAACTGTCGCTAAATTACTTGAGCATTTATCAATAAATCGACAAGAGACTAAAATTGCGGTCGAGCTTAATGCCACAATTTGCCCACAAAGTGCTTATCATACGACTATTCTTAAACATAATGATAAGATAGAAATCATAACCGCCGTTGGCGGAGGTTAGCAACTATAAAAATTATGCAAAATAACGATATTTTTCAATGTGGTAGTCGCACTTTTAGTTCTCGTCTGCTTGTGGGCACAGGAAAGTATAAAGATTTGCAGGAGACTAAACTCGCTATTGAGGCAAGTGGGGCTGAAATTATTACTGTTGCTATTCGGCGTACAAATATTGGGCAAAATAAAAATGAGCCTAATCTTATGAGTGTGTTGCCAATGGGTAAATATACTTATTTACCTAATACCGCAGGATGTTATAGTGCACAAGAGGCTGTGCGTACTTGCCAGCTTGCTCGTGAATTACTTGATGGGCATAATCTTGTCAAACTTGAGGTCTTAGGTGATGAGAAAACACTTTTTCCCGATATTCCACAAACTTTAGAGGCGGCTGAAATTTTAATTAAGGATGGTTTTGAAGTAATGGCATATACGAATGATGATCCAATTACTGCTAAAAAATTGGCAGATATGGGTTGTGTTGCTGTAATGCCTCTTGCTGCTCCTATTGGCTCTGGCTTGGGGGTACGCAATCCTTATAATATAAAAATTATTTTGGAGCAGGCTACCGTGCCTATTTTGATTGATGCCGGTGTGGGTTGTGCCTCAGATAGTGCCTATGCAATGGAGTTGGGCTGTGATGCCATTTTAATGAATACCGCTATTGCCGCAGCAAAAAATCCAATCCAAATGGCAAAGGCAATGAAGCTCGCTGTAGAAGCCGGACGATTATCTTATCTATCAGGAAGAATACCACGCAAACTATATGCTTCGGCTTCGACTACAATGGATGGTATTTTCTTTTAAAGTGAACCCATTCTTTTTTCATAGTGATAATCGAGATTGATAGCTATTCACCCGAACAAACTATCCAAATTGGTAAACAGTTTGCACATTTTTTTCTTGAAAATTTAACTGATAGAGAGGCGCACCTTCCTCCTAATATCATAACCTTAGAGGGCGAACTCGGCGTTGGGAAAACCCTTTTTTCACGTAGCATTATTCACACCGTTGCAGCATATACAGATAAAACCGCTGCTCTTCCAATTGTAGGTAGCCCAACTTATAATTTACTTTATCATTACCCTCTTTTGCTGCCAATAACTCATATTGATTGCTATCGCATAAACGATGAGGCTGAATTAGAGAATATAGGGATTAGGGATTATTTTAAAAAGCCTGGTTTGATACTTGTTGAGTGGGCATCTATACTTGAGGAATTTTGGAAAAAATCTAATATGAATATTTTATTTCTGCAACAAAAAAATAAAATGGTATTACAATTTACATTAAAGGATTTTTATCACCCAGAACAAAAAAAAATGTTATCTCAATGGTTAAAGTTAGAAACATAATCACCCTTCTTTTTTATGCCCTTTCAATGTTTTGTATTTTAGGAAGCGTTGCGAATTTTAATGCGGCAGAAGCAAAAAGCAAAGTTGTCTATCTTGAGGGGATTAATTTTAAATACCCTGATTCTTCCAGTGCTAAAGTGGATGTTGTCATAAGTGCTGATAATACTTTTGATTATAAGACTTTTAAGCTCTCTGCTAATGAAGAAGCTAATAAACCCAATCGTTTTGTTTTAGACGTTCTAAATTCTAAACCAAAATTTTATATTGATGATGACTTCCAACGCATATTTAAAAAAGATAAGATTATTAATCTTATTCGAGTTGGTAAAAATCATAAGGAATATACACGTATTGTTTTTGACTTAAAACAAACCGCAAATGCACAAATAACCGAACAAGTTACGCAATCAGGCAATCATTTATTGATTATTTCCTTTAGTCCGATTAATAACAGATTTACAGCACAGGATGAGGAAGGTTTTGCCACTCTTATCACTCCTGAGGGAAGCAAACAAGTTTCCTTGAGCAATGAAGAAAATATAATAAAAAGCAGTAGTAAGAAGAAAATTAAAGTTGTCTTAGATCCTGGGCATGGGGGGCGAGATCCAGGTGCTGTATCAAATTTTCAACAAATTCAAGAAAAAAATATTAATTACTCGATTGCTCGAAAAATAAAGAGGATTATGAATAAGGATGCGAATTTCGATGCTATTCTCACGCGTGATTCTGATGTACTCCATTCTCTGAGTAAACGTATCAAAATTAGCCACGAGCATGCTGCTGATATTTTCATTTCTATTCATGCCGATTCATTTCCAGGCAATACAGAAGTCAATGGAGCATCTGTATATGTCTTAGCCGAAAAAGAAGCGAGTAATCAAATCGCAAGGCTATTGGCAAAAAGAGAAAATCAAGTCGATGAACAATACGGAATACAGGATGTAGGCGAAATTAAAAACAAAGATACTCAATTTATTGTTAGAGATTTACAAAGAAAATCTGTTGATAATGCCAGTAATCAGCTTGCGAAATCAGTGCTCAAAGAGATGAAAAAAGTTAAAACACTGTTTGCTCCAAGTCCTCAAAAAGGTCCTTTTGCAGTCCTTAAATCTTCTTATGCTCCTTCGATTTTAATTGAATTAGGGTTTCTCAGTAATACTAATGAGGCACGTACTTTGGTTGATGATGCACATCAGAATAAACTTGCAAAAGCCATCTACACAGGCGTTAAAAATTATGTGAAAAATCATTCTCAATTTAATTTTGAACATAAAAAACCAAGTAAAAAATCTGTAAAAACCACTAAAAAAAAAGTAACCGTCAAAACAAAGCCCAAAAAAAAAGTAATATCCAGTAAACAACAAGAAAAGAAAAAAAAATCGCTAAAAAGTGCTAATAAAAAGCCAGTAAAGGCAAAGAAAGCCCCTAAAAAAATCATTCCTCCTAAGCCTGAACCTAAATATATTCGGTATATTGTTCAAGAGAATGATACCTTTGATAGTATTGGTCTGACGCACGGCATTACTCAAGAAAAATTAAAAAAATTAAACCCTAAATTCCAAGGTCTCATTTTTCCAGGAGACGAGCTTCTTATTCCAACAACAATAGAAAAATAATTTTTGTTACTTTTTATTTTTATTATTCATTTTTTTAAGTCTATTTAATGGAGGTAGCCTTTGCGTATAAAAAAGCTCTCTTCACATCTTGCTAATCAAATTGCTGCTGGTGAGGTTGTTGAACGCCCTGCCTCTATTGTCAAAGAGCTATTGGAAAATAGCTTGGATGCCCAGGCAACACAAATCAATATTTATCTCTATAAAGGGGGTATTGAAGGGATAGATATTAGTGATAATGGCACAGGAATTCACCCTGAAGATTTATTGTTAAGCACACACCCTCATGCCACCAGTAAGCTCTCTGATACCGATCATCTATTTAATATCCATACTTTTGGTTTTAGGGGAGAGGCTCTAAGTAGTATCCATTCAATCGCTAAATTAACCATCCAATCCAAACATAAAGAGTCGGATTCGGCTTGGGAGCTCACCCACAAAGGAGAAATTATTCCAAGCACTCTACGCGAGGGAACAAAAATTAAAATACGTGAATTGTTTTATAGTATCCCAGCACGCAAACATTTTTTAAAATCCCCAAACACCGAGTATCAACACTGCCTAAAAATTATTCATCGTATTGCCCTAATCCACCCACAGGTTCATATTCGACTCTATGCTGATGAAAAGTGCGTGTTAGATTGCCAACCATTTAAAGAGAACACACAGCAACGCTTGCAACAAATCATCGGCAAGGAGTTTGCTGAGAATGCTAAGCCGATTGAGGTAAAGTATGATAATTGGAGCCTAACAGGTTGGCTCTCTCCATCATCCGTTGCAAAAAAAACAACCGATAAACAATTTTGGTATGTGAATTACCGAGCGGTCAAAGATAGGTTGCTCAGTGCAGCGACTCGCCGTGCTTATGCTGATTTGATGCATAATCATAGTCAGCCGGAATTTTTTCTTCATTTACAAATCCCCCCAGAGGAGGTTGATGTTAATGTACACCCCGGTAAGTTAGAAGTACGATTTCGCCAAAATGAAATTTTTCCTTTTGTACAAAACTCAATAAAAAAACAACTGTTTCAGCCAATTAATGAGCAGTTCAGCGGAGCAACTGAGTCGCTCGTATCATCCAATTTTTTAACAGAAAATACTGCTCAAAAGGCATATTCACCGCGTGTTCAATCTTATTCACCCTCTTCCAATTCTGCACAACGCACACGCTTAGATTATCAAAGTTTTAAAAACATTAATCAGCACCTTGCTGAGCAACCGATTGATTTTCAACCCATATCAACAACTCCCGAACTCATCCCTGATGCTCCTCTTGGACAAGCTATTTCGTATATTCACGGGGCTTTTATTTTGGCAGTAAATGCTAAGGGTTTGGTGATTGTAGATGCTCATGCGGCTCATGAACGTATTCTTTATGAGCAAATAAAAACCCAGCAAGCATTAGAAAATCAACCCGTTCAAACCCTAATAGAACCACATAAAATTCATCTTAATCTTGCTGATTTAGAAACCGCAAAAAATTTCGCACCACTTCTTGAAAACATAGGCATTAAAAGTGATTTTAAATCACCCTACTGGCAAATACATAGCATTCCTAATATTTTAAAAGATACCGACCTTACTGAGCTTTTAACAGCTTCACTCACTGAGTATGCCAAGGAAGAACATACAGAAAAAACTATCGAAACCCTGTATCAAATTCTTTCTACAAAGGCGTGCCATCAGGCAGTTCGTGCCAATCGTGTACTATCACCAGTAGAAATGAATGAGCTATTAAGACAAGTTGAAGAGTGCTCTGCTGGCGAGCGTTGTAATCACGGACGCCCTACTTGGCATCAAATCACACTTAAAGAACTCAATCAATTCTTCTTTCGTGGACAATAAAATTATTGCTGTCTATGGAGCCACAGCAAGTGGAAAAAGTGCATTATCAATTGCTTTAGCAAAAAAACTCAATGCCGAAATCATTTCAGTCGATTCGGCACAAGTTTATCGCACAATGGATATAGGAACTGCCAAACCAGATGCCGAAACACAGGCAGAAGTTCCTCACCATCTGATTGATTTAATTGATCCTGAGCAGGAATATTCGGTTGCAAAGTTTATTCAAGATTGCAAAAATAGCATCAAGGATATTCATCGTAAAAATAAAGTAGCTATTCTATGTGGTGGCACAATGCTTTATTTTAATCGTCTTTTTATCGGTTTATCAGAACTCCCTCCTAGCAATCCAGAAATACGAGATAAACTTTTCCAGCAATGGCAAGAAAGCCCACAAAAAACCCATCAAAAACTTGCTGAAATAGATTCAGAAACCGCTCAAAGATTGCATCCAAACGATAGTCAAAGAGTGATTAGAGCCTTAGAGCTTGGGCTATACCATCAACCACTTAGCACCTTACAAAAAGTGAATGCCTCCACTCCTATTCTCACTCCAGATTTAAGCATTGTGTTAAATATTAGTGAGCGTGAAAAACTGCACCAAAAAATTGAACAACGCTTGCAAAAAATGCTTGAACAAGGATTTGTTGATGAGGTAAAAAGTCTTCATTCAAACCCTAAACTACATATCAATTTACCTTCTATTCGTGCTGTTGGTTATCGTCAATTTTGGCAATATCACGATAATCAAGTTACCTATGATGAGGCGGTGGAAAAAACCTTTTTCGCAACACGCCAACTCGCTAAACGCCAAAACACTTGGATAAAAAGCCTATCAACCCTGCCTAATACTCATCTCTTTGAGCATAACGACAAGCAACTTTTTCAAAAAACAATAGCATTGTTTCAATGAAAAATTTCTTAAAGGAGCTTGCACAAACCGATTTCTCTGGAGATATAGGAGATTATACGGATGCGATTGTGCAGGCAGTTGATAATAGTATTTATGAACTTCGCCCCAAAGCGGTTATTTATCCGAAATCACAAAAAGATATTCAAATCTTGCTCTTACTTGGGCAAAAACACCAAGCACTCAATCTTAGCTTTACTCTCCGTGGAGGAGGCACAGGCACCAATGGACAATCGCTAACAAGTAGCCTGCTTATTGATGTATCGAGGTATATGAATAAAGTTGTTTTTTTTGATAAGGAGGCGCAAACGGTGAGCGTACAGCCCGGCGTAACTTTGGAGCAACTCAATAGCTATTTAAAACCTCTTGGGTATTTTTTCCCTCCCAATGTGTCCAGTGGAAGTCGTGCGACTATTGGCGGAATGGTTTCTACCGATGCCTGCGGAAAAGGTTCGCGCATTTATGGCAAAACATCAGATTGGACGGTGCAGTTAAAAACGCTCCTTACCGATGGCACTTTTCACACCTTTAAACAAATAACACTCGATGAACTCCCACAAATAACAGATAGACAAGATTCAATATCAGCGATCTATCAACAAGTTCATCATACCGTTACCACACACCGCCCATTGATTGAGCAAACTTTCCCAAAAATGAACCGAGGTTTAAGCGGTTACAACTTAAAGCACACTTTACAATACCTTAACCCTAAAAGCCCACAACAAGCCACTCACTTAAACCCTTGCTATCTTATTGCAGGCTCTGAGGGTACTCTCTGTATTGTGACAGAAATCACCTGTAAAGTGCAGCCCATTCCAAAATATAAAGCCGTTGCCACCGTACTTTATAATACACTTCCACAAGCAATTAGCGCTATCCCCCATCTTATTGAGGCGGATCCTGCGGCTATTGAGTTTATTGATGACAAAATATTAGAAGTTGCACAAAATGATGAATGTTGGCAAACCATTCAACCACTCATCCAAAAAGGCAGTGAAAATATCCAAGAAAACCAAACTCTCGGAGGCATTAATTTTATTGAGCTGATTGCTGAGAGCGAAACTCAAATGCAAGAAAATATCAAAGGTTTACAAGAATGCTTACAAAAAAACCAAGAAAGCCCCCACGCTGCCAGTGGGTGGTACATTGCCCAATCTCCTGAAGCGGTTGAAGGCGTATGGGATTTCCGTAAAAAAGCACAAGGGCTGATTTCCTCACAAAAAGATAAAAAACGCTCCATTGCCTTTATTGAAGATGGCGCTGTTCCAGTTGAAAAACTTCCTAATTTCGTTGAAAAACTTCGGCAACTCTTTCAACAGCATAACGTACAAGCGAGCATTTATGGGCATGCCGATGTTGGTTGCGTACACGTACGCCCTATTCTGGATCTCACCGATGCCAGCGATAAAAAACTTATTCGTGATTTTTCTGATGAAGTTTTCAAATTAACAAAAAATCTCGGTGGACTTATTTGGGGAGAACACGGCAAAGGTGTCAGAGGAGAATATAATCCACAAGTTTTTGGCAAAACCCTCTATCAAGAATTGCAAAAAATCAAAGCCTTGTTTGACCCTCAAAATCGCCTTAACCCCGGCAAGATAGCCACTCCCTACTCTCCATCTCAAGCATCAAGCACCCAAACCGTTGAACTTTTAAAACTTGATGAAGTGCCGATGCGTGCCGATATAGATGAAAAAATATCCGCACAAGACTATAAAAATTACAGTAATGCCATTCACTGCAATGGCAATGCCGCTTGCTTTAATTGGGATGCCAACGAACCCTTATGCCCATCTTATAAAGTAACTCGTGATAAACGCCACTCCCCCAAAGGCAGAGCGATGCTCCTAAGAGAATGGCTCAATCCCAATAAAAGCCAAACAAATAAAGATTACGAAAAAAACATTCTCCCCATAATGAACAACTGCTTTGGTTGTGGCGCTTGCACGCACCACTGCCCTTTGCACGTCAATATCCCCGATTTACGAGCAAAATTTTTATCCAAATTTTATAAAAAAAATAGCCGCCCCATCAAAGATTATCTTATAGCCCATATAGAAACTATTGCACCCATTATCGGCAATCAATCTTGGCTCGCTCGCCTTACCAATTGGCTACAAAACAATACCCTAATACAAAAATTTATTCTCCACCCTATCGGCATCACTGCCCTACCAAATTACAGCCTCCCCACCTTAGAGCAACGAATAAATAAGCAACCAGCTACCTTAACCTCTGCTAAAACTCAATCCGTTATTTTAATTGCCGACTGTTTTAACCGATATTATGATGCCGAAGTTGTCAGTGCCACCCTCAAACTCCTCAATTCACTTGGCGTACAAGCAACCCTTGCCCCCCATCTATCCAGTGGCAAAGCCCAACATATTAAAGGCTTTCTCAAACAGTTTGATAAAACTGCCACACAGACCCTACAAAAACTCAAAGAAATGGCAGAAGAGGGAGCTACCCTCATTGGGCTTGATAGCTCGGTCTCGCTTATTTATCGTAATGAATATCAACAAAAATTTGGCAAACAAAACATCCCACACATCCACCTACTGCAAGAATGGCTAAGCCAATACATAGAAGCTCTTCCAATCAAACCAGCTGCGAAATCTACAAATCCCACCAATACCTACCAACTACTCCTCCACTGCTCCGAAAACACCGCAGCCCCCCAAGCAGGCAAACAGTGGCAAACCATTTTTGCCCACTTTAAGCAAACCCTCACTGCTAAAAAATTAGGCTGTTGTGGTATGGCAGGATCCTTCGGGCACGAAACCAGCAATCTGGCATCATCAAAAAAAGCCTATGAGCTCTCATGGAAAAAAGTCATCGATGAACAAATACCAAAAATCACCCTCCTCGCCTCAGGATATTCCTGTCGCTCACAAGTACAACGTTTTAGCCAACAACGCCTCCCCCACCCAGCAGAAATCCTCGCTAAGCTGATGCCATAAACACATTTTTCTCTGATACTAAGTTTCTGTTATCTGTTTATCTATACTTTCTAATACACTTATTTCATAAAGTATATTTCCGTTTTTTTATGGCTAAAAAATGATGAATTGTAAGCAATTCAATCTTAAGGGGTAGCCCTATTAATTTGAACTAATTCGCCTCGTTGGCTCCGCCGTAATCGGCGACAGTGGATTAAGTAGTTATGCTATAATGACTTTACCATCTTTATCTTTTCGTAGAAACTCGTTAGAGACGCAAAAAATGATTTTACAAATGAAACTTAAAACCCAAAAACAGTTTGTTATTTGGTATAAATTCGCAGTCGCTTTTATTTTCATTGGTCTGCTGTTTGCGAGCAATGATGGCATTGCAGACGGAGTTTCGAAATCAAGTATCTCTACCCCCACAATAAAATTTATCACCTTACCTAAAAAAATTGTGTTTGGGATAGAAAATACTTTAACGGTTAGAGTTAATCCCAATGATTTGTCATCGTCATTAAGCATATTTGACGCAGATGATTTTAAACCCCAAAGGGTCGGTGATAAGTATTTTCACCTTAATCTAAAGTCTTCAGATGTAAGTAAAGGAGAATATACTTATGGTTTTTATCCACGCAAAAGAAATGAGGCAACCACTACATCTTTATATATTCCAGCTGGAGTCATAACCAATAGTAAAGGGTACTCCAATCAACGTGTAGAGGTTACTTTGCCTATTGATCAAAGGTCAAATTATGAAATATATGGTAAGCATATTATTCTGGCAAATGAAACGGCAACAATTCGGGTTGAATTCAGTAAAAAAATAAAGACAATTAGTGCGGCTGACTTTATAGTATCTAACGCAAGAATTGAGAATACAAAAAACGATACCTATACGTACTGTGAAGAAGTGGTTAATGATCAATGTGTGAAATTTTCTTATTCGTTCACTGTTTTTAGATTAACTATTTTTGCCGATGGAGTTGGTGATGTTAGCGTCAGACTAAAAGATAATAACAATATACGGACAATAGATGGATATAACATTTATCCGAGTAGCGGTTATTCATCAAAAACAATTAAGCTTATTTCCCTCAATGCCAATGCACCGACTGTTCAGTTACTGGGGCTTGAGAATGGCGTTGAGTACAATAAAGAAACAACAGCTGTATTGCAATTTTCCACTGCAGTTAAGATAACTAATAGCGAGATTAACGAAGTAAATGGTTATGCATATATTCCTCGTTGGAGCAATGGTTATTATTCAACAATTTCGCTTAAAGTAAAGGGCACAGGACAACAAGGTAAATTAAAAATCACCATCCCTGCAGGAAATTTTCAAGATAAAGCTGGAAATTATTCAGCACCATTAAGTGTTGAAATTGAAATAAAAAATCAGCCTAAGGTTAACTATCTTACTATTTACAATAGGAACGATGAGAGTAATGGCGAATATATTTCTTTTTGGTTAAGTTTACCAAGCACGAAGAGTTATAGTGATATTGCCTCAGTGCAATTGCTTACCCCAAACCCTCAAATTTCTTATATGATGAATTTATCAGGTTTTCATTATGGTACTTGGACTTCATATAACCCTGCTAATGGCAATACTTATTTATACCATAATGATATAGGCATTTTTCAACGTATATCTAATGCTATTGATAACACAACTTACACCGCATTAGTTACTTTTAAAGATAATAGCACCGCCAGCACTAGTCGCTTTCTTGGAGAAGCTAACCCAATTCCTATCCCTGCCACGCCTACGATAACCGTAACCCCAAACGGCTATCAATTTACTTGGGATGAAATACAAAGTGATAATAGAAAGTTCCACTATCGAATTAGTTGGTATGATTCCCGTTATACAGGGCAGGCTCATCATTCAGGAGGAAGTGATTTTGAATCGACCACTTCAGTATTTATTCCGTATAGTGCTTTTACGAAAGATAGTGCTGTGGATTTAGATTATGTTAAGGTTAGAGTTCAAGTGCGTGATGGTGTTGGTTCTGGTGTGAACCGCTCTCATAGCAAAACTATACCCTTAAATAAAAACCTAAAAAGAAATATCAAAGGTTTAAATGCCTATCATCGTAAACAAGCAGATGGAAAAATTTATTCCAATTTTTGGCTTAGTGTTAGTGGTAAGCAATCCTTATCGGTAATCTCTTCAATTAAGCTAATTCCTGAAGGTTCTCCTACTTCTTATAATATAAGTTTAGATAATTTTGAAGCAGGGATTTCGACATCTTATGATTCTAATAATCGTGCAGCGACTTTATATAATGATGCAGATTTTTTTGCACGATTCTCATCAGGCACTTTAGCATCAAATACAACCTATACAGCATTAATCACCTTTACCAATAATACCACCACAAGTGTTAGCAGTTACCTTGGAACTTATCAAGCGTTTGCTACTCCGGGTACGCCCACCATAACCAAAAAACAAGATGGTTATCAAATCACTTGGGATAGGGTTGAGTGTGATAATAACGAACTTTATTATCGAGTTTCTTGGCATGATTCTCGTTATCCATGGGATGATTATCATGTGGGAGCGAGTTATCGTCAATCAAGCACTTCACTTTTTATCCCAATTAGTGCCTTTACTAAAGATAGTGCGGTGGATTTGCACCACCTAAAAATTCGAATTGAAGCCTATGATAAATCCGACAATTATGAAAATCGTTACAGCGGGAAACGTATTAGGTTAATACCTTTAGATACTCTTCCTGATGCTTTTAATTATCAAACTAAAGTTAATGTCCCATTAAATAGTTGGGTGCATGCCTCTAAAGCGGCGACCATTAAAGGCATAAATTCAACCGTTCGAGTGACTATTACAAATGGTGATTTTAAAGTTTATCACAGTAAATTTTTTTATTGGATAAATTCAGGTTGGATAGGAGAAGGAGAAGAATATATTATGACTGAGGGCGAGCGCATTATTGTACGCCACATCAGCACTAATACGTTTGGAGCTTATACCACCACCACGCTAACTGTTGGGGATTACACCACTAACTTTGTTTCTAAAACCCGCATTGCTGATAGCAATCCTGATTCCTTTAGCTTTGCCTCCCGTAGCAATGTGCCTATCAATTATTACATTGAATCCGACACAATTCGCTTGCGTGGCTTTGAGGGGGAAGTGGATATTAGTGTGCAAAATGGTGAATATCGTCTTAATGGTGGTACTTGGCAACCCAATACGGGTAAAGCAACCTTAGGGGATATACTGCAAATTCGTATCAAATCACCAATCGCTTTCGCCACTAAGAAAACAATGCAAGTCAGCATCGGTAGCATTACTGCGAGCTTTGCTGTTACTACCATTGGTAAAGATAGTACGATAGAACCAATTAATTTTGCTACTATTTCTGATGCCCCTACTGGGACTAGAATGGTTTCTAACCCTGCACGTATTAGAGGAATCAATACTAGCCTTGCCGTCAGTATCGCTGGTAATAGTAATAATGCAAAATACAGCATCAATAATGGCAATTTTGTTAATACCGCTGGCTCAATTAACAATGGTGATACTATTCAGCTTCGCTTGACATCCGCTGACTCTCTCAGTAGCACACGCACTGCCACCTTAACTATAGGCTCTCAATCATTTAACTTTTCGGTAATCACTCAAGCAAAAGATACTTCTGGGGATAGTTCGGATACTCGTGCTCCTGCCTTGCAAGTTCCAGAGGCATTAACAATTAAAGTGAGTATAGATTCTACTGGAGTATCAAATACCGATAATCGCATTGTTAGGTTTTTAAATTCAGCCTATGCGGTAGATGATAAAGATGGCGTGGTTATGGTAACAAATAACGCTCCAGAAATATTTCCTCTTGGCAAAACAATCGTGCGATTTAGTGCAGAAGATACGGCAGGCAATAAGAGTGAACGCTCTGTTTCTGTTGATATTCAACTACCACCTGATACTGAAGCACCTGTGTTTACCACAACCCTAAAAACAATCAACCTTAAAGCCAGTGGAATATTTACCCCAATTAGTAAATTGAGATTATCAACGGTAACCGCAACAGATAATCGAGATGGCACCATTATTGCCAAACACAATCTCTTCTATCCGCTCCTTTCAGGCAAGCATCGCATTGTTTGGACAGCAACTGATAAGGCAGGCAATAAAACCCAAGCCTCACAAGAAGTCAATATTTACCCACAAGCGAATTTACTATTGGATCAATATGCAGGGAAGAAAACGCCTGTTTCGGTTCGTGCCTTCCTCACAGGACCAGCACCGGATTATCCCGTGGTTATTCCGCTGAAAATAGATTATCACAGCAGTTTATTATCAGCCAATATTACCATTGGTAGTAGCAAAATAGGCAAACGCCAACGTGGGCTACTCGGTGAATATCGATTTAAGATGACCAAACCCGATACAGGCAATTTTATTCAATTCACTATGCAAGATGATGGCTTATCTAATGCACACAAAGGTAAGAAAACCTCAATGAAAGTACATTACGTCGAGACTCAAGTATCACCTATTGGACAAATAATTATTACACAGGAGGGCTTCCAAACTTCCATTGTTGATATTGCCAGCAGCTTTACCCTGAGTGCGGAAGTATTTGACCCAAATGCTGATGACACCCATACCTATCAATGGGAATACAAAAAAATAGGGCAAAGTGCACAAACAGCAGATACTCAAACCGTGCAAATTGATTTCTCTACTGAAAGTGGTAAAGACTTTATGTGGATTAAACTCAAAGTCACTGACAGCCAAGGCTTATCCTCAGAAAACTCAAGAATGCTACGCCTAATTGATTCTCGAATAATGACCGCACTTTCAGCTTCCACAGACAGCGATGGCGATGGCATTAGCGATCAAAAGGAAGGCATTAAAGATAGCGATGGCGATGGCATTCTTGATTACGAAGATGATGATGAAAGAGCTCACTTTTTACCCACCTCAAAAACTATTATTGTTGCCGATGCTGAGGGCAGTACCCAATATAGAACGGTGAGTATGCAAGCCAAAGAAGGGCAAAAAATTCGCTTAGGTGCAACCTCCATTAGCGCTGGGCGAAAAAATGCTAATATTGACCTTGCTCTACTCAAACAGTTCGGCAGTCAAGGAGAAGAGGCAAGCAAAGCTGAGGATATTGGTAACTATGAATTTAAAGGTGATGCGATTGATTTTGAAGTTACTGGTTTATCGCAAGCTGGTGAATCTATTCAAGTGGTTGTTCCACTAAACAATCCTCTTGTTAAAGGTGCGGTTTATCGTAAATTCAGTGCTGATCAAGGTTGGAAAGATTTTATTATCAACGCCAAAAACAGCATTGAATCCGCACCAAGCGATCAAGGCATTTGCCCGGATATTGATGCGTCTAATAGCTGGAAGGCAGGGCTAACAGAGGGTTATGATTGTATTCGCCTCACCATTGAAGATGGTGGACCTAATGATGACGATGGACAAGTCAATGCCAAAGTTGCCGATCCTGGTGCAATATTTACTGAAAAATCCGCTGATGATGATAATTCTAATCAAGTGGGAGAAGACAGCAGCGGTGGTTGTGCCTTAATTAAAGATGCAAATCAGTCATTTTCACCGACCTTTATTTTATTATTAGCCATCTCTTCCTTGATGATTATTTATCGCAATCGTCGTAGGAAAAATCAATAAATAATTTATGCAAACCCTGTACCCTCTTTAATTACAATAATCCCAAAAATCACCCTCCTCTCCTTAGAATACTCCTGTCACTCTCAAGTACAACGCCTCCCTCATCCAGCAGAAATCCTCGCTAAGCTGATGCCATCACCATACCTACACAATAACCTGTAGAGACTTAGCACTGCTACGTCACTACAAAAAAACTCTCGCTAAATTTCTTATCCCCTAAGCTATGAAAATTAAAAAACTGTTAGAAATTACATTTAATATTGCCCAAAAATATATTGATTCTGATATTTCTAATCCTATCATTAACCCTCTTCCACCAGAACTCAATAGAGAGCATTTTTCTCTGCAAATTGATAATGAGGGGATGAGTGAGCAGGAATTTTCACAAGCTCTTGAAAGGGTGGTGATGAATACGCCAAAGACTGCCAGCAAAAAATTCTTTAATCAGCTTTTTGGTGGGAGAAATGCTCCAGCCCTTGCGGCTGAAATTCTGACAACGGTTACCAATAATTCTATGTACACTTATAAAATTGGCGGTGTTCAAATAGCCATTGAAAAAGAAGTGATTGAAACAAAGCTGGATTATGTCGGATTTAAGGATGGCGATGGTGGATTTATGCCTGGTGGCTCTTTATCCAATATGGTGGCAATGATGATTGCTCGTAATGAAAAAGAAGAATCATTGTCTGCGAATGGCTTCTCAGGAAAAAAACTAATAGCTTATACCTCAGATCAAGCTCATTATTCGATTGAAAAAAATGGAGCCATTCTTGGAATTGGAGGCAATAACGTTCGCAAAGTTGTATCTGATGAAAAAGGCAAGATGAATGTTCTTGCTTTAGAGGAAGCGATAAAACAAGATTTAAAAGAGGGTAATATCCCCTTTTTTGTTAATGCAACTGCCGGGACAACTGTGCTCGGAGCATTTGATCCTTTTATAGAAATTACAAAAATTACACAAAAATATCATCTTTGGCTACATGTGGATGCAGCTTGGGGAGGTGGCGTTTTCTTATCAAAAAGATATAATTATTTAATTCAAGGAGTTGCAAATGCCCATTCAGTGACTTGGAATGCTCATAAAATGATGGGAGTGCCTTTATCTGCTTCTGCTATTTTACTCAAACAAAAAGGACTTCTCTATAAACATTTTTCAATGAAGTCTGATTATCTATACCAAATAGGGGAAGATGAGTGGAACCCCGGACTTTCTTCATTGCAATGTGGACGACGAAATGATGCATTTAAGGTTTGGGCTGCGTGGAAATATTATGGAAAATATGGTTATGAGGAACGCACTGAGAAACAGTTTGCCCTTGCTAAATACGCCACCCAAATCATTAAAAACTCTCCTGAATTTTCTTTGATATTAGAGCCTGAGGGATTAAATGTATGTTTTACCGTTGAGGGAGTTTCTGCTATTGAGCTTTGCAATAACTTATATGAACAAGGGTTGCTTCAAGTTGGATATGGAAGTTGGCAGGAAAAGAGCTTTATTCGATTGATTTTAGTTAATCCTGATATGGAATTTTCAGATATTGATGAGTTTTTTCACCTCATTCGCACTTATTTACATAAAAAATTATAAAAAACAAAATGAACTCACTACAAGAACTCATCATCAAAATACAACAATTTATGAATAGCTCGCCACAGACTATTGAAGATTTTCAACCAATTATGGCTCAATATATAGGAGATGATTATAAGGATAGTTTAACTTTTTCTCCGCAAAAATACACTCGAAAAATCATTGAAAAAAATGTTGATTTTGAGTTAGTCTTAATTGGTTGGGAAAAAGAACAAATATCTTTGCCTCACTCACATTCTGAGCGTGGATGTGTTATGAAAGTATTGGCTGGAGAGATAACTGAAACTCGATATTATAAAGATGGCTCCGAAAAAGATTTTTTATGCAAAGAAAATTCTGTTTCATATATTCATAATGCTGATGCCTTTCATAAAATAGGTAACCAATCAAAATTTAAGCCAGCCGTCTCATTAAATTTATATTCCCCCGGTGAATACAATGCAAGATTTAGCACTTGCGCTAAAGACTTGTGGGAAGATTTTTAATAGCAATTTTTCTGCTGCAACGGAAGTCTTGTTACATCATAAGCAGAACAACCCCCATTAGAGTCAGTTAAGGCACATATTACAAAAAGTTATATCTTTAACCTTAACACTAAAGTAAGATAGTCTATATTTCCAATTAGACGCAATTTATCTTACACTATGTAAGATAAAATTTACCTCTTATTATTCTTACTCTTGTATAATTAATAAATGATATGAGCGTCGCAAGAATAACTCCAAATAATACCTTAATCATAGGCGAAGGCTTTAATGGGCATACCGTTCTTGTACCTTCGATTCATCTGTCGTTTTTTCAGCTCCCGCTTCCTGCAAAAACTATTGCTCAGTGCCAAAAAATTATTGGCTTTAGCTTAGAGGAAGAACTCGCCGAAGATATTAACACTCTTCACTACACATTGCAGAGAGTAGGTCAAGAATGGTTTGTAGCAGTTTGCTCCCATGAAAAAATGCAACAGTGGTTAGCCTTATGTGCTGAAAATGACATCACTCCTAAACGCTTAATTCCTGACATTCTTATCTTACCTGAAGAGAGTAATTTTTTAGTCGAGCCAGATCAATGTTTAATCCGTCCTACAGAAGGACTACCAATAGCTATTCGCCCTCAAATTATTGAAAAAATCCATAATCTTTTACCTGAAGATGTTCAAGAATTTTCGCCTTTTGTTGCCGAAAATTACGAAGAACTCTTAGAAAGTGATTTGCAAGTTGAAAAGCACCATTTAAATTTGCTACAAAATGAATATAGTAAAACCGCCTCTTACACTACGCTACTCAAGCCATGGCTCAAAGTCGCATTATGGGGTGGCTTATTATGGACAAGCTACGCTATCTATCTTTTTACCGAAAATCGAAACTTGGATAACGCAATACAGACAAATAAACAGGCAAATATCAAAAAATTTAAACAGCTTTTTCCTGAGGAAACACGTATTGTGAATTTGCGTACACAAGCCGAGCAAAAATTTAGCAAAATCAAACAACAAAAAGAGATTACCAGCATTAGTTTAATTGGGCTTACCGAAGAAATTATTAATGCTTTACAAGATCATAAGAAGGTGCAAGTTTCTCAACTAAATTACCGTAAATACAGCCTACAGCTTTTTTTAAATTCAAGCTCAGTTGCCTCTATTCAAGAACTTATCAATCAACTTGGGAAAAATAAAAATTTAAATATCAAAGTGCAATCACTTGGAGAAAGCAATAATAAGGCAAAAGCAACCCTGAATATAAAGAAAACAACATAAAGCCTTCTATTCAAGAACCAATTAATCATTGATAAAAATATAATGTTTAAAACAATTTTGCAACCATTAATAGAGTTTTACGAATTACGTGAGCCACGTGAGCAAATTATTTTATTATTTGGCATACCGATTTTGGTGACACTTTTGTTTTATATTGCCATATGGCAACCCCTCCAAACTAAAAATACAAAGCTACAAAATACCCTTACACAAGAAAAAAGTTTTACCGAATGGTTTGAACAACAAAACTCTAGTCTTGCAGATAAAGCAACAACATTTGATTGGAGTAGCAATAACCTACCTACTGTCATTGAAACCACTCTCCGAGAAAATAATTTAAATCCTTGGAAAAAAAGAATTTTCCAAAACCAAAAAGAAGAGACGGTGATTACTTTTGAAGAGATACCATACGATAAACTATCTCGTTGGATTAGAATATTAAATAGTCAGTATCAAGTTGTATTTAGAAGTGCTAATTTTACAGCCGTAAAAACGCAAGGAACAATAGACGTTAAATTAACTCTTGCCACAACTCATGATACTTCAGCTAACACGCAATCACCTTTTAACAGATAAAGTGAGACCTTTGCACAAAAGATATGACAAGGTCTCAAAGTGAATAATGGCTACCTCTATGACATCTTATATTCAAAGTTGAATAAAAAATTGGTATGATAAAAAAAACTATCTTAACTTCGTTGGCATTCATTTTTTTATTAACTATTTTTATGATTGTTAATATGCCTGCTAATTGGGTTTACAAACAATTTATCGCCCAAAAAATAAGCGAGTACCCCGTTAAGGTGCAAACCCCACAGGAAACAATTTGGGCAGGTAGTACAGCACTTTCAACATTACCTAATATACCTATTACCGCTTATATTCCTAACTTAAGGTGGTCATTCCAATACCAACAACTTGCTTCACTAAAATTGCTTTACCAAATTAATTTCAATTCCATTGAAGCCGTTGGCAAGAAACTCGGTAGCTACACGGCTTATGTAGGCGTTGATTTAAATGGTTATATTCTGCAAATAGAAGATAACAATGCCCTGCTCTCAATTAATGCAAAAATGCACTTGAATAATAAATCTAGAGTTCTTAAAGGAAACGTTAAGCTAAGAAAAAATGATCCTGACTTAAAAAACTTATTACTCACCATTCCACAAATAAAATCTAATGGGGATTTTGAAATTCCTATCAATTTTTAAAATGGACAAAGACACCGCAAAACATTTAGCCCAAACATTGAGAATCATTGGGGTTTCTCAATTTGCAAACTATGGATAGCAAGCTTTATCTACAGGAAATGTTACAATTATTATATTATCTGCAATCATCTTTATTAGATTTGAAATAATCGGAGCGATAATAATAAGTAAAGGAGAAAAATCATGACGTTAATAGAATGGATGCCAATGATTCTATCACTCGGTGCAGGTATGGGGATTTGGTTTTTTGTCAAAATATTGGAAAGCAAGGGTAAAAAAAATCGTCTAAGTAGGAAAGCAAATCAATCATCTACTTCGACGGATTAAGACGTTTGATTTACACTCCGTTTTACCCTCTTGAAACTGCAAACCCTTTTTATTATCGCAAGCAACACAAACGTAACGATGCTAATCCTCTACGTACCATTCCACAAGTAGCCTATAAAAACATAACCCTAAAGGAGAACAACATTGTCAAACAACATATCAGTGCCACCATCTAACGATAGTTTATCTACTATTGTTCTTATTCTCAATGCTTTTTTACCTTTAATCTGTTTTTATTTTTATACTAATCAAAGCCCACTTAATTCACTGACATCTATTGGATGGATATTAGTTGCTCTATTGAGTTTGCCTAATCTTATTGCTCTCAAAAAAAACGACTGGATTAAGGTAAGCTATTGGACAACACTGACTGCTCTCCTTGTTGCTATTATCGGAACATCTTTTAACTTGTGGCAGGTACTGTTACAAGGCAATAAGATTGAATTAGCCAATCACCTACTTGCCCTGCTTTTTGGATTACTATTATCAAGTGCTCTACAAATGCACCTGATTCGCTTTAGTAAATCTGATACGGAACTTTCTATCACGGAAAGAGTCAGTAAAATTTTTCAAGGTCCTTCCTTGATTATCAGCTTAGTCATTGCGATGATTATTGTGAATGTTACTCTTATTTTTCTCAATAATTTTGACAATGAAATTATCAAAATTATAGGTGCAAAATTTTTAACTCGAGGCATTATTCCTCCACTCACATTACTTTTATTTTTTTGGGGATTGGTTTTACTATTGGGGAAATTAATTACCATCTACTTGGATATCGCGAGAAACAAAGCAAAGAATTTACATCAAATTTACTACTCAAGTACAACTGCAAACGCAAAAACAAAACTATTAGAATTGTGCTGGCAACAATTAGACGGATTTTACGCCGTTCCTAAATATATTAATTGGGCTATTCCTATTTTAGGATTTATTGGTACGGTACTCGGCATTTCATTAGCGACAGAGGGCTTATCAGATTTATTAGCAACTTCTGAATCAAACTATAGCCAGTTATTATCAGAAGCATTATCTCCTCTTGGCATTGCTTTTGACACCACCCTGATTGCCTTAACTCTCTCTATTTTTCTCACTTTATTACAAACGCTTATCTATCGCTGGGAAGAAAAATTACTCTCACAATTTGAACAGAATCCGACAATGAGTGAGCTTTAGTTCAACTGTCTTATCTCCTCTCATTTGATGTCCAAATTTTCTAAAAAATTTCGCAAAAACAACCACAATGATAATGCCATTGATGCACCAATGGTTGAGATCTTTGGAGGTACTTTAGCCCTCCTAATTATCCTCTATGCACTTATCAACGTAGTCATTTCAGAGGATATTCAAGCTATGTTAGAGCGTTCGACAGAAAATGCTGAATTTAAAGTGAGTTGGACTGATGGTGGTGAAGGACTAATCATTTTATCCTATCCCGATAAACTTCGTATTTTAGAGACAAATGAAACCGTTTTTCCCCAACAAATATGTCAGGATAGTGGCACATTTCTCAATTACGTTAATAAACTTTACAACAATCAAAAACAACAAATCATCTTTGCTATTTTAGAAGGCGGAGTAAAAACTATGGCTAAAGCACGTGACTGTATGCTACATAAAAACCCAAATAAAAAAATTAGCATCGGGTGGATAATTGCCAATAGTGACTTGCTTAATACCGTTAAATTGGAAGATTTACCAGTAAGAGTTAAGCGTGCACTCACAAAAAGTAGGTAAGTATCTAATTATTACCGATGCGCAAACAAAAAAATATAACACTCTGGGGACAAGGCGGAGTTGCACTCGCAGATATTCTTGCCAATAGTGTTGCGGTTATTCTAATACTAATTGTTGTTACTCTTTCAGTACAACAAGAAAAAGCCGATCTTGAATTAGAAAAAAATGCCGATGTTACCACTTTGTTAGCACGTCAAATTGCCACTACGGTAGTTTATAACGATCTTCCCTCAAGTCCCCCTGCATTACTACACGATTATCATAGTTGTGCCATCCCTCACGATTGCAATCCAGCTCTTTATCCCATTATTGAATTACGACAGGATTATATTCGTGAGTATAATACTGGGCTTAAGTTTTATCGCAAAGAACTTCTTAAACCTGAAAATCCTTTTGATAATCTTATAAAGACCTTTACCCCCCAAGAACGTGCTGGTATTCGTATTGATGTTTATGACGTCAATCTCTATTACCTCGCCATTGGCATTCTTAAAGAGCATAAAATTTCCCCAAGACATTGGCACTATCTCGGTGAAGATGTTAAATCCAAAATCTCCCCAGCACAAGCTCTTGCTGATGGAAAACATGGTACTGCTGATACTGAACAAGAAAGCCTTGCACATGGTGGAAAACTTGATTCTCAAAGTCAAGGAGGTGGTGAAAAAGAGTCTCAAAATAATAGTTCAACCTTAGAGAGTACTCAAATGGCAGATTTAGAAAGTTTGGAGCAAATTCAGCATAACGACCTTCTACCTCCTACCGATGAAAGTGGCAATTCAAATGGAGATGGTAACAGTGATAAGGGCTCCCCTGATGGTTCTGATGGGCAACAAGATCAACAGGGACAGCAAGGAAATAATAAGCAACAAGGAGATAGCGAGCAACAAGGACAATCTCAAGTTCAACCTGAAACAATGTTTGAATCATTGATTGATCTTTTAGAGAACGAAGGTGTCCTATCGCAACAACAAGGTCAAGGCAAAAGCCAGCAACAAGGACAGAGTCAAAGACAAAAGGGCAGGCGATCAATGCGTATGCATGTCCCTAATGCAAGCTCTTTTGCACCACAACAGCAGCAAGACCCTCCACAAAAACTTTTATTAGATAAAGAAGATTACAATCGAGTACTCCTTGCCTTTTTTCTCGATCAACTACAATTAGCAAGAACGCAAAAAACCACTTTTATTGAAGGACTCAATGAAATCCTTAGCCGCTATGCTCAAGATCCTGATATTCTAAAAAACCACCCAGATATTGCACTCATTGATGAATTAGATAGACAACTCAATCAATACTTCATAGAAAAGCCCCAAAACCCAGCCCCACTCAAAAAAATAATTGGAAAACACCCAAACCAACTCAATCTTATTGCTAACCAAGTCAATGCCACCAGCACATTGTTAATCAATCAAGAAAATGATGAGTGGAGCAAAAATTTTTCTGATAAAAATAACGGAATCAATCTTATTCTACGTTCTTTCCCTGGACTATATAAAGGAGAAAGATTAGATCTCCCCCCAGGGCATTTATTGTTAGTTCATCCCAACGAGGCACGCTACCCAGAAATGCAATGGCGCCCGATTATTATTGTCGATACTTGGTTAGAAGATGCCTCAGTCGGCTTTATCAAAGCTGCCTTTACGGACAATACTTTATACCTTGATTCCCAAATACTCGGCACTCGTATCAATAACATTCTGATTCCCGAACCAAAATTAACAGAAAATCTTGAAAGCAAACGCATTGCCACCACCTTATACGCCGGCATTGGATTAATTCTATTTTTGTTATTTGCCGCAGGGCTAACTATCAGCCTATCTCTACGTAAAAAAGCAATCTCTTGATATATACCTCATATATATACTATATCTATGAATAAAATTGCCAATAAAACCACCCTACTGCTTATTGTCTTTTGCTTTATTATTATTGGGCTAATGTCTTGGCGATGGTTTTTTTCGGTCAATATCAAAATTGATACCATTGAAATTGATATCCAACAATCAGAAACCTTGGATTCCTTGGATAGGGTTTTACAACAAAGCCTAAGCCACTTACAGAACAAACCTCAACTCATTGAATTTTTTACTCGCCCTTCATCACTCACTCAGATAACTAATCTTTGGATGGATGAATGCGAAGTAACACAAAAAGATTTTGGTAAATTCCGCCAATGGTACGCCACAAGAGAAAACCCACCTCAAATAGCTCATCCAGCACAACCTCCACAATGGACCTACCATAGCAAAACCGTCGGGCACAAACTCTTAGGACGCCTTAATATGCCAGCCAGCGGAATTAGCTATTACGAAGCGTATAGTTATTGCCAAGCAGCAGGCGGCAGACTGCCTTATAGTAACGAATTTGAAGCTATATCCAATAGTAAAAAAGGCAATCTCTATCCTTGGGGAAATAATGCCGATAAAAAAATTATCCGTAAAGCGATGCCTTTTCGAGACCCCACCTTAAATGTACAAGCCTGCGGAAGAGCCGAGCTACAAACCCCCAAAACACAAATTCACGATCTCGGAAACAACCTCTTAGAATGGGCAACCTTAGCAAATGGAAAAGGTGTTTTAATGGGTGGAAATGCTTATCACCGCCCCGTCAAAATTAATGCTTTAAATCTAATTCAACGCCCTGCCCCCTATGACTATCGCTCTCAATATTCAGGATTTCGGTGTGTTTACTCAAGACCTGCAAATATAAAAAATACCACCCGTGAAATGCCTTGGAAGTCAATCAGTAATCTTAAATCGATTGAAGCTGGTTACTATCCAATCGGCACTCCGCCCTCTTCTATTATTGTGAAATTATTCAAATACTTAGAGCCTGAACAATACAAAACACTCACCTCTCTCCCTATTAAGCAAAACCCATTAAAATTACGAATTAGCAAAACAGAGATCAATGTTCAACAATATCAACGCTTTCTTCAAGACCCATTGGTAAAACTTAATTTTTTTAACCATCCCAAGCATCCCAAAAAAATTACCCACGTACCAATCAACTGGAAAAAACAACTTGAAAACCCAGCAAGACCTGTTACCAGCATTAACTGGTGGAACGCTTGGGCATTTAGCAAATGGTCAGGTGGTCGCCTACCAACAGATAAAGAATGGAAGAAAATTGCAGGTGCAAGATCAACGCTTCATCCATGGGGAAATGAATATATTATCGGGCGTAGTATCGATAGAAATCATCCAGGAAGCAAACATCAACCAAGAGGGGCGCAACTATCCGATGATGAATCCTTACATGGCGTATTGGGGCTTGCTGGCAATGTTGCCGAATGGACTTCCTCCATTACCCACTATGGCAATGGATTTCACGTTATTATCAAAGGCGGCAGTTATGCCCTACCAAGACAAGCCACCCAAGTGCTACAAACTGCAGCAGCCTCACCCAATTACCATAATCCAGATTTAGGATTTAGGGTTGTTTTTCCATAATATTGGGAGCGTCGTTACACATAAAAAGTGTACATTATAATAAGACTCTTGCAGAATAGAATGGGGCAAAAAAATAACGTTCTAACCCGAATTACTATTTAGATCCCCTCTATAAATATGGGACGAGGGATTGATTGTTAATTATCAATCGATGGAATAAATTTTTCTTTTTCCAAAACCTGCATTAAGCTCCTCATAAGAAAATTATTCGTAAAACTAACGCAATATGTTCGACCATTCTCTGTTAATGGTTGAATAAATCTGGAGTCCTTCATTTTAGAAATAAGGTGAGTTCTTTGCCTTGGAGTAAAACCATCAAGGGCTTGCTCCAACTCAATCGCTTTAAACTTTTGTTTTTTTATACCAATATTTAAAACTTTAGCCTCATCCTTATTAAGATAACCTCTCTTAACACCTAAGTTAATGGTAGGAACCAAAATTTTTTGGTATAAGTAGTCAAAATCTAATAGTTTATTAACTTTCTTCACTTCTTCAAGTATCCCGGTCAGCACATAATCACACCAATTTAACAACGATGAATCATCTCCTAAATCTGCCTGCGAGAGTTTTTCATAATACAAATCTCGATCATTACAAAATACAGCCGTGGGGTTTAGCAACTTGCCATCTTTGACATTAAAACCGTACTTAATCAGCAAAGCATACGTCATCAATCTAACGACACGACCATTACCATTACCAAAGGGATGTATCCACGTAAATCTATGATGTGCAATTGCGGTTTTCAATAAATCAAACCTATCAGCATCATCCTTATTAATAAACTCAAGCAATTCATCCATATAAGATTGAACTTGGACATGAGTTGGCGGTGTATGTGCCGATTTAGATATTTCAACATCCCATTTTCGATATGCACCGGGTGTTCGGTCTCCCTCATTGGTTAAATCACCTATAACTAAATGATGAAGTTCTCTGATGAAGTGATGAGTTATTTCTGTACCCTCGCTGATACTATTCTCAATAAAATTCATAGCAACTTCAATATTGGCAATTTCAGAAAATCTCTCATTTGAGTGTTCAGGATACTCCATTTTCTTTTCAATGTATTCTGAAATAGTTGTCCGATTACCCTCAATTCTGGCAGAACCAACACTTTCTAATATATGAAAGATGTTTTTTAGTTGAAAAAACATCCACGGCTCTGTTGAACCATATAATTTCAACTTTCTCAAATGATCAAGTTCTATAAGAGTACCTGTGAGACAAGAATCAAAATTTGGACTCACAATCCTTAGGGATAACTCCTTTCGTTCATTCATATTATTTACAAAAACTTTAGATAAATTATTAACATATTCTATAACATTATATACCGCCAAATACATTTCATACTAACACTTATCTACATATTAAAGAAACCATTATCTACATATTAAAGAAACCATCATATACGTTTAAAACAATGTTTATATACATTTGACAACAATATTCACCTATATATAAAAAAAGAATTATCTACATTTTATAGTAACAATTATCTACACTTTATAGTAACAATTATCTACAAAACGATAAAAGTGGTAATCGCCACTCTCTCCATAGAAAAAGATAGCAATGCTACGTCTCTACACTCTATGCTAAATTTAAAATATCATAGCCCATATGTTTCGCCCAATGGATAAGATCGATAAATACCCAGTTTTCGGCAAGTTTATCATCTTGACGACGATAAATATCTATCACTCTAAATTCTCCCCGATTTTTTGTGGGAGGGATACCTATAAACTCTTGGCGTAGTCTGGCAGTAAAGTTAGGCCAGCCAAAAAATCCACCATAATTCCCCTCTGATAGACGACAAATATGTTGAGTGCTTGAACGTTCACAAAATGCTGCCCGAAAAGGGGCTGAATGTTGCTTAGCATATCGCTCAATTGTGTAGGTTGAGCCAATTCCAGTAGGACCCCACCAGATCATATTATTATGCCAGCTTTGTCTTAATTCATCTTCAAGCGTTAAATTACTATCCCACTGCCCTAAATCTTTAATCATTGAGTTAATAATGTCCAAGGTTTTTTCGCCCTGTTCAGGAGCTTGAGGTGTATAGTACAAACCATCGTGCGTTTGTGGTCCTGGTTGGATAATATTTGCACCTCGTTGACTATGATGTGGGAAAGGATTTAACCCAGCTTGAACCATTAAATGAGGAATATCGAAAAAAAAGGCTGTTTCAACAATCTTGTCCCCAACCACCTTATTAAATTCACAATAACGAAAAAAAGTCATTTTTTGGGTAGGTGGTATGCCCCATAGTGGTTGGTCAAATAAACCGACCAAATGCCCCATAGAAACCACCCAAGTTGATTGAAAATTATCTATTTGATTGGTTCCAGCAAAGAAAATATCTTGCCGTCTTTGGACTGAACTCATCGCATATAAAAAAGGTTGCCAAAAAGCCTCGGCAACTTCTTTAGCACCTACTCTTTCATCACAAGGGCTAAACCCATACCAACGCCAGTCAGCAGCAGTTCTAACTTGCAAGACATCGCCAATATTATCTGCATTAGCATCCTCAAGCTCATCATAATACTTGAGTACTAATTGTTTTTGTTTATCAAAATTCATTTTCTCTTACGTAAACTTCTTTTTTTATCAACGATAAAAAATTCTCTGCATACGAATGCAGTTTATGTATTATAATCTAATTCTATGCTATCACAATCAATTATAGGTAGCCTATAAATTAAGAAGAGATTAGACTAATGGCAGAAATCCAATTTAATAATATCTATAAAACATGGGGCAATTTTACTGGAGTTAATAACTTCAACCTCACTATTGCAGATAAGGAAATGCTTGTTTTATTAGGTCCCTCCGGTTGTGGTAAAACGACTACAATGCGTATGGTTGCAGGACTTGAAGAGCCAAGCTCGGGTGAAATTTTGGTTGATGGTAAAGTCATTAGTGGGCTTGAACCAAAAGATCGTGATGTCGCTATGGTCTTTCAATCTTATGGGCTCTATCCTAATATGAATGTTTATGAAAACATTCGCTTTCCTTTAAAAGTCCGAAAAGTTGATTCAAACACTCATGATGAACGAGTCAGACGTGCCTCTGATATGGTTGAATTAGGTCCCTTTTTGGATCGCAAACCAGCGCAATTATCTGGTGGGCAACGTCAGCGAGTCGCATTAGCAAGAGCCATTGTACGCAAACCAAAAGTCTTTTTAATGGATGAGCCATTATCAAATTTGGATGCTAAACTACGTGTATCCACTCGTGCACAAATTAAAAATCTATGCCACGAACTCCAAGCAACAACCATTTATGTCACTCACGATCAAATAGAGGCGATGACTTTGGCTGATCGTGTCGTTGTGATGGAGCATGGTATTATTCAACAGGTCGGCACCCCAACAGAAATTTATGATAATCCAGCTAATACTTTTGTTGCTGGATTTATTGGTAATCCATCAATGAATCTTATTCCAGGTTCGGTGCAAAACGGAACATTTAAAGCAGAAAATATTGAGGTTTCAGGATTGAAAGTAGCTGATGGAGAACTCACCTTAGGCTTTCGAGCTGAAGATGCCGCCCTATCAGATACTTCTAAAGGTGAGATTGATGCACCTATTTATACATTGGAGTTATTAGGAGACGCGACGATGATTACTGTTCGTGCAGGTGGTCAGTTGGTTTCAGTCAAAGTTGATAAAGGATTTCGGTCAGAAATTGGTGCGCCTGTTTCACTCAAAGTACCGAGTAGCATTTGCCATTTTTTCAAACCAGAAAAAGATGGTGGCTACAAGATTTGAGAGTTGCTCTCGAAAAAAAGGTTAGTAGGTATAACGGCTAACCATTCATAATTTTAACTATTTGGAGATGATATGAAATTAAAATATTCAATCGTAGCAAGTGTACTTTATGCATTTACTACACTATTTATTACTCAAAGTATTGCTCACGCTGGCCATCATAAATGTAAAATCAATGCTTCTGTTAGTATTGTTGGTAACGAGTTCCCAGCAATTCAATCAGTCGCAGCTGGAGCAAAAAAATGTACTGGAGCTGAAGTTAAATCAAATTTAACGGCAGACCATCAAAAGATTAACTTGCCAGGTATGCAAGCTAATCCAGCCTCATACAGTTCGGCAATTATTGCTAACTCGTCAATTGTTCCTTTGATGAATGAAAATCTTATTCGTCCTCTTGATGATTTGGTTGCCAAACATGGTGGAAAGCTAAAGAAAAATCAGTTAATTACCATTGATGGAAAAATTATGGCAATTGCTTTTATGGCAAATGCTCAACATCTTGTCTATAGAGCTGATATCTTGAAAAAAGTTGGCGCAAAACCTCCAAAAACTTACGAAGAAATGCTATCAATAGCTAAAAAAATTCGTGCCAAAGGAATTATGCAAAACCCTATTTCGGGTGCCTATAAATCTGGTTGGAACTTAGCACAAGAATTTAACAATATGTTTTTAGGTTATGGTGGCAAACACTTTAAAGCAAATTCAGCAGAGCCTAATGTTAATTCTAAAGCCGGTGTTAAAGCATTGAAAATGATGAAAAAACTTTCTGCCTATATGAATCCTGATTTCCTCACACACGATTCTAACGCTGCCAATGCTGAATACAGAGCTGGTAATGTTGCCCTAATGAATATGTGGGGAAGCCGTGCTGCCACTTTAATCACTGTTGAAGGGGTTGCTAAAGAAGTGGTTGATGGATTTGCCATTGATGGTCCAATGACTGTCGGTGGTGGCTCTATTCCTGCATCAACTTTATGGTGGGACGGCTGGACCGTTGCTAAAAACGTTTCTAATGCGCAAGCTGAAGCCACTTTTGTTGCGATGATGAACGGTATTTCTCCATCGATGATGAAAGATGAAGAAATTCGCACACAAGCTGTTTGGTTAATTGATGGCTATAAGCCAACCCCAGCAGCAAAAGGTGTTTTTGCCGCAGCTCAAGCAGGTACTATTCCTTATCCAATGATTCCTTATATGGGTCTTTTACATACGGCATTGGGTAAAGAATTATCAGACTATATGCAAGGCAAAGAAAGTGCCGAACAAGCACTTAAAGATATTGAAGCCACCTATATCGCTGCTGCAAAAGAAAAAGGCTATATCAAATAAGACATAGCTCTTTTATGCAAAAACGCATTGCAATAGGAACTACTTACAAACTACTCCCTCTCGCACAGGGAGTTAGTTTGCTCGCTCCCACGCTACTGCGTGGGAACAAGCAAAAAAAAGGGGGCGTGGATTTAAATCATAAAATGATGATTAATCCCCTCTCCCTTTCATTAAATTTAGGATAGCAAAGAATGAAACATCGTTCTTTTTTTTGGTTCTTTCTACCAACTGCTTTGGCAATGCTACTCTTTATTGCCTTTCCAATCGTCTCGGTAGTAACACAATCATTATTCACACCACATGAGGCGGTTTTTACGACAGTTGAAAAATGTGATCCCTTTGGTTGTACCAAGGAAAGTGTGGTTGATCAAGAAGCTAGCCAAGCATTGAAAAAATCTAACCCATTGGGACGTTTTGCAGGATTAGATATTTATTTTGACCGTGGACACTTAGCAACTAAAGAAGTTGCAGAGGCTTGGCAAACACGTAAAAGTATGGGGGATTTCTTCTCTACTCTAAATAATTTACCTTTTTACAGAGCGATGGGATTTACCCTAACTTATACCTTCCTCGTAACCCCACTATTGATTATTCTTGGATTAATGATTGCCCTATCGGTCAATTCCTTGCATAGACACCTCAAAGGATTGGCTATTTTCTTTTCCCTACTTCCTTTGATAGTCACCCCTCTTGTTGGCTCATTAATTCTTTTTTGGATGGTCGATAGTCGTGGCATTTTGGGAACATTTTTACAATGGTTGGCAGGTGATCCAGATTTATCGCTAAAGGCCTCTACCACCCTCACCTGGATTATGTTAATTGTCTATGGGGTGTGGCATGCGGCTCCTTTTGCCTTTGTCGTATTTTATGCTGGTTTACAAACCTTACCTAAAGATCAATTAGAATCTGCCCAAATTGATGGCGCCAATCGTTGGCAACGATTGCGTTATGTGATTGTCCCACACTTAATGCCCTTAGTCACCTTTGTGGCACTCATTCAACTAATGGATAATTTCAGAGTCTTTGAGCCGATTGTCGGCTTTAACTCCGAAGCTCACGCAACATCGTTGAGTTGGATTATTTTTAATGATTTAAATGGCGAAACTCTGCAGTTATCTGCCGCTTCTACAACCTCTGTGATAACTATTATTGGAGTTGCCATACTGTTATCACCTGTTCTTGTTCAAACTTGGAAAAACTTTAAAGATAAAAAATAATGACGAACAAAACACAAAAACTCTTTACTTTTAACAGCTTATTCAGCAATTCCTTTGTGATTGTTTGGTTAATTATTGCTGCTTTTCCATTTATTTGGACATTTTGGGGATCATTTAAAGTTGAGTTAGATTTTTTCTCTATCGCCGATTGGACCAATGCCATCACAGGCAAACTCACTCAAGAAACTTATGGCTCGGCTTTCACTGGAACAGGATATGAAGGTGCTTGGATACAAGAAAAGTTTTGGCTATCAACAATCAATACTTGGGTTGTCTGCTTTTTTGTTGTGAGCATTTCCCTCACTATCGGCACCCTTGGTGGATATGCCCTATCTCGTTCAGGCTACCGCTATACTTTTTGGTTACTTATTATTGCACTAATTTTTAGGGCAATGCCTCCTATTACCTTAGTCGCCGGTTATATGTTACCTTTTTTTGAATGGAACCTTTGGGGTAAACTACCCACCACCATTGTTGTGCTTGTGGCAATCAATCAACCTTTTACCTTATGGATGCTCCATTCTTTTTTCCAAACCATTCCTAAAGAATTAGATGAAAGTGCTAAGGTTGATGGTTGTACCCAATTTCAGGCTTTTCGTCGGGTCATTATTCCCGTAATGTGGCCAGGTGTTATTACGACTGGGCTATTTAGCTTTTTATTAGCCTATAACGATTTTGCAGTAACGTCTATGTTACTCTCTGATGAAAACCGCACTATGGTGCCTAAGATAGCTGCCTTTCTCGGAACCACTTATACCGAGGGTAATATTATGTTTGCCGTTGCTGCCGTGGTCTCATCAACGGTACCACTATTTATTTTAGTAATGTTTTTTCAACGACAAATCGTCAGCGGTTTAACCGCCGGTGCTGTCAAAGGTTAAACTTCGATTATCTCTATCAAATTCAATAACACAATAATAAAATGTCTATTCGTTGGCTAAAAGAAGGTAAGGCACAAACAGAACGTGCCGAAGATGATGCAAAAGTACGCTCTATTGTTGAGACGACCCTAACTGATATTGAAAAAAGAGGCGATGATGCCGTTCGTGAACTTTCTGAAAAGTTTGATAATTACTCACCCGCATCTTACCGCCTTAACGAGGAGCAAATTCAGGAACTTATTGCAGAGGTTAGCCCACGTGATATGGATGACATTAAATTTGCTCATGATCAAGTGCGAGCGTTTGCTGAAGCTCAACGTGCTTCAATGACCGATATTGAAATAGAAACAATCCCAGGAGTTATTTTAGGGCACAAAAATATCCCCGTACAATCTGTAGGTTGTTATATCCCAGCTGGAAAATTCCCAATGGTTGCCTCAGCACATATGTCTGTATTAACTGCCTCCGTTGCAGGTGTATCACGGATTATGGCAGCTACACCTCCTTTTCAAGGCAAGCCAAACCCTGCGGTTGTCGCTGCAATCCATATGGGTGGTGCACATGAGATTTATGCTCTTGGAGGTATGCAAGCAATCGGGGCAATGGCACTTGGAACACAAACCATTGATCCTGTACATATGTTAGTAGGACCTGGTAATGCCTTTGTTGCTGAGGCAAAACGCCAATTATTCGGGCGTGTTGGGATTGATCTTTTTGCTGGTCCAACAGAAACAATGGTCATTGCTGATGATACTGTTGATGCCCAAATGTGTGCGACTGATTTATTAGGTCAAGCAGAGCATGGTTATAATTCCCCTGCTGTGCTTATTACCAATTCACAAAAATTAGCACAAGACACTTTAGAAAAAATCAAAGAATTATTAGAAATTCTGCCAACGGCAGATACTGCTGGGGTTTCTTGGCGCGATTATGGCGAGGTTATTTTATGCGATAGCTATGAGGAAATGCTTTCCATAGCTGATGATATAGCCTCAGAACATGTCCAAGTAATGACTGATAGAGATGATTGGTTTTTAGAAAATATGCATAATTACGGAGCATTATTTTTAGGACCTCGCACCAATGTCGCTAATGGCGACAAAGTTATCGGCACAAACCACACCTTACCCACTAAAAAAGCCGGCCGATATACCGGTGGGCTATGGGTAGGAAAATTTCTCAAGACTCACAGCTATCAAAAAATTCTTACTGATGAGGCGGCTACTTCAATTGGAGAGTACGGTTCAAGATTAAGTATGCTTGAGGGATTTGTTGGGCATGCTGAACAGTGTAATGTTCGAGTCCGTCGTTATGGCGGCAAAGACGTGCCTTATGGTGAAGCAGCAAAATAGAGATAGCCTTGAAACTTAAAAAGTTATTTTCTCAATGGCAACAAAGTTTTGATGAAAGTGCCTTATCATTTTCCAAAGCTATAAATGATTTAGCTCCTAATACGACTGTCGATATGTGCCACCCATTCGGGCAAATACAGGGAGCAAAACAGTTATTTGAACAAGCCTACTTGCCACTATTTAAAGCAATGAAGGATATTGAACGGCGCGATCTTATTGTAATGTCTGGGACCACCGAAAAAGGGCAACACTGGTTAGGTACTATGGGAAATTATATGGGTACATTCACTACCCCATTCCTAAATATTCCACCGACAGGACATTTAGCGTATATGCGTTACCATGAATTTTTTCGTTTTGAAGATGGAAAAATTATCGAAATACAAGCTATATGGGATATTCCAGAGTTAATGATGCAAGCAAACGCATGGCCAATGGCACCTCAACTTGGCACCTCTTTATGCACACCTGCTCCAATGAGTGGCGATGGACTATCCATTGAAGGAGATGGGGGAAAAAGCCTTGAATGCGTTACAAAAATGATTGAAAATCTTTGCCTTCATCCTAATAATCCTGACCCAAAAATTATGCAACTAAAAAATCACTGGAGCCCTAAAATGAACTGGTATGGTCCCACAGGAATTGGAGGTATGCGTGGTATAGCTGGGTTCCGCCATTGGCATCAAATTCCTTTTTTACGTGCAATGCCTGATCGAAAATTAGACCATAATGCTAATTTAGAATCGCATTGGATTGCTGAAGGAGATTATGTTTGTGAGACTGGTTGGCCGAATATGCGTTTAACCTTAAAAAATGATGGTTGGATGGGCATTGCTCCCAATAATCAAGAAGTTCTACTGCGTAGTTTAGATTTTTGGCGAGTAGAAAATGGGAAAATTAGAGAAAATTGGGTGTTGATTGATTTATTGGATTTATATATGCAAATTGGAGTGGATGTACTTGCTCGCCTAGATGAATTTAATAAAGTAAAAAATCTCAACAAAATGCAACTCGAGGAGGATTATTAATGCTTAAAACACCCTCTTTCCGCTTAGATAATAAACGTGCTTTGGTTATCGGAGCAAGCTCTGGTATCGGGCAGGCTTGTGCGATTGCTCTTGCTGAGTATGGTGCTGAAGTGGTTGTAGCTGCAAGAAGAGAAAAACAATTAATGGAAACCATAGCGCTTATTGAAAAATGCTCAGCTAAGGCGATTCCCTTAGTTATGGACGTCACCGATATTGAGACCAGCCAACAGCAAATTGACGAACTGGGTCCTTTTAATATTTTATTAAATTCCGCTGGCTTAGCACGTCATTCAGCAGCACTTGAAACAACTATTGCAGATTTTGATGCAGTAACAGAAATAAATTTCAAATCATCCTATTTTATTACTCAAGCGGTAGCAAAAGGGTTGATTGCTTCCAAAAAATCGGGATCATTAATCAATATATCATCGCAAATGGCTCATGTAGGTGGTGTTGAGCGTGCTGTCTATTCTGCCACCAAACATGCTGTTGAAGGAATGACAAAATCAATGGCAATTGAATGGGGCAAGTATGGTATCCGAGTCAATACAATTTGCCCAACCTTTATCAAAACCGCCTTAACAGCCTCAACACTTAACAGACCTGAAATGAGCCAATGGGTTAAGCAAAAAATCAAACTTAATCGTATTGGTGAAGTGCAAGACATTATGGGTGCAGTGGTATTTCTGGCAAGTGATGCCAGTGCGTTAATAACTGGCTCTTCTTTATTGATTGATGGAGGTTGGACTGCCGGATGAAATCAATAAGGATAACCGCAAATGAAGTCGCAAAAAAGGCAGGTGTTAGCCAATCAACGGTAAGTCGAGTATTTAACCCTAAGGCAACCGTCTCTACTAAAACAATTGATAAAGTAAATGAGGTTGCACAAAAATTAGGCTATCGCCCGAATGTATTAGCTCGCTCATTAATTACCGGTAAAACTAAAATCATCGGCTTTATCGTATCCTATTTAGATAACCAATTTTATTCTGAAAGTTTACAAAAACTATCCGAAAAACTACAGGATAAAGGTTATCATATGCTCATTTTTACCATTGATAACAAACCAGAGAAAATTGCTAAAATGGTTCAAGAACTGCTTGATTATCAGGTTGATGCCATTATTGCTGCCTCAGTCTCAATCGACAACCAACTCGCTACTATGTGTGCTGAAATTGGGGTTCCTATCGTATTGTACAATCGCTCACAAAATAATGATGATGTCTCCTTTGTCACCTCAGATAATATCGCAGGTGGAAAAACAATAGCACATCACTTTGCGAAGATTGGAGTAAAGCGTCCCAGCTATATTGCTGGGTGGCAAGGTGCCTCGACACAACGTGATCGTGAAATCGGTTTTTTACAAGGATTGGATGAGTGCGGTCTCTCTTTATTCGCTTATGCTAAAGGCGATTTTAATTTTGCCAAGGCTCGTATTGCGGCACAAGAAATTTTTTCAACCTCTGAAAAACCTGATGGTATCTTTGTAGCCAGCGATCATATGGCATTTGCTGTGATGGATTATTTACGCTTTGAACTGGGCTTACAAATCCCACAAGATGTTGTTGTTGCAGGTTATGATAATGTCCCGATTGCCAGTTGGGCGTCCTATAACCTGACCACTATTCATCAATCAACCGAAACAATGGTTGCAGAAACCGTGAATGCTATTTTACAACTCATTAATAATAGCGACCATAAACCCATTAGAAAAACTATTGATACCCCACTCATTATTCGTCAATCAACAAGGAGATAAAATGCAAGGCTTTGATTCTAAATTTAAAGATTTTCCTGACTACATTCTAAAAATCACCAAAGAAATTTGGGAAGAGCGCAAACTTGCCACCCTGCACCACTATTACTCACCTGATATTATTGTCCGCTCACCCTCATCAATTGTTCAAGGAAATCAGTCGGTGATTGCCGCAACGATGGCAACACTATCAGAATTTCCAGACCGACGTTTGTTAGGAGAAGATATTATTTTTTCTGGTTCTCCAGAACAAGGAATGCTGTCATCACACCGTATTCTATCCACCGCAACTCACGCAGGCAATGGAGTATATGGTAAAGCAACAAATAAAGTATTGCGTTATCGTGTGATTGCTGATTGCTATGCCATCAATAACCAAATCAGTGATGAATGGCTTATTCGAGATCAAGGAGCCATTGTTCGCCAACTTGGTTATCAGCATTCGATAGACTATGTCCGTGAACTTATTGAGCGAGAAGGCGGCTTTGAAAAAGCTGCGAGACCATTTACCCCAAAGGATGATATTATCGGTCCCTACCAAGGAACTGGTAACGATCATCCGGTTGGACAACAACTATCCGATATTCTCCAGTGCATTATGAATGCTGATTTTTCAGTTATTCCAGATAATTATGATCGTGCAGCAAATTTATTTTATGCTGGTGGAATTGAAACTTTTAGCCATGATGGTGCTGATAAATTTTGGATGGGCTTACGGGCAAGTTTCCCAAGTGCCCAATTCAAAATTCATCATACTATCGGTCGCCAACAGGATAATATGCCTCCAAGTGCTGCAGTACGTTGGTCATTAACGGGTAAACACGATGGTTGGGGGAGTTTTGGCACACCAAGTAACGCTGATGTACATATTATGGGAATAACTCACGCTGAATTTGGTCAATGGGGTTTACGTCGTGAATATACCATTTTTGACGAACCCGCAATTTACAAACAAATACTATTAAAAAAAGGAGAATAAACAATGCAAAATCAACCAAAAATTGTTCATTATGGAGAACTTCGCCCCTGCAAAACTGCCTTTATTGATGCCCATACGGCAGGCAGTGATCAAAAAGAAAACTTCACTATTATTGGGGCGGGAGTTTCTGAAAGTCGTGATCAACACGTACACATTAAAGAAACCCCTGGCTTTAATATTGGTGCTGCTGGGCAACCCCCAAAATGTCGTAACTCTCTACACAGCCACCACACAGCTGAAGTGTTTTTTGTTGCCAAAGGGCGTTGGAGATTCTTCTGGGGGCGTTGGGGTAAAGCTGGCGAAGTCATCTTAGAAGAAGGCGATATTTTCAATATTCCTACGGGTATATTCCGTGGTTTTGAAAACATTGGTGATGACTATGGAATGATTATGGCAATTCTTGGAGGCGATGATCCAGGTGGCGTTGTTTGGGCACCTCAAGTCATTGAAGAAGCCGGAAAATACGGATTAATATTAGGAGAAAACGGATCATTATACGATAGCAAAAAAGGCGAAAAACTTCCCGACTCCGTTTCCCCTATGCCTCTTCTAAGTGAGCAACAACTCAAAGCATTTCCCGAACCAACAACGGCTGATGTTCTACCCAATCACGTAGCACGTTTTTGGGATATGATGGCATTATCTGATAACCAACCAGCCAAGGTTATTGGTGAAAATGCCCTCTTACGTGATAAGCCCGGTTTTGAAGTTGATTTTCTATCACGCAATAGTATTTCTGCCACCCCCTATCAAACACCACGACACGAAATTCTAATGCCAGTTAAAGGACACTGGCAAATCGAATGGGACGGTGGAGAAACTGTATTAAATACCGGTGATTGCTGTGCTATTCCCCCAGGCTTAGAGCATTCAGTACAACCCTCAATGACCGGCTACGCCGCAATGTACCGTATCAGAAATACAGATGACCCAGCAGGAAAAACTTGGCAACCCAATTAAATAGTGAACGCAATGACTCCTAAACTATTAGAACGTCTATCAAATACTGATACGCCAACCATCTGTAATGCCATTGAATTAGCTCAAGGCAAGCGTGGATTTAATCAATTCACCCGAGGAAATTACGCCGTAATGCACAATAGCCCACAAGTGGCATTAGGCTTTGCACGCACTGCTCAAATTGCCGCTGAAAATCCACACAATCGTAGCGAGGAAGAAAATAAAAAAATTCGCCTTGATTACTACCGCTATATGTCCGAAGGTGAACGCCCTGCTATTTGTGTTATTGAAGATACTGACCCACAACCTGTTGGTGCTTTTTGGGGAGAAGTGAATACCAATATTCACAAAGGATTTGGACTTTCTGGAACGTTAACCAACGGAGCTATTCGTGATCTTGGGTGTTGCCCAGAAGATTACCAAGTGATTGGCGGATCTTTCTCAGTCTCTCATCGCTATGTTCACGTCCTCAATACTGGGCAATCGGTTACCGTTTTTGGAATGCAAGTCAAAGATGGCGATTTTGTGCATTGTGATCGTCATGGCGGATGCATTATTCCAGCAGATATTTTGCCTGAAATGGAACATTGGATTGACAAAATGTTTGCATTGGAAAAAGTTGTTATCGAAGCTTCTAAACAACCTAACTTTAATTTCAACCAGTTTGAAAAAGCATGGGCTGAATTAGAAAAAAAACGTGTTTAATCAACAACTCACTAATTAAATAATTATGAAAAAAATTCCAATTACTCACGTAGGTTCATTACCAAGAAATCAAGAAACGGTCGATTTTTTATTTGCCCGTGAACAAAACAAACCCTATGAGCAAGCTGCCTTTGATACACATATGACAAAAGCAGTAAATGACGTCGTTAAATCTCAAGTTGATGCTGGGGTAGATATTGTCTCCGATGGCGAAACCTCTAAAATCTCCTACGCCACCTATATCAAAGATCGCTACACAGGCTTTGCTGGCGATAGCCCACGCAATGCCCCTGCCGATCTTAAAAAATTCCCCAGCTTTTTAGAAAGAATAGCCAAAAGTGGTGGTACTCCAACCTACTCACGTCCAATGTGTGTTTCCGAAGTTAAATCTAAAGGACAGCACGAACTCCAACAAGACATCAATAACCTAAAAACAGCGATGCAAGCCAATGGAGCAAAATCAGGATTTATGAATGCACCCTCCCCTGGAGTCATTTCATTATTTCTACCTAATGATTACTACCCAAGCCGAGAAAAATACCTTGAAGCCTTGGCAGAAGCAATGGCAGAAGAATATAAAACAATCACTGATGCAGGGCTTGATTTGCAATTAGATTGCCCGGATTTAGCATTATCCAGACATATGCTATTTAATGATTTATCTGATGAGGAATTTAGTAAAATTGCTGCTATGCACGTTGAAATAATGAACCATGCTCTCAGAGATGTACCACAAGAGCAAATTCGTATCCATATTTGTTGGGGGAACTACGAAGGACCACACTGTTGCGATATTCCTATGGAAAAAATATTCGATGTTTTAATGAGTACAAAAAGTCGCTATGTACTATTTGAAACAAGCAATCCACGCCATGCTCACGAATGGCAAGTTTTTCAACAACGCAAAAAAGATATTCCAGACGATAAAGTCTTGGTACCCGGGGTCGTCGATACCACGACTAACTTTATAGAACACCCACAACTGATTGCCGAACGACTACAAAAATTTATCGACATTGTTGGTAACGAAAGAGTCTATGCTGGTTCCGATTGTGGCTTTGGAACATTCGCTGGTTTTGGAGCCGTTGATCCGCAAATTGCCTACGCCAAACTTGCCAGCATCGCACAAGGAGTTGCAATGCTATGACCCCATTGGTATTTATCCCTGGTATGATGTGCGATGCTCGACTTTTTTTACCACAAATTACCGCCTTTCAACACACTCCAATATTTATAGCCTCCATTACTCAACACGACAATGTCGAGGACTTAGCACACGAAATTTTACTGTATGCACCAGCACATTTTTCCTTATGTGGTCTCTCAATGGGGGGGATTATCGCTATGGAAATGATTCGTCAAGCACCCGAGCGAATTAAACGACTATGCTTAATGGATACCAACCCCCTCGCCGAAACCGATGAAATGAAAGCTCTACGCCAACCACAAATTGACAAAGTCAAAAATGGCAATTTAGAACAAGTAATGCAACAACAATTCATCCCCAAGTACTTTGAGGATAAAAAACCACCTCAAAAATTAGCCAAACTCTGCATCGATATGGCACTCAATTTAGGGGATGAAGCATTTATTCACCAATCAAGGGCACTAAAAAATCGCCCTGACCAAACCAAAACCCTCCAAAATTTTAAAAAACCCACCCTAATTCTCCATGGTGAACACGATACTCTCTGCCCTGCAGAAAGACACCAACTAATGCACCAGCTAATGCCCCATTCACGCTACGCAATAATCAAAAATGCAGGACACCTAAGCACCTTAGAAAATCCACAACAAGTCAATCAAGAGCTTCACAACTGGCAAGCGTAAATACTGCATAATGTTTGGCTTTTGATCTAATGCACTCTCTCACCAGTTATTATGAAGGAATATGGGAGAGTAACCCTCCCGTTTGTGAGCCTGAGAGCCTGAATTTGTCATTCTGAGGCTCCGTATTTGTCATTCTGAGGCTTGCCCTCAGAATCTCTTGCACGGAAGTATGAAATCCTGAGACAAGTCTCAGGATGACAGTAAAAGGTAGGATATTGTTCAGTAGGGGCAGACCTAAGTGTCTGCCCGCATGCGAGGACGCATGCAATAGGCATTCCCACGCAGGAGCGTGGGAACGAGTAATTTGTCATTCTGAGGCTCCGTATTTGTCATTCTGAGGCTTGCCCTCAGAATCTCTTGCAACGGAAGTATGAGATCCTGAGACAAGTCTCAGGATGACAGAACAAGGAACGAGTAAGCACCTCACCCCAGCCCTCTCTAAGAGAGAGGGAGCGGTTTTTGAGCGTGAGAACCCCGTATTTGTCTTAAACTGCGTTTATAGTAAGGTTTGACATCAGTAGCTGAGAAACTCAATCTCTATAACAGTGTGTCATACAATGCCATATATCGTTTTTGGTCTTAGACCCAAAACTTTTTTTATCGTTCCCACCAATCACCCAAACTTTATTATCAAATACCACAGATTGATGATTACTGCGAGCAGAAAAGGATGCTGTTGATATTGTTGATGTTGATATTGTTGATGTTGATATTGTTGCAGTAGCCGTCCAAGTGATGCCATTAGTTGAACTCCATACATCATTTGTGCGACTATAAAGGTTAATTGAAAGAAGGTTCATTGACCCACCAATCACCCACATTTCACTATCAAATGCCACAACTTGATGATGAGAGCGAGCCGAGAATGTTGCCGAACTCGTCTCCTGAGTCCAACTGGTACCATCCTCTGAACTCCATATATCGTTAAGATCACTACCACCAGAGTACCCACCAATCACCCACATTTTATTCTTAAATACCACGGCTTGATGCCCATCGCGAGCCGAAAACTTCGCATTAGTAGTAGCCGGACTCCAAATGACGCCATCGCCTGAGCTCCATACATCATTTTTGCGACCATTTTTATCGCTCCCACCAATCACCCACATTCTATCCTTAAATACCACGACTTGATGATCAGAGCGAGCCGAGAATGTTGGCGTAGTAACAACAACTTTAGTCCAATCTTTGCCATCGGTTGAGCTCCATACCTCGTTGTTGAGATCGCTCCCGCCAATTACCCACATTTTCGTACTATTACCATCATAAAATACTACGGCTTGATGAGAATGTCGAGCCTTGAAGGTTGCACTGCTATTAGCGATAATCCAATTGATGCCATCAGCTGAGCTCCATACATCATTGAGCCTATCACCATCAGGATCATCACCACCAAATCCACCAATCACCCACATTTTATTATCAAACACCACGGCTTGATGATGCTCTCGAGCCGAGAATGCTGCTTTATCAGTAGCCTTAACCCAGCCCTTTTTATCCGATTCGGAGGAACCACCAACGCTATTGCTGCTACTGCTACTACTACCGCAAGCAACAATAAGTGGTAAACATAAGGCAATGATAAGAATTTTCAAAAATGAAGGGAGAGAGAATGAGAATAATTTCATAGTTTAAAACAAGTTTTTTTATTTTTTA
>CAKMZV010000021.1 GCA_929200535.1 uncultured Gammaproteobacteria bacterium
TTACTACTGGATAAAAGCGTGTAAGGAAAGTTCAACAGGAGAAAAAGCCTGCTCTAATTTTTCAACAGTTGCCTCAAAAATTACCCTGGTTGTTATTCCAAGTATCCCAACCATTCTTAACTTAACAGCGGATAGTGCTTCACAAATAACGGTATCATGGACGGACAATGAGGCTCACTCCTATGAAATTTATCGCAACAGAAGCGATAGCAATACAACTTTAACAGAAGCCATTGCCACGACAATAAACACCTCCTATAAAGATACAGGTCTAACGGATGATACGACCTATTACTACTGGGTAAAAGCGTGTAATGCAAATACTTCTAAAAAAAGATGTTCTGATTTTTCTCAAGTTGCCTCAAAAACCACCTTGATTCTTCCCCCAGATGTCCCAACCACTCTAACCCTAAGTGCGGATAGCACCTCACAAATAACGGTATCATGGACTACTAGCAATGAGGCAACCTCCTATGAACTTTATCGTAACATAAGCGATAGCAATACCAATTTAACAGCCATTGCCACGCAAACCAACACCTCCTATGAAGATACAGGTCTAACGGTTGATACGACCTATTACTACTGGGTAAAAGCATGTAAGGAAAATTTAGACGGAGTACAATCCTGCTCTGATTTTTCAGCAGTCGAATCCAAAGCCACTCTCCTAAATGCCCCACAAGGTCTTAGCCTGAGTGTGAATAGCGTCTCACAAATTATGGTATCATGGGATAGCATTGCTGGAGTAGCCTATTATGAAATTTACCGCAACACTAGCAATACAAATACAAGCTTGACAGCTATTGCTAGCCCTCTGGTAAGTGAAGGTACCACTTATACTGATAGCGGGCTTACCCCAAAAACCAGATATTATTATTGGATTAAAGCATGCAAAACAGGGGCTGTCTGCTCTGCATTTTCAGAAGTGACATCCACACAAACACATGCCCTACTGTTTCCACTCAACGACACAGGCATTACTTGGGGAGGAAATTACCCATCAGGTAATTCAACTGGTACCAATTGCATCCCCACAGGCTTTGCCACAGGCACCGAGCAAGATTGCGATCAGGGCAGAGATGCTCAAGCCGTCAATCTCACAAAAGTGGGCGGTGGTAATGCAGGCTTTGATTTTACTAAACTCAGTAGTGCTGGCACTGTGCTGGCAATTCAAGATCAAAATTGGTCAAGCACTGGCACAGAATTGGTAGGTACAAAGTGGAGCTGTGTAAAAGATAACCACACAGGTTTAATCTGGGAGGTCAAAATCGATGATGATGGCTTGCATGATAAAGACGATCGATATACCTGGTACAACACCGATTCTGCCAGCAATGGTGGTGCGGTGGGCTATGCCAATGATGATGGCAATATTTGCAATGGCTATAAAAATAGCGACTCGGCAACTTATTGCAACACCCAAGCCTTTGTAGCAAGAGTCAATAAAACCAAACTTTGTGGGGCAAGTGACTGGAGAATGCCTACTCGGCAAGAATTGTTTTCGATTACTCATTTTGGTCGCATCAATCCCAGCATTGATAGCAAATATTTTCCCAATACGCCTTCTAAGAATTTTTGGTCCTCCTCGCCCGATGCTAATAATAGCGACGGTGCATGGATTGTCCGTTTCAACGGCGGCCATGATGGCTACGGCGGCCGCAGCAGCCACAATCATGTTCGCTTGGTGCGTGCGAGTCAGTAATTTTTTCAATTTACGCAATAATTTATCCAAAATAAAACAATGAAAATAGCAAACAATCAAAACAAACATAAAAAAAAGGTCATAGGTTTAATGGTACTCTTATTTGTGATGCCTTTATCTAATCCCATCGCCCAAACCATCAACTCGGCTATCATTAACCAATGGCAAGATAGTCGCTACACCGTGCACCATAATGGCACAGTCACTGATACTCACACAGGCTTAATGTGGAAAGTCTGTAGTGAGGGACAAACTTGGTGGAGTGAAAGCAGTGGTATGCCGGCTTGCTTGGGTTCAGCCAATACTTACACTTGGAAACAAGCCTTAGAAATTGTGAATAACCTCACTTTTGCTGGGCAAAATGACTGGCGAGTACCTAATCGTAATGAACTTATCTCACTGACGGCAGAAGATCGGTATAGCCCTTCGATTAACTCAAACATTTTCCTAGCTACGCCTTCTAAGAATTTTTGGTCCTCCTCGCCCTCGCACTCTGCTATTAATGGCGGCTATGCGTGGATTGTCAATTTCGAATACGGCAATGATAACAGCGGCGACCGTGGCAACGGCTATCATGTTCGCATGGTGCGTGCGAGCCAGTAATTTTTTCAATTTACTTAATAATTTATCCAAAATAAAACAATGAAAATAGTAAACAATCAAAACAAATATAAAAAAAGTTTATAGGTTTAATGGTACTCTTATTTGTGATGCCTTTATCTAATCCCATCGCCCAAACCATCAATCCGAATATCATTAATCAATGGCAAGATAGTCGCTACACCGTGCATCATAATGGCACAGTCACCGATACTCAAACGGGCTTAATGTGGAAAGTCTGTAGTGAGGGACAAACTTGGAGTGAAAGCAGTGGTACGCCAGCTTGCTCGGGTTCAGCCAATACTTACACTTGGAAACAAGCCTTGGAAATTGTGAATGGCTACACTTTTGCTGGGCATAGCGACTGGCGAGTACCTAATCGAAATGAAATTATCTCATTGGTGGCAACAGATCGGTATGACCCATCGATTAACTCAAACATTTTCCCAGCTACGCCATCAAACAGTTTTTGGTCCTCCTCGCCCGATGCCGGCAACAGCCGCAGCAACAACGATCGTGTGCGGTTAGTGCGTGGCGACAGTGGTTCTTAATTTTTTATTTTAAAAGGGAAGGACTTACTCTTAATAATAATCAGGGGCAGGGTGTGTGTTGTCCCCCACCAGATTGTCACGGTCGCTGAAAAGCACTCCCTCGCAATGACGTAAGGAGGGTGCAATAATCAGGGTAAGAGAGGGTTTTAAGTTGTTTTGAGAACAAACATTTTATGTTCGCTCATATCGTGCATTGTATGGGCAATGCCACCGATGCCGTAGCCTGAGTGTTTTCTGCCAGCAAAAGGCATCCAGTCGGTGCGGAATGTTGTGTAGTCATTGATCATCACGGCAGAGGCATTAAGTGCTTTTGCTGTTTTCATCGCAATATGAATATTATCACTGAATACCGAGGCTTGAAAAGCAACGTCTAAACTATTAGCATCGGCAATAGCTTCTTCAATTAAGTCATAGCCATAAATACAGACCACTGGAGCAAAAATTTCAGCGGTGGAGACTTTGGATTTTTTGTTAGGGTTGAGTAAAATGGTTGGTTGGAAACTAACTTCGTTAATTCTTTTTCCGCCAGTAATTAGAGTGGCTCCTTCGGTAAGTGCTTCATCGACCCATTGTTCAGTGCGATCAACTTCACGAGGTAGTATTAAAGGTCCTATATTGGTATTTTCATCAATCGCATTGCCAACAATAAGTTGATTCACCATCACAGCAAATTGCTCGGCGATTTCTTTGGCTTTTTTATTAGGTACATAAACGCGTTGCGTTGAAACACATACCTGACCAGCATGGTAAAAAGCTGCTTGCGATAAGCCTGTAAGAAAGCTTTTCATATCGGTAAATTCATCGAGAATAAGAGGGGCAACGCCTCCGTGCTCTAAAGCACAACGAACTCCAGGGGAGAGTTTGGCTTTTAGCATCCAACCAACACGGGCAGAGCCGATAAAGCTAAAGAAGGCAATGCGTGAGTCAGTAACTAATTTTTCAGATTCTGGATTATCCGTTAAGGCAACTTGCAACCATCCTTCGGGTAGCCCGGCTTGTCGAACTAATTCAGCAAATTTAAGGCAGTTGAGCGGCGTTGTGATTGCAGGTTTAATAATCACAGGACATCCAACTGCGATAGCAGGAACAACTTGATGCACGATTAGATTAAGGGGATGATTAAAGGCACTCACTGCCACCACCACTCCGATAGGCTCAATGGTGGTAAATGCCATTCTCCCAGCACCAGCGGCAGTTTTATCCATTGGCACTTCTTCGCCTTTGCTGTTTTGTAATTCAGCGAGAGCTAAGCGAATGCCATCAATGGCACGATTTACCTCAACTCGAGCATCCCGAATGGGTTTGCCGCCTTCATTGGCAATAAGCTCGGCAAAGGAGGCTTGGTCATTACTCATTAACTGTGCTAATTTTTGCAAAATAGCAATTCGTTCATAGACTGGCAAAACCCCTTCATTATGTTTTTTATAGGCAAGGGTTAGCATTTGCTCAACTTCATCACTGGTATGGTAAGTGAGCTCGGCAAGTGTTTCTTGCGTGTAGGCTTGGGTAACCTTAAAAGTCGAATGAGACATTTTATATTTTATAAGTTTCGTAGTTCTTCTAATTCTTCAATCAGCGTTTTGCTGTTTTCTGAATAATCTACGGGTGCTTCAATTAAATGTACACCACCTGTTTGATAACATTGCTTAATGGTTGGTAAAAATTGCTCGGTAGATTGAATACGGTGTCCATAGGCACCGTAGCTTTCGGCGTATTTTACAAAATCTGGATTGCCGTACTCCAAACCAAAATCAGGTAAGTTTTGTTGTTGTTGTTTCCAGCGAATCATCCCATAGGAATCATCACGAATAATGAGCACAACAAGATTCAGATTAAGCCGTACAGCGGTTTCCATTTCTTGCGAGTTCATCATAAAGCCACCATCACCACATACAGCCATTACTTGCCGATTAGGATACATTAGGGCACAAGCCATTGCAGAGGGTAGCCCAGCACCCATTGTTGCCAAAGCGTTATCTAAGAGTACTGTATTGGCTTGGTAGGTGTTGTAATGCCGTGCAAACCAAATTTTATACATCCCATTGTCTAAGGCGATAATGCCATCTTCCGGTAATGCTTTACGAACATCAGCGACAATTCGTTGTGGAATCATTGGATAACGTTCGTCATTATCAGAACGGTGTAGCACTTTGCTGATGCTTTCTCGACAGCTGATAAATTTTTGCAGATTTTTATTTTGATTTGGAGTGAGTTTTGCTCCAATTCTTCTAAGGGAATCAGCAATATCTCCAATCACTTCAATTTGTGGAAAATAGACCTCATCAATAGTGGCACTGTTGAAGTTGATATGAATGACTTTTTGGATATTGTCGTGGTGCATAAAAAAGGGCGGTTTTTCTACCACATCATGCCCTATATTGATAATTAAATCTGCCATTTCGACTGCTTTGTGGACATAATCACCAGAAGAAAGGGCTGCAGTGCCAAGAAAATAAGGGTTGGTACAACTTACTGCACCTTTGCCCATTTGCGTATTGAAAAAGGGTAAATCGGCACTGTTAATAAAGCCGGTGAGTGTTTTAAGAATGTTTTTACGATTTGCTCCAGCACCGACTAATACAATTGGGCTTTGTGCTGCTTGAATTGCCTCCACAGCATTATCAATTGCTTGTTGATTGGCTTGTGGACGTAATAAATCAGTCACAGGGAAAGTATGAGAATCAGTGGATTCTTCACGAGCAATATCCTCCGGTAATTCTAAATGAACAGCGCCCGGTCTTTCTTGTTCAGCAGTTCTAAAGGCTTCTCGCACTAATGAGGGAATGATATTCGCATTAACGATTTGTTTTGACATTTTAGTGATGGGTTCCATCATCCGCACAATATCAACAATTTGAAATCCGCCTTGTTTACTATCAAGAATAGGTTTTTGCCCAGTAATCATTAGCAAAGGCATTGCTCCAAGCTGGGCATAGGCGGCTGAGGTTACAAAATTAGTTGCCCCAGGTCCTAATGTGGCTAAACATACGCCGGTTTTTCCTGTGAGACGTCCATAGGTTGCTGCCATAAAAGCAGCTCCCTGTTCATGACGTGTTAGGATAAGGCGAATTTTAGACTCTCGGAGAGATTCTAAAAAATCTAAATTTTCTTCACCTGGAACGCCAAAGATATATTCGACGCCTTCATTTTCTAAGGATTTGATAAAAAGATCTGATGCTTTCATATTGATTAACTCTTTAGGTTTCGTGATAAAATTAAGGCATTATTCTACATCGTCCCACATTTGCATAGAGGTAGCCTAAACAGATACTATGAGACCTTTGCATAAAAGTATGGCAAAAGAAAAAAGATAAAAAATCGTTCTGATTGAGGCGTGGAACGCAGCTAATACGTCCGTCTTCGCAAGTTTCACAACGAAAATCAGGGCGATTTTTTACTTTTTTACTTGTCATATCTTTTGTGCAAAGGTCTCACTATGTATAAATAAGGACGTTATTTTTCCTTTTTAATTTACTTTTTTACTTTTTAATTATTTATGCGAGTTCTTACTCTTAATTGTAATGGCATTCGTGCTGCCAGTCGGAAAGGTTTATTTGAGTGGTTAAAAGTGATTGATGCTGATGTCATTAAATTACAAGAGGTGCGTGCTGAGCTTGCTATTTTAGAAAAAGTTTGTCACCTTGAAGGTTATTATTCATTATTTAATCCTGCTCAAAAAAAAGGTTATAGCGGTACGGCTATTTTGAGCAAAAAAAAACCAAGTGCACAATGCACGAAAATCGGCATTGATACCATTGATAATGAAGGGCGATGGTGCGAAGCAACCATTGAAAAAACAAAATTTATTTCTCTTTATTTACCATCAGGCTCTTCTGGTGATGAAGCCCAAGCTCGTAAAGACGTTGTATTAGAAAAAATCCAAACGCATTTACAGGAAATTTTAGAGCAAGCCAATCAACAAAACACAAATATTATTATCAGTGGTGATTGGAATATTGCACATACTGAAAAAGATATAAAAAATTGGCGTGGTAATCTGAAAAATTCAGGCTTTTTGCCACACGAAAGAGAATGGCTTACCGTACGTTTACAAGATTGGGTTGATGTTTATCGCTCTCTTCATCCAGAGACTGAAGGTGAGGGATATACGTGGTGGTCAAATCGCGGGCAAGCCTATCAAAATAATACCGGTTGGCGAATTGATTATCAAATTGCTTCACCACAAATAGCAAGTTGTGCAAAAGAAGCAATAATCTATAAAGAGCAAAGATTTTCCGATCATGCTCCACTAATTGTTGATTATCAATTTTAATTTAAAAGATGAGGCGGTGCATTGATAAACAAAATTTACAATATAAAATATAATTGGTATATAATAAATTTTTTATACTTTATGTACATTCGTTTTTGTTCAATGAGTAGGTAAAAGTAATTTAGTTTTAGTAAAAAAGTCAAGGGAGAAAATGATGAATCAATTAATTACGTTTTCACAAGAGGGAACAGATCGGCTTTAAATGAGCTAACTTTTACAAAAGGTCTCAATTTTTGTGAGTACATTATTACATCTAATCGAAACAGCCACCTTAATGGTGGCTGTTTTTATTGCTGTGTGTGCGATTTTTAATAATCGCTCAATAGCAAGAAGAAATAGAACAGTTGATTTATTGCTTAATCTCTCTAAAGATGAAAGTCTTAAAAGTGCCGTCAAAGTACTTAGAAAAATCAATCAAAACAGAGCAAAAAACAATATCGCTACATTTGCACATTCAAAAAATGAAAACGATGAGAAATATCAAGATCATCAGCAAATATTAACATTACTAAACCATTTTGAAAGCGTATCCGTATGTGTGCATCACGATATGTATGACTATAAAATGATACGTGATGCAATGAGAAGTAGGATTATTAATGTATTTGAATGCTCTAAACCCTACATTATTGAATCAAGAGAGATTGAGAACAATCAAAAATTATTTATAGAGTTTGAGAGGTTGTACCTCAAATTAAAACAAGATGAGACCTTTGCACAAAAGATATGACAAGTAAAAAAGCAAAAAACCGCTCTGATTTTTATTCGCAAGCGCTTCAAACGCTGTTACTCTATGGTTCGTAAACTCACCAAGAGTAAAAACGCTTTTTGTGCCATACTTTTATGTAAAGGTCTTAAGATTTAACATAAAAAAGGCTTCTGTAAAAAAAGGACAGAAAATAAAATAGTTCTTTTGCTCCTTTTTAGTTTGCTATGCCTTCTCATTTAATTAAGAAAATGTCAAACAATACTCCGCTTGGGAAATCCATTGCTCAACCTCTGACCTATTCCCCTCAATCCTTGGCTTCTATTTCACGTTCTATCGCTCGCAAAGTGTTGCCTGAAGATAAATTAGCGCAAATGAGAGGTTATGATGTATGGACATTTTGGGAGTGCAGTTGGTTAGATGATAATGGTGTTGCCCAGCAGGCAGTTGTGCAAATGATTGTGCCTGCAGATAGTCCATTTATTGTGGAATCAAAATCTCTTAAACTCTATCTTAACAGCCTAAATAATCATTGTGTTGGTGAAAAAGAAGATTTGTTTCAGTTGTTAAAAACTGACTTAACTCCTGTGTTAGGCATTGAGCCACTATTTAAAGTTGTTAGTCAAGATGCTTTACAAAGGCATAATCCTCAAGGGGATTGTGTGGATGATTATCGCTCTCAAATTAGCAGTGTATTTTCTCACAGTACTCGCTTACAAGCGTTTGCTCAAGAGAATAAGCAAACACAACCTCGTAGTTTATATAGCCATTTATTTCGTAGCCTCTGTCCCGTTACTGCACAGCCGGATTTTGCCTCAGTCTATGTACATAATTTTTCCATAAACCCAAAATCTCTTTTATCTTACTGGTTAAGTTTTCGCAATCATCAAGGTTTTCATGAGCAGTGCATTGAACAAATGTTTTGCGATTTTTATGCTTATGCAAAACAGCATAATGGGGATGAAAAACTGTTAAAAGTTGGAGGTGCTTTTACACGTCGTGGCGGCATAGATATTCACCCTATACGTTATCATCAAAAGAGCGGTTATAAAATAACTGACCCTATTCAATATACATTAATGCAATAGTCTCTAATTTAGGGTAGCGTTATTTCTGTTTCTAACTGAACAAGCATTTCTAAGCATTTTTCTAATTGCTCAATACTAACAAACTCATCTGCCTTGTGAGCCTGCTCAATAGAGCCTGGACCACACACAATCGTTGAACAGCCTAAGTCTTTAAATATACCGGCTTCGGTGCCGTAAGAAACCACTGTGGTTTGTTGTTGTCCCGTTAGGCGACAGACAAATTCTTTAGCCTCTGATTCCTCCATTGGTGGTAAGCCATTAACTTCGCTGATAATTTTTTTATGGATATGTGCTTGCGGATATACTTGTTGCATTTTGGGTAAGAGTTGTTGTTCGGCATAGTTATCGATATGCTGGTGAATAGTGTGGTTATCTTCATCTTGAATGGTACGGGTTTGCCAATCGACAAAGCAATGTTCAGCAATCACATTATGCGCGGTTCCGCCTTTTATTTTGCCAACTTGTAATGTGGTATAAGGAGGGGTAAAGGGATTATCGTGGGGAGCATTTTTTTTAAGACTGGGGCGTAAGCTGAGTAATTGGGCAGTGTAATCAACAGCATATTCAATTGCATTAACACCAATGTCAGGCAATGAACTATGACCGGGCAAGCCTTTAAATTCAGTGGTATATTCATTGCACCCCTTATGCCCAATCACTACCTGCATTTCAGTTGGTTCACCAATAATAGCAATATTTGGAATAATGCCAAATTTTTGCATCTGCTCTGCCATCACTTTAGCCCCTAAGCAACCAACCTCTTCATCGTAGCTAAATGCCATATGAATAGGACGTTTACGCTTAATTTTTTTAAATTCAGCAAACATTGCAAGGCAAGCAGCAATAAATCCTTTCATATCACAGGTACCACGCCCGTATAAACGCCCATCCTTTTGTTCCATTTTATACGGATCTGTTTGCCAATCTTGCCCCTCAACCGGCACTACATCAGTATGCCCAGAGAGCAAAATTCCGCCCTCAATAGACCCATCATATGCAGGCAAACTCACTAATAGATTAGCCTTCTCTTTGGAGGCATCATAACTAAGATTAATAATCGCCTCCTTCTGAGGGTCATTCTCTTTAATAATAGTTTCAATGTAGTTAATAAGCAATAAATTATTCAAGGATGATTCGCTATTAAAGCTTATCAATTTTTGCAGAATATCGATGGTGTTTTGAATAAGAGTAATTTTTGTCATTTATGATTATATGTTTCTTGAAAGTTAGTTAATTCGTGGCTTTTAATTGTTGTTTTTATTTTTGCAAAGGTCTCATTGTAAGCGTAAATAATCTCTGGGTCAAATATTTATGATGATTGAGGTAGATATTTCAAACAGGTATTCAACGTGCTCTCACTACTAAGGGTGGCAAATAGATTTTTGCAAAAAAATATAGGAGAGGTTACAATTGATTTTTTTGGTTTTTGTGTGGTTAGTTTTTTGTGTAATTAGTTTTTGTTTTATTAAAAGTTAAGGGGAAAAAATGAAAAAAATAATTCTTATTTTTACAATGGGTTTTTTAGTGACAGGAGAAGTTTTAGCTGCCACTGTTTGGAATGCTTCACTTTGGGGTAAACGTAGGGCTTTTACTGAAAATGTTGAAAAACTTTCGGAATTAGTTAAGCAAAAAAGTGAAGGTTCTTTTCAAATAAAAATTTCATACGGAGGGCTTTCTAAAGCTAAAGAGAACTTAGATGGCATATCTATTGGTGCTTTTGAATTAGCACAATTTTGCTCTTTTTACCATAAAAATAAAAATCCTACTATTACGGTAGCAGAATTGCCTTTTAATCGTACTGTTAGTTTAAAACGCATAGCAGAAATTTATCAAAAAATACACGAGCATCCTATTGTTGTTAAAGATTTAGCAAGATGGAATGCGATGTTGTTAATGCCAACACCGATGCCACAGTACAGTATTGTGAGCAAAGGGAAGCCTGTAAAAAAATTGCAAGATTTCAAAGGATTGAGGGTTAGAGGACCAGGTGGTATTATGAGCGTCTTGGGAAAATTGGGAGCAGTGAAAACAGGCGTTCCGTTTTCTGAAGTGCGTCAGGCAATGGAATCTGGGGTGATTGATGGAGCTTCTTTTGCACCACATGCACATCTTGCTACAAAGGACTATAAAATAGGAAAATGGGCAACAACGAACCTTAATTTGGGTACTGCAAATTGCCCCGTAGTTGTTAATTCTGATGCGTATAATTCGTTGAGTGATAAAAACAGAAAAATTTTAATCCAATCAACCAAAGAAGCTTTAGATTATTATATCGACAACTACGATAATAGAGTTACTGGTAAATATGAGAAGACCGTTGCAAAAGAAGGGTTAACTCTCGTTACTTTTAATGATGCACAACGTAAGAAATTGAATGAGTTATCTAAATCTGTTCGCACCGAATGGGTAAACCAGTATAAAAATAAATTTGACTCTAAGACATTATTTGATTTTACTAAAAATTTATTTGAAAGTAACTAAGAAGTAGCTAAAACAGAGAGGCTTTGCTCAGAAATATAAATGGTTACCTCTACTAAATGCGGGTAAAAGTGAATTTCATTTTTATCCGCATAGTATTCTCAAATCTTTTTGGTATTTCAATCAAAGCAGTTGTTTATTGTTATCCAAGATTTCATTACGCATTCAAATAAGATGAGACCTTTGCACAAAAAATATGATAAGTGAAAAAGTAAAAAATCGCTCTGATTTTGGTTGTGAAACTTGCGAAGACGGCCGTATTAGCTGCGTTCCATGCCTCAATCAGAACGATTTTTTATCTTTTTTCTTTTGCCATACTTTTATGCAAAGGTCTCAGATTCCTAAAACAAGCGTGGGTGAGTAAAAAAAATGTCAGATAGTAACGTACAAATTGATCAATCTAAACTGAGTAAATGTGATCAGTTGTTATTTAGGCTTGAGTCGTTATTGAGTTTAATGAGTGGCTTTATCATCCTTGCTATTGTTTTGTTGTCGGTTGCCAATGTGTTGGGGCGTTGGTTGTTTTCTGCTCCGATAAGTGGTTATATTGATTGGATTGAACAATCAATGGCTTTTTTTGCCTTTCTCGGTATTGCTTATGTGCAACGGCAAGGTGGGCATATTCGGATGGATATGCTTGTTGGACGATTACGTAAGCGCATTTTGTGGAGTGTGGAGCTTGTATCTACTTTGCTGATGTTAAGCATTACAGTTATTTTAATAAGTGGTAGCTTTTCCCATTTTCTTCGTGCCTATCAAATAGGCGATTCTTCTCTTGATATTGATTTACCAACGTGGCCATCAAAACTCGTGGTGCCAATTGCACTGACTTTATTATCTGTACGTCTTATTTTGCAAATTTGGGGTTATTTTCGTGCGATTAAGCAAAAAAATGACAATGATGAGGCTATTGCTGTTCCCTTAATAGAGAGTGTTGAGAGCGTGGCAGAGAAAGAGGCTACATTAGTTGCTGAAACCAAGTAAATTATGCTTCAATATCTTAGTCAATTAGATCAAACAACTATCGGTATTATTGTTACTATCGTGATGTTGTTATTGGTGATATTTGGGGTTAGAGTCGCCTTTGCTTCAGCCATTGCTGGCTTTCTTGGATTATTGTGGATTTTTACAGCTAAGTTAGGTTTTGATAAAGGCTTTGATGTTGCCTTGAAAATGGCAGGAACTGTCCCGCATTCTAAAATATCCAGTTTAGTATTATCTCTTATACCTGCTTTTATTTTAATTGGCTTTTTAGCCTATCATGCAGGCTTGACTGACGCCTTGTTTAAGGCTGCAAAACGATGGTTAGGATGGTTGCCTGGTGGAATGGGTGTAGCTACGGTGTTTTCTGCAGCAGGTTTTGCTGCTGTATCGGGTGCGTCTATTGCGACTTCTGCCGTTTTTGCAAAAATTGCGACTCCCCAGATGTTAGAAATGGGTTACGATAAAAGGTTTGCGGCTGGAGTCGTTGCCGCAAGTGGTACTCTGGCTTCTCTTATTCCTCCTTCGGCAATTCTTGTTATTTATGCTATTATCGTTGAGCAAGATGTTGGGGCATTGTTGTTGGCTGGTTTTTTGCCAGGTATTACCTCAGCGATAATATATGGTCTGTTAATTATTTCCCTTGCTAAAATCAATAAAAATGTTGGTCCTAGAGCACGTAACTATTCTTGGAAAGAGCGATTCGAGTCCTTACCTGGAACATTTCCTGTTTTATTTGTTATTTCAATTATCATTATATGTATTTATGGAGGTGTTGGGACACCCACAGAGGCAGGCTCATTAGGTGCATTTGTGATACTTTGTGTTGCAATATATAGAGGCATAAAGTTTGCCGAATTTAAAAAATCCTTGATTGAAACCGCAAAACTTACTGTAATGATTTTTACGATTATTTGGGGAGTATTAATTTACGTGCGATTTTTAGGGTTCGCTAATTTACCAGAAACTTTTTCCAATTGGATTGCTGATTTAGATCAAAGCCCGATGATAACGCTTTTGTTAATACTTGTTGCTTATGCTGTGTTGGGGATGTTTATGGACGCTATAGGTATGTTATTACTCACTTTACCTATTACGTTTCCTGCAGTTATTGCCTTAAATGGTGGTATGGATGTTGCTGTAGTTGATTCAGCATTCGGTCTTTCGGGAGTTGGTTGTGCTATTTGGTTTGGTATTATTGTAGTGAAAATGGCGGAGCTATGCCTTATTACTCCCCCTATTGGATTGAATTGTTTTGTTGTGGCAGGGGTTAGAAAAGAGTGTTCGGTGCAAGATGTTTTTAGAGGAGTAACTCCATTTTTTATAGCCGATGTTGCCACTATTATCGTATTAATTGCTATGCCAGGTATTGTTATATGGCTACCGACATTGGCTGGGGTGATTTAATCTTAGATATTAGGAGACCTTTTGTAAAGGGCTCTTTATATGTGGGCAAAGTTGAAACTTTACACTTTGACAAGACGCATACAAGAAATTGACAAAACCCACATTTACACATATACTTTTATCTGTATGATTTATTATATTAATTTACGAATATCGTTATGATGATTAAAACAGCCGCAAGATTGACTATTGATATTTCTCCTGATTTTCGTGATGAGTTGAAAATTCAGGCTATTGCTCAAGGAAAAACTTTGAAAGATTATGTGTTGGATACACTTATGGAACGTATTCAGAAAGATAGTATTGAGGAGAATAGAGTATGGGGTGAAATGTCGGAAGCAGCGAAACAAGAAGGCTCTTTGAGTGTGGAGGCTTCAGATAGTTTGCTTAGTCGTATGAGGAATGCGTAGCGTTAAATTTACCAGAAGGGCTGAAAAATCAGCCAATGCACTTATTAAGCGTTCTCCTGAAATTGCCACGCTTATTGGAAATCAAATTGAAAGGCTTAGAGAAAATCCGACTCCAAACAACTCTATTAAGTTGGTAGGCTATCCCTATTTTCGTTGTCGTGTGGGAAGCTATCGTATAGTTTATGAGGTTGACGATTCACTATTGCATATAACCGTCATTGCTAAGCGTGATCAGGTGTATCGTGAAGTACGAAAGATGTACGCTAAGTGATTTTGTTTGCTCCTACATATCTGCTCTTCTTTTGATTGAAGATTTTAGTATGAGACCTTTGCACAAAAGATATGACAAGTAAAAAAGAAAAAAACCACTCTGATTTTTATTCGCAAGCACTTCAAACGCTGTTACTCTATGGTTCGTAAACTCACCAAGAGTAAAAACGCTTTTTGTGTTGTGAAATTTGCGAAGACGGACGTATTAGCTTCATTTCACGCCTCAATCAGAACGATTTTTTATCTTTTTTCTTTTACCATACTTTTATGCAAAGGTCTCTTAAGTATAATTTAGAGAAGTACAAATTTTAGTAATTAAGCCTCATTTATGTCTATAACTTAACCATATTAATATTATTATGTCTCATTTAGTTCCTAATGTTGATCCTGATGGATTATTAGAATATTCTGTTGTTTATACTGATCGTGCGTTAAATCATATGTCTCAATCTTTTCAAGGGGTGATGAGAGGCATTTCGACAACGTTGAAAAAAACCTATAATGCCGATACTGCAGTTATTGTGCCTGGCAGTGGAACCTTTGGAATGGAGGCGGTTGCTCGTCAATTTGCCCAAGATAAACATTGTTTGATTATTCGCAATGGGTGGTTCAGTTTTCGCTGGACGCAAATTTTAGAAATGGGGAAAATTGCCAGTAGTTCAACGGTAATGAAGGCTCGCCCTGTATCCACTCAATCGCAATCCCCCTTTATTCCTGCACCCATTGAAGAAGTGGTGCAAACAATTGAAAAAGAGCAACCAGCAGTGGTTTTTGCTCCGCACGTAGAAACTTCTTGCGGGATGATTCTTCCTGAGGATTATCTTAAGAAAGTTGCTCAGGCGGTACATTCTTATGGTGGCGTTTTTGTCTTAGATTGTATTGCTTCTGGAACGATTTGGATTGATATGAAGGCAGTAGGTATTGATGTGTTGGTGACTGCCCCGCAAAAAGGTTGGAGCGGTCCTCCTTGTGCAGGCTTGGTTATGCTAAGTGAGAGAGCCACGGAAATAATGGAAAAAACAGTGAGCAGTAGTTTTTCTTGTGATCTTTTGAAATGGTTACAGATTATGCGTGCTTATGAAAATAACGGACACGCTTACCATGCCACAATGCCAACCGACGCCTTGACAAAATTTTATCAAGTCATCAATGAAGTTGAAGAATTTGGTTTTGAAAAATGTCGTGAAAATCAATATGAATTGGGCACAAAAATCCGTCAAGTTTTGGAAAATAAAGGAATCAAAAGTGTTGCCGAAGAAGGTTTTAAATCTCCAGGAGTGGTGGTAAGTTATACTACGGATGATGGATTTCATAGTGGCAAAAAATTCAGTGAACTCGGTTTGCAAATTGCCGCTGGGGTGCCATTGCAATGTGATGAACCTGCCGATTTTAAAACCTTTAGGATTGGGCTTTTTGGTTTAGATAAGCTCAAAGATGTTGATGGTGCTGTACAACGATTTTCGGAGGCTTTAAACAAATTGATTTAAGGAAGCCCTTTTCGATTTTGCAAAGGTCTCACTTTTTATAATGCCAAGTCTTTATAAAAAATCAATTTCAAAACACAGCGATGAGCAGATTTTTGCGGTAGTCAATAATATTTCTGCTTATCCTGATTTTATTGAGTGGTGCGAAAAAGTCAATATACTGTTAGATACTGAAACCACAGTACAAGCTGAGCTATATCTCAAAAAAGGGGCATTAAATTATAGCTTTGCTACCGAAAATTCCTTGATTTATCCAAGCTCAATGCAAATGCGTTTGCTTTCTGGTCCATTTAAACGATTTATTGGTGAATGGACTTTTAAGGCACTTCCTAATAATCAGGGCTGTGAGGTTGAATTTTCTTTAGAGTATGAATTTTCTAATCGATTATTGGGGATGACCGCAGGCTCTGCCTTTCATTTGATGGCAGATGATATGGTGAAAATTTTTTTAGAACGTGCAGATGCGTTATATGGAAAATAATCAGCAAACCATTCCTATTGAAATTGTTTATGGTAACGCCCAGCAACAATATATCGAAAAATTAACCGTGCCTCTTGGGACAACCGTGCAACAAGCCTTAGCTCAATCTACAGAGCTAATTAAAAAGTTCCCACAAATGGATATTGATCCCAAACAAATTGGAATTTTTGGCAAACACACAACAATGGATGCCATTGTAGAGGCAGATTCTCGTATCGAAATCTATCGTCCCTTAGTCATTGATCCCAAACAAGCAAGACGCCAAAGAGCCAAGCATCAAAGTTAGTACTTTTATTTTTTCACTAAATAAATTAGGAGGCTACCTCTATTAAATATGACCCGTTTGATATCAGTGGAGGAGTTTCATATGATTGATTTGCGTGTAAATTTTTTGGTTAACTTTAAGTTTTAATTGATGGATTGTTAGTTGATGGATAGGGCAGAGTAGGTGTTGATGACCTAATTTGATCTGGACATGGGTATCGGTTATTTCTGAGATTGTTCCCTCAAGACAGTATGGGATGCTTGATTCAATTGGTTTTTGAGTGGATAGGCTAATGTCTTGGGCGTTAATAATAAGTCTTAAGGTTTGTCCCGTTTTTATGATTAAGTTTTTTTGTGAAGATAAGGTAAGAAGAATAAGCTTATTATCATCGATTAATATAGTGTTACTTTCTTTTTGCTGTACTTTGGCGTGCAAGACAAGATAAGAATCTTGAATGTGTGAGGAAACAATTTGAGGATTAGTACTTAGGGTGTTAAATTCTCCATGATGGACAATTTCTCCATTACTGATCAGCAATAAGTAATCAGTGATTTGGGCAATTTCTTGCATATTGTGGCTGACATAGAGGATAGTGCTTTGATATTTTTGTTGGTATTGTTTAAGAAAGGAGAGTAGCAGCTGTTTATTTTTGGTGTCGAGGGCATTAAACGCTTCATCGAGAATCATCAGTTGAGGGTTAGAGGCAATGGCACGCATTAGGGAAACGCGTTGAAGCTCGCCACCGGAAAGTTCTTTTGGGAATTTATGTAAAAGGTGTTGAATATTGAGTTGTTGATATTGTTTTTTTAAGTCATTAAGGGTGAGGACTTTTGAATTTCTTTTATAGCCATAAAGAATATTTTTTTCGACATTTAAGTGAGGGAAGAGTCCATTTTTTTGCATAATTAAGCCTATATTTCTTTGATAGGCTGGTATGAAAATGTCTTTATTTTGCCATACTATATTGCCCCATTGAATAGTCGCATTTGTCCATTTATCTAATCCAGCAATAGCTCTGATAAAGGTGCTTTTCCCACTTCCTGATGGTCCGTAGAGAGCAATGATTTTTCCTGTTGGGATGGTCAGGTTTGATTGTAGGGTAAAGTCTTGGCGTTGACAGTGTAGTTTGACGCTTAGATTCATTATTATTTATGTTGTTCTTTGCTTGTGGTTTTCATTGGATTGATGATGAAAACAACCATAAGGGTGATAAGTGAGAAAACCAGTAGTATAGCGGAAAGCCAATGAGCTTTGGCATATTCTAAACTTTCTACGTGATCATAAATAGCAATGGAGAGTACTCGTGTTTCATCTGGGATGTTACCACCAATCATTAGTACGACACCAAATTCGCCAATGGTATGAGCAAAACCAAGCACAATTGCGGTAATAATTCCATTTTTTGCAAGAGGGAGAATAAGGCTAAAAAAGCGATCCAACGGTTTTGCCCCAAGTGAAGAAGCAAGCTCAAGATGCAGAGGTGAAATTGAACTAAAAGCCACGTAGAGAGGTTGTACAACAAAAGGTAGTGAGTAAATCATTGAGCCTATAACTAATCCACTAAAGCTAAAGGCAAATGCAGGAATATCAAAAAATTGATAGAAGGGGCTGAGTACTCCTTGTGCGTTGAGAAAAATTAGTAGGTAAAACCCAAGTACCGTGGGTGGTAACACCAATGGTAGGGTAATAATTGTTTGAATTGGGTATTTAAGTTTTGATTTTGATTGAGCAAGCCACCAAGCAGTGGGGATGCCTATTAACAGAAGAAAAATTGTGGTAATGCTTGCCAACTGTATAGTGATTAACAGTGCACTAATGTCTTCAATATCAAGAAAATACATAAAATGCTCAGATGGTTTGGTAACCGTGTTGATTGATAAGACGCTTGATTTCTGGGCTTTGAAAATAACGTATAAAATGTTGGCTTGCAGGTGAAATTTTTAGGATGGCTGCTTCTTGTTTTATTGGGCTGTAATAGTGCTGTGGCACTAACCAGTGATTTGCTTTTTCGTTGGAGTTATCCGATTCTTGCAGATGTAACCATTGTGAATACGCAATGAAACCATAAGGGACAGCACCGAGATTAGTAAAGTGAAAACTTTGGCTAATGTTTTCTCCTAAAATTATTTTTTTATGGTATTTTTTCCAGAGTTTCAGTTTTGTTAGGGTTTGCTTGGCGGCTAAACCATAGGGAGCAAGCTTGGGGTTGGCAATGGTAAGAATAGGTTCTTTTTCTTGGAGTTGTTGAGTTAGTTGTTGCAGGATTGAGGCGTTTGAGGTGGATGTTTTTTTCCATAAGACAAGTTTTCCTATGGCGTAGGTGAGGGTTTGCGTTTTCGAGATAATTCCTTTAGCAACGAGCGATTGAGGTTTATTTTGGTCGGCAGAAAAAAATAAGTCGTAGGGTGCACCGTTGATGATTTGTGCAAAATGTTTGCCAGATGATCCGATAATAAGAACCGGTTTTTTTATTTGTGGGTTATTAAAATATTTTTGATGGTAATGCTCAACAATTGCTTTCATTGTTGGTGCAAAATTGCTGGCAACAGCTATCTTTAAATTTGTATTAGCCTCTGATGATAGGGATAACCATAGGAATAACCAACAGGCAATATGAGTGATTTTTATTTTCATCAGCTTTATTGCAAAGGTTGTTTTATAAGAAGTTTAAATAGCGGTAATAGTAATTAGATTTAAAAATATCAGCTCTGTATTTTAATAGGATGTGAAAGAGGAGAGCCAGTAAAAACCATGGAAGTGCAACTATAGGCATCATCCAAAATGGAGCGGGAAACCGGTCTCGAACCGGCGACCTCAACCTTGGCAAGGTTGCGCTCTACCAACTGAGCTATTCCCGCAACATTAAAAAAAAATGGCGTCCCCAAGGGGATTCGAACCCCTGTTGCCGCCGTGAAAGGGCAGTGTCCTAGGCCTCTAGACGATGGGGACGGACTCTGGTGGAGCTAGGCGGGATCGAACCGCCGACCTCTACAATGCCATTGTAGCGCTCTCCCAGCTGAGCTATAGCCCCCTTATCCTTAGTATGATTGAACAAATAAAAATTCAATGCTTTACTAAGGGTGCATCTCAATGTTAAATGAAGGCTACCTCTATTAAATATGAATCGTGTAAAAAAGCGAAAACTTCTCCCCAATCTTGTTAAAAAAAGTGGCAATAGAATGGCTATTACTGACTTTTTTCGCCTCATTGGGAATAATTTTTCATCTTTTTTCCATCGTCCCCTACTTAATAGAAGTAGCCCCAAAAACAGTCAATTGAGACAATAAAAAGCAATCGTCTATATTATTGCTTTTTGATAAGGTGGTGTATTATAAAGTCCTCAAGGGTTAATTATATCACGAGACGATTGTCGCTAAAGAATGTTCGAGGTAAAAAAAACGCTCGTTTTATGAACAATCTGAAATATTCTGATAAGAATCGTTGAAGAGAGTAGAACGAGTCAAGTAGTAGATAATTTCGCCTTGTTCTATTAATAGCATGATTAAATACCTAAGTGGTTTGAATTTTATGACTGGTTAATGTTTTTTAAAAATTCATTTTCGTCCCAGATTGGGAGGTTGAGTTTTTCGGCTTTAGTGGCTTTGCTGCCAGCATTTTCTCCTATGATTACTATGTCGGTTGTGGGTGAGACGCTGGTAGTTACTTTGGCTCCAAGAGCTTGCAGTTTTTGTTTGGCAAGTTCCCTGCCCATACTCTGTAGGGTGCCGGTGAGGACGATGGTTTTTCCTTTTAAGAGTTGATTTTCAGTGTTGATGGTGCTTTTTTTCCATTGGATGCCGTTATCAAGGCATTGTTGTAAGAAGCGTTGGTTTTCTTGTTTGTGGGTAAATTGGTAAATAGATTGTGCAACAGTAGGACCGATGTCTTCAATATCAATCAATTGTTCTGTAGAAATTGAGAGTAGGGCATCTAAGCATTTTTGTGAGTGTTCTTTGGGTGGTGAGGAAATTTGAGCTTCGATGGTTTGGGCAAGATTTTGGGCAGTTATCTCACCAACTTCGTGTATTCCTATGGCATAGATAAAGCGTGAGAATGAGGTGTTTTTTGATTGGGCAATCGATGTTATGGTGTTGTTTATCGATTTTTCTTTCATCTTTGGTAGTTCGCTAAGTTGTTCTTGTGATAGGGTGTAGAGATCGGCGGCGTTGGTGATGAGTTTTTGCTCTAAGAGTTGTTGGATGCGTTGTTTGCCAAGACCGTCAATCGCCATTGCTTTACGAGAGATAAAATGGCAAATTGATTGGTAGAGTTGGGCGGGGCAGTTTGCTCCAGCGGTGCAGCGAAAATGGGCTTGTTGTTGCTCTCTGGTGACCGGGTTGGCACAGCTTGGGCAGTTATCGGGTATAGTAAAAGGAGGGCTATTTGGGGTGCGGTTTGGGTCAACTAATTTGACAACTTCAGGAATGACATCACCAGCACGGCGAATAAAGACTTCATCAAGTGGGCGAATATCTTTACGCTCAATTTCATCAAGATTGTGTAGGGTGGCGTTGCTAATAGTCACTCCGCCGACGATAGTGGGTTCTAAGCGGGCTACGGGGGTGAGCACACCGGTACGCCCAATTTGTATGTCAATAGATTGGATTATGCTGATGGCTTGCTCAGCTGGGAATTTATGAGCAATAGCCCAGCGTGGGGCACGTTGGGTGGTGCCGGCGATTTGTTGTAGGTTGATGTTATCTAATTTATAGACAATGCCATCGATATCGTATGCTAGTTTGGAGCGTTTTTGGTGGATGCGTTGGTAGTAGTTAAGTAGTTGTTTGATGCCTCGCAGGTGCTTGGTTTCTGGGTTAATTGGTACTCCCCAGAGGGATAGCAGTTTGAGCATACGGTAGTGGCTATCGGTAAAAGGTTGTTCAGTAATGGCACTGTAGGCATAGAAATTAAGTTTACGATCGGCAACAATTTGAGGGTCTAATTGGCGTATGGTACCGGCAGCAAAATTTCTTGAATTGGCGTAAATTTTTTGATTGTTTTCTTGCTGGATTTTATTGAGTTCGGTGAGTGTTTTTTTGGACATATACACCTCCCCTCGTATTTCTATTTTTTGTAGGGTAGGATTATTTTTATCAATCTGTAGGGTGAGTGGAATATCAGAGATGGCTCTGGCGTTGTTGGTAACGTCTTCACCAGTGATGCCGTCTCCGCGGGTGAGTGCGTGGGTGAGTTTGCCGTTGGTGTAATGTAGGGCAAGGGCAAGCCCATCTAATTTGGGTTCGGCACAAAAGTGGGTTTTTTGTAGTGGATCGGGGAGGCGAAGTAACTCACCTATGCGGGTGATAAAGTCTTGTAGTTCTTGTTCTGAAAATACGTTATCAAGAGATAGCATTTGCGTGCTATGGGTGATGGTGGGAAATTTCCCACTGGCTTTTCCTCCGACTCTTTGAGTGGGGGATTGGGCAATTTTAAATTCGGGGTATTGACTTTCTAATGCTTTAAGTTCAGTAAATAATGTGTCATACTCGGCATCACTGATGGTTGGATCGTCTTGTTCGTAGTAGTTGCTGTTGTGTTGCTCAAGTAATAATCGTAGATAATCTATCCGTGATTTTGCTTCAAGGTTGGTGCCCATTTCACAAAAATGAACCTTGTTTTTGTGTGATAAGTTGTTTTCTGGTTTTTTCTAATTTTGCTTCGGTCCATTCGCGTAGGCCTTCATCATATATTCTATAATCCAGTTCTTCGGCTATGCGTTTGGCGGTATTACGGAAGTAGTTATTATAGGCATAAACTGCGGGCATATTTGTGACGGGAAATTCAATATGAAGCATTAAGCCAGCAGTAAAAATGTGTTTTCTTTCTTCAATATCTAATGGAAATAAGGTTTCGCCTTCTAAGGGGGTGGCTTTGTAGATGTTATACACAAGTTGCTTGGATTTTGTGAAATGTGTATAGCATTGCAGTTCAGAATTAAATTCAATATTGCCTTCGTAGTTTTTTTGTGAAAGAATTTCCATAATTTTTTCACCACTAAGTTCTTGGGTTTCTCCTTGCCAGTCTTTTGGCACGATATAGAAGGTTAGATTTTCAATTTGTTGAGTCGCTTTAGGTTGAGGGGGGGGAGTAGCGGGTTGTTTTTCTGTTTCTATTTCCGGCTGAGGTGTGTCAATATTTTTTGGGTTGTTTTTTTGCGAGTTTAGTTCAGAAACTTCTATTTCCGGCTCCTTTATATCGTTTTTAACATCAGAGGAAGATGGTTTGTTTTCCAAAGAAGGTTTTTTGCTTTCTTTTGTTTCTGTCGCGTCTTTGTTTGTGTTTTCAGGTTTTGGTTTTTCAACGGTGGTTACAGAAAGTGATGGGGTTTCTTGTACGGCAATATCTTCTTTCTTCTGTTCTTGGGGGGCACTTTCTGGTTGCTCTTCTGTTTCTGGTAAAAAACTAAAATTAAAGGCGTATTTTTGTTTGAAGTAGTTTTTTAGATAGGGAACGAGCGGAATGATTGCAAGCAAGAGAACGCCAATCACAATATTAAAAAGTACGGAAGAGGTAAGCATTCTTAGCTAAAATTTACTTGTGGTTTTTATGAAGGAGCTATTCTTTTTTTGGACTTATCAGCTGTTTATATTTATATATATATCAGGCGGTAAAAAATTCGTATCAGTAACTCTATACTAATTATTCAATAATCTTGAGGTTGGTTTTTTTATTTTTTTTAGAGCTATAAATATGAGAGTAAATAGACCTTATATTATTTTACTCTACATTATTTTTTTAATTTTAGTATATTTTATTTTTATAAGTAAAGTTTTGTGTTTATAATAGATGTATGTAGCTTTCAAATTGAGAAAATTATTATAATTTGAGTGCTTGAAGCAGTATGTGAAAATTGCCTTTTTTTTGCATCTCGGCTTCAATTAAATTTCATAACATTAAACTATGTCAGACGATTATTATTCCCTTAAGGATGAAAGCCTTTGGGGGGCAGGTTCGGATTATCTTGAAGACTTATTTGAACAGGCAGGTTACGCTTCTTCGGAGCTTGATGGGAAGTGGCAAAGTCGCTTTTCTGATTTAAATAACACACAAGGTGGCACCCAAAGTTCTGTGCCACTATCTGTAGTACGCGAAAAATTCACTAATTTAAAGGGTCGCTCAAATCAGGCGTCAGTTACTCCTGGTGAGCAAGCCGACTCGGGTTCAAATCTTAAGCAAAATTCGGTCACTAATTTGATTAATAGTTATCGTTTGCGTGGACATCATATTGCTCAAATTGATCCGCTTAAGATGATGGATAAAAGAGATATTATTGAACTTAGCTTAGAAGGGAATGATCTTTCTGAAAAGGATTTAAATACACTTTTTAATCCAGGTGCATTAAATGATAACAAGCCATTACCTTTAGATCAAATTATTCAGCTTTTGCAAAAAATTTATTGTAGGAGTCTTGGGGTTGAGTATATGCACATTGGAAAATCCTCTGAAAAAGCGTGGATTCGAGAATATGTGGAAGGTCTAAAAGGAAATTTAAAACCCTCGACAGAGCAACAGAAACAATTGCTCAAACGTTTGAATATGGCTGAGAGTATAGAAAAACATTTACATACTCAGTATGTTGGGCAGAAGCGTTTTTCTTTAGAGGGAGGCGAAAGCTTAATTCTTTGCTTGGATGCTATTTTAGAAAACTCTGGCAAAGCTGGAGTGAATGAGACTGTTGTTGGTATGGCTCATCGTGGTCGTTTAAATGTGTTGGTGAATATTTTTGGCAAAAGTCCACAGGAGTTATTTGAGGAGTTTGAGGGTAAGAAGCGTTCTAATTTATTGTCTGGAGATGTTAAGTATCATCAAGGTTTTTCATCCGATCTATTGATTGATGGAAATCCGATGCATATTGCCTTAGCTTTTAACCCTTCTCACTTGGAAATTGTGGGTCCTGTTGTTGCTGGTTCAGTACGCTCCAGACAAGATAAACAGGGTGATAGAACGGGTAGTAAAGTGTTGCCAATTGTTATACATGGTGATGCGGCATTTGCGGGTCAAGGGGTGGTGATGGAGACCTTAAATATGTCTGAATCAAGAGGTTATACAACGCGCGGCACAATTCATATTATTATCAATAATCAAATTGGTTTTACCACAAGTTTTGCTCAAGATGCACGTTCAACGTTGTATTGTACAGATGTGGCAAAGATGCTTAATATTCCTATTCTTCATGTTAATGCAGATGATCCAGAGGCTGTGCATTTTGCTTCCAAGTTGGCAATTGAATATCGGCAAAAATTTCAAAAAGATGTTGTTTTAGATTTAGTTTGCTATCGTCGGCATGGGCATAATGAGGCGGATGAACCAGCGGTAACTCAGCCAAATATGTATCGTATTGTGCGAGCGACTTTATCCACGCGTAATTTGTATGCACAACGCTTGATTGAACAGAAAATTATTTCTGAGAAAGACGATAAGCAGTGGTTAGACCAGGCAAAAAAAGAATTATCCTCAGGCACTTATACAGCACCGTTTGTTATTCAAAATACCGAGAAAAAACGTAATAAAACAATGTTGGCGTGGTTGCCTTATCTTGGCTCAAAACAGGATATCGATAGCATTGTCGATACCACTTTTGATAAGAAGGAACTACAAGAAATGGGTAAGAAAATATCCACTTTGCCAGTTGATTTTAATGCACATTCTCGTGCCAATAATATTCTTAAACAACGTGTTGAGATGGCACAGGGGACTAGGCTCGTTGATTGGGGTTTTGCGGAAAATTTAGCCTATGCTACGTTGTTAAAAGAGGGCTTTGATATTCGCATTACTGGTCAAGATGTTCGCAGAGGGACTTTTTTCCATCGCCATGCAACCTTTCACGATACAAAAGTTAAGCAGGCTTATACACCATTGAAAAAACTTGACGATACTCAACCAAGCTTTACCATTATTGATTCGATGCTCTCTGAGGAGGCAGTTTTGGCATTTGAGTATGGTTATGCCTCTTCAAGTCCGAATAGTTTGGTAGTTTGGGAGGCTCAATTTGGAGATTTTGCTAATGGTGCACAGGTGGTTATTGATCAGTTTATTAGCTCGGGTGAGGCAAAATGGGGGCGTTATTGTGGTTTGGTAATGCTTCTTCCGCATGGTTATGAGGGGCAAGGTCCAGAGCATTCATCAGCTAGGGTAGAGCGGTATTTTCAATTATGTGCAGAGGATAATATACGTTTGGTGGTTCCCTCGACACCACAACAAATGTTTCATTTGTTAAGGCATCAGATGTTGGTTAAGGTGCGCAAGCCATTGATTGTGATGACTCCCAAAAGCTTGTTGCGATTGCCAGAGGCAGTCTGTTCTTTAGATGATTTGGCAAAAGGCTCTTTCGAGCCGGTGTTAGATGATCTTGAGGTTAAGGAGCCAAATGAGATTAGTGATATTGTGTTTTGTTCTGGAAAAATTTATTATGAGCTAAGAGAACAACAACAAAAGTATAAGCTTAAAAATGTTGCTTTAGTGCGTTTAGAAAGATACTACCCATTTCCGTATCAAGAGGTATTGGATATTATCAATCGTTATAAAAACACGAAGGTTATTCGGTGGTGTCAGGAAGAGCCCAAAAACCAAGGGGGTTGGCGTAGTTTAACCCATCGTTTTGATCGTGTCATCCAAAAATCTAATCATTCGATTGAGCATATCGTTTATGTTGGGCGTTCGTCTTCAGCCTCTCCTGCGGTGGGCAGTATTGCTGTGCATAAAGAGCAACAACAGTTTTTGATAGATCAGGCATTAGGGATGAAGGAATTGCTTGAGGGCAATCAGCGTTGGCGACGAGTTTTGGGTAATGATAGTGGTAAAAAAATGTCGGTTAATCCGAGTCTATAAGAAGTAACTTAGTCATAAGGTTATCTCTATTTAATAGAGGTAGCCATAAATTAAACATTTAAAAACTTAAATATAGGTAGTGATGAAAATTAAAGTGCCGACTTTTCCGGAGTCAGTAACAGAAGGGGTATTAATTGCTTGGAATAAGCAAGTGAATGATCAAGTTCAGGTTGGTGATATTGTGGCTGAAATTGAGACCGATAAGGTGGTTTTTGAGGTGCCTGCACCGAGCGATGGAACCATTAAAGAATTATTGATTAAAGTTGATGATTCTGTGGAATCGGAGCAAGCAATTGCTGTGCTTGAGGAAGGCGAGGTTAATCTGAGTGTCAGTGAAGCTGCCCCCACAGAGGAAGCAAATACAGAAGTAACGCCAGTCGCTTCTAAGCCATCAGCCGATGCACCTGCAGGAGTTGCTGCCCGAAAAATTATGGGTGAGAAAAATCTCTCAAGAGATGAGGTAACTGGCACAGGTAAGGGAGGCAGAATTACTAAATTTGATGCTCTGAATGCCGCGGCTAATTCTGCTTCTTCAATCGAGAGTAGTGTTGAGGGGCTTGAGCAGCGTGTGCCGATGTCCAATATTCGCAAGCGTATTGCCGAAAGGTTGTTGCAATCTTCTCAATCCACGGCAATGCTAACTACCTTTAATGAGGTTAATATGCAACCAATAATGGATGCGCGAGCACAATATAAAGAATTGTTTGAAAAGCAAAATGGGGTGCGCCTCGGATTTATGTCGTTTTTTATTAAGGCGGCTACGCAAGCATTGTTGCGTCATCCAGATGTTAATGCGTCGATTGATGGTAGTGATATTGTGTATCACGGTTATTGCGATGTTGGGGTTGCGGTTTCTACCGAGAGAGGTCTTGTTGTACCGATTATTCGGCAGGCAGAGAATTTATCATTCGCTGAAATTGAGGGGACTATTAACCAATATGCCATTCAGGCAAGGGAAAATAAGTTATCCATAGATGATTTGATTGGTGGCACTTTTTCTATTACCAATGGTGGGGTTTTTGGTTCATTAATGTCCACTCCAATTATTAACCCACCGCAATCGGCAATTCTTGGAATGCATGCGATTAAACAACGCCCCATAGCCGAGAATGGTCAAGTTGTTATTCGTCCAATGATGTATCTTGCTTTATCGTATGATCATCGTATTATTGATGGTAAAACCTCAGTAACTTTTTTAAGAAATTTAAAAGAGATGTTAGAGGATCCAGTTCGCCTTGTGATGAATATATAGGTTGAGCTCTTTATGCAAAGGTCTCAGTCTTTCAGAAGATATATATTTGCCACTTTAGCTTAATTAAGTGAGTTGTTCTGTAGCTTTCAAGCGGATTTATTGCAGAATTTTAGTTGTATTATGTTTATTGTCAGTTTTTTCTTGTCAAACGTCTAATCAATATAAAGGCTCTTCTCATAGTCCATCCTTTGGAGAAGTTTTACATCAAGAAAAATATGAGCTTGTGGAGAGGGAAAGGTTTTATTTTGTACGTTTTACCTCGGTAGAGAATATGGCAAGAGAGCTTGATAAGGCTGCTCCATTAGAAAAATTTCATGCTTATACGCATAATAATTTATACTGGACTTATGAGCATGCGCAACGAGAAGGTTTTTGTGAAGTAGAGGATTATCAAGTTAGGCTCACAATTACTTATACGTTACCTAAAGTCAGCGATGATACAACAGATTCTGAGGTTTTAGAGATTTGGAGTGATTATTATGCGAAATTATTAGCTCATGAGCACAATCATGGTGAATATGGCAAAATAGCCGCTGGAAGGATGGTTGCTGTTTTGGAGAATGCTCGTGATGGAAGTTGTAAAAAACTGAAAATTAGTGTAAAAAAAGAGATGAATAAAGTGCGTAAGTGGCATAAACAGCAACATGAGATTTATGATGCTGAGACAGATCATGGTTTTACGGAGGGGGTATTCTTGCCACTTTACCCTTCTAATAAATAAGATGAGGCCTTTGCACAAAAGATATGACAAGTAAAGACCTCAAAATTCAAGAATAGATAGTTATGGAAAATTATGATGTTATTGTGATTGGTGCCGGTCCTGCTGGTTATGTGGCAGCGTTACGTTGCCAACAGCTTGGTATGAAAGTCGCTTGTGTGGATAAATGGTTAGATCCCACAGGAAAACCACGCCTCGGTGGAACATGCTTAAATGTTGGGTGCATCCCTTCTAAGGCGATGTTGGAAAGTTCGCATCATTTTGAATTTATTTCCGATGAAGCTGATGAGCATGGTATTAAGGTTAAGGAAGTTGTTGCTGATATAAAAAAAATGTTAGCACGAAAAACCCAAATTATTAACGAGCTAACAGGCGGTATTGAAATATTATTCGATGTTAAGGGGATTAAATGGTATCAAGGAACCGCAACATTATTAACTAATTCGGTGGTGAGGGTAGTCTCACACAAAGCAGAAGAAACTCAGGTAAGTGCTAAGCATATTATTTTGGCACCAGGCTCTGTGCCAACAGAAATGACAGAAGCTCCCTTTGATGGTGATTTGATTTGTGATTCAGAAGATGCACTTGCTTGGGAAAAACCACCTAAGCGTCTTGGAGTGCTTGGGGCTGGCGTGATTGCCTTGGAAATGGGTAGTGTGTGGAGACGCTTGGGCTCTCAAGTAACGCTTTTTCATCCGAGTGCTACTTTTTTGCGTAATGCGGATCAAACGGTTGCGAAAAATGTGAAAAAAACCTTTCTTAAACAAGGTTTGGAGATTTTAAGTGGGCATAAGGTTGTTGCGGTTAAAAAATCAGCAAAAACAGTGCAAGTCACTGTGATGGGTGCGGATGAAAAAGAAAAACAATATACTTTTGATAAATTACTTGTTGCTACAGGGCGTACACCATACACAGAAAATATTGTGGATCCAGTGGTTGGTCTTAGTATCGATGACAAAGGACGTATAGAAGTCGATGAGGATTGCCGAACAAATATCCCAAATGTTTATGCTATTGGTGATTGTGTGCGTGGGGATATGTTAGCACACAAAGGTTCAGAGGAAGGCGTTGTTGTGGCTGAACGTATTAGCGGGCAGAAACCACATCTTAATTATGGTGCAGTTCCTTATGTTATTTATACCTTCCCAGAAATCGCTTGGGTTGGTTATACCGAAGAACAACTCAAACAAAAAGGCATTGAGTATAAAACGGGTTCTTTTGCCGTAACGGCGAACGGGCGTGCAAAATCTATTGGAAAAAACGCTGTCGGAGTTTGTAAATTTGTTGCCGATGCAAAAACAGATAGAGTACTTGGAATGCACCTTTTTTCCCCTCAGGCCTCTGAGCTGATTAGCATTGGCGTTCAAGCTATTGAAACCGAAAGCTCCAGTGAAGATTTGGCACGTACTATTTTTGCACATCCCACGCTTTCTGAAATTGTCCACGAGGCAGCGCTCGATGTTGATAATCGAGCACTGCACGCCATAAAATAATTTTTAAAAAAATAACTGTATAGTGGAGTTTAGTCAAGAAACATTAATTGCCGTTGGCTTTTATATTATTAATTGGTTTTTTTATCTGTGGTTGATGGACTACAGTCCATGGAGAAAAAAAACGCTTAGTTATTTGGTTGCACAAAAGCGAATTGAGTGGCTTGAGGCAACGGCACAACGCAGTAATCGCATAGTTGATAGTACAATGCTAATGGGACAAATGAATGGCTCGTTATTTTATGCCTCATCCGCCTTGCTGGCTCTTGGCGCCTGTTTTGCCTTATTAACCAATAGAGAGCATATTACTGATTTGCTCTTTGCCACTTTGCATCAAATTGATACAACAGAAACCTATATTGAAGTTAAAATTATTTCTCTGATGTTGATATTTGCCTATTGCTTTTTTAAGTTCGGTTGGGCTTTTCGTCTATTTACGTATTCGTCAGTGTTGATTGGCAGTATCCCAAATCCTCAAAAAGATGCAAGTGAGGAATATAACCAAAAAATTCAAAAAAGCTGTATGCAGGCGGCACACATAAATATTCAAGCCGCTCGCCACTTTGACCGTGGACAACGAGCTATTTTTGCTTCCTTACCGCTGCTAAGTTGGTTTGCTGGAAATAAAGTAATGATGGTAACCTCGGTAATTATTGTTTTAGCAATGCTTCGCAGGCAATTCTTATCGCAATCGGTGTATATTTTGAAATAAAATAAATGAGCAAATTTTTTAAACTGACAGGTAGACGACAATGGTCTAATTTGCCAATTCGGTTAGCGATGAGTCTTTTGGTTAAAAATGAAGAAGATTTAATAGAGGCTAATATCCGTTATCATGCTTCTGTTGGGGTTGATAAATTTATTGTGATGGATAATGGGTCAAGTGATGATACGTATGACATTGTCAACAACCTTAAGTCTGAGTTTGATATTGAGTTAATATCAAAACCTATTATGCAATATAAACAAAGCGACTGGGCAACTTATATGGCTAAACTTGCCCAACATCAATTTTCTTGTGATTGGTTTATTGCGAATGATGCAGATGAATTTTGGGTGCCAAAATCAGAATCATTAAAATCTGAAATGGCTCGCTCTAAATCGATTCTTCAATGTACACGTTATGATATGCAATTAACTTTTTCCACTCAGAATAAGCCTTTTTATGAGAGGATATGGCGTACTCATCACCCCGTCTTATTTTCTAAGCAAGAGATGATAAATGAACCTTTACTTTCAATGAATTTAGGGAAAATTAATGGTAAGGTAGCAGTAAATTTGTATGGCTTAATACGTTCTAAAAGTGGCAATCATCATGCTTGGCATTTAAAAAAATATAGGCAAGAAAATAGTAATAACATTACAGTTTATCACTATCCTATTGGTAGTTATAACCATTTTAAATGGATGATAGAGAATCGTAGAGAGCTTATTCAAAATGATTTTGATAGAGCTACTCCAAATTATAAAAGATGGTTAGAATTAAAATCTGAGGATAAAACACAAAGTGAATACAAACAAATGGAGCTTACGGATAATGAAATTCAAGTTTTAGAAAAATTTGGAGTTATTAAAGAAGATTGTTTTGGGAGAGATAAAATTCGAGCTGTTTTAGAATGGACATAATCTCTATATGGATTATTATCTCGTTTCAACTCCTTTACATTTGTACATTGCTTGTGCTTTGGCTCTTGAAAGAAAGCAAGAGTCAACTGCGCATCTTATCTTTATTGATCAGTATCCTCAACAACCGGATATGTTTTTAAATGCCCTAAATAGTTGGGAAAACAGTCCGTTTGTAAAAACCAATATTTTCTTTGGTAGAGATGCGAAAGGTATAGGTAAATTACGCACACGAAAAAAAATTTTTCTTAGATTACGAGAAATGATTGCTGAAGATTGTCCGCAAAATATCTTTGTTGGAAATGATCGAAGAGTTGAATTTCAGTATGCAATGCATTATTGTCGCAAGATAAATTTGCAGACCAAAGGCATCTATTTTGATGAGGGGCTTTTTACCTACATAGGAAGAGAGGCGTCAGAACGTTTTTCAGAAAGGGTTATTGATAATGTAGTTAGGAAATTATTCTACGGGTTATGGTGGCAATCTCCCAAAACAATTGGAACATCTAAGTGGATAGAAGAGATTTATGTTGCTTTTCCAAAATTTATACATCCATTGTTAAAGAGCAAGATAGTTAGACCTTTAGAGTCAATCTTTTTTTCCCATAAAGACTTGTATGTATTTGCGCAAAAGCTTTTATCTAATATTGATATAGAGAATAGCACATTACAGGTAAAGATTATTTTGACTCTTCCTGAAGCTACTGATATGAAGCGAATATCTAACTATCAAGAAAGCATACACTTTTTAATCGAAAGCTTGCTTGAAAAAAATTTCTCTATTGCAGTAAAGTATCATCCAAGCGCAACAGGGAGAGATTTATTACGGATATCAAAAAAATATAGTGTGCAACTTATTCCTGATCATATTCCGTTTGAAATATTGCTTCCCTTGCTTAATTCCAGTGTTATTTTGATTGGAGATATGAGTTCCACTTTATTAACAACTAAAATGCTACGACCTGATATTAAAATAATTGGTTTTGAGGCAAATAAATCTAATTACTATCTTAAATTTAAGGGTTTTTTTGAATCTCTGGATATAGGTTTTTACAATCTTAAAATAATTAATGAAATAGTTTTAAAATGACTCAAATAATCTCATTATTTCTTGTAGGGTTGCTTATAGTGACAAGTATAGCGACTACTTTGTTAATGAATTTTGAAATAGTGTTAGGGGGAATTGCCCTTTTGTCGATAATACTTTTTTGGAAGGATAAAAATTGGAAGCAATACTTTAGAAATAAATCACTTGCAAAATATTGGATATACGTATTATTAGTTTTTTTTGCGATGACGTTTATTTCTCTCTTGCAGCATCTACCTTGGGGTGAGGCTAGCTATCGACTTATTCAAATACATATGCCTATTGTTCTTTATATTTTTTTGATTTATTTGTTAAAGAAAATAGGGTTTAATGAAAATTTTTTTTGGAAGTTTATGATAGTTGCAGGACTGTCTATTTTTTTAGTTATTGCTTATGAACTATTTTTTTTAAATTATTCAATAACTGATAGGCTTGGGGCTATTGGTGCTGGAAATCCTATAGATTTTGGAGTATATTGTGCAACTGTTTTAGTGGTTTTATTGAATGGAGGGCAATGGATAAATAAAAATCGAGCGTTTTTCCTTCCTTTTCTATTAGCTGTTTTATCTGCTTTGAGTGGTTTGCTTCTATCGGGTTCTCGATCAGCTTGGCTTGGATTAATGGTGGCATTATTGGTATTTGTTCTTTACTACGCCTTTAAAGCCTTAAAGCAGCCTAGTATTTTTTTAAAAAAACGCATCGTAGTCCGTGTGGCAGTAATTTTTTTCGGAATAATTGCCGCTACTATTTATATTATTAACGTCTCTAATAATCAAGTTATTCATAGAATAACAAAGACGTTTGATGCTTATGATACATACAAAAAAAATGAAATTAAAAATAGTAGTTTGCGTGAACGCTTGTTGCTGTTTGAAGCGGGAATTGCTTTGTGGCAAAAAGCTCCTTTAATAGGAGTGGGAGATGATAATTACAGGGAATTGATACGAAAAGAAATGTTTTTAGTACACCAACAAAAGTACGGTAAAGCTATTGCTTATCACCGGTATACTCAAGTACATAATCAATTTTTGATGTCGGCAGTAACACGCGGAATCCTAGGGTTGCTATTAAGCGTCTCTATTTTAGGGGTTTTATTTATTGTCTTTTTTCGGCAATTAAAATTTTCTGCTCAACGCCCTTTGGCCTTATCGGGAATATTGATTACCTCTATGAGTGTTATCTTTTATTTTTTTAATTCGTTATTCTATTGGGCAAATGAGTTAAATTTCTTTTTTCTTATTCCTACATTATTGGTGGTTGCGATAGATGAATTTAATTCTTAAAAAATCATAGGTTGGTATAGAATTTTTCTACAGTATTTTTTGATTGTACTTTGCAAAAAGCGGCAAAAAATTGAGTTAACCAACATTTTTCTACTTTTGTATAGATGATTTTAGTAGACATTAATAGACTGTTAGTTACGGCACGGGGAGTGAATAACGTTGTCTTTTAAAAGGCGCCCTCATAATATTTTTACAGTGAATAGCTTTACTTTAGATTTTTTTGTAAGTATAATTTTATTTATTAAGTGGGTGTTCGCTCGATGTTTCTTTAGTAATAAAGAGGGCTCGGGCGTTTCTTGAAAAAAGGGTTTCAATGTAATATGGCTAATTTATTAACAGCTTATTTGCATGCGAACTCGTTTTTCAAGTTTTTTTATATATTAAACGAAAATTATTTGAGGAATTTAAAGATGAATAATTATTTGAAGTTGTTGTTAGTATTTGGGTTGTCTTTTGGACTTTTTGCTTGTACTGGAGATGAAAAAAGACCTGATGATGCTGCGGTTAGTAGTGTTTCTGAAGAAGGAGATGATGAAACTAGTCAGATACGCGAAGCTGTTCGTGAAATTGAGAATAAGGCAGAAGACAGTGATGCCGATGATAGTTCTGAATCAGAGGATGCAGCAGCAAAAGCTGAAAAAGAAAAATTGAAAACTTGGGCGGCTGATGAGTTAATGGCAACAAAAATATTCTTCAATTATAATGATGACAGATTAGATGCTAGTGATGTTGACATTATTGATGCACATATAGAGTTTATGAAACAATATCCTGAAACAACCTTGCAGTTGCATGGTCATGCTGACGAGCGTGGTTCTCAAGATTATAATTTAGCTCTCGGTGATAGAAGGGCAGATTCTGTTGCTCAAATATTTATTGATAATGGAATTTCTGCAGATAGAATTTCAGTGATTAGTTTCGGAGAAAATCGCCCAATTGATGATTCCCATGAAGAAAACGCTTGGGCTAAAAATCGTCGAGTTGGGTTTTTATACGAGTAAAAATAAAACCTTTTTTGTGCGTGATGTTTATGTAACAAAATAAGGTTAAAGGAATCTGCCTCTTTACTTAGAGGCAGATGAATTTAAAAAAAAAGAGGGCTTTTAATCAAGAATTAGAGCCCTCTTTTTTGTTTTTGGTGCCTGAGGTTTCTAGTACGCTGGTATTTTTTTGAGACAATTTTTTGATTTTTCAACTTCATTATCAAAATAAGCTATTGTAAATATCAATCGGCTAATTGTTAAATTAGATTTCGTTAAGTAGTTGGGCATTCTTTCCTTAATTATCTATTTTTTCTACCCTATTTTTATCATATAACTAATTACTTGTTTTTTTATAATTTAATCTACTTATGAGTGAAAACTATCCTTTATCTAAAATTGAAGTTGATGGAGAGCAGTATTATATAAACCCATTATCGGCTACTGAGAACTTATCTAAGCTTCCTTTTTCATTAAAGGTTTTGGCGGAGAATATGCTTCGTTATGAAGATGGAAAGACGGTGAAAGAGTCCGATATTGAATGGTTTTCTCATTGGGATGCAAACGATTACAAAGAGAAAGAAATTGCGTATCGTCCTGCACGTGTTTTAATGCAGGATTTTACCGGAGTACCTGCTGTCGTGGATCTTGCTTCAATGCGCGATGCAATGCAAGAACTTGGTGGAGATCCTGATAAGATTAATCCATTACAACCTGCTGAGTTGGTCATTGATCATTCGGTTCAAGTTGATAATTATGGGAAGCCAGATGCATTGAATTTAAATACAAAGTTAGAGTACCAGCGTAATACCGAACGTTATCAGTTTTTGAAGTGGGGACAGAAAGCATTTTCTAATTTTAAAGTGGTTCCTCCGGGTACTGGAATTGTTCATCAGGTAAATTTAGAGTATTTATCGCGTACTGTTTTTGTGCGTCAAGAGGGGGACAAACAGATTGCTTACCCCGATACAGTTGTCGGCACAGATTCTCATACCACTATGGTTAATGCTCTTGGGGTTTTAGGTTGGGGTGTTGGTGGTATTGAGGCAGAAGCGGCGATGTTGGGGCAACCGATTTCTATGTTAGTGCCTAAGGTAGTGGGGGTGAAATTAGAGGGGAAATTACCAGAGGGGACAACCGCTACTGACTTGGTACTCAGAATTGTTGAAATGCTTAGGGAGCATGGAGTAGTTGGTAAATTTGTAGAATTTTATGGTGAGGGCATCAAAGAATTGCCGCTTGCTGATCGTGCGACTATTGCTAATATGGCACCTGAGTACGGGGCAACTTGTGGTATCTTTCCAGTTGATCAGGAGACGCTTAATTATTTGCGTCTATCGAATCGTGATGAACATCAAATTGCCTTGGTCGAGGCTTATTATCGTGCCCAAGGTATGTTTTATGATGATTCTCAATCCGATTGTGAGTATAACGAAAATGTAATGTTGGACTTAAGCACTGTTGTTCCTTCTTTGGCTGGTCCCAAGCGTCCTCAAGATCGTATTGCTCTTGATAAGGTTCAACAATCTTTTCAAGGTTATCAACAAAGTGTCTCTTCAGCAAAAAATTCAGTAACTGTTAGTAAAAATGGTAATGATTTTGAGTTAAAAGATGGTGCTGTGGTAATTGCTGCTATTACTTCTTGTACGAATACGTCAAATCCTTATGTAATGATTGGAGCAGGGTTAGTCGCTCAAAAAGCGGCTAAATTAGGGCTTAGTTCACAGCCATGGGTAAAAACTTCGTTAGCACCGGGCTCTAAAGTTGTTACTAATTATTTGCAGAAATCCTGTTTAGATAAATCTCTTGAGGCTTTGGGTTTTTATAATGTGGGCTATGGTTGTACAACTTGTATTGGTAATTCGGGTCCTTTAGATAAGGATATTGCCAAGGCTATTGATGATAACAATCTTGTTGTTTCCTCGGTATTATCGGGTAATCGTAATTTTGAAGGACGAGTGCATCCACAAGTAAAAACTAATTATTTAGCTTCGCCTCCTTTGGTAGTTGCCTATGCCATTGCTGGGACAATCGATATTGATTTAAGCAAGGATGCAATCGGGGTTTCTAACGAGGGGAAAGAAGTTTACTTAAAAGACATTTGGCCGACTCAAGATGAGTTAAATGAGACGGTTAATAAATATGTTAATCGTGAGCATTTTGATAAAACTTATGCCGAGGTATTCACGGGAGAAGAGAACTGGGTAAAACTTTCAGCTAATGCAGAACAACAATATTCTTGGCCAAAATCAACCTATGTTCAAAAATCACCATTTTTTAGCAATATAAACAAAGGGGAAGATTTAGTCGAACATTTAAAGGGGGTTCGTGTACTTGCATTGCTTGGCGATTCAGTGACGACAGACCATATATCACCTGCTGGAGCAATTAAAGAAGATAGCCCTGCTGGCAAATATTTGCAACAACAACAAGTGACTGCTGCACAGTTTAATTCATACGGTTCACGACGTGGTAACCATGAAGTAATGATGCGGGGAACATTTGCCAATATTCGTCTTAGAAACCGCCTTCTTCCAGAAACTGAGGGTGGAGTAAGCGTGCATATTCCAAGTGATGAACAGATGAGTATTTATGATGTGGCAATGCGTTATATGGAGGAGCAGACGCCGGTTGTTGTTATTGCGGGCAAAGAATATGGTACGGGCTCATCTCGTGATTGGGCAGCTAAGGGGTCAAAACTTCTTGGTGTACGTGTCGTGTTGGCAGAGAGTTTTGAGCGGATACATCGTACCAATCTTGTTGGTATGGGTATTCTGCCGTTGCAATTTAAGGCAGGAGAAAGTGCGGATTCTTTGGGTATTACTGGCTATGAGATTTTTGATTTTGAAAATATAAACAAGGGTGAATCAGAAGAGGTGATTGTTCGTGCTACGGATACTGATGGTAAGCAAAAACAATTTACTGTTATTGTGCGTATTGATACACCACAGGAGATTGAATACTATCAAAATGGTGGTATTTTGCGTTATGTACTAAGGCAATTGGCCGTGGCATAAAAAAATTATAGGCAATAAAAATTAAATAAAAAATGACACAAGCGATAAAAATAACAGAAAACCAGCAAGATTATAAAGTTGCTGATATGTCTTTGGCACAATGGGGTAGAAAAGAGATTGAAATTGCCGAGATGGAGATGCCAGCTTTAATGGCAATACGGGAAAAACATCGGGCAGAGCAGCCGCTTGCTGGAGCTAAAATTATCGGCTCCATTCATATGACTATTCAGACTGCTGTACTAATAGAAACGCTTGCGGATCTTGGGGCGGAGGTTCGTTGGTCTTCATGCAATATTTTCTCTACTCAAGATCATGCTGCTGCTGCTATGGTGCAGGCAGGGCATGCCATTTATGCTTGGAAAGGGCAGACTGTTGAAGAAGGAGAGTGGTGTATTCGCCAAACTATTCTTAAGGATGGTAAGCCTTGGGAGGCTAATATGATTTTAGATGATGGGGGAGATCTTACGGCAATGATACATAGCGATTTTCCTCAGCTTTTGGATAATATCCATGGGGTTACTGAAGAAACCACAACAGGAGTTCATCGTCTTTGGGAAATGAAAAGTAAAGGGCTGCTTAAAATTCCAGCCATTAACGTTAATGACTCGGTAACCAAATCTAAAAACGATAATAAATACGGCTGTCGCCATAGCTTAAATGATGCTATTAAGCGTGGAGTTGATCATTTATTATCTGGCAAAAAGGCATTAGTTATCGGTTATGGAGATGTTGGTAAGGGGTCGGCAATTAGTCTGCGTCAAGAAGGAATGATTGTCAAAATTAGCGAAATTGACCCTATTTGTGCTATGCAGGCATGTATGGATGGTTTCGAAGTTGTTTCTCCTTATATTGGTGGAATAAATAAAGCAGATAATGTCGATGTCACGTTATTGGAAGGCACGGACTTAGTGGTAACGACAACAGGAAATTTTAATGTTTGTGATATGCCAATGATGCGTGCTCTTAAAAAAGGAGCCGTTGTTTGTAATATTGGTCATTTTGATAATGAAATCGATACTCAAGGGATGCGCGATGCTTGGGAATGGGAAGAGGTTAAGCCTCAAGTGCATAAGGTTTATCGCAACAAGGGAGGCGATAAACAGGATTTTTTGATCTTGCTCTCTGAGGGTCGATTAGTGAATTTGGGTAATGCGACTGGACATCCTTCTCGTATAATGGATGGCTCTTTTGCTAACCAAGTACTCGCACAAATATATCTTTATAAGAAAAAATTTGCAGATTTTTCTGCGGAAAAAAAGGCTACTCAAATCAACGTTTCTTTATTACCAAAACATCTTGATGAAGAAGTTGCACGTTATATGGTGGCAGGATTCAACGGTGTGATTACAACAATGACACCACAACAAGCCGAATATTTAAATGTACCTATTGAAGGACCGTTTAAAAATGAGACTTATCGTTATTAATAGAATAAAACTTAGAAAATATTATGAAACACATACTTTACCCCATCATTATTTCATCCATTTTATGGACAGGAACTACGTCTGCTTCCAATCTTAAAACTCCAAAACAAAAGCAAGGTTATGCTCTTGGGCATAATATTGGCTTAAATCTTGAAAGACAAGGCATAGTGGTGGATTTTGAGAGTTTTTATCAAGGTCTTAAGGATAGTATGCATAAGGCTAAACCAAAAATAAGCGAAACAGAGATTAAGCAAGCCTTACAGGCTCTTTCTGAGAGTAGTCATAAAAAACAAGAAAAAGCAAGTCAAGGGCAACGTGAGGCGAATGAAAAAGAGGGCAAGGCTTATATGGCAGAAAATAAGAAAGACAAAAAGGTTAAGCAAACCAAATCAGGGCTGCAATACAAAATTATCCGTCTCGGTAAGGGAAAAAAACCTAAGGCAACAGATCGAGTTAAAGTTCACTATGCAGGAAATTTTATTGATGGGAGTGAATTTGATTCATCGTATAAAAGAGGACAACCCTCAACCTTTGGGTTAAATCAAGTCATCCCAGGTTGGACTGAAGTTTTACAGCTAATGCCAGTTGGCTCAAAATTTAAAGTAGCCATACCAGGTAATCTTGCTTATGGTAATAAGGCTCCCCCTTCTATTGGACCCAATAGAACATTACTTTTTGATATTGAACTTATTGCGATTGAATAAGGGAATTTAAATTTGGCTTTGTGCTTTTCCAAATTGAGTGATAAAATTCTGAATAGCCTTCCCGCGATGACTATACTTAAGTTTTTCTTGTTTGCTCAAGGTAGCTGCAGAGGCAGATAGCCCCATACCCTGAAAGATAGGGTCATACCCAAAGCCTCCGCTTCCCTGGGGTTTGTGTAGTATCTCTCCATACCATCGTCCTTCAGCAATAATTGGCGTTGGGTCAGTGGGATTATTGACATAAGCAATAGCACAATAAAAATAAGCCGTACGTGTCGTAATGCCTTGCAGTTTATCGAGCAATTTTTCGTAATTCTCAATATCATTGGCTTGTTCGCCTGCATATCGTGCTGAGTAAATACCTGGCTCACCATTTAGGCTTGGTACACACAATCCTGAATCATCGGCTAAGGCTGGTAACCCACTGCATCGTGCACAATGTCTTGCCTTTAAAAGTGCATTTTCTATAAAAGTTTCTTGATTTTCTTCAGGAGAATTTATTTGCAGACTGGACATGTCTAACCACTTAATGGTGCTGCCAACCATATTGTCTAATGGCAATAAGGCTTCTCTTAATTCAAGGCTTTTTCCTTTATTGCGTGTTGAGAGAATTATTTCCATAGGGGGAGTTATCGTAAAATTAAATATTACGAGACCTTTGTAAAAGGTCTCATTACAACTAATTTTTTATTGTATTTTTATGTCTTATCTATCTTTTCCAGCAATTCATTGTCATGGCTCGAATAATCAATTTATTTTGATTGATGAATCTCGTGTTCAGCCTTTAATTTTAGATGATAAACAACGTTCTTTGTTAAGTCAAGTGCTATGTCATTCAGATTATGGGTTTGCTACTGATGGCGTATTATTTTGTAATCAACCTGATTTTTCTCAATTGATTCATTTAGAGTCAGAGTATGATGCTTCAATGCGAATGTTTAACCCTAATGGCAGTGAGGCTGAAATGTGTGGTAATGGCTTGCGTTGTGCCGGTCGATACAATATAGAAAATAACCAAAGTACAGAAAGTAAAATTGCCACCCCACAAGAAGTTCTGCGTGTTTCTCAAGCTCCCTCGATTTTCCCAGGAGTTCCTTGTTATGAATCTGAAATTGGTCCCGTTACTTGGCGCATCTCAACTATGCAGAATAATGGAAAACCAGTTGAGTCATTTATCAATCAACCTATTGAGTTACTAACTGATTTGCTCGGGAGCGAGGTTCGTTATACAGCATTAAGTATTCCAAACCCTCATCTTATCGGCATTAGTCCTAAAAGAATTAGTCAAGAAAAAATAGAGCAAGCATGGCAACTTATATCAAAAACAGATATGTTTCCACAAGGTATCAATTTGAGTATTGTTAATGCGTTAGTAAAGGATAGCGGTGCATCACGCATTTTAGTTACCACGTGCGAGCGTGGTGTTGGTCCCACGGATGCTTGTGGTACAGCGATGGCAGCCTCAGCCTCGGTTGTCGCTCAACACACAGATTTATTTGAAGACCCTTTGCCTATAGAGGTCTTTAACCCAGGAGGTTTTGTGATCTGTGATACAAATACACAAAAAGCACAAAAAAAAGTACTTTTAACCGGTAATGCAACGTGGAAAAAATTCCTTGAAGTAAGTGTAGATTTAGATAAACGGTGCTTAGAGTACGTTATTACTGAAAATTTTGAGCAAGAGAGGGTGACTTATGAAAAATTACAAAGCTATGCACAAAAAGTGGCTGTTTGTGTATCAGAATAAAAATTTTTCTGAGTGGGTTTACTCGACAATTAAGACTTGATCATAGTGGGTTACCTTATCAAATAAAGTAATAATATCTTTGTTAAGCATACGAATACAACCGTGTGAGGCAGGTTTTCCAATTAGACCCTCCTCGTTTGTACCGTGGATATAAATATGTCGGTTAAAACTATCCTGATTACCGCCTTTATTCAATCCCTCCTCTAAACCTTCTAACCATAGGATACGGGTAACTATTAAGTCTTCCTCCAGATCAGTTTTATCAGTGTGAATTTTAGCAATTTCTCCTGTATTTCGCGTGGCACGAAAGATTTGTCCGAAAGGGGCGTTGTAACCCACTTTGTATTTTATTTGATGTAATCCGAGTGGGGTTTTATTGCTGCCTTTTTGATTGCCTACTCCATAGGCTGATGTTGATACGGGAAAGCTTTTAACAATATCCCCCTTTTCAATTAAATATAATTTTTGTTGAGAAACGCTAACCAAAATCGTTATATCAGCTTTTTGATTGCTGTAAGCGTTACTACTATATATATTCAGCCATAAAATCGCCAAAATAGAGTAAATAAGCTTTTTAGGAGAAAGTGGTCGGCTAAGTTTTAGGGGATAAAAAAACATTTTTTTTAGCGAGTTTATTTGATGGGGTAATAATAATATTTACGAGTAAAAATAAGGTTTTTATATCTATTTTAAAGTACAGTTTCTTTTTATGCAAAGGTGTAAAGGTTAGCTAATTCGCTGACAGGATTATAATTTTATTACTCGTTCCCACGCTCCTGCGTGGGAACGAGCAACACATCTCTTTACCAAAACGTCTAATAGGATTAAATATGTTATAATAATTTTAATTTAGTGTATTTATTTGGAATAAAAAAGACCATTTTGCCTTTGGTTTCGCCTCGGGCTACTACTATTTAAAATTTTAATTTTTGAACCCTATTTTTTGAACTATGTTAAATTATGCGTATATACACTTATTTTCTAAAATCACCCCCCCCCCCCCCCCCCCCCCCCCCCACAGGATGCTCCTGGCTATCCGTCACACCT
>CAKMZV010000022.1:0-34763 GCA_929200535.1 uncultured Gammaproteobacteria bacterium
TCCCACGCTCCTGCGTGGGAACCATTAACCATTGACAATTAACAATTAACCATTAATAGCTAACCATTAATAACTAACAATCCATTAAGAGCTCGTCGCTAAGAATTCGCCGCTTTTTCCACCTGTTTTGTAGCATAAGTGTGTATCGGTGATTTGCATGCCTCGGTCGTAGGATTTGCACATATCATAGATCGTTAGTGCTGCTATTGAGGTGGCTGTGAGTGCTTCCATTTCAATGCCTGTTTTATCGGTGGTTTTGCAGGTGGTTTCGATGGTTATAATGCCGAGTTCGTCATTTTTATTTGTTTGTAGGTTAATTTCAATTCCTTCAAGGGCAATTGGATGGCACATCGGGATAAGTTCGGCAGTTTTTTTGGCAGCCATAATACCAGCAATACGGGCACAACTTAGCACATCGCCTTTTTTTATTTTGTCTTCTAATACCAGTTGTAAAGTGGCTTTTTGCATTATCACTTTTGCTTGGGCAATGGCGACTCTTGCGGTGATTTTTTTATTGGCAATATCGACCATATGAGCTTCTCCGTGTTGGTTAATATGGCTTAATTTTATTTCTGTCGAATTAGTTTTTCTATTCATAATGGAAAAAGGGTTTTAGCGTATAAGTTGTTGAAAAGAGAAGTATTCAACAAGGTCATTAGGTTGTATTGTGGTGTTTGCTGGAATGCTGACTAAGCCATCTGCCCAACGTATTGAGCTGACAATATGTGAGTGTTGTTTATCAAAAATTTCTATTGAGGCTTGTGAGAGTTCTTGATTGCTTGGTAGTACTAAGCGAGCTCTTAGAAAGTCTTGTCTTTCAACAGTTTTGTAGGTGAAGTTGGCTCGAATTTTCCACGGTGAAATATCAATATGTTGTTGATTAGCACCTTGTGCTTTTTGAATAAGAGGGCGTGCAAGTAGTAATAAGGTGCTAAGTGCTGAAACCGGGTTGCCCGGCAGACCAATAAAAGGCGTATCATTTACTTTCCCAAGGGCAATAGGTTTGCCTGGTTTTATATTCACTCGCCAAGTTGTTAATTCTCCAATCTCTTGCAATACTGGCTTGATATAATCTTTATCTCCAACTGAAACGCCACCCGTGGTGATGATTATGTCACAAAGTTGAGCTGCTTCTAATAAGGTGCTTTTGGTATCTTCATAGCTATCTTTAATTACTTTAGTAAAAGATATTTCTGCTCCCCATTGGCTAAGGATGGATTGCAGGCAAGGGCGATTAGAATCAAATATTTTTCCAGCTTCCCATAGGGTTCCCAGAGGGATGATTTCGTCGCCTGTGGCAAGGAGGGCGATGCGTAGTGGTTGATATGTAGGTAGGGTGCTAATGCCAGCATTTGCTAATAATAATATTTCCGCATAGTTAATACGTTCTCCTTGTGAAAGGAGTTTGTCGCCTTGTTTAAAATCTTCCCCGATAAAGCGAATAAATTGATTTTTCTCAACTGTTTGATGGAAAGTAATTTTACCGTTTTGTTCTGCGGCAAGTTCTTGTGGAATAACCGCATTAGCACCTTTGGGAATAATAGCACCGGTAAAGATGCGTGCCGCTTGGTTGTTTATTATTTGTTTAGGCGGTTCTCCAGCAGCACAAACAACGCTAATTTCAAAGGATTTTTCGGCAGACCAGTCCGTGGCATTAATGGCATAGCCATCCATTGCACTGTTGGGCAATGGAGGCATAGAAATAGGGGCGTAAATATCGCTCCCAGCAAAGCGGTTGAGTGCTTGATGTAGTTCTGTGTCCTTAACTTGTGATAAGCATTGGCTGGTCTTTTTGATATTTTCTAAGGCTTGGGTAAATGTGATCATACCTTAGATTTAATGGATTGGTTAATTTGATAGAGAATGTCAAGGGCTTGGCGCGCTGTTATATTGTCCATATCGGGAGCCAGTTCTTTGATTGTTTGTTGGATTTCGAGCATTTTTTTATGTTCATTGGTGAGTTCAGGAGGGGTAGAGGAGGGGGTTGAGTGGGTTGAAGGGGTTGAGGGAAATAATTCTGTTTGTGTGGGTATAACCCTTGTTTTTATTGGGGTTTTGTTTTCATTAAGAAATAATTGAGCTGTTTGAAGTACTTCAGCAGGAAGCCCTGCTAATTTAGCCACTTGCAAGCCATAGCTTTGATTGGTTGGTCCTTTTTGTACTTGATAAAGAAAGTGTACTTCACCATTATGTTCAACGGCTTTAAGGTGAATATTTATTGCTGTTTGATGATTTTTTTCCAACTCAACAAGCTCAAAATAATGCGTAGAAAAAAGCGTAAAGCTTTGCATTTTAATAAGATATTCAGCACTGGCAGTAGCAATGGAAAGTCCATCGCCAGTTGAGGTTCCACGTCCTATTTCATCCATCAATACTAAGGATTTATCGGTTGCATTGCGTAGAATATTAGCTGTTTCGGTCATTTCAACCATAAAGGTTGAGCGTCCTGAAGCTAAATCATCCTGTGCCCCAATGCGTGTGAAGATACGATCGATGATTCCTATTTTTGCTTCACTTGCAGGCACATAGCTGCCAATATGCGCCAACAAAGTAATCAATGCTATTTGCCGCATATAGGTAGATTTTCCACCCATATTTGGTCCGGTAATCATTAAAAATTGTGTTTTACTATCGAGTTCAATATCATTGGCACAAAACGATTTATCTTTTAGATGATGCTCCAGTACAACGTGCCTTCCTTGCTTAATTTGCAAACATTTTTCCTCAACAAGTTGTGGGCAACACCAATTTTTTTCATTTGCAAGTTGTGCAAAACATTGTAATACATCAATTGCTGATAAAGTCGCACTTAGTTTGAGCAATGATTGACTATATTGTTTAAGTTGAATAACAAGATCTTGGTATAAAGTGCGTTCCAAAGAAAGAAGCCTATGGGATGCATCAACCGCTTTTTTTTCAAATGCTTGGAGTTCAGGGGTAGTGTATCGTTGAGCATTTTTAAGGGTTTGTCTTGGCTGATATTCCGCTGGGATTTCCCCCTTATAACTACCGCTTAATTCAATATAATAGCCGTGCACTTTATTATAGGCAATTTTCAGAGTCGGGTGAGATAAAAGTGTGCGTTGTTGTTCTTGCATCTTGATAATAAACTCGTCGGCATTGTCGGTAAGCTCCCTCAATTCATCCAAATCTTCATTATATCTATTGGCAATCATTCCTCCTTCTCTCTCTAAAGCAGGGAGTTCATCATTAAGGGCTCGAGCTAATAAATCAGTGCATTTTGTATGGCTGTCAATTTTTGGGAGAGTGGTGAAAGTTTGTAATAATTGCTCTAATTTTGGTAAAGATTGTAAGCATTCACGCAATTTTCCCAAGTCTCTTGGACGAGCACTAAGCAAATTAATCCGTCCTACAATACGTTCAATATCCCCAATGGGTTTGAGCCATTGTTGCAGGGCCTCACGCTGTGAAGTTTGTTCAATAAGTTCGGTGGTGGCAGCAAGGCGACGATTGATTGCCTTATGATTTCTTTTGGGTGAGCGAAGCCAATGGCGAATTAAGCGTGCGCCCATTGCCGTAAATGTTTTATCTATTACTGCAATAACCGTATGATCAGAATTGCCAGAGAGGCTATATTCCAGCTCTAAATTTTTTTGGCATGTTGCATCAAGAATTAAGCGTGATTGTTGCTGTTCAATGCGAATATTTGCAAGATGCTTTAGAGTGTCTTGTTGCGTATGTTGGCAATAACGTAAAATTGCCCCTAAATTACTAATAAGAAATGATTTTTGAGTTAGTCCAAAACCATCTAAATTAGCGACTGAAAAATGCTCTAATAAAAGTTGATGGTTGTTTTTGGGGTCGAACCACCAATCGGTAACAGTGTGGCAGTTTGATAACTCAGCAAAGCGTCGGCGTAAACTTTCAGGAATAATAATCTCTGCAGGTTGAATGCGTTCGATCTCGGTAAGCACTTGGTTATAGGAATAAACTTCCTGAGCTCGAAAAGTTGTTCCCGAAAGTTCTACCCAAGATAAGCTAAAACATTCTTGATTTTGGTATTTATGCTGATTTAAACATAAAAGAGTATTCGGTTGACTCCCTTCCATTAAGGCATCGTCGGAAAGTGTTCCCGGAGTGATAATACGCACAACTTTGCGCTCAACAGGTCCCTTAGAGGAGGCATCTACCTCACCAACCTGCTCACAAATAGCAGCTGATTCTCCAAGTTTAAGGAGCTTGGCAAGGTAATTTTCAACTGAATGATAAGGAACGCCAGCCATAGGGATTGGCTGATTATCCGTTTTCCCTCGTTGAGTTAGTGTGATATTGAGAAGTTTGGAGGCATGGATAGCATCATCAAAGAATAGCTCGTAAAAATCCCCCATACGATATAACAAAAGAGTATTGGGATATTCTTTTTTTATCCGTAGATATTGAGCCATCATTGGCGTGTGGTGACTCAAATCGTGATCGATTATATTCATTTTGCCATGATACTAATAGAAGGGTTAGAGAGACTATATCAAGCCTATAAAATGAATCGTTAAGTATTCAATAATTTAGATATTGTTATTTTTAAGGTGATGATATAAATAAAATTGTTTCAAAATAAATTTAGTATATACTAATTCGTTTCTGATTTTTTTTCAGAATTGGCAGTAGTAAGATTTTTTAAACGAGTATTTAAACGGCTAATATCTCTTTGAGATTTGTTTGCTTTAAAAACTCCTTTACGGGCAGCTTTAGCAATTTGAGACTGTGCTTCTTTAAAGCAAGTTATTGCTAATTCAGTATTTTTTTCTTCGATTGCCAAATCGGTTTTTTTAATGCAAGTACGAACTTTAGAACGAATTTGCATATTCTGGATACGATTACTAACGGCTTGGCGAGCACGTTTTTTAGCGGATTTAATATTTGCCATACATTAAGATAGTTAGGTGAAATTGTTAAAATCTAAGCAATTTGCCGTATAAAAGAGCAACGACAAAAGCCACAAAATAATCAATCAATTATAACATAAGGTAAGACCGTTGCAAAATGCAAAAAAAACGAGAAAAAAGTAAAAAATCTTCCTTGACTTCATTGCCAAACTTGATAGTACAATCAAGTATTATCTTCGTTTGACGCTTCGCCAAGAAGAATTTTTTCTCTTTTTCTCTTTTTTTCTTTCGCTCTTTTGCATTTTGCAACGGTCTCAAGGTAACGGTAAACCTTAGGGAAAGCAAGTGAGCATACAAATTATGAAAAAGAATTACGAAAAAGTTTTAGTAATTGTCTCTTTAGGGCATAAAATTAGTGCGCTCGGTTTTTGGGAAGGCACAGTTCGCGCAGTGAGCTCCGTTCGCTACGCTCACTATGCCCACTGCACGAACTGTGCCTTCCCAAAAACCGCAAAATCGAGGATAAAAAAAAGGAGGGTGTGAAGTTTCAACTTTGCTGAGGGGTGGGAACTTTTAACTTTGCTCTGACAATGGTTTTTTTATAATTTTTACTTGATAGGGTTGTCTCTAAAGCAAAAGTTTGATTGAGGGTGATTAGTTCTTGAATTCTCAGCAACATAATTTTACCTGCTTTAAAAGCCATACTCGCTGGATTAAATGGTGATAAGCCTCTGGCTATTTCATCGGCATTAATGAACTCTTTGCAATCCAATATGTTAGGTAAGATGTTATAACTTGCGGTTGTTTTTCCAGCTCCATTACAACCTGCGATAATGTACAACTTTTTTCGTTTCATTATATGCAGTCTCAACTCAAAGTAATATTGAATATAAGTTATAAGGTTGATAAAAATAGACGGTAGGAGGGATTGTTGGTTTCTTCAACGGCAGTTTTATCCCAGTTGTTTATGAGAGTTTCAAATTCTTGTTTTTCATTGGGTGGTATTTCTAATCCAACAAGCACCCGTCCGTAGGCGGCTCCGTGGTTGCGGTAGTGGAATAGGCTAATGTTCCATTGGTGTGAGATGAGGCTAAGAAAGTCTAATAGGGCACCTGGTCTTTCGGGAAAGGTGAAGCGATAAAGACATTCGTTGGTGGCTTTGGTAGTACGTCCGCCGACCATATGGCGGATATGATTTTTGGAGAGTTCGTCTTGGCTTAAATCAGTAATGGAGTAGTTATTTTTTGCTAATTCATCAATGAGGTTTTGTTTATTTTTTTTTGCACTTAAGTGCATCCCAACAAAAATATGGGCAGTATTTTCATCGAAATAGCGGTAGTTAAATTCACTGATGGAAGTTTTGCCGAGAATACGACAAAATTGTAAAAAACTACCCGGCTTTTCTGGGATGGTAACAGCAAGAAGAATTTCACGGTTTTCTCCTGCTTCTGAACGTTCAACGACGTGTTGGAGGCGACTAAAATTTAGATTTGCTCCGCTTTGGATGGTTACGAGTTTTTTATTTTTAATGCCATCACGTTGAACTTTTTTCTTTAGACCAGCTAACGCTAACGATCCTGAAGGTTCGGTAACTGTGCGAGTGGCTTCAAAGGAGTCTTTGATGGCGGCACATATCTCATCTGTGGTGACGGTAATAATATCATCAACAACGCCTTTGTGTTGGAGAATATCCCAATTTTTCTTGCCAACTTGTCTTACCGCAACGCCATCGGCAAAAAGTCCTACGTGCTTTAGGGTAATTCTTTTATTGGCTTCTATGGAGCGTGTAAGGCAGGCGGAATCCTCAGGCTCAACGCCGATGATTTTTATTTCAGGAGCAATTTCTTTGATAAAAGCCGCTATTCCAGCAATAAGTCCACCGCCACCAACAGGAATAAAAATCATATCGGGGAACCCTTCTTTGCTTTGGCGTAAAATTTCCATTGCTATGGTCCCTTGTCCAGAGATAACAAGCTCATCATCAAATGGAGGGATTAAAATACGCTGTTCTTGCTCGGCGATTTGTTGTGCTTTAAGAAAAGCCTCTTCAAAGTTATCTCCATATGAAATAACAGTTGCTTTAAGGTCTTTGACCGCATCCGATTTGATGCTTGGGGTGGTGATTGGCATCACTATTTTTGCTGAAATATTGAGCTTTTGGGCGGCAAGAGCAACGCCTTGGGCGTGATTTCCGGCACTGACTGCTACGACTCCCTGTGTGCGTTGTTGTTCGCTTAGGGCGTGAATTTTATTGTATGCTCCACGGCATTTAAAGGAGAAGATAGGTTGGGTATCTTCACGTTTAATCAGCACCGTGTTGCCTAACACTCGGCTGAGCTTAGGGGCAAAATCTAAAGAGGTTTCAACCGCAACATCGTAAACAGATGAGCGTAAAATCTGTTGGACGTAGGCGTTGAAATCAGGTTTTTTTTCGTGTGTTGTCATTAGCTAAGGGTTAGAGTTTAACGGTAACTCTACCCTGGATTTCTCCTTGTAGAATTTGCGTGCAGGTATTAGCAATTTCTGTTAGAGAGATATTGGAATGGTGGATGAGTTTGTATTGTGCTTCGGTGATGTTTTTTCCTATGAGTTGCCAAATGGCTGCTCTTTGTTTGGTCGGATACATTACCGAATCAATCCCGCGTAAGGAGACTCCACGCAGGATAAATGGCATTACGGTTGTGGAGAGTTTAAATCCACCAGCAAGCCCACAGGCAGCAATAACTCCTCCGTAATTCATTTCGGCAAGCATTCTTGATAATACCTTATTGCCTACGGTATCAATTCCAGCTGCCCAGCGACTTTTCTCTAAGGGGCGTGAATCAGCACTGCCATCTTCACGAGAAATAATTTTTTTTGCACCGAGTTGGGTGAGATAATCTTGTGAGCTTGATCGGCTGATTGCATAAACCGAGTATCCCATATTAGCAAGGAGGGCAACGGCAAAACTACCAACACCACCAGAGGCACCGCTAATAATAATATCGCCATCTTCTGGTTTAACACCAGCATCGAGAATTTCTTGTACGCATAGCCCAGCGGTAAATCCAGCCGTGCCTATGATCATTGATTGTTGTGCACTGATGAGTTCGGCAGGTAATGGCACTAACCATTTTGCTTTGACTTGTGCGTATTCGGCGTAGCCTCCCCAGTGTCTTTCACCAACTCCCCAGCCAGTGAGGATAACTTGGTCGCCGGTTTGCCAATTTTCATCACTGCTGGTAATAACTTCACCAACAAAGTCTATGCCTGTCACAAATGGGAATTGGTTAACAATTTTCCCAGTGCCAGTAACCGCCAAGGCATCTTTATAGTTTATGCCAGAATAGTTCACCTTGACTAATACTTCCCCCTCAGGTAAATCAGATTGGTTAATGGTTTTAACATTGGCTTGGGTTTTTTCATCTACTTGATTTAAGAGTAGGGCGTTAAAGGTTGTATCCATATTGGTGTATTTTTACGAAAAATTAAAAAGTGGTTTAATTTATGTGTGGTAGAGATGACCACCATTAAACACACAAATTATACATTGTTTTTGTTTTATGGTAAATGTTTTTGTGGTACAATTACTCATTACCTTGCTTTATTAGGGAGTTATTGATAGGGGCATATTAAGGCTCTTATTTAAATAAATTTACTGTAGGCAGATATAGGCAGAATGGTTGGTTTTAGGGGTGTAGCTCCAATTGGTAGAGCAGCGGATTCCAAATCCGCGTGTTGGGGGTTCGAATCCCTCCATCCCTGCCATGAAAGTGTTTTTTACTCGATAGTGAGTATTGTGTAAAACGAAGCTTTAGGTAAGCACGGTTACGGGAGGAAGTCTTTATTTTATTCATATGAGAATGATGTAAATAGGTGCTTTTAGTGCATCTTTTGAGTTGGTCTTATGGGAAATGAATAAGTTAAAGTATTTTTTAAATAAAAGGTTTTATAAGTTCAAAATTTATCAATGAGTCAAGATAATTCGTCCGCTGAGTCTTCTGTTAAAAATAACAAATATTATGTAATGCTCTCCTTGCTTGTTATGGGGGCGGGTATTGTGCTTTATTATGCAACTGAACATTCGTTTTCGTCTATTTGGCGGATTCTTGGTTTGGTTGGTGTTGGAGTTATTTCGCTTGTCATTATTTACCTATCAGAACTTGGTAAGCGTGCCCTAAATTTTATCGGCGGGGCTCGTACTGAAGTTCTTAAAGTGATTTGGCCGACACGTCAAGAAACAATTCAAATGTCTTTGATTGTTATTGTGGCAGTTTTTGTGATTGGGTTGTTTTTGTGGTTAGTGGATACTTTATTTTTATGGTTGGTTGAGTATTTGATCAACTTATAGTTCTCCATCCTCATTTTTATATTTAATTTTCGATTTTAAGGGGTTGATTTTTTTATGGCTAAACAATGGTATGTTGTGCGAGCTTACTCGGGGTATGAAAAGCAAGTTAAAAGAATGTTGGAAGAGCAAATTGATTTGGCTGAAATGAAGGATAGTTTTGACAATATTTTGGTACCTTCTGAAGAAGTTATTGAAATTCGTGATGGTAAAAAACGCACCAGTGAGCGTTGTTTCTTCCCAGGATATGTGTTGGTAGAGATGGATATGAGTGAGGAGACTTGGCATTTAGTGCGTCATTCACCTAAGGTGATGGGTTTTATCGGTGGTAATTCGTATCCACCAACCCCTATACAGAAAAAAGAAGTTGATGAAATTTTATCGCGCGTTATTGAGGGTGAAGAAAATCCACGACCTAAAATTGCTTACCAGCTTAACGAGGTTGTGCGTGTGATTGACGGTCCTTTCAATGAGTTTGAAGCTGTTGTAGAAAGTGTGGATTATGAGAAGAGTAGCTTGGATGTGTCGGTTGTGATATTTGGGCGTTCTACTCGTGTGGTGCTTGAGTTTGATCAAGTGCAAAAAATATAGAACAAACTAAGTTTAAAACGTTAGCTTTGTTTCTATCAGGGAGCTAGGAGAGTATTGCAAAATAACACTAGCGTTTTACCTAAGACTGTTTCTATTTAATAGAGGTAGTCCTATTGCCTTAATACCTTGTTGTACTGGGTATTGGGGATTTGTATATTAAGGATATAAAAATGGCAAAAGAAGTTTCGGGTTTATTAAAATTGCAAGTTCCTGCGGGTGCTGCAAATCCAAGTCCTCCAGTGGGACCTGCTTTGGGTCAGCATGGGGTGAACATTATGGACTTTTGTAAGGCATTCAATGACCAAACTAAGGATGTTGAGAAGAATTTGCCTTTACCAGTTGTTATTACTGTTTATAAGGACAAAAGTTTTGATTTTGTAGTCAAGACGCCTCCAGCAAGCGTTTTGATTAAGAAGGCTTTAGGATTAGCTAAAGGCTCTGGAGAACCAAACCGTAATAAAGTTGGCACAATCACGCAAGCTCAATTACAAGAAATAGCAGAAGCTAAAATGGCTGATTTAAACGCTAATGATATTGAAGCAGCTAAGCTTATTATTGCAGGTTCTGCAGTGAGTATGGGCATAATAGTGGAGGGGCAAGATGAGCAAGGTTAGTAAAAGACATAAAGCAAATTTAAGCCAAGTTGATGTAGATAAACTCTATCCTGTTACTGAAGCCTTAGAATTGCTGAAAAAAATTAGCTCAGCTAAGTTTGTTGAATCGATTGAAATAGCGGTTAATTTGGGTATCGATTCTCGTAAATCAGATCAAGTAGTACGTGGCTCAACAGCATTACCTCATGGTACTGGAAAAACAGTTAATGTTGCTGTTTTTGCACAAGGTGACCAAGCTACTGAAGCCCAACAAGCCGGTGCTGATAAAGTGGGGTGGGAAGATTTGGTAGAAGATATGAAGAAGGGCGAACTTAATTATGATGTGGTTATTGCCACACCAGATGCGATGCCTATGGTAGGTAAGTTAGGGCAAGTGCTTGGTCCTAAGGGTTTAATGCCTAATCCAAAAGTAGGTACAGTTTCGGCAGATATTGCTAATGCTGTTGCCAGTTTTAAAGCCGGAAAAGTTAGATATCGTGCTGATAAAGGCGGTGTCGTCCATACTTCAGTTGGCAAGGTTGATTTTGAAATTCCTGCCTTGGTAGAAAATATTCAAGTGTTGATGGCTGATTTGCGTAAGCAAAATCCAGCATCTGCAAAAGGAGTTTATTTAAAGAAAGTAACGCTTTCTTCAACAATGGGTCCTGGGGTAGGGATTGATATAAGCACTCTCTAAGTTTTCAATTCTTAGTGAGTGTGTTTTTTTATAGGTAAGTATTGCTATAAAAGTTACAGAATTCTCTTTTTTAAAGAGATTGTTGGTGGTCAGCTGGCACGTTGATCATCAAAGATCGTGGGTGCTTTTTTTATGAGCTTAATTTCCTGCGTAGATGGGCGATGATTTTTTTCATCGCATTTTTAGGGGTACCTCTATGATTATGGCACGATGTAAAAAAATGAAGCATTGTCCCTGATGAGGTTAAAAAGTGAATGATAGCTTGTCTATTGCGACCTTTAATGCAAAAAATGTTTTTACTCTTGGTAAGGTAGGTAATTTAATCCTTAGAGTAATTTTTTGGATGGTTTGCTTGACAGTGGTGATTTTTTTCATTTTTTACAGTTCATAGTTGATAGGTGTATCTATAAACATAATGGAGTTATCTATGGCCTTAAATCGTTCAGAAAAAGAGCATATCATAGCAGAAGTTGCCACCGAGGCAAAAGATGCAATTGGTATGTTGATCGCTGAATACAGCGGTATGACGGTTCAGCAGATGACAGCATTACGTAGCCAAGCTGCCGAAACAAATGTTTCCATGAGAGTCGTGAAAAACACATTGGCTCGGCGAGCTTTAGAGGGAACGTCACATTCTTGCTTAATTGATGCATTGAATGGTCCGTTATTATTGGCTTTTGCCAAGGAAGGACCAGGCGATGCGGCAAAAGTTTTTGCTGCGACTGCTAAAACCACTCCTACTTTGAAAGTGACAGGGCTTTCTTTAGGAGCTGAGTTAATTGATGGTAGTCAGTTAAAAATGGTGGCAAGTTTGCCGACTCGTGACGAGGCTTTATCTCAGTTGATGGGTACAATGCAGGCGCCAATTACTAAATTGGCACAAACATTGAATTCTATTCCGAGTAAGTTGGTTCGTACTGTTGATGCTGTTCGTGTTTCTAAAGAAGCAGCATAAAGTAATCACTATCTTTATTAATTATGAAATAATGAGAAAAAGATAAAAAACAATTCTTGGTTTGGCAAAAAAAGTGAATAACAGTGAATTTTATAATCGCTTTTTGTGTGCAAAAAGAGTTTTTACTTTTTTCATAGTTTATTAGTTAAATGATAAGTGTGTAATCCTTTTTAAAATTTTATTGGAGTAAAAAATGGCAGTAAATAAAGATGATGTTTTAGAAGCTATTTCAACTATGTCGGTAATAGAGATTGTTGATCTTATTCAAGCAATGGAAGAAAAATTTGGTGTTACGGCTCAGGCAGCAGTTGCTGTTGCGGCGGCTCCGGCTGCAGGTGGTGATAGCGCCGCTGCAGAAGAAAAAAGCTCTTTTGATGTTGTGCTTAATGATGTGGGCGCTTCTAAAGTTGGTGTTATTAAAGTTGTTCGTGCAATCACTGGTTTGGGTCTCAAAGAGGCGAAAGACAAAGTGGATGGTGCACCATCAACCATTAAAGAAGGTGTCTCCAAAGAGGAGGCGGAAGACCTCCTTAAGCAGTTTGAAGAAGCTGGAGCTAAAGCAGAGCTGAAGTAAGTTCTTTGCTAAAAATTAAAAATCAAGCAGAGTTTTTTTCTACTTGATTTGAAAATTATCCGTCGGTGAGTATGTTTTTTGAATACTTACCGACGGTTTTATCACTCAATGTCAAAAAAGATTTAGCTAAAAAATGGCCATTACATTCACAGAAAAAAAACGCATTCGTAAAAATTATGGTATTGCTGAAAAAACGCTTGATATACCATATTTACTTGAGTTGCAAAAAAAATCCTATGCGACTTTTTTGCAAGAAGGTAATGGTGATGTAGAACGGGAGAATACCGGATTACAAGCGGCATTAACTTCTATTTTTCCAATTAGAGGGACAGCGGAGAATGCTTTTTTAGAGTTTGTTCATTATCGGACAGAAGCTCCTGAATATACGATTGAAGAGTGCCGTCAAAGAGGGCTAAGCTATAGTGTGCCCGTTTATATTAAACTGAAATTACATCTTTTAGATAAAGAAAAGGGCGGTAAAAATAAGCCAATTGTCATCAAAGAAACCAAAGAAGAAGAGGTTTTTGTTGGTGATATTCCGAAAATGACAGAAAATGGTACATTTGTCGTTAATGGTACCGAACGGGTGGTGGTATCTCAGTTACATCGTTCACCAGGTGTAATATTTAGTCATGATAAGGGGAAAATTCATTCTTCACAAAAAGTTTTATTTAATGCGCGTATTATTCCTTATCGCGGTTCATGGTTAGATTTTGAGTTTGATCATCATGATATTTTATATGCACGTATTGATCGTCATAGAAAGTTCTATGTAACTACCCTGTTGCATGCGATGGGCTTAGATGATGAACAAATTTTAAAAACTTTTTTTGAATTTCATCAATTTAAATTTGAGAAGAAAGGGCTTAAAGTTGCGTTTGTAGCGGAATACTTTAAAGGTGAACGGGTTGATTTTGACATTCTTGTGAATGGTCAAACTATTGTTAGTCAAGGTAGTATGATTAACCAAGGACATATTAAAAAATTAGCTGAAGAGAAAGTTACTTATATTACAGTGCCTAAGAGTTATGCTGTTGGGCGAGTAACTGCCAAAAATATTGTTGATAAAGAGGGTGAAATATTATTGGCTGCTAATGAGGTTATCACTGAGGAGTTGGCAGAAAAATTTTGTGAATTAGGCGTAGGTCAAGTCCCCGTTTTATATACCGATGAATCAAGTTCAGGTGCGTATATTTCTGAAACATTACGTTTAGATACATCTACCAATACCTCTTCGGCACAAATAGAAATTTACCGAATGATTCGTCCAGGTGAACCACCGACGGCAGAATCCGCTAAGAAACTGTTTAGAGACGCTTTATTTTTTGACGAGACACGCTACAATCTTTCTGATGTTGGGCGTATGAAGTTGAATAGACGTTTGCGTCGGAAGAAAGACACCGGTGAAAATGTTTTGTCATCAGAGGATATTATCGATGTGTTGCTTGAAATTATTGCCATTCAAAATGGAAAAAGCTATGTTGATGACGTGGATACGCTTGCTAACCGTCGTGTTAAAGCGGTCGGTGAATTAACGGCTAACGCTTGTCGTATGGGCTTGGCAAGAGTAGAGAGAGTGGTCAGAGAACGCCTAAATCAGGCAGAGTTAGAAAATTGGATGCCTAAAGATTTGATTAATCCAAAACCAGTGACTGGGGCAATTCGTGAATTTTTTGGTTCAAGTCAATTATCACAATTTATGGATCAGGTAAATCCATTGTCTGAGGTAACACATAAAAGACGTATTTCCGCCTTAGGTCCAGGTGGTTTAACGCGTGATCGAGCAGGTTTTGAAGTGCGAGATGTACATCCAACTCACTATGGGCGTTTATGTCCAATTGAGACTCCTGAGGGTCCGAATATCGGTTTGATGAACTCCTTGGCTATCTATGCTCGTGTTAATAAATATGGTTTCTTAGAAACTCCATACAGAAAAGTTAAGAATAGGAAAGTCTCTAAAGATATTGTTTATGTTTCAGCTATCGATGAAGGGGATTATCATATTGCTCAGGCAAATGCTGAAATTAAAAATGATAAGTTAGTAGATGATATTTTGCCTTGTCGTTTTCATTCTGAGAATTTAATGATGTCTGCAGATGAGATTGAGTTAATGGATATTTCTCCAAAACAGATTGTATCGGTAGCGGCTTCTTTGGTACCTTTCTTGGAGCATGATGATGCTAACCGAGCTTTGATGGGTTCAAATATGCAACGTCAAGCTGTTCCAATGCTTCGTGCAAATAAACCTTTGGTAGGTACGGGAATGGAGCATACGGTAGCTGTCGATTCAGGCACTGTTGTCGTTGCTAATCGTGGTGGCGAAGTGGAATCAGTAGATGCTTCCAGAGTGGTAATTAAAGTGAATAAAGATGAAATTCAAGATGAAGATATAGGGGTTGATATCTATAGCTTGAGAAAATATTCACGTTCTAATCAAGATACCTGTATTAATCAAAAACCTATTGTTAAGGTTGGAGACAGTCTTAAAAAAGGCGATGTGATTGCAGATGGTTCTGCTTCAGATCTTGGCGAATTAGCTCTTGGGCAAAATATGCGCGTCGCATTTATGCCGTGGAATGGGTACAACTTTGAGGATTCAATTTTAATCTCTGAAAAAGTATTGCGTGATGAAACGTACACAACAATTCATATAAAAGAATTGACCTGTATGGCTCGCTCAACTAAGTTAGGAGATGAAGAGATTTCTGCGGATATTCCTAATCTTTCTGAGTCGATGTTAGCACACCTTGATGATTGTGGTATTGTACATATTGGTGCTGAAGTAAAGTCTGGCGATATATTAGTTGGTCGTGTTACGCCAAAAGGTGAAACTCAACTATCTCCAGAAGAAAAATTACTGCGGGCTATTTTTGGTGAAAAAGCCTTAGATGTGAAAGACACTTCTTTGCGTATGCCATCCAGTACTGAAGGTACTGTTGTGAATGTGGAAATTTTCACTCGTCAAGGGCTTGATAAAGATGAGCGTGCATTGTCGATTGAGAGATCTGAGTTAGAAAAAGTACGTAAGGATTTGGATGATCAATATGCCATTTTTGAATCTAATGTTGTGGCTCGTGTTAGTGAATACATCATCGGCAAAAAAGGTAAGGGTGGGATTTTGGGTAACAAAGTCATAGATGCTTCAATGTTAAAAGAATTAAAAAATGAAGAAATTCTTAAGCAGCGTTGTGATGATAAAACAGTCAACCATTATATCGAGCAGGTAGTCTTGCAGTTAGAGGCTCTTAAAATGGAGTTGGATGGTCAGTTCAAAAACAAAGAAGATAAATATAAGCGTGGTGATCAATTATCGCCTGGTGTTTTGAAGATGGTTAAAGTCTATGTTGCGGTCAAAAGTTGTATTGCTCCTGGCGATAAAATGGCAGGAAGACATGGGAATAAGGGTGTGGTATCGCGTATTTGCCCAGTGGAAGATATGCCTTATGATGAGCATGGACGCCCGGTAGATGTTGTCCTTAATCCTCTTGGGGTGCCATCGCGTATGAACGTTGGGCAAATTTTAGAAATTCATCTTGGTTTGGCTGCGTATGGTTTAGGCGAGAAAATTAACAAAATGGTTCGTGAACAAACCAGTCGAGAAATGTTAAAAGAGTTTGTTGGAAAAATTTATGCGACGGATAAAAAACAGCTTAAATATATCGACAAAATGAGCAATCGTGATTTTGATGAGTTAGTAGGCAATCTTAAGCAAGGCGTGCCTATGGCAACTCCTGTATTTGATGGTGCATCAGAACAACAAGTTAAGGATTTATTACGTTTGGCTGATTTACCAGAATCAGGGCAATTGAAATTATTTGATGGGCAGACGGGTGATGTTTTTGATCGTCCAGTGACTGTAGGTTATATGTATATGCTCAAACTTAATCATTTAATTGATGATAAAATGCATGCTCGTTCAACTGGATCGTATAGCTTGGTGACTCAACAGCCGCTTGGTGGTAAAGCTCAATTTGGTGGGCAACGTTTTGGTGAGATGGAGGTATGGGCATTAGAAGCTTATGGAGCCGCTTATACCTTACAAGAAATGCTTACGGTGAAATCGGATGATCTTACTGGGCGCACTCAAACGTATAAAAATATTATTGACGGTGTACAGAAAATGACATCACAAACCCCTGAATCTTTAAGCGTATTGGTTAAGGAAATTCGTTCGCTTGGGTTGAATATTGAAATGGAAGGCGATAACGAATAAAAGAATTACAAAGCGTGTATAAGTATTAGATTGAGACCGTTGCACAAAAGATATGACAAGTAAAAAAGTAAAAAATCGCCCTGATTTTCGTTGTGAAATTTGCAAAGACGGACGTATTTGCTACATTTCACGCCTCAATCAGAACGATTTTTTATCTTTTTTCTTTTGCCATACTTTTATGCAAAGGTCTCCGATTATTTAAATTATTACTATTGAGAATCCCAACATTATGAAAGAAATGTTAAATATGCTCAAAAAGAAAAGTTTTGAGCAAAATTTTAGTCAAGTTCGAATTGGTTTGTCATCCTCTGAGAGAATTCGTTCTTGGTCTCATGGTGAAGTTAAAAAGCCAGAAACTATTAACTATCGTACCTTTAAGCCAGAAAGGGATGGATTATTTTGCTCTAAAATATTCGGTCCTATGAAGGATTTTGAGTGTCAGTGTGGTAAGTGTCGTGGGATTAAGTATCGTGGCGTGGTATGTGAGAAGTGTGGCGTTGAAGTGACGAATACTAAAGTTCGTCGTGAGCGTATGGGGCATATTGATTTAGCTGCTCCTGTAGCACATATTTGGTTTTTAAAATCATTGCCATCGAGAATTGGTTTAATGTTAGATAAGACTCTGAAAGAAGTTGAGATTATTTTATACTATGAGGCTTATGTTGTCATTGACCCTCATATGACTCCTTTAAAACAAGGGCAAATTCTGCGTGAAGAAGATTATCTTAAAATGCAAGAAGAGCATGGCGATGCATTTGAGGCAGATATGGGTGCAGAAGCTATTTATAAAATGCTTAAATCAATTGATCTGCCTAATGAAGCGAAAAAACTTGAAGAAGAATTAGAAGCGTGCAGCTCTGAAGCTCGGAGTAAAAAATTAGCAAAGAGATTACGTTTAATACAGTCTTTTATTGCTTCGGAGAATCGTCCAGAATGGATGATTATGAATGTATTACCTGTATTGCCACCAGAATTACGTCCTTTGGTGCCATTGGAAGGTGGGCGTTTTGCCACTTCAGATTTAAATGATTTATATCGTCGTGTTATTAACCGTAATAACCGTCTTAAACGCTTACTGGAATTAGGTGCTCCAGATATTATTATCCGCAATGAAAAAAGAATGTTGCAAGATTCTGTAGATTCTTTAATGGATAATGGTCGTCGTGGTCGTGCTGCAATGAGCAATAAGCGTCCACTTAAACCACTTGCGGAAATGATTAAAGGCAAGCAAGGGCGTTTTCGTCAGAATTTATTAGGTAAACGAGTTGATTACTCTGGACGTTCGGTTATTGTGGTTGGTCCAAGTTTGCGTTTGCACCAGTGTGGCTTGCCCAAGCAGATGGCTTTAGAACTATTTAAACCTTTTGTGTTTAGCTACCTCATTCGTAACGATCATGCTCCAACAGTTAAGTTAGCAAAAAAAATGGTAGAAGCTCAAGAGCCTATCGTATGGGATGCTTTGGATGTGATGATTCGTCAGCATCCAGTGCTTCTGAACCGTGCTCCAACATTGCACCGTCTTGGCATTCAGGCTTTTGAGCCTATTTTGATTGAAGGTAAAGCGATTCAGCTTCATCCATTAGTATGCTCGGCATTTAATGCGGATTTTGATGGAGATCAAATGGCTGTACATATTCCCCTATCTATTGAGGCACAAACAGAAGCAAGAGTATTGATGATGTCCACCAATAACTTACTTTCTCCTGCTAATGGAGAACCAATTATTGCCCCATCACAGGATGTTGTATTAGGTCTTTACTATATGACAAGAATGCGCAACCCTGAAGAAAAACCAAAAACGTTTTTTGCTCATTGGAAAGAGGTAGAATGCTTGTATCAAACGAAAAAAATCGATTTGCATACAGCTATCGCTTTACGTGTTGAGCATGTTGTTGGTGTGGACGAAGAAGGTAATGAGCAAAAAGAATACTCACGCCAAATAACCACAGTGGGACGTGCATTACTTTGGTCAATCGTGCCAAATCAGATCGATTTTGAGTTGGTCAACTGTGATATGACGAAGAAAAACATTTCTCGTTTATTAAATGCTTGCTATCGTGAATTAGGGCAAAAAACGAGTGTGGTTTTAGCTGATCAGCTAATGTATATGGGCTTTAAATACTCTACTCGCTCAGGCATATCATTTTGTTCAAATGATATGTTAATTCCAGAAATTAAGCAGGATGTTCTGGGTAAAGCTGATGAGCAAGTTAAAGCGATTGGTAGCCAATTTGCCAGTGGTTTGCTTACTGAAGGTGAGCGTTATAACAAAGTTATTGACGTGTGGACACGTGCTAATGAGCAAGTGACTAAAGCAATGGTCGATACGATTGAAACTGAAATGATTGAAGATGGAGAAGGCAAATCTGTTCGAGTTCCTTCATTCAACTCAATCTATATGATGGCAGACTCCGGCGCAAGGGGCTCGATGGCACAATTAAGACAACTGGCAGGAATGCGTGGTTTGATGGCAAAACCTGATGGTTCTATTATTGAAACGCCGATTACTGCAAACTTTCGTGAAGGTCTTAACGTATTGCAGTATTTTATTTCTACTCATGGTGCTCGTAAAGGTCTTGCCGATACTGCACTCAAGACAGCAAATTCAGGTTATTTAACACGTCGTCTTGTGGACGTTGCTCAAGATGTGGTTATTAATGATGGTTCAGGGAGTGAAGATCCGGGTATTACTAAAGTTGCTCTGATTGAAGGTAGTGATGTTGTTGAGCCATTACGTGATAGAGTATTAGGTCGTGTTGCTGCTGTTGATGTGGTTAATTCATCAGGCAAAGTACTTATCAAAAAGAATGAATTATTTGATGAAAAAAATGTTCATTTACTTGACGAGAATGGTATTGAATTTGTTCGGGTTCGCTCGCCAATTACGGATACCGTGCTATACGGGTTATCACGCCTAAGTTATGGTCGTGATTTGGCAAGAGGGCATTTGATTAATATTGGTGAAGCTGTCGGTATTATTGCAGCACAATCTATTGGTGAACCAGGAACACAATTAACAATGCGTACTTTCCACGTTGGTGGTGCCGCAAGTCGTGTTACAGCCGAATCTTCGGTACAGGTAAAAAGTTCGGGTACTGTACGCCTTCATAACCATCGCTTAATCAAGAATGAAAAAGGATTAGACATTGTTATCTCACGTTCAGCCGAACTTTCGGTTTTAGATGAACGTGGTCAAGAAAAAGAACGCTATAAAATCCCTTATGGTTCTGCATTATCTGTTTCTGAGAAAGATACGATTAAAGCGGGGCAAGAGGTAGTAACTTGGGATCCACATACTCATCCAATGATTACTGAAGTGGGTGGTAAAGTGAGTTTCTTCAACTTTATTGAGGGAACAACTATCGAAACACGTACGGATGCAATTACTGGCTTGAATACCATTGTAGTCAAAGGTAGTAAAGACTTAAGCAATAAAGAACAAACTCGTCCGGTGATTAAAATGTTTGACGAGAAAGGACAAGAAGTTTGTTTTGCTGGAACAAAAACACCAGCAACTTACGTTCTCCCTGGTGATGCAATTGTTGATGTGAGCGATGGTGAAGCAATTAAATCAGGGCATATTATTGCTCGTATCCCGCAAGAAACATCTAAGACTGGAGATATTACCGGTGGTCTTCCTCGTGTGGTTGATTTATTTGAAGCACGTGTTCCTAAAGATGCAAGTATTCTTGCCGAAGAAACTGGCATTATTTCACTTGGTAAAAATACTAAAGGTAAGAACCGCTTACTGATTACTGATGCGAAGCAAAAAGAGACTGAAATTTTAGTTCCTAAATGGCGTCAAATCAATGTATTTGAAGGTGAGAAAATTGAAAAAGGCGATGTCATTGTTGATGGTGCACCGAATCCTCACGATATTCTTAGATTACTTGGTGTTGAGGCATTAGCAGAATACATTATTAATGAAGTGCAAAGTGTTTATCGTTTACAAGGTGTGAAGATTAATGATATTCACATTGAGGTTATTATTCGTCAGATGTTGCGTAAAGTTGAAGTGATTGATGGTGGGGATAGTCGCTATGTTACTGGTGAGCAAGTTGATCATCACACTATCCTCAAATGCAATCAAGAACTTGAGCAAGAAGGTAAAAAACAAGCTGAGTTTAGACGTCTTTTATTAGGTATTACTAAAGCCTCTTTGGCAACAGAATCCTTTATTTCGGCTGCTTCTTTCCAAGAAACAACTAAGATTCTCACAGAAGCTGCAGTGAACGGTAAGATTGATCCACTTAAAGGCTTGAAAGAAAATGTTATTGTTGGCCGTCTTATTCCATCAGGAACAGGTTTAAAATCCTATGGTGCACGCATAAAAGCCGCTGAACAGCGTATGTTAGACAAAGAACAAGAATTATCTGATGCCTTAAATGAAGCTGAAAAAGAAAATGCACAAGACGTAATATCTTCTGAGGATTCAGGAACTGATACTACTGTAGAGAATGCAGTAGAATAAAAGGAGTCATTGCGAAGAAACTTTGTTTGGTAAGTATCGTAAATTTTTTCGCTCCCCTAAATGACAAGGAGTAGAGCAGGTAATTTCTACTCCCATTTTATATAAAGATCTCTTTTAAATAGATATTTCAATGAAAAATATCATTATTCTTGGCTTATCTTTGTTGCTTCTATCATGTGCGACTTTAAATCGTGATGGTTGGCAAGCCAAGCAATACTACGATGAGGGTAGAGAATTAATAAACTCAGGATCATATACCATTGGTATTGAGACGCTCAATGAGATGCAAACCAAGTTTTCCTATGGGATTTATACAGAATATGCTTGGTTAGAAAAATCTTATGCGTATTTGCAGTCTGATTCTCCCTCTTTAGCACAAATTGAAATTAACGAATTTTTGCGTAATTACCCTCATCATTCTCAAGCGGGCTATGCTTTTTTTATGCTAGCTTTTAGTGAAGAGGCTAAATTTAGGGATTTACTCCATCGCTACGCCAATGACCCAGCAAAATCTCATGCGGATTCCATTAAGCAAGCCTTGTTATACTATCAACAATTTGTTAGACGATTCCCACAAAATAAGCACGCACCTTATGCTCGAAAAGCCATTGTTGAACTCACCAACTTATTAGCAAAACACGAAATTTTTATTGCCCAAAGTTACAAGAAATTATTTGCTTGGGTGGCAATGATAAAAAGAGCAGAGTATGTATTAAAACAATATCCAAAATCTAATTATACAGATGATGCATTATTGTTAATACGTGATGGCTATAAGCAATTGGGACTTCCTAAGATTGCAAAAGAGGTTGAAGTCCACTATCAAAAAAAGAAGAAAAATAGCCAAAACCAATTATGATGAAATTGATTACCACCAATACTTCTCCTTTTGGGCGTAAAATTCGCATTCTTATGCAGCTATTAGAGCTTCAAGAAGGTAAAGATTACACGATTGATAAAATTGTTCCACGCTTACGCCCAGTTGAATTAGTACAACACAATGTACTTGCAAGAATCCCCACCTTAGTGCTTGAAGATGGTTCTGCAATTATTGATAGCCAGTTAATCAGAGAATATCTATTAGCTCACTACAGCACATCAGCAGGAAATGCGTTAATCCCAAGCGACCCAGCAAAAGTTTGGGAGGTAAAAAACCTTGCTGAAATTGCTCAAGGGTTAATGGAATGTACAATTGACCTTCTATTAGAAGGACGACGCCCAGAGCAATATCAATACCCTGAATGGTCACAATTAATGCAACAAGATATGAGACGTACTATTGCCTACTGTGAGGAAAATGCCGTTCCTGAAGAGGGGATGAATTTATACTCACTAACACTTATTTGTGCCTTAGATTTTATTGATTTTCGCATCCCAAACTTTAATTGGAAAAAAGACTGCTCTCGGTTATCAGCTTGGCATTCAAGCATTTCTCAACTTTCTTGTATTAAAAACACATATCCAACGGAATAAGTATTTGAGCTCGTGAATACTCGAAACGATTGGGGGTGGAAAAACGTAGATTTTACCCTAATGGATTTTGAAATAAAATTCGCAGGCAAATTCTTTTGAGAATATTGCCGATGCCCAGAGACATTCTGAAAATGGCAGCACGATTGGTAAAATTGTTGTCAAAATGATATGATGCATCAAATTAATGGGTATAGTACGCTATTGTGCAAAACTTGAATATCTTGGCACCAATTATTTTGGGTGGCAAAGGCAGCCTCATAGTGAGCCTACCATTCAAACTATTGTGCAAAATGCTTTGAGTCAAGTGGCTCATCATCCAGTGTCTGTTATTTGTAGCGGACGCACAGATAGGGGCGTACACGCCAAAGGGCAAATTATCCATTTTGATTCTTCAGCAGAACGCACTATAAAAAATTGGGTTGATGGTGTCAATAGTTTATTACCAGATGATATAAGTGTGCAGTTTGTTCATTTGGTAGATAAAGATTTTCACGCAAGATACAGTGCTTGCGAGCGTACTTATCAATATGTAATTCTTAATCAATTACAACCCTCGGCTTTATTTGCTAATCGTGCTTGTCATATTAGCCAACCATTAGATATAGAGGCGATGAAGCAGGCATCGCAATGTCTTATTGGTACGTATGATTTTAGTGCTTTTAGGGCATCGGGCTGTCAGGCAAAATCACCAATTAAAACGATGAAAAACATTGTGATTGAGCGTCAAGAAAATATTATCACCTTTGATTTTAAAGCAAATGCCTACTTATACCATATGATTCGCAATATTTGTGGCGCACTTGTGGCGATTGGTCAGCACAAGCACCCCCCTGAATGGTTATCAATGATTTTGCAAAATAAAAATCGGTGTTTAGCACCACCTATGTTACCTGCGTGTGGTTTGTACTTAACTCAAATTAATTATCCTGATATATTTAAAATTCCTCAGTAGATGAATGCAAAGGTCTCAGTATATATCAAGGTAAAATTATAACTATAATTATTTTTTAAAATGTTAGAACCCTTTCAAATTACTACCAATAGTTGGTGCATAGATACGGGCTACTTGAAACCCAAATATACCGCGGCTTATTTATTAATTGATGAGCAAATTGCTCTTGTTGATTGTGGGGTTAATGATTCTGCTGAGCCTATTCTACGACAACTTCAACAAATTGGCATTGCCCCAGAGCAGATAACAGCTCTATGTTTAACCCATGCACATTTAGATCATTCTGGAGGAGCAGGACTTTTAATCGATAAACTTCCTAATGCGACAGTTTATGCGCATAAAGATACAATTCGCCATTTAGTAAACCCTGAAAACTTAGAAAAAGGGGCGCGTATGGTTTATGGAGATGCGTTTTTTAATCAAACGTATGGAAAGATTTACCCATTGGATATTAATCGTACTCAGATATTGGATGATAATCAAAGTCTTTCGCTTGGCAAAAAAACGATGACAGCAATATACACCCCAGGACATGCTTGGCACCATCATGCTTTTTATTGTGAGCAAGAAAGTATTATTTTTGCAGGCGATGCATTTGGGTTATCATTTACTACTGAGGAGAATATGAATACTCCAAATTTATATTTACCCAGCACACCGCCTAGTCAGTTTGCACCTCAAGAGATGATTGACTCGTATCATCGAATTATTAACATAGAGGCTGATTGTGTTTGTGTGACGCACTATGGTCAAGTTAAAGACACTAAAAAAGCTTTGTTGATATTGAGTGATTTGATAGAAAAACTTGTAGATTTATTTATAAATCATCATCATCTTAGTGATGAGGACTTAAGTCATAGATGGGTAAACTTATGTATTCAACAATTATCTTCATTGAAAATGTCCAATCTTCAGTTATGGGAAAAAATTATGAACGCTATGCAGAAAGAAGCACAACTTAACATTAGTGGTTTACGACACTGGGTAAATAAAAATATGCTTACGACGAATTGATGATGAGTTGTGTAAAAATGAACTTGAGGTAACCTAAAAATTTATGATTAATAGATATTTGAACAATATGTTGAAATTTTATCGATTTTTCCTAACATTTTTCTTGCTGATGAGCTATGGGCAAGCGGTTAATGCACTTACTATTAATTTAAAAATTAATGATACTTTTGCTAAAGCAAATATTTTTGAAAGTGCGGGTAACGAGCTACTACTATGGTTCCCCTCAGAATATGGCAATCAAGGGGAGTATCGCAATATAGCGAAAAAAATTAGTCAATTTGGTGTAGAAGTTTGGATTATTGATATGTTTGCTATGAATTATTTATCCCCTTCGCCAAATTCAATCAGGCAGATTTCTGAATTTCAAATTAGTGAAGTCATTAATCAAGTGATACGATATTCATCCAAACGAGTGTGGCTATTTAGTAGTGAAAGAGGGGCACAATTAGCCCTTAGAGGCTTATACGAATGGCAGAAAAAAAATCCTGAGAACAATGATGTGTTAGGAGGTGCAGTGTTACTCAATCCAAATTTATTTTATGGCTTTCCACCAACCGGTTTAAATCCTGATTTTTTACCAATCACCTCCGTGATAAATAAGCCTGTTGCTATTTTACAATCACGTTTATCAAAAAAATATTATTATATTGATGAACTTGTTTCCCAGTTAAAAACAGGAGGAGCTAAAGTTAAAATGCAGATTATTCCCAAAGTAAGAGAAAGATTTCATTTTAGGAGATACTCCGAAGATATAGAAGATTTAACTCGCAAAAAACATCTTCATTCTTTGATATTACGTGGAATTAGAGATATTACTCCATTGGCTAAGAATATTAAGCCAAACTTGAACTTACCAAGAGTAAAGGCACTTCCTAACATAGGAATTCCTCTTGACTTGGTTCCTCTTGCAAACCCTAAAAAACTTGATGATTTTGTGCTTAGAGACAGTAAGCATAAATTTTGGGATACGAGCAAACTGCGCGGGAATGTACTTTTACTCTCTTTCTGGCCTGAGTGGTGCAACTCTTGCCGATACCAATTAAAAAAACTACAAGAGTTTAAGAATCTGACTAAAAGCAATGACTTTCAATTGCTCTCTATCTATTTTGATGGAACTCGCGGCGGTATTAAAAAATTAATTAAGCGATATAAAACCACTTTTCCAATTTTGCGTGGCAATATTGAATTGATTAAACAATTGAATCTAAGAGAGTTTCCAAGTACATTGATTATTGATAAAAAAGGAAAAATTCGTTATGCAATGTATGGCAGTGTTAGAAGCTGGAATGCCGATAATTTTAAGAAAATTATCAGTAACTTACAAAGAGAGAAGTAGAGTAACCTAAATATTGAGACCTTTACAAAAGGTCTCATATTATTTCGGCGGTATATTTTTTTGCAATTGTTGATTTTTTTCTTGGAAAAAAGCGTGTATTTTTGAGAGATCATCAAGATTTTCACAAGATAGGCGATAAGAACTTAATAGTTTTTCTCTAATTTCTTTTTGTTGAATAACGCTTTTTGTTGAAGGTGGTCTCTTGGTTTTCATTGTTTTTATAAACTTAGAATATCATTGCGGGTGTGCAAATTTCTATATGTGAATAACCAAGAAGTTTATTAATTCCATTAATTTTTTTGATAGTATCGAGATTTGCGAGTCCTTGATAGTCCCAACTGATAATGTAATCACATCTGTTTGATGAAACAACTCCAATATTCATTGCTGTTAGAAAATCTTTTGGTGCTACGATGCCAGATTCAACATAAGTTTTTGCAAGTTTGAATACCTCGTCTTTTATGTCAAATATAACGAGGTTAGGAAGTGATTTTTGCCAGTATTTTTGTGAAATATCAGCGACAGGTGAAACTGCGGCTTCTATTTCCTGCCAAGTAATGCTAGAAACAGCACCAATAAAATATTCTTCGAATAATTTGGAAAAAAAATACCGACTATACCTTTTTGTTTCCTCCTCTTTTACAGCAAAAAACACATTGCTATCAATATAATAGGTTGGGACAGATTGGTGATTCATCAATTGTTATAAATTAAATGTATTTTTAAGATAATTATACTATCTAAAATAATTAAGAATTTTATGAAAATTATAATATTAGGTTCTGGTCAAGCAGAATATGAAATAGCCCAACTTGCTAATCAAAAGTTATTTATTGAAGCTATTTTTGCAGTACCTGGGAATGCAGACACAGCAAGATTAAAAAAAGTTCGCAATGTGGCAATTAGTATGCACGACAACACCAATATACAACAATTTATGGAAGATGAAAAAATTCATCTTTGTATTACTGATGCGGCTTCAAGCAAAGCCCTTTTTGAGCAAGAGGGTGAGAGTGAGGCAGCTATTCCGCCTTCATCTTTATCACCATCGGATGATAATTCCATAAGCTATGCCCAAAGCGGTGTCAGTATTGATGAGGGTAACTCCTTTGTGGATCGCATCAAACCTTTAGTCAAAAGTACGTATAGAAAAGAGGCATTAAGCTCCATCGGTGGTTTTAGCGGTGCCTTTAAAATACCCAAAACCTACAAAGACCCCCTACTTATTGCCGCTACTGATGGCGTAGGTACCAAGCTAAAAATTGCCATTGAATTACAACAACATCATAGTATCGGTATTGATTTAGTGGCTATGTGTGTCAATGATCTTATTGTATGCGGTGCTGAACCATTGTTTTTTTTGGACTATTATGCGACGGCAAAATTAGATAGCAATATTGCCACTGAGGTTATTGCAGGGATATGTGAAGGCTGCAAACTCGCAGGTTGCTCTTTAATTGGTGGTGAAACGGCAGAAATGCCAGGAATGTACCAAGCTAATGACTATGATCTTGCTGGTTTTAGTGTTGGGGTAGTTGAGAATAATGAAGTGCTTGATGGCTCAAATATTAATGTAGGCGATTGCGTTCTTGCTTTACCCTCAAGTGGCATTCATTCTAATGGTTATTCGTTGGTACGTGCTGTTTTGGAGCATGCAAAACCTTCTTTACAACAAGCTATTGGTGAAAAAACCTTAGCACAATGGTTACTAACGCCAACCACCATTTATGTTAAAGACATTCTTGATTTGAAAAAAAATATACCAATAAAAGGATTAGCGCATATTACGGGTGGTGGTTTGGTTGAAAATATACCACGAGTGCTACCGGCGAATGTTGCTGTACAAATTAATTCAAATAGCTGGCAAGTTCCCGCAATATTTCAATGGTTACAACAACAAGGCAATATTGAAGAGCAAGAAATGTGGCGGGTATTTAATATGGGCATTGGTATGGTGATAATTCTTTCTGCTGAATATCAACAACAAGCACTACAGCAGCTAAAGGAATGTGGAGCTTTTGTGATTGGTAATGTAATTGAAAAGGACAATCTATCTGAGCAATGTATCATTAGTTAGAAATGGACAGAGCATTGAAAATAGCCATCCTTATTTCAGGTAGGGGGAGCAATATGGCTGCACTCATTGAGAACTTAAAAATGCACCCTAAGGTGAAATTTTGCTGTGTTGTTAGTGATAACTCTCAAGCATTAGGTATTCCAAAGGCTAAAAAAATGCAAATACCTACCTGTGTTATTGATGGGAATTTATGTAGCAATCAATATGTATTTGAAGAAAAATTAGATACCTATTTACAAACCCACCAACCAAATTTAATTTTATTGGCTGGGTTTATGCGTTTACTTTCAGCAAAGTTCGTGGCAAAATATAAAGGGAAGATTTTAAACATTCATCCCTCTTTATTGCCTAAGTACCCTGGGTTAAACACACATCAGCGGGCTTTAGAAAATAATGATAAAGAAGTTGGTGCAACTGTGCACTGGGTAGATGAGAAAATGGATAATGGAGAAATTATGGCTCAGTGTCGTATTAAAGTAAAACCGCAAGATACAGCACAAACACTATCTCAGCGATTATTACCCTATGAGCACCAACTGTATATTGATTGCGTAAGGAAACTATTGAATCAAATCAGGGATACCGTATAATTTGACTTATTGAACTATGAGAATTTAAAAAAATAATGAGTAAACATTTCGTTATTGAATCTGGTGGGAAATTAAGAGGGGAGATTAAGATTCCTGGAGATAAGTCCATCTCCCATCGTGCCATAATGCTTGCCTCTATAGCACAAGGCAATAGCCAAATAAACGGCTTATTGCGTAGTGGGGATGTGTTATGCACTTTAGCGGCTATGCGGGCAATAGGCGTGCATATTGAAGAAGGCACTGACGGTGCACTCTTAGTGCACGGAACTCAAAGTTACAGAACCCCTTTAGAGCCTATTTATGTAGGTAATTCAGGGACGGCAATGCGTTTATTAGTTGGTCTCTTTGCAGGTTTAAATATCTCTGCTAAATTCTATGGAGATGAATCATTATCCACTCGCCCAATGAAGCGAGTTACGGACCCTCTTTGCAGTATGGGATTTATAGTCAAGTCCTCAGAGGGTACAGCACCTTTAATTATCGAATCTCAAAATCAAATAGAAGACCTAAATGATTTCAATTACTCGATGCCAATTTCAAGTGCACAAGTAAAGTCGTGTATATTATTGGCATCTCTATTTTCTCAGACACGCACAACAATTAGTGAGCCCTTTAAGAGTCGTAACCACACTGAATTGATGTTCAAAGATTTTGGTGCAGACATACGTGTCAAAGGCAATGAAGTGACCTTAGTCGGAGGGAAAAAATTATTAGCACACGATGTGCAAGTACCCTCGGATATTTCATCAGCCTCTTTTTTTATGGTTGCAGCCAGCATTATTCCTGATTCTGATATTACGATGAAACGCGTGGGCATCAACTCAACTCGTGATGGCATTATACATTTACTCAAAAAAATGGGTGCTGATATTTCAATTGAAAATAAAAGGCATTGTGGCAGTGAAATAGTAGCTGATATTCGAGTACGTTCTGCACCATTAAATGGCATTATGATTGAGAATCAATATATTTCTTTGGCTATTGATGAATTTCCTATTTTATTTGTTGCAGCAGCTTGTGCCAAAGGGAAAACAAAATTGCGTAATGCCTCTGAGCTACGTACAAAAGAAAGCGACCGCATTGCGATTATGGCACAAGCTTTACAGAAAATGAACATTAAGACCACCGAATATGAAGATGGAATTGACATTATAGGAGGGACATTAAAACCAACCGATCAAATCTTAGATAGTCATAATGATCACCGCATTGCTATGTCTCTATCTGTAGCGGCAATGGCAATGAAATCAGGTAGTCTAAAGTTAAGCGGTGTTGAAACGGTGGCATCATCTTTCCCTAATTTTCACACTAATATGCATAATGCTGGGATGAAAATCACACTTCAATGAGTGAATTCGTTGTACCTGTTCTTACAATTGACGGTCCAAGTGGCTCAGGAAAGGGAGTTACTTCCTCTTTGGTAGCACAAAATTTAAATTGGCATTTATTAGATAGTGGTAGTATTTATCGTGCTATTGCTTGGTTAGTTGATAGTGTGCCAAATACGTCAGACTTATTAGGTAATGAACAAGCCCTATCAGAATTTGTGCAAGCCGATACAAAGAATTTTTTTTTTAAAAATTCCCAAATTTTGTACAATCAAAAAGATATTACCGCGCAAATTCGCACCGATAAAATTAGCCTTCTAACCTCAAAAATTGCCGCCTTGAATGGAATTCGACAGGCTGTTTTATCCTTGCAAAGAAGCTTTGCTCAGAAACCTGGGCTTGTTGCTGATGGGCGTGATATGGGTTCGGTAGTTTTTCCTGATGCTCAATACAAAATTTTTCTCACTACCAATGCCCAAGTGCGTGCCCAAAGACGCTATCAACAACTAAATGAAAGTGATCCAACTGTGATTTATGAAGAAGTCTATCAGGCACTAATTCAGCGTGATCAACAAGATGAAAATCGCACAATCTCTCCCTTAAAAGTACCTGCAGGTGCTACCGTGATAGACAATAGTAACTTATCGATTAAACAAGTAGTAACTCAAATCATTAATATAGTGAAACCGACTACCATAAAAACCTATACTTAATTAACCAAAAACGCGATGCAAGACGATACAAACCCCCCGTATTCTTTTAAAAAATTCTTCAAAACATTGACAACCTATGGGTCAATCATTTTAGTGGCACTGATTTTTATGAGTTGGCTTCAAACAGACCGTGATTCTCTATCGCAGTTAGATTTTAAAGCCTTACAAAAAACCCATCCTCAACTTAATGATGAACCGGTAGTATTAAGATTTGTAGCCACTTGGTGTAAGATATGTAGCTTTGAGAATGACAATGTAGAGCGGGCTAATATGCTTGCAGCGGTGAATACAATTAATGTGGTGGTTGGCTCCTCTATTGAAGAAGGATTAGCTTATTTGAAAAAGCATAACTTAGACAGTAAGCACTCAATTATTGATAGTCAAGGGAATTTATTTCGTCAATTTGGAGGAAAAGCAGTTCCGTTAACGGTATTTATTGGTGCGGATCAAAAAGTGCATCATCTCACCTTAGGATATACATCAACTTTAGGGCTAATTATGCGTCATTGGTTGAGTAAGCTTTAAAATTTACGTTAAATATGAATATTATTATTTTAGGTGCAGGTAGAGTTGGTTCAGTACTCGCGGAGCATTTGAATACAGAAGAGGGGAATAATATCACGGTTGTTGACAATAACCGTGAAAAATTAGACATGCTTCTCAATCAAATTGATGTGCAAACGGTTTTGGGCGAAGCCTCTTACCCACGCACATTGCTTGAGGCGGGTTGTGAAACATGTGATCTTCTTATCGCTGTTTCAAAGATGGATGAGATGAATCTTCTTTCCTGTAAAATAGCGAATAAAATCAACCCATCAGCTACCAAAGTTTGCCGTGTACGTTCCCAAGAATATTGGGACTGTCGGCAAATGTTAGACACCGATAGCCATGGTAAAAATACAATTGATAGCTTTATTAGCCCACAACGCTTAGTAACGCGTTATATTGAAAGATTATTAGAAACTCCAGGGGCACTGCAATCAGTTCCTTTTGCCGATGGGTTATTGCGTCTGATTGTTGTGCAAGCACGTCAAGGAGGCTTATTAGTTGGCAAAAAAATAATGGAAATTAAGCAACACTTACCACCGAATATGGATGCTCGAATTGTTGCCATATACCGCAAAGATGCTTCAATTACTCCCGATGGTGCTGTGGTAATTGAAGATGGAGATGAAATTTCTTTTATTGCAGAGACAAAACACATTAGCAAAATTATGGGTGAGCTTAGAAAGAGCGAACAACCATATAAAAAAATCACCATTGCAGGTGGTGGGCTAATAGGCTATCGCCTCGCTCAAGCCTTAGAGAAAAAATCTTGTGCAGTAAAACTTTTAGAAAGAAACAAAAGTCGCTTAGAAGCCATCAATCAATTTTTACCCAATACAGTGATGCTGTGGGGCGATGCCACAAATCCTAAGCTACTATTAGACGAACACATCAATGATTCAGATGCATTTATTGCGGTGACTAACTCAGATGAATGCAATATTTTAAGTAGTATGCTTGCCAAATCTTTTAAAACTAAAAAAGTAATGACTCTGGTTAATCGTCCAGAATATGTTTCACTCTTAGAAAATAGTCAAATTGATGTGGCAATCTCACCCGATTTAATAACGATTAGCAGTATTCTTAGATACGTTCGCAGTGATGCTGCCATGGCTCACTCCTTACGTAAGGGTGCTGCTGAAGCTTTAGAGGTCGTCATTCCGGCAAAATCTAAGGTAGTGGGCAAACGTTTGGATGAGATAGACCTTGCTACTGGGATTACTATTGGAGCTTTAATTCGTAAACAAAAATGTATTATTGCACATCGTTATGTGGTATTTGAAAAAGACGATCACGTGATTATTTTTGTCAATAAGAGAAAACTTAGCAAAGCAGTCAAGAAGCTTTTTGGGACAGTTTAACAATTATGGACTTTAGAGCAATCAACTCAATTCTTGGTCGCCTCTTGATGGTTTATAGTTTATCGCTAATTCCACCCATTCTTATTAGCATATTTGATGTTGGATCACGCAATGAACTGTACGCCTTTATTGCCACTTTCTTGCAATCGATGCTATTTGGTGGCTTGCTCTATGGGTTGAGCTATTACAAAAAAAAGCCGGGGGTGCCACGTATTAAAGAAGGCTTCTTAATTGTCGTTCTTTATTGGGTAGTTATTGGTGTTGTCGGCTCTCTTCCTTTTATTTTATCAACAGAATTAGGACCAAAAATAAGCCTTAGTGAGGCTCTTTTTGAATCTTTTTCTGGAATCACAACGACCGGTGCAACAGTACTTCAAGATATTGATAGTCTATCTTACGCACTCAAATACTACCGCCAACAACTTCAGTGGATTGGCGGGATGGGAATTGTTGTTCTTGCGGTTGCTGTTTTGCCAACGCTCGGAGTTGGTGGTATGCAGCTTTACAAAGCCGAAATTGCTGGTCCATTCAAAACCAACAAATTAGCTCCAAGAATATCTACTGCCGCTCGCCGATTATGGTATATCTATCTTTTATTAACCATACTGTGCTTTTTTGGCTACTTTATTGCTGGGATGAGTTTTTTTGATGCACTTGTACATAGTTTTTCGACTATTGCCATTGGGGGATTTTCTCCCTATGATGCCAGCATAGGGCACTTTAACAGCATCAACATTGAAATTGTTGCCATTATTTTTATGATACTTGCTGGGATTAACTTTGCACTACACTTTAGTCTTTTTCATTACACCCCCAAAACTTTTAAAATACGATTCTCTCCATCGGGTTATTTTAAGGAAATTGAGAGTCGCCTATATTTTGTTTTTCTTTTTTTGGTTTGTCTATTGACCCTACTTATGCTCTACTCACAAGACTATTATGAAACCCATAGTGAGCTTTTTCGGCACGGTATTTTTCAAGCCATCTCCATTGCCACCACCACCGGATTTACCAACAGTGACTGGGCAGTCTGGCCCATAGGTTTACCTTTATTACTGGTTTTTTGTAGTTTTATTGGTGGTTGCTCTGGGTCAACCGCAGGGGGGATGAAAATTATTCGTTTCGTGATGATTTTTAAGCAAGGAATGCGAGAAGTTTTATACCTTATTCACCCGAATGCAATTCGCTCTGTGATTATCAACAAACGTCCAGTCAGTGAGCGTGTTATTAGTGGCGTATGGGGATTTTTTGCAATTTATTTATTTATTTTCTGCATACTACTACTTTTGCTATCCTTAACAGGAGTACAACCGCTCACCGCCTTTAGTGCCCTCGCCGCCTGCATCAACAACTTAGGACCAGGGCTGCAAGACGTAAGTCAAAATTACCAATCACTATCTGATATAAGCAAACTTATTCTTAGCTTTGCAATGCTCATCGGACGTTTAGAATTTTACACACTACTGGTTATCCTATCGCCTGCCTTTTGGCGCACATAGCAAAAGGGATTTTTTCCTACAAATGCACTTTTTTTTCTGTAAGCACTATTCCTACTCAAAATATCCTGTACGCAGACAATTAAATGTATAATTGTACTGATGTTGAGACAGTTGCAAAATGCAAAAAAAACGAGAAAAAAGTAAAAATTTTTCTCTTTTTTCTTTCGCCTCCTTGCATTTTGCAACGCTCTTATGTTGCTTTAAAGGTCATACAAAGAATGAGACCTTTGCATAAAAGTATGGTAAAAGAAAAAAGATAAAAAATTGTTCTGATTGAGGCGTGAAATGAAGCTAATACGTCCGTCTTCGCAAATTTCACAACGATAATCAGAGCGATTTTTTGCTTTTTTACTTATCATATCTTTTGTGCAAAGGTCTCACAATTTATTTATAAAACAAAATTTATCTTAAACTATGAAATTCTCCTCTCTTCTATCATTTTTAAAAATTCTCATTATTGCCTTATGTTTACCGCTGATGGTGGCTTGTGGTAGCAATGGTAGCAGCATTGGTGACGTTAGCAAGATCATTAGCGATGATGATGGCGATGGCAGTGGCGATGGCAGTGGCGATGGCAGTGGCGATGGCAGTGGCGATGGCAGTGGCGAT
>CAKMZV010000022.1:34863-36284 GCA_929200535.1 uncultured Gammaproteobacteria bacterium
GGCAATGGCGATGGCAATGGCGATGGCAGTGGTGATGGCAATGGCGATGGCGATGGTAGTGGTGATGGCGACAGTTCCTCGAGTGCCACTTATACTTGGACTAAAGTGAGAGCTGATGATGAAAATGGATTCTTCGCGGATCGATATAATCATTCAGCCGTGAACTTTGATGGTAAAATGTGGGTAATTGGTGGAGCCCATAGTGGTTCTTTAGCTAACAGCGACGTATGGAGCTCTACTGATGGTAAAACTTGGACTACGGCCACAGATTCGGCACAATTCACGGCTCGAAGTGCTCATTCATCGGTGAACTTTGATAATAAACTATGGGTCATTGGTGGTAGTAACAAAAACGACGTATGGAGCTCTACCAATGGTAAAACTTGGACTGAGGTTACGGCTGGTAGTTCGGCAAAATTCACGGCTCGACAGAATCATAAATCCGTGGTTTTTAATGATGGTAGTGGTGAGAAAATATGGGTTATTGGTGGCACCACTCAGAGTGGTAGCGAAGATGACGTATGGAGCTCTACGGATGGTAAAACTTGGACTGAGGTTACCGCTGGTAGTTCGGCAAAATTCACGTATCGAAGTGCTCATACAGCGGTGAATTTTGATAATAAACTATGGGTCATTGGTGGCACCGATAGTGGTAACAAAAGCGACGTATGGAACTCTACCAATGGTAAAACTTGGACTGAGGTGACGACTTCGGCAAGATTTACGGCTCGAAATGGTCATTCATCGGTGAACTTTGATAATAAACTATGGGTCATTGGTGGCACCGATGGTGGTAACAAAAGCGACGTATGGAACTCTACCAATGGTAAAACTTGGACTGAGATGCCTGATGACGCAGGATTTGCGGATCGATTTGGTCATCAATCGGTGGTATTTAATAATAGAGTATGGCTAATTAGTGGATTTGGCAGTGATTTTTTCAACGATGTATGGTCTATGGTTAAAGACTAAACCTCTTATCACCCTTATACCAACAACCGAGACAACAATAGTTAATTACTAATGGTTAATTGTTCCTCTTTCTGTTATCCTGAGACTTGTTTCAGCATCTCATACTTCCGCTAAGAGATTCTGAGGGCAAGCCTCAGAATGACAAATGGGGAACGCTGGCTCCCTCTCCCTGAGGGAGAGGGCTGGGGTGAGGGGGGTTATTAATGGTCAATTGTTAATGGTCAATGGTTAATTATTCGTTCCCATCCATTCATTCCTTTTTCTGTCATTCTGAAACTTGTTTCAGCATCTCATACTTCCGTGCTAAGAGATTCTGAAGGCAAGCCTCAGAATGACAAACGGGGCTTATCAATATCACAGTGAACAATAATTACTTTTTTGAATATTAAATCTGCCCCCTCACCCCAACCCTCTCCCTCAGGGAGAGGGAGCTTGATTGTGCTGAACCA
>CAKMZV010000023.1 GCA_929200535.1 uncultured Gammaproteobacteria bacterium
ACGGTAACGGATAATAACACAGGCTTAATGTGGAAAGTGTGTAGTGAGGGGCAAAGCTGGAGCAAACAAAGTGATAATACCGCTTCTTGTTCTGGCTCGGCGAGAGGCACTAATTGGAAAGCGTCTTTAGAGTTGGTCAATAACTATACCTTTCCAGCAAGCGATGGCTACAGCGATTGGCGCCTACCGAACCTTAAAGAATTGGTATCTTTGTTAGCATTAGACCGTTCTAAACCAAGCATTAATAGCACTATTTTCCCCAATACGCCTAAGAGTCGATATAACACCTCTTCGCCTTTTGTGTCTGATTCCTTCGATGGACAAATTTTTGTGTTACCTTTCGATTTAAGCTATAGTGAGGATTTAAATCGCACAGGTAGGCGTAGTATTCGCTTGGTGCGCTTAGGTCGGTAATTTTTAGGGCATTAGCTCTGCACTTGTTCCCATGCTCCCTTTTTTCTGTCATTGCGAGAGAGCGTTTTTCAGCGACCGTGGTAATCTGTTGGGGAAATTCTGTCAGCGAATTAGCTAATCTTTACAAAAGGTCTCTTTCTGAATATTGAAGTGACTATTGTCTTTTGCGTACAAGGAAATGGCTTGAACAGGCTTAGATACAAAAAAGCCCGCAAATCAATGAATTGCGGGCTTTTTTTATGAACGAGATGGAATCTCGTGAATAAGACTCTCTGATGATTACATCATACCGCCCATTCCACCCATTCCGCCCATTCCTCCGTCCATACCGGCTGGCATAGCAGGAGCTTCGTTTTTAGGAATGTCTGCAATGGCAGCTTCTGTAGTGATAAGTAATCCAGAGATTGAAGCTGCATTTTGGATCGCGTTGCGAGTTACTTTTGCAGGATCAATGATGCCTGATTTTAGCATATCAACATAGGTTTCACTATTTGCGTCAAAACCTTGGCTTTCTTTGCTATTTTTTACTTTATCAGTAACAACTGCTCCATCAAGCCCAGCATTAGAAGCGATTTGGCGAAGAGGTTCTTCCATCGCTCTTTTGGCAATTTGAATACCGCGAGTTTGATCGTCGTTATCACCTTTAAGATCACCGATAGCTGCTGCAGCACGAATAAGTGCAACACCACCACCAGCTACAACGCCTTCTTCAACTGCTGCACGTGTGGCGTGTAGAGCATCATCAACACGATCTTTTTTCTCTTTCATTTCAACTTCTGTCGCAGCACCTACTTTGATTACTGCCACACCACCAGAGAGTTTTGCCAATCTTTCTTGAAGTTTTTCTTTGTCATAGTCAGAAGAGGTTTCTTCAATTTGTTGACGAATGCTTTTGCAACGTGCTTCAATTTCAGTTTTAGCCCCACTACCGTTGATGATGGTGGTACTTTCTTTGCCAATGATAATACGCTTAGCTGTTCCTAATTCTTCAAGTGTGGTTTTTTCTAAAGAAAGACCAATCTCTTCAGAAATTAAGGTGCCAGAAGTTAGAATAGCAAGGTCTTCCATAATCGCTTTTCTGCGATCACCAAAACCAGGGGCTTTAACAGCCGTTACTTTAAGAATCCCACGCATATTGTTAATGACTAAAGTAGCTAAGGCTTCACCTTCAATATCTTCAGCAATAATTAGCAATGGCTTATTACTTTTAGAGACTTGTTCTAACACGGGAAGAATATCACGGATGCTGCTAATTTTCTTGTCGAATAAAAGAATAAATGGGTCTTCTAATTCAGAAATCATTTTTTCTTGATTATTAACAAAGTATGGAGAGAGGTAACCACGATCAAAGTCCATTCCTTCAACAACGTCCAATTCATCACTTAAGCTGGTTCCTTCTTCCACAGTAATCACACCTTCAGAGCCGACTTTTTGCATAGCATCGGCAATTAATCCACCGATAGTTTCATCATTATTAGCAGAGATAGTGCCTACTTGTTTGATGGAGTTATTATCAGTACAAGGCTTGGCAGATTTGCGAATTTGTTCAACAGCAACAACTGTTGCTTTATCAATGCCACGTTTTAAGTCCATTGGGTTTAGACCAGCAGCAACCGCTTTCATTCCTTCATTAGCAATAGCTTGTGCTAATACGGTTGCAGTGGTTGTGCCATCACCAGCTTTATCAGAAGTTTGTGAAGAAACTTCTTTAACCATTTGAGCTCCGATGTTTTGGAATTTATTTTCCAAGCTAATTTCTTTGGCAACACTAACGCCATCCTTAGTCATACTTGGTGCACCAAAAGATTTTTCAATAATTACGTTGCGTCCTTTAGGTCCAAGAGTCACCTTGACTGCATCAGCAAGGATGTTTAAACCCACCATAATATCATCGCGAGATGAATTTCCAATTCTTACTTCTTTTGACATATTCTTATTTTTTGTTTAAGTTTGAATAAAATTTAATTGTTGATTTAGACAATGGCGAGGATATCGTCTTCACGCATTACCAACACTTTTTCACCATCAACGGCAATTTCAGTACCAGCATATTGACCGAAAAGTACATTGTCGCCTACTTTAACTGTCATAGGTGAACGGCTCCCGTTATCATTTGATTTTCCTTCTCCAACAGCAACAATTTCACCTTTAGTTGGCTTTTCAGCACTGCTATCAGGGATTACAATACCGCCTTCAGAAAGGGTTTCTTCAGGGGCTCGTTTCACAACAACACGATCATTTAACGGACGAATTTTCACAGTTTTTACTCCTTTTAAAATAGTTAGTTTTTTATGAAAGTTAACCTTTATCAGTTATAAAACTTATATCAATGAAAAAATACCATGATATGTTTTAGCAACCTTATGGGTTATGTCAAGGACTAATTGAGTTAATTATTTCCTCAATCCTACTTGTATGATAGCATTTATAGTTACAGGCAATTAAATTTCAAGAGTGGCGAGGAAAAAAATGGAAAAAACATGGGAATAGAGAGAGATGGTGCCGATGGAGAGACTCGAACTCCCAACCTACTGATTACAAATCAGTTGCACTACCAGTTGTGCTACATCGGCTTGCATATGTAGGCACTCAGCTTATAAATTTTAGTGAAGGTGCTTACTATAAAGTGTAGATTTTCTCTTTGCTATTTAAGTACAAACTTTTATCGAAATAAAGAATTAATCTTAAAGCAAGAAGTAATAAACCTATATAAATTCATTATACCTTATCATCTTCAAATGCCTGTGTGTTGGATACAAGATTTTTTAAAAATACTCTAAGGGTACGGCTTGGGTATGGTGCTTTTTATTTTGAGACCTTTGCACAAAGGATATGACAAGTAAAAAAGCAAAAAATTGCCCTGATTTTTGTTGTGAAACTTGCGAAGATGGACGTATTGGCTGCGTTTCACGTCTCAATCAGAATAATTTTTTATCTTTTTTCTTTTGCCATACTTTTATACCAAGGTCTCATTTTTTGATTTAAGGTTGATATTACAATGGCTAAGGTGGGTGCTCTGCTGTTATAATTAATTGCTTACCGAAGTTTTTTTCGGTCTATTTTATTTTTAGCCATTGAACTGCTGTTTTTTTATGGCTATGATAAGAGTAAATAACACATCTCAAAAACTGACACGGTTGGCTTCCTTAGTTAATCGAGCATTGAAAGATGATTTTGTCAGATGAGAGTTCAGGGTGATTGTCAGTTAAGTCTGATTTTTGAATTTTCTTGCTTTGAGATGGACGCTTTAACCCATTAATTATTTAAGGAAAAATTATGTCAAAAGTTACTATGCGAGAGCTACTCGCTGTAGGTGCTCATTTTGGGCATCAAAAACGTTATCTTAACCCACAGATGAAAGATTATATCTACGGGGTTCGCAATAAAATTCACATTGTTGATTTACAGCAAACATTACCTATGTTTGAAGAGGCTTTGAATTTTATTGGTAAAATTGTTGCCGGCGGAGGAAATATCCTTTTTGTTGGTACAAAAAAAGCAACTGGACAAATTATCAAAGAGCAGGCGATGCGTTGTGATATGCCATTTGTTTCTCATCGTTGGTTAGGTGGTATGTTAACTAATTTCAAAACGATTAAACAATCTATTAAAAGACTTAAAGAATTAGAAGTTGCTTCTCAAGACGGTTCTTTTAATCTTATTACTAAAAAAGAAGCACTAATGCGTACTCGTGAGCTTGAAAAATTAAATTTAAGTTTGGGTGGCATTAAAGACATGCAGGGTATGCCTGATGCTATTTTTGTGATTGATGTGAAGCATGAAAAAATCGCTTTAAAAGAGGCAAAGCTATTAACTAAAAAAATTCCTGTGATTGCTGTGGTTGATACAAACTGTAGTACTGACGGGGTTGATTACATTGTTCCTGGGAATGATGATGCTTTTAGAGCGGTTCGCCTTTATGCCTCTGCTGTTGCCGATGCAGTTATTGAAAGCCGTACGTCTGGGCATAATGCTTTTTATGAGGAAGAGGCTGAGGTTACAGAAGTAGCTCCTCCTACAACTCAAGAAGAAGTTCAAGAGAATATACCAGCAGAAGAGGCTGTTACCGAAGAAGAGGCTAAGGTTACAGAAGTAGCTCCTCCTACAACTCAAGAAGAAGTTCAAGAGAACATACCAGCGGAAGAGGCTGTTATCGAGGAAGAGAAAGCTGTTGAGGCAACGGACTCTACCGAGTCTGTCGAAGAAGCTGAGGGCGAAAACAAAAACACTTAGTCTTTTTTGGGGAGAGTCTCCCTAATTAAAGACTTTTATCAACTTTTATTTGAGAGGTATTAATGACTATTACAGCACAAATGGTGCGAGAGTTGCGTGAATTAACTGGTGCAGGAATGATGGAGTGTAAAAAAATCCTTACCGAAGCTAATGGTGATATGGATATTGCTGTTGATTTATTGCGTAAAAAAGGTATGGCTAGTGCAGACAAGAAGTCTGCGAGAATTGCTGCTGAGGGCGTTGTTGCTATCAGCGTGAGTAGTGATGCGACTAAAGCACTTTTATTAGAACTAAACTGCGAAACTGATTTCGTTGCTAAGGGTGATGAATTTAAGGATTTTGCCAATCTAATAGCGGAAAAATCCTTGCTAAGTGGCACAGATGATATTGAAAAAATTAATCAATTAGATATTGGCGGGCAGACTGTTGAAGAAGGACGTCGAGCTATTATAGCCAAGATTGGTGAGAATATTTCAGTTCGTCGTGTTCAATTAGTAAGTGCCGAGAGTGGGGTGGTTGGAGTTTACCAGCATGGTGATCGCATTGGGGTTTTAGCCGCTTTAAGCGATAGCAAAGATGCTGCAGGTCTTGGTAAAGATGTGGCTATGCATATTGCTGCCAGTAAGCCGTTATCAATCAGTGCCGATGACCTTTCTGAAAACGTTTTGCAAAGAGAGCGTGAAATCTATAAGGCTCAAGCCATCGAAAGTGGAAAACCTGCTGAAATAGCTGAAAAAATGGTTGATGGGAAAATGAAAAAATATATTAAGGAAGTCACTTTGCTGGGGCAACCTTTTATCAAAGACCCGGATCAAACCATAGAGCAACTTTTAAAGAGTAATAATGCGACAGTATCAACATTTTGTCGCTTTGAAGTTGGTGAAGGGATTGAGAAAAAGCAAGAAAATTTTGCCGATGAAGTGCAAGAAATGGCAAACTCATTGAAGTAATACACCATTGATATATTAATTTAATGCCTCTTCCAACATATCCTCGGGTTTTATTAAAACTGAGTGGTGAAGCTCTTGGGAGTTCCGCTATTGAGTCCGATAATCTTGAGATATTTGCCAAAAATTTATTGACAATTCAACAAGAAAATATTGAATTGGGGGTTGTGATTGGTGGAGGCAATTGGTTACGTGGGCGTGAGTCTGAATTTATGGATCGTGTGGTTGCTGATCAACTTGGAATGTACGCGACTATAATGAACGGCTTGGCAGTGAGTTCCAAAATTAGAGAGCTTGGTGGAAAGGTAGAGGTAATGAGTGCACAATTAGCTTTCCCAACCGCTGGATGTAGTGCTTTTGATTATGTCAAAGCAAGGGAGTTGTTGAGTGAAGGGGTGATGATAATTTTTGTTGGAGGTACCGGCAATCCATTTTTTTCAACCGATAGTGCAGCCGCTTTACGAGGTGTGCAAATTAAAGCCGATATTTTGCTAAAAGCGACTAAGCATGATGGGGTTTATGACAAGGACCCTGCAAAGTACAGTGAAGCTAAACTGCATCATAAAATTAGTTATCCAGAGGTGATTGCAGAACGTCTTGAAGTAATGGATTTAACGGCTTTTGATCTTTGCCATCAACATAAATTACCTATTCGGGTATTTAATATGAATAGCCAAAATGCTGTCATTAACATTGCCTACGGTGAAGAAATAGGTACTTTGATAAATTAGAGGAGAAGACAATAATGATAAGTGAATTTGCAAATAAAGCGGGTGATAAAATGCAAAAATCTTTAGACACTTTAAGTGCTAATATGTCTAAGTTGCGTACAGGTAGAGCACAACCTAATTTATTAGATCAAGTCATGGTTGATTATTATGGTAGTGCAACGCCGTTAAAGCAATTGGCAAATATAGTGGTTGAAGATGCACGCACTTTAGCCGTACAACCTTATGATCAAGGTTCATTGCAGACAATTGAGAAAGCTATTCAAGATAGCAATTTAGATTTAAATCCAGCAATAATGGGGAATTTAATTCGTGTGCCTTTGCCTACCTTGACTGAAGAGCGTAGATTAGAATATACCAAAATAGCTAAAAATGAAGCGGAAAATGGTAGAATTGCAATTCGCAATATACGCAGAGATTTAAACACTGAGATTAAGAATGCACAAAAGGATAAATTAGTTTCAGAAGATGATGCAAAACGTGCAGAAGATAAAATCCAGCAGCTAACGAATGATTATATTGCTAAAGTCGATAGCGTTCTTGAGGCGAAAGAAAAGGACTTATTAACAGTATAAGGGCTTATTTTTACAAGCATACTTGAAAATCAAGGCTCCATTATGAGTGACGAAAAAAAATCAAGTGTTGTTTTAGTAGAAGAACAATCTTTTGTACCCAATCATATTGCAATTATTATGGATGGTAATGGGCGTTGGGCAAAGGAACATTCCTTGCCTCGTATGATGGGGCATCAGCGTGGTGTTAAGGTGGTACGAGAAGTAGTGAAGTGGTGTAATGAAAATAACATCTTATACTTATCCTTATTTGCCTTTAGTACTGAAAATTGGGGAAGACCTAAGTCGGAAGTTAGTCATTTAATGACTCTTTTTTTACGTTCGCTCAAAAAAGAAGCCAAAGATTTGATTGAAAAAGGAGTCAAGTTAAGAGTTATTGGTAATAGGAGTCGATTGCCTAAAAATTTGGTAGAACATATTTGCATTGTTGAAGAGCAGACAAAAAATAATAATAAATTAACTTTAATTATTTGTGCCGATTATGGTGGACATTGGGATATTTACAATGCAGCCAAACAATCTATAAAAGTTTTACAAGAAAAAAAACTTGCGGTTGAAGATTACAGTGAAGAGATGTTTGCTCAACACTTGCAAGCTTCTGATATTCCTCCACCAGATTTGTTAATTCGCACGGGTGGTGAGAAGCGTATTAGTAATTTTTATCTTTGGCAATTAGCCTATACGGAGTTATATTTTTGTGATACATATTGGCCTGTTTTTTCACAGAACGACTTTAATGAGATACTTGAGTCATATAAGAAGCGTGTGCGACGCTTTGGCAAACTTGATTCAAGCAAATAGTTACTCTTTCATATTTTATAAATTTTATTTTCCTTTGGTTAAAAGAATAATTACAGCCTTAGTATTATTGCCCATTGTTTGTGGGATGCTATTCTTTGTTCCAACTTTTCCCTATCTTGAAATTTTTATTGCTTTGTTTGTGGGCGTTTGTGCTTGGGAGTGGGCTGGATTTTGTTATAACTTAGTTTTATGGCGTCTCTCTTATTGTTTTATTGTGGTAGGTCTATATTTTCTTATGCTTGCTCCTTTGTTAGGGCAAATATTAATCATTGCCTCTGGAGTTATGTGGTTATTTGCACTTTTTCGAGTGCTTAATTATAACCAAAACCCTCAATCAACTTTACGGTTGTTATTAACAGGGAGCTTTTTAATAAGTGCTTGTAGCATTTCAATTTTTGCATTAAAGTCAATTTCTGATTATGCATTATTATTGGTATTACTTTGGGTTTGGGTTGCTGATACATTGGGTTTAGCTGTGGGGCAAAAATTTGGTAAAAACAAATTGATTCCGTTAGTTAGTCCAAGAAAAACTTGGGAAGGGCTTTATGGAGGCTTGGCTGGCTCGGTAGTGGTTTCAGGTTTCGCCTATTATTTTATGCAATTATCTTTAATGAAATTAATTGGGATTGGGTTATTAGTGACGCTATGTTCTGTACTTGGCGATTTACTGGTTAGTTGTTACAAACGTCAAGCAGGCTTAGAGGATACTGGGAGCATTTTGCCAGGACACGGGGGAGTTTTAGATAGAGTAGATGGCTTATTAGCAGCGGGTCCTTTGGGTTGGTTGTTAATTAGTTTTTCTGGAGTTTTTAGTTAAATTTTGATTGTATGTTGAGTGGACTTTTAGGTTTTTTAGTCGCAATTTTGGTGTTAGTCTCAGTGCATGAGTACGGTCATTTTATTGTTGGGCGTTTTTTTGGAGTTAGAGTATTACGTTTTTCTGTAGGTTTTGGGCGTCCAATTTGGAGTATGACAAGCTCAAAGGGTACTGAGTTTTGTATTGCCTCTATTCCTCTTGGTGGCTATGTTAAATTTTTAGATACGCGTGAAATTGACTCTTTAGAACAGCAACAAAGTTTAACCGAGAAAGATAAAAAAGAGGCGTTTGATTTACAAGCGGTACACAAACGTATAGCGATTGTTTTTGCGGGTCCTCTTATCAACTTTTTACTTGCGATTTTGTTATTCACAATGGTGAGTTATGGCAAAGACTCCGTATTGTTACCCGTTATTAATGCGCCCCAGGAAAGCTCCGTTGTGCACCAAGCTGGCTTAAGAGAGGGAGATAAAATTACTCAGCTTGGTGAGCAAAAAATTGAGATATGGAATGATGTTTTTCTTGGTTTGATTGAGCGTTCACTGCATAAATCAGAAGTGCAAATAAGCTATACAGATATTGAGGGACATAGTAAAATCAGCACACTTTCTCTTGATAAAGCTATGTCAAGTGAGAAATTTTCTTGGAAAAATTATGGTTTGCTACCTTGGCAACCCAAGTTAGCACCCGTAATAGAAAAACTAAGGAAAGGAAATGGAGTTGACAATTCAACTTTAAGAGAGAATGATTTAATTCTTTCAATCGCAGACAAATCAGTTCAAAGTTGGCAAGATTTAGTATTTGAGGTGCAACGCTTACCCAACCAAAAAGTATCTATGCGAGTATTACGTGATGGTGCAGAACAGCTACTTGAAGTAGGCATAGGAAGTCGTATTATTAATAAGCAAGTTTTAGGTTTTCTTGGTGCCCAGGTTAAAGTTTCTAAAGGAGCTTGGTCTGATGTCGTGATGGAAGTGGATAGAGGGTTCATTGAAGCTTTTTATGAGGGTATTAACAAAACGGCTAAGGTGATGAATTTAATTACAGTTTCCGTATTCAATATGATTACGGGAGGTGTTGGTTTTGAAAACCTTGGTGGTCCGATTACGATTGCAAAACAAGCTGGGAACTCTGCCGAATTAGGGCTCTCATCTTTTTTAGTTTTTTTGGCATTTTTAAGCATTAGTCTTGGAGTATTAAATTTACTACCAATACCACTATTGGATGGTGGTCATATTGTGTTATATACGTGGGAATGGATAACTGGAAAAGTGCCTTCTGATAAAACACAAATGTTATTTCAGCGTGTTGGATTTAGTATTGTGATTGCACTCACTGTGATCGCTTTATTAAATGATCTTTTACGCCTTTAGGTTTTAATGTGCCAATGTTGAAAAAAATTCTTTTATTTGTTGTAACCTTCATTTGCTTTTCTGCACATGCTCTCGACACTTCAAAAACAATTGATAAGATTACTATCAAAGGATTAGTTAAGAATGAACCACGCTTGGTGCGAAGTTATTTACCTGTGATAGAGGGGGATAAATTTAGCCAAGAAGCACTCAAAGATATTACAAAGAGTTTATTTGCGAGTGACTTTTTTCGGGATGTTAAGCTTTATCAAAATGGAGGTGAATTAATTATTGAATTGGTAGAGCGTCCTTGGATTTCAAAGGTTATTGTTAGCGGCAATAAATTAATTGAAGAAGAGCAATTAATGAGTGTATTAGAAACTCAAAATATTATTGAAAATCGAGCATTTAATCAAGAAAAATTTCAGCAAATTATTTCTGAAATTGAAAATTTATATTATTTGCAAGGATACTATGGAGTCAAAATAGCGGTTGAAAATACACCTTTAGATAATCAACGTGTTAGTTTGAGAGTGCAAATTTTTGAGGGAGATATTACAAAAATTGCACGTATCAACTTAATTGGTAATAAGACTTACAAGCAAGAAGATTTACTGCGCACTTTTCGTGTGAGAGTAGATTCACCTAATCAGCTTTTTAATAACAACGATAGTTACGTAAAAGCCTCATTAGAGGGGGATTTACAGACCTTATCAAATTTTTATCTTGATAGGGGTTATGTGCGTTTTCGTATCTTAGATAGGCAAGTTTCATTACTACCCGATAAAGCCGCTGTGTTTATTAATGTGCATCTTGAAGAAGGGGAAATATATCATTTTAGTGATATTAGTGTGAATGGTTATGAAAAGGTACTGACAGACCAACAAGTGATGCAGTTAATGAGTATTAAAAAGGGCAAAAAGTTTTCGCGCAAAAATATGGTGAAAACAGTAGATGATTTGCGCAAAAAAATTCAAAGCTATGGCTATGCCTTTGCACAAGTTGAACCTATCGTACGTATTAAAGATGATACCAAAGAGGTATTTGTTAGTATTCAGATTAATATCCAGCAGAGAGTCTATGTGCGACGCATTGTCTTTAGTGGAAATAATATTACATTGGATAGAGTGGTGCGTTTAGAAATGCGACAATTTGAACAAGCATTGTATATCCCTTCTAAAGTGGACATATCACGCAGAAGAATCAATCGCTTGGGTTTTTTCAGCAAAGTGGATATACGTAGCAATCAAGTGAGTGATAATCAAGTCGATTTATTGATTAAAGTGAGTGAGCAACGTACGGGCAGTCTTAACCTTAAATTAGGGTATTCTCCACAAAGTGGTGCTATATATGAATTTTCCATTGCAGAGAATAATTGGTTAGGACGAGGCTATCAAGCAAAAATTGATTTAAATATTCAAGAAAACTCTGAAGCAATATCATTAAACTTTAATGATAAAAACTTTTTTGAAGATGATATAAGTTTATTGTGGAATATATCTTATCAAAGACGAGACGATGCGAATATTAGTGACAATAGCTATAAACTTGATAGGTTTGCAACGAATTTAGGGGTTGGTATTCCAATCACAGAAAATGTACGTTTTAATTATGGTTTTGGTTTAGCACGAGAAGATATTGAATGCGGTGGTTCTTTTATAACTTGTGGTAATTTTATTGATGAAAAAGGTAAAGCTCAGGAATCAGTTAGTTTAACTTTTTCAAGCAATTGGGATTTGCGTAACCGAGGCTTTTTACCATCGAGTGGTAGTTTGCATAATTTTTCTTCTCGTATATCTTTACCAGAAGTTGGTTTATCTTATTATACGAGTAGATTGACAAATCAATTTTTTGGTTCGTTGAGTCAAACGGATCGTAGTACGGTCAGATTTAAAACATCGATTGATTTTATCCAAGGTTATAATGGAGATAAGGTGCCTTTTTATAAAAAATTATTTGTTGGAGGAGCACAAACGGTTCGTGGTTATGGCTTTTCCAGCTTAGGACCAAAATATGTTAAAGAGATAGATGGAATTTCTGGCTTTAAAGGAGGGGATATTCGAGCTTACGCAAATTTAGATTTTTATATTGCAATTGACGAACGTGATGAATTTTCTAACACAGATGATAATTTTCGTCTAAATTTATTTTTCGATAGTGGTTATGCTTTTGAAAGTCACGATACTTTGAATATCAATGCTTTTCGTAGTTCTGTTGGAGTAGGTTGGGTATATTTTTCTCCTATTGGGATCATTATAATTTACTATGGTGTCCCAGTAAATCAAATTGATGATGATGAGATTGATCAATTTGGGTTTACAATTCGTAGCTCTTTATAGGTTATTTTAAGTAAATGTGGAAAAATGAAAATGACTTCTAAGAATGAATTTGAGAAAGGTAATTTATTGGTGCTGGTGTTTACAAAAAAATTTAATGAGATCTTTGCATAAAAGTATGGCAAAAGAAAAAAGATAAAAAATCGTTCTGATTGAGGCGTGAAATGAAGCTAATACGTCCGTCTTCGCAAATTTCACAACGACAATCAGAGCGGTTTTTTGCTTTTTTACTTGTTATATCTTTTGTGCAAAGGTCTCCTAATTTTATAAAAAATAAAAGAGGTAAAAAATAATGTTAAGATTTTTAGTTGTATGTTGTTGTTTATTTTTCTCCACAAGTGTATTAGCCACTAAAGTGGCTGTTGTAGAGATACAAAAAATATTTGCACAATCGAAGCAAGCAAAGGCGTATCAACAAGAAATTGAGAATGAGTTTTCACCACGTCAAAAAATTCTTCAAGGAAAGCAAGGGGAGTTAGATTTGAAAGTGCGCTCGTATGAAAAAAATCGTTTAACGATGAGCGATAAAGAGGCTCGTACAGCGGAAAAGGAAATTATCACAATGAGGCAAGAATATCAGAGTTATAGGCAAACTTTACAACAAGAACTTCAACAAAAACAACAAAAAAATGTTCGTAGTGTTGAAGCGAGAATTGAAAAGGTTGTTGCACAAATTGCAAAGAAAAAAGGTTATGACCTTGTGCTTTTTCAAGGTATTGCTTTTCATAATCCTTCACTGAATATTACTCAAGAGGTTATTGATATTATGAATAAAAAATAATCGTTTTCTATAATAAAGTTAACAGTAATGATTTCTCTCTCGGATTTATGCAAGGTAATTGGTGCCAAACTTATTGGAGCAAACAACGCCCCAGTAGATAGTTCAATTACTATTACGGGATTTGCCGAATTAGAAGATGCTACTGCCAATCAGATAGCTTTTTTAAGTAATAAAAAATATTTATCTCAATTAAAAAACACACAAGCTAATGCCGTTATTTTAGAGGAGGATTTTTTAGCAAACTGCCCTGTGACCGCTTTGGTTGTATCAGATGCTTATCTTGCCTTTGCGCAGGCAACGCATTTTTTTTCTTATCGTCCTTCTTCTGTTCAAGAGCAAAAGATTCATCCAAAAAGTTATATTGATGAGAGTGTTGTTTTACCGAAGAACGTACAAGTAGATGCTGGTGCAGTTATTGAAGAAGGGTGTTGCATTGGAGATGGAACTGTTATTCGTGCAAATGCTGTTTTGTCAAAAAATGTAATCCTTGGAGAGCATTGTTATATTGATATTAATGCCAGTATTTTGCACGATTGTGTTATTGGTAATCATTGTGTCATTGGTCCAGGAAGCGTTATTGGTTCTGAAGGCTTTGGAACCGCTTGGGATAAACAAAAAAATACTTGGTGCTCAATTCATCATCAAGGTAAAGTAGTGATTGGCGATAATGTTGAGATTGGTGCAAATAATGCGATTGATAGAGGTACTATCAAGGATACAATTATTGAAAGTGGCGTGCGAATGGATAATTTGATAATGATGGCACACAATAGTTTTATTGGACAAGATACGGCACTTGCTGGACAAGTTGGTATGGCAGGACAGACAACTATTGGTAAGCGCGTTAAAGTAGCGGGGCAAGTTGGGTTTGCTGGGCATATGGAAATTGCTGATGACAGTATTTTAATGGGGAAATCCATGGTTACTGGCAGCATTAAGGAAAAAGGGGTTTATGCAGGGTATCCGCATCAAAAAATTGAATTATGGCGTAGGGAAGTCGCAATGCATCGCAGGCAATTAAAACAACTATATTTAGATAGAAAAAAATGAGTGCAGATAATAAAGTTATTGAAATTGAGCAAATCAAAAAATTACTTGCACATCGATATCCGATGTTGTTAGTTGATAGGGTTTTAGATTATGAACCGATGAAACGGATTCATGCTATTAAAAATATTTCCTTTAATGAGCCACAATTTCAAGGGCATTTTCCTGAGATGGCTATTTTCCCTGGTGTGATGATTATTGAAGCAATGGCACAAGCAACAGGTTTGTTAGCATCTTTGAGCTTTGATCATATGTCTGGCGGACAGTATTTATTAGTTGCTGTAGATGATTGTCGGTTTAAGAAGATGGTTGTCCCAGGCGATGTATTACATTTACACATTGAACCAATTGGCGAACCACGCAGAAATATGTGGCGTTTTGATTGTGTTGCAAAAGTAGATGGTCAAATTACCACAAAAGTTCGCCTAATGTGTGCTCATCAAAAATAACTAAAATATTAAAAAATGATTCACTCTTCAGCAATTATTGACCCATCTGCTACCATAGGCTCTGATGTATCAATTGGTGCTTATGCAATTGTTAAGCAGAATACAGTGATTGGTGATGGGTGTATTATTGAAAATCATTCCATCGTTGGTGAAAATACCACTTTGGGCAAGAATAATCGTATTTTCCCTTTTGCGTCCATTGGCTTGGAAACTCAAGATAAGAAGAAAAAACCTGGAGATCAGACTCGCTTAATTATTGGTGACAATAATGTTTTTCGTGAGTATTGCACCGTTAATCGAGGTACAAAAGTGAGTGGTGGGCAAACTCTCATTGGATCGGATAATCTATTTCTTGCCTATACTCACGTTGCTCATGATTGTATTTTGGGTAATCATATTGTAATGTCGAACAATGCTACTCTTGGTGGGCATGTTGAGGTTGGTAACTGTGTGATTATTTCTGGTTTTGTTGCTGTTCATCAGTTTTGTCGCATTGGTGATTATGCCTTTGTTGGTTTAGGAGGGATGCTCACACGTGACGTCCCCCCTTATTTGATTACCTCAGATGTTTCTGCTCGAGTACGTGGAATTAATCGTATTGGGCTAAAACGAAATGACTTTAGTGATGCCAGTATTAAGTTGATTTATAGGGCTTATCAATTGTTATATCCCAAAGTAGGGGTAGGGAAGCGCGACAAGTTAGTAGATATTATTTCAAAAATCAAAAAATTAGAAGATAAAGATGGCATATTGCAGCCATTTATTGAATTTATCAAAACAACTGAAAGAGGGCTTTGTTTGTAGTCCTGACAAACTCTAACAATTAAATGCCGACCTCAGCACCTCCTCATAAAATCATTGTATTGCTTGCTGGTGAGGTTTCTGGGGATAATCTTGGTGCGACATTAATAAAAAAAGTACGCTTTAAATTTCCAAATACACGTTTTGTTGGCATTGGTGGTGAAAAAATGCTTGCCGAGGGCTTTGAATCTTGGGTGGATATGGAACATTTATCTATAATGGGAGTAGATGTTATACGTCATCTTCCTAAATTAATTCGCCTTCGTTCTCAATTTATTAAACGTCTCTGTGATTTAAAGCCTGATTTGCTGATTGGCATTGATGCACCTGATTTTAATTTTGTGGTGGAGAAAAAATTAAAATCAATTGGCGTGCCAGTATGGCATTGGGTTAGTCCTTCAATATGGGCATGGCGTGGAGGACGCATTAATAAAATAGGCAAGGCTTGTGATGAGATAATGTGTTTATTTCCACAAGAACCAGCATATTACCATCAACATCAAGTGAATGCGGATTTTTATGGGCATCCAATGGCAGATGAAATTCCTCTCGATACAACCGCTTTAACCCAGCAAGCATTAGAGCAAATGGGTGCTAAACATCCCATTATCAATGATTGGAAAGATAAAAAAATTATTGCTCTTTTACCGGGTAGTCGCTATGGTGAAGTGAAATATATGCTTCCTCTTTATTTGCAAGTGGCGAGTCAACTAATACAGGTAAATAAAACTCTTCGGTTTGTTGTCCCGATAGCTAAAAAATCATTATCTGATTTTTTTTATAAGCACTATCAAGCCCTTGCTCCAGAGCAACAAAATAAAATTCTTCTTGTTGAAGGGCAGGCTCGTGAATGTATGAGCATTGCCCAAATGGTTTTGCTGGCATCCGGCACGGCTACTTTAGAAGCAATGTTGCTTAAAAAAACAATGTTGATTGCACATCAAGGTCCATTCATTAATTATTTAATTTATAAAACTATGTTTTATATTCCCTATGTTTCATTGCCCAATTTTATGGAGGGAGATTTTCTTGTTGATGAGCTATTATTTGGCGAGGCAAATCTTGAAAATATTCTAACCAAAGTGCAAGAAATGCTTAAAGATAGCGAAACAACAAAACAACAAATTGACAAATTCAACTATTACCACAATCAACTCAAACAAAACGCCACCAAAAAAATTAGTGAAAAAATCATCGCTTTTTTACACGGGTAATATTTAATAGAGGTAGCCAAGTATGATAACTATCGGAGTTGATGAGGCTGGCAGAGGTCCACTAATAGGAAATGTTGTCGCCGCAGCCATTATTTTAAATAACACTTCAATTGAAGGGATTGATGATTCAAAAAAACTCAATGAAAACAAGCGTGAAAAAATATACGCTCAGCTTATTACTCACTGCCTTTATGCCGTTGGAGAAGCGACAGCCCAAGAAATAGACAAAATAAATATTCATAACGCCACTCTCCTTGCTATGCAACGAGCAATAGAAGCACTACTCAACACGCACGCAATAACCCAAGCAGACATTATTGTTGATGGTAAATACCCCCCATCCCTCAACCTCTCATCCCAGCAAGAATCTTCCATAAACATTCAAGCTGTAATCAAAGCTGATAGTCTCTTCCCCTGTGTCAGTGCTGCCTCAATTATTGCCAAAGTAACACGTGATAGACAAATGATAGAACTGCACCGACATCATCCAGAATATGGTTTCAATCAACACAAAGGCTATCCCACCAAAAAACATTACCAAGCTATTCAAGACTACGGAACTTTATCTGAACACAGAAAAAGTTATCGAGGAGTTAATTGAGTGGTATTTAGCAAATTGAGACCTTTGCACAAAAGATATGCCAAGTAAAAAAGCAAAAAAATGCCCTGATTGTCGTTGTGAAACTTGCGAAGACGGACGTATTAGCAGCGTTTCACGCCTCAATCAGAACAATTTTTTATCTTTTTTCTTTTACCTGCAAGCAGTTCAAACACTGTTACTCTAAGGCTCGTAAACTCGCCAAGAGTAAAAACGTTTTTTGTGCCATACTTTTATGCAAAGGTCTCAAGCTAACCCGTTTTTTTTGTTAAAATTATTAAGTAAGTCAATTTTATTAAACCAAGGAGAAAATCAAATGAGTGAATTTACACTACCAGAATTAGAATATAGCTACGATGCCTTAGCACCTCACATTAGTGCTGAAACAATGGAATTACATCATAGTAAACATCATCAAACTTATATCACCAAACTCAATCCATTAATTGCTGATACTGAATACGCTAATATGTCATTAGAAGAAATTGTCGTTAAGGCACCTGCTGGTGGTATTTTTAACAATGCAGGTCAGCATTGGAATCATTGTCAATTCTGGCAAATGTTATCCCCGAATGGTGGGCAACTTAGTGCTGATTTAAAACAAGCCATTGAAGGAAAATTTGGCTCTTTTGAAGAATTTAAAACTCAATTTGAAACCACAGGTGCCAATACTTTTGGCTCTGGTTGGGCATGGTTAGTAAAAAACCAAGCGGGCGAATTAGAACTACTTAGCACTTCCAATGCTGATAACCCATTAAAGCATAACAAAACCGCATTATTAGGAGTTGATGTTTGGGAACATGCCTACTACGTTGATTATCGCAACCGTCGCCCTGATTACCTCAAAGCTTTATGGAATGTTGTTAATTGGGAAAACGTCAGTGCTCGTTTTGCTGGGTAATTTTTGTGTATTTTTAGTTAATGTGGTCTGACTTTTAAAACGTTAATTTTCGTACCATGTCGTACTGAGTTTACCTTAGTATGACATGGTTTCAGTTTTTTGCAAAAAAAATCTAACAAATGGAAAAGTGTTGGGGTGAGTGGGCTATGCTAAGAACTGATGTTATATGGGGTGATTGATTGAGAGTGTGCGGTATGTGTATAAAAATGTCGTATAATGACTATTATGAGCGATAAAGATATGAGCGATAAAGAAAATTATAAAGTAACCATTGACAATGAGAAAATCATTGATATTTTGTTGCACTCTGCAACGCAGGAGGATATATCTAAGTTAGATGGGAAAATCATTAAGTTAGATGACCGAATAACGAGATTAGATGAAAAATTCGATGATAAATTTACGAAAATAGATGACCGAATAACGAGATTAGATGAAAAATTCGATAATCAGATTGCTAAGTTAGATGACAGAATTATAAGATTAGATGAAAAATTCGATGATAAATTTATGAAAATAGATGACAGAATTATAAGATTAGATGAAAAATTCGATGATAAATTTATGAAAATAGATGACCGAATTATAAAATTGACTGATAAGGTTGATTCTAATTTGCGTTGGATGATTGCAACGATGGTTGCTTTATCTGTAGCGATTATAGGTGCTATGAGCCATTTTTCTGGGTAGTTGGTTTTAGAAGACTGTTTTTTTTTAAATATTAAATTTTGGAGTGTTGTTATGTTAAGTAATTCATTTTTGAGAATATTGTTTATTGGGAGTCTTATGGGCTTTCTATTTGCTTGTGGAGGCGGTAAAAAAGAAGATAACAAGGTAGCTCAGGCTGTAGCAGATTGCGTGTTCCCAAATACAAATACTCCAGCTCCAGGTTGGATTTGTGATGAGCCTATTCCAGGTTTAGAGCTGCAAGCAGTTGGAGTTGCGGAATATTCTGCTGCTGGCTTAAGTTATATGAAAGATTTAGCGGCGGCTGATGCACGTGGAAAAATTGTGGAGCAATTTAAAGTGCGCGTGGATAAGATGGTAAAAAGTTATGTTGGTACCACTGGTGTGGGTGATTCAGAAACCGTGGATCGTGCTGCTGAAAGTGTGCTGAAAACGGTATCTTCAGAAACTTTAGTTGGGAGTAAAATCTATAAATCACGTACTGGACCGGATAAGCGTTTATATGTTGTTGTTGGCGTAGATCCAAAGAATTTTGAAAAGGCAGCTGAACAATCTGCACGTACCAGTATGAATAATGAGAATGCACTTTGGCAGCAATTTAAAGCCAAACAAGGTTTTGATGAAATGGCAAAGGAAATTGCTAAGCAGAAAGTGCAGTAATTTTTGTGCGTTTTATTGATGTTCAAATAAGCATTATTAAAAAGCCAGCAATTTTGCTGGCTTTTGTTTTTTTATGGGGTGTTATTTCTTCTTGCAGTAATAATCAACCACTAAAGCAAAGTATAAATTGTGTAGAAACCACTCAAGGGCATTCTACTAAACCCCCTTGTTGGCTTTTGCATCATCCTTCTGAGTATATTAAGGTAGGAGGGAGTAAGCATTTGGGTTCAAATGGTTGGCTTAAGGCAAAACAACAATTACTTAAAGAGGCAATGTTAGAAATAGCGACCAGACGTTACGGCGAGGAAGTTGCTATTAAAACGTTGGTAGTTAAGGAAGTTAAGGATAATACCCAAGAAGGTGTTTCAGCAAAAACTCGCACTGTGCGTGAAGCTCAATTTAATACGGGGGATCAGGCAATTAAGGTGAAGGCATCGGTAAAAGATTATTATTACGATGTAAATATTGATAAGGTTTGGATATTGGTTAAGGAAGAATGACTTTAAAAGTCATAGAATCTAATCGTATAGAAACTCTGTTTTCAGCTTTAACCTCAAGATTAAAGCAGAATAAACAAGGTATTTTACATCCTCATCAAATGGTGATTACTTGCTTTGGAGTAGAGCAATGGTTGCTTAAAACCTTGACTAATGAGTTCGGCGTATTCATCAATGGAAAATTTGATTTTCCAATCAACTTTGTTCATAAATTAGGGAAGATTCTAACTCTTGATAGTGATGATTTTTATCACAGCAAGGTGTTGAGCTTTCGCTTATTTTCATTGCTACATCACAGCGATATCCGGCAACAAATTGCTACTATTGCCCCGCAGTTTTTTACTTATTTATATTGTGATAATCCCTCACTAAGTGAACAAAGATTATTACAAACTTCTAACATACTTTCTAATATATTTGATGAATATCAATGGCAACGTCCTGAATGGTTGGAGTGTTGGCAAGATAACAAAATAGTTAAGCTACCTCCATTCCTTAAATCCACACAGTCTATTCAAGCATTATTATGGCGTGCCTTATTGGCACAAGAGCATCCTAAGAATGATTTTTTGCAACGTCATCAGCTTGTTAAAAAAATAATTAATGCTTTAGCACAAGAGGTAAAAGATATTAAGGGGGTACAACAGACGTTTCAGAATGGCATAAGCGTTTTTGCAGTACTACCTCTTATGCCTCCTATTTGGCAAATTTTTCAAGCCTTGGGGAAACGGGTTGAAGTTGATTTTTATTTTCTTAACCCCTCGATGGAATTATGGGGAGAAAACTTGTATTTACCTTTGTGGGAAGAGAAAGCTAAGGAAATGCACACGCAACAAAGCATTGAAGATGATGGCTTATTTTATCAACATCATCCATTATTAATGTCTTTAGGTCAGGTTGGGGCAGAGTGCCAAAAGCAGATTTTAGATGCAGTAGATATACAGATTGATAGTTGCTTTACTGAGACAAATGAAAGAGATAATCTTAATTTGCTTGAAGCACTTCAACGTAATATTTTATATGATATTCCACAAGCCGAAACCTCCCCTTTGGTGATTGGTGGTGAAGATACTTCTTTGCAAGTACATTGCTTTCCAAATGGGCAGTCTGAACTCAAATTTTTGCATAATCAAATTTTGCTTTGGTTACAACAAGATGAGAGTAGAACACTGAGTGATATTTTAGTAGTCGCTCCAAATCTTGAGATTTATCAAGAGTGGATTCCGATTATTTTTTCAGATATTCCACATTCATCTTATGCAGTAAAAAGTAATGATTCCCTATATGAGGCATTTGATTTTTTATTGCAGTTATTTACTGATGAAAAACCGTTAGGAATGGATGAACTAAGGTATTTTTTTGCTTTTTCATGTGTGCAAGAAAAATTAAAAAATCAAGTTTCTTTAGAGCAAATTGAAGAGTTTTTGAATTCTTTGTATTGTCTTGGTTTTCGATGGGGGATAAATGATTTACAGAGGGAAAAACAGGGTTTTGAAAGTGGCTTGTCTTTGCAAGGAGCATTGGACTTGATGTCGGTTGAGATGTGTTCTAAAGAAACGATAGCTTTAGTTGATTGGGCAAGTTGTATGAGCTTGCAAGAATATTTAAAGCAATTAATTAATGCATACCAAAAAATTCATCATCCTAATCAAAGCGTACCAAAAAATATCGCTTCTTGGATTGAGTATTTAATTTCTTGGATAGATGTTTTTTTCATTAATGATGAAAGAAGTGCCACCTATCAACAGCAGAGCGAAGGGCTGATTACACGGTTGCGGAAAATAGAGAATGATTCTGTTTTTGCAGATTCTCAAGAACTTTTTTCTATTTCATCAATGCGTTCTATTTGGCGTTCATATCAATCACAAAATATTCATCAGAGTAACTATCTGTCGGGTAAGTTGATGTTTTCTCAACTACTTGATGTGCGTTGTGTGCCATGTAAATTTATTGCTATTATTGGTTTAGATGAGAATTATAATCGTCGTAATAGCGAGCATTCAATGGATTTAACTTGGCATCTTCCAAAACCGTATGATCGCTCTGCTGAGGCAAATAACAACTATTATATTTTGGAATATATTCAATCCGCAAGAGAAAAACTATGGTTAAGCTATAGTGCGGATGCCAATCAGCATTTAAGCAACTCAGCAAACTCCTTAAATGCGATTATTGAATATATTCAACGTAATAGGGCAGGGCATTCGGTTGGAGAATTTCTTTTTGAACATAGTGATAGTTATATTCTTAGCGAAGCTACTCCGCCGTTGGAAAACTCTTTACCGCTGCAAGAAGATATAGGAATATTACCAGATAAACACGTGAAGGATTTGTCTCAAAGTCATTTGCTATTATCTTGTTCGCAGCTTGCTGCTAAACTTATAGACCCTATTAAAACCTTTATAATCTCTTCAGGTGGGCAAGTAGTGAAACAATCACCTATCGATAATCGCTATGAGGATAGTAGGCTGGACCCATTAAATCGTGCAGATTGGCGAGTGAAAATATTATCATCACTACTCACTGAGAGCGAACAAGAATTTCAAAATACAAGGCAGATTTTAATTGCTGAATTAGCACAAGATAATCGTTTTTTATCGGCTGAAATTATTGCTCAAGAATTAAATAAACAATGTAAAAAAATTCAAACAGATATTGAAAAAGGTGCTCTTATTAACTCTTCTTTACAAGCACCTAAAAAACCGTTTATTTATCGAACTAAATATGAAAATCAACAATATACTCTATCTTCGCAACCTCGTTTAGTAGGAGAAACAGAGGATGGGGTAATACAAGTGTTTATCTCTGGAGGCAAGCAAAATTTACAGAAATTATTGCAAGCGTGGCTTGGGCATACGCTATGTAATACACAACAAAAAACTTCAACCTACTATTTATGCTTTAAACAATCTTCTGATAGCTTTACTATTATCGAACAATCGATGCCTACGATCGCCCCTCAACAAGCAAAGCAAAAAATAAACGCTCTAATTGAGCTTTATTTTGAAGTGCAGAAGAAGTGCGTTTGGGCACCACCCAATATGACTTTTTGTATGGCAAATGCCAGTGATTTGCAACAAGAAATCAAGGAAATAAAAAAAACTTTCTATGAATTGGATGAGAAATCAGAATGGTTATCCTTACTTAACGACTATCGTTTATACGATCTCTCAGAGGGTGAAAAGACTTGGGAAGATAGCCGCACCTATGCCTCTAATCTGTGGGGGGGCAATAGGTGAATAAAGTATAATTACTGATAAATACTACTGACTATGAATAAACCACTTTCATTGGAAAATAATTCAAGCTCTACAGAGGGAGAGTGTGGCAGTGGCTATGCTAACGAGCATGAAGTTTGGAAAAACTTTAATCAAAACCAAATCACTCACTCCATCGCCCATTATTTAATGGCAATTGACGAAGCATCTGAAGGGAGTGAATATGGATGTAAGGCTGTCAATGTTTCGCGTATTCTTGGAGTCAGTCGCAATGCAGTATCGTTACAGCTTAAAACTCTTCAACAGCATGAATTTATCCATCTTTCGGGCAATAAATTGATTGCCCTTACTGAAAGAGGCAAGACCGTTGTAAATAATGTTGTGGCAGCACGACGCTCAGTTAAGCGTTTTTTAGTTCAATTTTTAGGAGTTACAGAGGAACTTGCAGAACAAGACAGCTGTAAAGTTGAACACCTAATTTCGCAAGAAACACGTAATGGTTTAGCTAAATTGATACAATTTGTTGGTGATCAACCAGCATTAGCAACACCTTTTATTGAAGCATTAAATAATTATCAAGTGCATTGTGAAGAAGACAGCCAGCATCATTGTCCTCTTTGCCAGCATGGTTGCTTATTGAAAGATAATATTTCATAAAAAAATAAATAATCTTAATTACTCTAAGCAGTATCGTTATCTAAGTTAAGATAGAGTTTAGCGTAATGCCCTTTGGCTTTGAGTAAACTTTTATGCGTGCCTTCCTCAACAATTCTCCCTTTATCCATTACGATGATGCGATCGGCATTCTGAACAGTGGAGAGTCGGTGGGCAATGATGATTGTTGTACGCTCTGCGGCAAGCCGTTCGATGGCTTGTTGTATTTTTTTCTCTGTTTGATTATCAAGTGCGGAAGAGGCTTCATCAAGGATTAAAATAGAGGCATCTTTGAGAAATGCCCTTGCAAGAGCAATGCGCTGTCTTTGTCCGCCAGATAATTTTGAACCGCCATCACCGACGGGTTCAGCAAGTGTATGAGGAAGCTGTTGCACAAACTCCCAAGCATTAGAGGATGAGAGTGCATTTATAATACCCTCTTCATTATCTTTTTCGGACTGTTTTTCTCCATAAGCAACATTCGCTTTTATAGTATCGTTAAATAATACAACTTGTTGGCTCACCAAAGCAATGTGTTTACGCAAATCATTTAATTTTATATCTTTAATATTTACTCCGTCGAGTAGAATTTCGCCCTTTTGTGGATTATAAAATCGAGCGATTAAATTAGTTAAAGTGGTTTTCCCACTACCAGATTCGCCAACAATAGCGATAGTTTCTCGTGCTTTAATAGTCAGATTAAAATCGGTAAAAAAAGGCTTATCAGGAGTAAATCCAAAATTAAGATTTTTAAATTCTATTTCTCCTTGAACTTCTTTAAGTGTTTGTGTCCCTATATCTTCTTCAGGAGGATGATCTATAAGATTAAAAATACTTTCAGCCGCTGCCAATCCTTTTTGAATTTCAGGGTTTACTTTAGTCAATTGTCGCACAGGTTCAAAAATAAGTATCATTGCCGTAATATAAGTGACAAAGCCACCGACAGAAAGAGATTCTTGTGAATTTAGAGCAACCGCAAGGTAGAGAATTAATACTAAAGCAAGTGCTGCAAGAATTTGCACTAAAGGGACATTAAGAGCGGTGATACGACGAATTTTTATACTATTAGTAGCAACGCGTTGTGTTGTTTGTTCCATCCGCTGATTTTCAAATTTTTGAGCACCATAGATTTTCACTTCACGATTTCCCTCAATCCCTTCTTCTAAAACGTGGGTGAGCTCCCCCATATTATCTTGTAGTGCTGATGAACTATGACGCATTTTTTGTGAGGCTTTTTGAACGATGAAAAAAACCACCGGAGCTATTAATAAAATGGCGAGCGATAGTTCCCAAGAATACCAAAAAAGCAAGCACAATAACCCAAAAACAACAAGAGAGTCACGAATTAAAATTATCCACGCTTCACTGAGTGCATTAGCCACTTGGGCAACATCATAGGAGATTTTTGAGATTAAATATCCAGGGGTTTGTTCATCAAATATACGTAATGGAAGCTGATGCAATTTAGCATACATTTGCTGGCGTATTGTTGCTATAGCACCTTGTGCAACGGTTTCTGTCATTACAGAAATAAGATAATCGGCAATTCCCCAGATAATAAAAACGGAGAGCAGAGCGATAGGAACCCAAATGATATGAGTTTTATCCTTGGCAATAAAACTACCATCTAATAAAGGCTCCATCATTGCTGCCATCATTGGTTGAGTAGCTGCTGAAACAATCATTGCTAAAATAGCAAAGGTTACTTTAGTTTTATATGGACGGATATATCCGAGTAAGCGACGATAGAGTATTTGATTATTTTTATTCAAAATTAATTTTGTAATTTTTATTATATGAAAAATTTATGTTCATCTTTGTTTGAACAAATAAAAAAACTGTTATATCAAATGGTAACGTCTTTTTTAGATGCGTTTGGTAATGCACTGTTATTGTTTTTCAATGCTATTTTTTTTTACAAATTCGTTTATAATTATCTATCTGATTGTATCAATTTTACAGTCAAGACCATCAAAATAATAAGAATCCTTTGAGTAAGAGCTTGCTGTAGGCTTGTTATTATTTTTTTGATTTTCTAAATTTTAAAAAAACATAAGATATGAGAGGGTAGGTAATGAGTTCTAAAGATGTATTAGAAGCTATATCAAATAATGAAATAGAGTTTGTAGATTTAAGGTTTACAGATACTAAAGGTAAAGAGCAACACGTTACAGTTCCTGCAGAACAAGTTGATGCTGATTTTTTAGAAAATGGTAAAACTTTTGATGGATCATCTATTGCTGGTTGGAAAGGAATAAATGACTCTGATATGATTCTAAAATTAGACTTCACAACCGCAGTGGTAGATCCTTTTGCCCAAGCGAACCAATTGAATATTCGTTGCGATATTATTGATCCTAACGATATGGGAGGATACAACCGTGATCCTCGCTCTATAGCTAAAAGAGCCGAAAACTATCTTAAATCAACAGGAATTGCAGATAGCTGCTTTATTGGTCCTGAACCTGAATTTTTTGTGTTTGATGATGTGCGTTGGGATTCTAATGTGAATGGTTGTTTTGCTGAAGTTAATTCTGTCGAGGCAGCTTGGTCTTCTAAGAGCAAAATTAAAGAAGGCAATCTTGGGCATCGTCCAGGCGTTAAAGGCGGTTATTTTCCAGTGCCTCCAGTTGATTCTCTATCGGATTTTCGTGGTGAGATATGCCAACTTATCACAGAGATGGGTTTAATTCCAGAGGTTCACCATCACGAAGTTGCTACCGCTGGTCAGTGTGAAATTGGTGTTGCTGGAAATACCTTAGTCAAGAAAGCGGACGAAGTACAAATTTTCAAATACGTTGTCCATAATGTAGCTAATCTATATGGCAAAACTGCCACCTTTATGCCAAAACCTTTAGTTGGCGATAATGGTTCTGGAATGCACATTAATATCTCTCTAAGTAATAAGGGAAAGAATATTTTTGATGGTAGCCAATATGCGAATCTTTCAGAAGAGGCATTATTTTTTATTGGTGGAATGCTAAAACATTCGCGGGTACTCAATGCTTTCACCAATCCAGGCACTAATTCGTATAAGCGTTTAGTCCCCGGCTTTGAGGCTCCTGTGATGTTAGCTTATTCTGCTCGTAATCGCTCTGCTTCAGTGCGTATTCCATTGGCAATGAGTCCAAAAGCTCGTCGTGTTGAATTGCGTTTTCCAGATCCTTCTGCAAACCCATATTTGGCTTTTTCAGCGGTATTAATGGCAGGTATTGATGGTATTAAAAATAAAATCCATCCTGGAGATCCTTCAGACAAAGATCTATATGATTTACCACCGGAAGAAGAGGCTAATTTCCCGACGGTTTGTGCTTCTTTAGAGGAAGCATTAGAGAGTTTAAGAAGTGATTACGCATTTTTACTTGAAGGTGATGTATTTAGTAAAGATATGCTTGATGGTTATATTGAACTCAAGATGGAAGAAGTCCAAAGAATGCGTGCGACTACCCATCCGATTGAGTTTGATATGTATTATTCTGTGTAGTTTATAGTTATTTTGGGCTGTAGCCAAGTGGTAAGGCATCGGGTTTTGATCCCGTGTACCGTAGGTTCGAATCCTACCAGCCCAGCCATTTATTTAAATAGATTGCTATAAAAAACCATATTAAATTTTTTTCTTTTAAAGCCTTTTAAAGCCCTTTTAAAGTATGTTTATTCAAAGCCAAGTAAAATAAATGTCTGGCTATAATATTGCCCTGTATTCAGGGAATGCGAACCCTCAACTTAGCCAACTTGTTGCACAAAAGTTAGGTACAAAGATTTGTAAAGCTAAAGTTGGTCGTTTCAGCGATAATGAAATTAATGTTGAGTTAGGGCAATCTGTTAGAGGGAATGATGTATTTATTATTCAGCCAAGCGCCCCTCCGAACCCATCTGAAAATTTGATGGAAATTCTTGTGATGATTGATGCAGTAAAGCGTTCTTCTGCTAAGCGAATTACGGCGGTTTTGCCCTATTTTGGCTTTGGCAGACAGGATCGTCGTCCATGGTCATCAAGAGTCCCTATTACTGCCAGGTTAGTCGCCAATATGCTGACAACAGCTGGAGCAGATCGAATTTTAACGATTGATTTACATGCGGATCAAATTCAAGGTTTTTTCAATATTCCTGTTGATAATGTTTACGCCTCGCCTATTTTCACCAATAAAATTTCCAAAAAAATACAAAATCCAACGGTAGTATCACCAGATGTGGGTGGCGTAGTGAGAGCTCGGGCTTTAGCAAAACAATTGAATGCTGATTTGGCAATTGTTGATAAGCGTCGTCCTAAAGACAATGTTTCGGAAGTAATGAATATTATTGGCGATGTGACTAATCGAAATTGTGTGATATTTGATGATATTGTCGATACCGCTGGCACGCTATGTAAAGCCGCAGGTGCACTAAAACAAAATGGTGCTAAATCTGTATATGCGTGTTGTACGCATGGGGTACTATCTGGAGATGCTGTTACCAATATTGAGAACTCTCAATTAGACGGTGTATTAGTTTCAAACACCATTGATGTTCAAGAAAAAGCTCAAAAATCCACAAAAATTGATATTATCTGCATTGCTAAAATGCTCTCTGACTCAATTTCCAGAATACATAGGGAAAATTCAATTCGTTCTATGTACCCCTCATCAATGGGTTAAGAGGACTACCTTTTTAAAAGCCCAATACAATGCTTAGCTTAATGCGATTTTGGATTATCGTCTTTGTAATAAGTTTCTTGCTTTGGTATATCTTTCGGCGTTTATTTAACATACAAATTGCCTTTTACTGGATTTACATTATTAGTTTTTCAGTAGCAACCCTATCAGTAACTATTTTATGGTTTATCAGTAAATTTGTCAGTGGTTAATAATTGATGAAAGAACGGATACGCCAAAAACTGCATACCTTAATCAATCAAATCGGCTGGGAGATTGATTTACCAATTGAAAAAATCGTTTTAAAGCAAAACACCTCCAATATTCACGGAGATTTTTCTACCAATATCGCCTTGCAACTTGCCAAGCCTCTATCTCAATCACCCCAATCCATTGCTCAACAGCTAATACCTCTGTTAGCGGACTCTTTCCAAGAAATTGAAAAAATTGAAATTGCTGGTGCTGGCTTTATTAATATTTTTTTACAAAAATCCTCACACTATGAAGTGGTAGAAAAAATTCTATCAAAACAAGGCGACTATGCTCAAGGTGAGGCAAAACAACAGCGAGTTTTAGTGGAATTTGTTTCGGCTAATCCGACTGGTCCTTTGCATGTCGGGCATGGTCGAGGAGCAGTCTATGGTGATTCATTAGCACGGCTATTGAGCAAGGCAGGCTTTCAAGTTGAGAGTGAATACTATATTAATGATGCCGGTCGTCAAATGGAAATTTTGACCCTATCTACATTATTAAGATACACGCAAAAACACACTCAAATATCAGCCGAAAAATTTGCACAGCTATATCCTGCAAATGCCTATCAAGGAGAGTACCTTATTCAAATTGCTAATGAATTTTCAGCGAAATTAACAAATTCACAAAAAGAGATATTAGAGCAAATTGACTACACTCCTTTTATGCTTGAAGAGAATGCAGAAAATCAGGAAAATCATATTGATAAACTTATTGCTTTTGTGAAAAAAGAACTCGATAACAAAGATGCCTCCTTATATCCCCTATGTAAAAAATTCACCTTAAACGCTATCCTAACAGATATTCGTGAAGATTTACAAGAGATGGGGGTTAATTTTAATGTCTGGTTTTCTGAACAATCGTTGGTGGACGATGGCTCAGTAGATGATGTTCTAAAAACTTTGGCACACAAAAAACAAAGCTACCATAAAGATGGAGCAATTTGGTTTAAATCAAGTGAGTTGGGGGATGACAAGGATAGGGTATTGGTACGTCAAGATGGCGTTAATACTTATTTGGCTCATGATATTTGTTATCATAAAAATAAATTTGAGCGTGGTTATAATCGCATTATCAATGTATGGGGTGCGGATCACCACGGTTATATTGCTCGTATGCAAGCGGCAATCAATGCTTTGGGCTACGATGAAAAAAAAATGGCAATATGCTTAGTGCAATTTGCTAACCTTTATCGTGGTGAAGAAAAAATTTCGATGAGTACTCGTAGCGGTGATTTTGTTTCTTTAAGGGAATTACGTGAAGAAGTAGGCAATGATGCAACACGCTTTTTTTATAATCTCAATCGTGCGGATCAGCATTTAAATTTTGATTTGCAGTTGGCAATTGAAAAAACGAACGATAACCCGGTATTCTATGTGCAATATGCTTATGCTCGTATTCAAAGTATTTTTCGTCGCCTGCAAGAGCGAAACTATCGATGGGAACAGCAACAAGCTGATTTAAGCCTATTAAACGAAGAATTAGAACTCAACTTAATTAGAACGCTGACTATATATCCACAAAAAATTCAAGATGCTGCCAGCAAAAATGCTCCACATATAATTACCTTATATCTGCGTGAGTTATCGGCACAAGTTCACCAATACTACAATCAAAGCACCATTCTTGTTGAACAAAAGCCCTTACGCAACGCACGGTTAAATTTATTATTTGCACTAAGCATCGTACTGCAAGATGCCTTAAATATCCTTGGGGTAAATGCACCCTCAAAAATGTAGATTTTTATAACAACACATAACAAGCAAAAAATATGAAAAGGTGGAATTTTGAGCGAGATATGCTACTTACTCTTGGCGAAGCACCAAAACCAATAGCAGAGAAAGGAGAATCACTAATACGCATTATGGCAAGTGGTATTTGTGGCTCGGATATGCATGCTTGGCATGGGCATGATGAACGTCGTCGTCCTCCGTTAATTCTTGGGCATGAAGTTGCAGGCATTGTTCAACAAGGCGATTTAGCTGGAAAGATGGTAACAATGAACCCGATGATTTGTTGCCAAAAATGTACGTACTGTCAGCAAGGAAGAGAAAATATATGTGCCAATAGGACAATGATTGGAATGACTCGCCCCGGAGGTTTTGCCGAATATTTAACTATTCCAGACCAATGCTTATTAGTTGTTGATGAAAATGTTACCGCAGTTACTGCCGTCTTGAGTGAGCCAGTAGCGGTGTGTGTACATGCTGTTAATTTACTTAATAGGCATAGCCACCATCCGCATCCGAAAAAACAAAATATCGTGGTTATTGGAGCAGGAGCGATAGGCTTAATTACCGCCTTAGTTCTATTACAACGTGGTTATGAATCAGTGAGTATTTGTGATGCTAACGCTTTGCGTGTCGATACAGCGGAAAAAGCATTATCTGATTTTAATGCCAAAGTGATTAATAATATTGAAAATCCGCTTCAACAAAAATCATACGACTTGGTTTTTGATGCCGTTGGCAGTGCAAAAACACGAGAAATTTCTATGCAAGTAGTGGCAGATGGCGGATGTATTATCCATCTTGGACTGCAACAAGCTGACGGAAATTTCGATGCTCGCCGAGCAACCATTGGAGAAATCGCCTTTGTGGGTGCTTTTACCTACACTAAGCAAGATTTAAAAGAAGCGTTGCACCTACTAAGTAATCAAAGTTTGGGAAATCTTAATTGGGTGGAAGTGCGTCCCTTTGAAGCACTACAGCAATCTTTTGAAGATATACATAACGGTGCGACTCCAGCGGCAAAAATCATTATAGAAAACCCTTGAGAATTACCCGTTCTCAGCTAATTTTGCAATAATACGTTGGCAGGCTTTACCATCGCCATAAGGATTATGTGCCAAACTCATTTTTTGGTAATGTTTTTCATCGTGCAATAGCTGAATAACTGAACTTACTATTTCGTTATAATCCGTACCAACCAATTTTACCGTCCCAGCTTCAACTGCCTCTGGGCGTTCCGTAGTTTCACGCATTACCAAAACAGGCTTGCCCAATGAAGGAGCCTCCTCCTGAATACCACCAGAATCAGTCAGGATAATATGCGAATGCATCATTAAATAAACAAAAGGCAAATAATCCAAAGGCTCTATCAGATGAATATTATCTATTCCCTTTAACCAACGATTAACCGGTTCTTGCACTTTAGGATTAGGATGCGTTGGATAAACCACCTCAACATCAGCTTGATTTTTTGCAATATGCTTAATAGCTGCGCATATACTCTCAAACCCCTCACCAAAACTTTCTCTACGATGACCGGTAATAAGAACAAGTTTTTTATTCGGATTTAAATAGCTAAAATCCTGTTTAAATTTTTCTGATAATTCGGGGCTACTATTGATTTTATTTTGCACCCAAAGCAAGGCATCGATCACCGTATTTCCAGTAACAATAATTTGCTCCTCGGCAACATTTTCTTTAATCAGATTATCTTTAGCGGTTTGTGTAGGAGCAAAATGATAATTAGATAAAGCGCCCGTCAGCTTTCTATTTGCCTCCTCTGGCCAAGGTGAGAGTAAATTTCCTGTGCGTAATCCAGCCTCAATATGACAAATAGGGACTTGCTGATAAAATGCGGCAAGAGAAGCGGCAAAAGTCGTAGTTGTATCGCCGTGTACCAAAACTAACTGTGGTTCAAAATCCTCAAGTACCTCTTTTAAGCTATTAAGCACAGATGAAGTAATATGATGCAGGCTTTGAGAGGCCTTCATAATATCTAAATCATAATCAGGAACAATGCTAAACAACTCCAATACTTGATCTAATATCTTTCTATGTTGAGCAGTAACGCATACCCTCGACTCAAACTCAGGATGATTTTGTAAACTTTTTACTAACGGAGCCATTTTAATAGCCTCAGGGCGTGTGCCAAAAATAGTTAGGACTTTTTTCATAAATTGTTAATTATTCAATAATGTTTTGATGAATGGAGGATTAGTTTAGTAGATTTAATTTTACTCTGATCTCAATTATTTTCTTGAACATTAAATCTGCCCCCTCACCCCAACCCTCTCCCTCAGGGAGAGGGAGCCACAGTCCCACATCTGTCATTCTGGAGTGTCAATACTTTTGCGTACAAGGAATCTGTTTAAATTGTTTCCAAAATTGGTCTTCAAATTGATTAGGTGAATAATAGTCATTATGACTGTGTAGTCGATATTGATTGTAATACCCAATATACTCAGATAAAGTGAATTGCATTTGCTTTTTGCTCATCTGTTTAGGGAGCGAATAAATCGTCTCTCTTTTGAGCGTTTTAAAGAAGCTTTCAATGACTGCATTATCCCAGCAATTTCCCCGACCACTCATGCTTGCTTGCATTCCCCAATCATGTAATAGTCGTTTATAGCTTTTACTAGTAAATTGAGTCCCTTGATCGGTATGAACCATGAGTCCTTTAGGGACTTTACGACTCCATATAGCGCGTTGTAACGCTTGCTCTACCAAATCACTTGTCATACTTGAATCAAACGACCATCCAACCACTTTACGTGAAAATAAATCCATATAAACAGCCAGATAACACCAGCCTTGCTCAGTAGGAATATAGGTGATGTCACCTACCCATTTATGATTTGGGCGACTTACCTCAAAACATCGCTTTAATTGATTGGGCGAAATATGTTGATTATCTCGTGCAGCTGAGGTGGGTACTCTATATTTTTTAGTCGTTTTCACTTCTAAGTTTTCTTCCCTCATCAATCTGGCAATACGACGACGGCTAATCGTTCGTTTAAAGTCTCTTTCAATAAGCTTCTTTAATGGTCGAGTGCCGACATGACGTTTCGATGAAATAAAGCTTTTTTTGACGATTTTTTTATCTTCTATATCATTCTGCTTATATGAAGATTCTGGACGGTCTAACCAGCTCCTATAGCCCGTATGACTGACTTGTATAATATCACACATAAGAATAACAGGATAATGTGGAGTATTCGTTTTTATCCACGCGTACTTTGCGGCTCTAGAGCCGCAAAGTACGCCGTGGCCTTTTTTAGAATATCTCGCTCCATTTTTGCCCGATGGAGCTCTTTTTTTAGTCGAGCAATTTCTTGCTCTGGCGTTTCTTCAGGTTTCTTTAAGCAGCTAATGTCTTGAGAGCGTTTATAACGCTCTACCCAAGGATAAACCGTATTACTGGGAATATCATAATCTCGTGCCACTTCAGCTACGCTACGCCCACTCTCAACAATCGTGTTAATCACTTCTGTCTTTAATTCTTCATTGTATTTACGTTGTGTCATATAATTTCCTCTCTATTAAAGGGTAATATAATAATTATCCCTGTACGCAATATTATAGCCACTCCATTCTGAAACTTGTTTCAGTATCTCAACATCTCATACTCACCTCATACTCCATAAAAA
>CAKMZV010000024.1 GCA_929200535.1 uncultured Gammaproteobacteria bacterium
AAAGATAAGGATTATAAAACTCAACGACACAGGTATTACTTGGGGAGGGAATTACTCAGAAGGTAATCAATCCGGCAATAATTGTTCACCGACAGGCTTTGCCACAGGCACCAAGCAAGATTGTCACCAAGGCAGAGATGCTCAAGCCGTCGCAGGCAACCTTAGTAAAGTAGGTCGTGGAAATGCAGGCTTTGATTTTACCAAACTGGGCAGTACCGGCACAGTATTGGCATTTCAAACTCAAGACTGGTCAAACTCAGGCAGTGAATCGGTAGGCACACAATGGAGCTGTGTCAAAGATAATCGCACGGGCTTAATTTGGGAAGTGAAAAGCAGTGTAGGCACCTCAAGCAATACTGCCAATATTCACCATAAAGATAATACCTACCGCTGGGGTGGTAAAACCGCTCTTGGTCGAGAGCATCCTAATAGGGAAGATGCTTACTATGATGATTGGAATACGCTGGTAGATGGTAGTAATAGTAGTAATAGTGGTAATGGTTTATGCGGTTTTACCGATTGGCGTGTGCCAACCCCCAGAGAATTACGCTCCATTGTTGATCACTCTCAAACAGAGCCAAGCATTGATAGCGATTATTTCCCTAATACGCCTTCTGAGCGTTTTTGGTCAGCCTCACCCAGTATTGAATACCGTGTTTTTGAGGGTGATACTGATGCGGCGTGGTATATCATGTTTAATGATAAAGCTGATAGCTATGAGGGTCGCGAGGCGCCCTATCGTGTTCGCTTGGTGCGTTCAGATTTTTTGGCAACCGAGGGGGGGCAAGTGGTGCCATCAGCAGTAGGTAGTCAAAAAATTAAGACTTATATTCCTAATGAATGGCACGATAATCGTTATACGGTGCATCATAATGGCACGGTAACGGATAATAACACAGGCTTAATGTGGAAAGTGTGTAGTGAGGGGCAAAACTGGAGCAAACAAAGTAATAATACTGCTTCTTGTTCTGGCTCGGCGAGAGACACTAATTGGAAAGCGTCTTTAGAGTTGGTCAATAACTATACCTTTCCAGCAAGCGATGGCTACAGCGATTGGCGCCTACCGAACATCCAAGAATTGGCATCTTTGTTAGCATTAGACCGTTCTAATCCAAGCATTAATAGCACTATTTTTCCCAATACGCCTGGGGACTATTTTCAATCCTCTTCGCCCAGTGAGCGAAAATTCAGAGTCTATAGAATGTGGTCAATCGATTTCAGTTTAAGCTTTTCTGAAGTCAGATATCGCACGGACGACAATTATATTCGCTTGGTGCGCTTAGGTCGGTAATTTTTAGGGCATTAGCCCTGCACTTGTTCCCATGCTCCCTTTTTTCTGTCATTGCGAGAGAGCGTTTTTCAGCGACCGTGGTAATCTGTTGGGGAAATTCTGTCAGCGAATTAGCTAATCTTTACAAAAGGTCTCAAACTTATATTGAAAATTAAAAACCTTAATTATCAGTCATTTAATAAAAAAAACATTAAATTTATGTGCTTTTTTAAGACATTACTTAAACTTCAGTGTTTTTTTTTATATAATTAGTACTTAGTCTAATGGAAAAATCCTACGGAGGAGTCTTGTTTTTTTATATTTTCAGTCAATATAATATAAGCAATTTTTTATTAAAAATCATAAGGTTATTTAAATTATAAATTTCAAGTCAAATTATTATGAATACTAATCCATTACGAACCCTTACTATCGCTCTTATTATTTTCTTCTCGGTTGTTGGGCTTGGTTTTGAAGTGCTTTATGGGTATTTTTCTAGCAACGTTACGCTCAATGGTATTGTGGTTTCAGCGATGTTTTTCGGTTTAGGGTATATCTATGTTGCAAATATCAGATTGCAGGGGATTGTTAGTTTATTCAAGGCTACAGAACAGCTTGAACAAAGGGCTAATCCGTCTAAAACGGACGAGGATGAGGACGAGGATTATGAGGAAGATGATTTAGAGTTTGACTATACTGAGGAGTATAGGGAGTTGATGGAAAGTAAGGGACAGCGACTATTATGGTTAATGTCTGCAAAAGATGTGGAAAATTTATCTAATTGGTCTCCGCAAAATATGTTTACTCATGCTCAAGTAGAATTGGCATTGAGTGCTTCAAGGTTGCGTATTGCTGAGGTGAGGAATTTCAGTAACTATTTCTCAGGGATTTTGATTATCTTGGGGCTGTTGGGTACATTCTTGGGTCTTTTGGAAACGATTAAAGCAATTGGTTTGGTATTTAGTGGGGATTCAATTAAATTTTTAGTTGCAGATAAAGCAGATACGAGTGGGGATGATATTCTAAAGTTTTTTGATGCTATTGCAAAACCGCTTGAGGGTATGGGGATTGCCTTTAGTTCCTCGTTGTTTGGATTATCTGGCTCTCTTATTGTAGGGTTGTTTGCTTTTGTTTCGTCTCGTAATCAATCTTTCTTTTTATTTGATTTATTTGATTGGTTTAAGGCAAGAACTGCACCTGAAGATATTTCTAGCCTTGAGAGGAGCACGATGACTTCTTTGCCTTCTTCGCAGGGATTGATGGGTGCGTTGGTGCGAGGTGGAATGAAATTGCCTACGGGGCAGTCAATGAGGGCACTTGGAGGTGCGCCTGCTACTGGAGTGGCTGGTATTCCTGGTACAGGGATTGGATCTGATGGTGGTGGTGGAATTGGGGGAGAGTTTCGTGGTAAGTTTAAAGGAGAGTTTCGTGGTGATGGCAACATTGAGGGTAATTTAGATGCGGATGCTTTAACGGGAGTGTTAAATCGTTTAGAAGGGCTTAGTCGGGATGCCATTGAAAAAAATGGATTGTTAGCTAAAGCCGCTCTGAAATTGGGTGAAAATTTGGCTTTAGAGCAAAAACGTTTGGCTGATATTGCCTCTTACGAGCAGCAGTCTGCTGTCATTTTATCTGCTATGAGACAGCAGGGCGATCAACAAATACATATTCTCAATCAGTTAGTTGAGGCTCAGTATAATACAACCGATAAAGAAGAATTTAGGGCGTTAGCGGCACATTTTCATCGCTCATTTGAGACGTTGCTTTCTAATGTAAGGCAGGATAATCAAACTTCACAAGAAGCCACGCTGGATAAAATGAGTCGTATTGGGTTAGCTGGGTTTGCGGCTAATATTTCTGGAGATAGAGAACAGGTTTTGTCGGCAGCCGGTCAGGGTTTAAAATCTCAAGAAAACTCTGATAATCTCTCTGATGGTACTGTTGCTTCAGTTAAGGGTCAGTCGGTAAATCCGCTTTCTCCGAGCAATGATGAAGATAATAATTTATAGTTGATGATAGGTTTATTTATTTTAGATAGTTTTAGTAGCTGTGTACTGATATGGATGCAAGAGCCTTAGATAAAATTATTTGGCCCACTAGTGTTGATATGATGGGGCAGGTTGTGGTTGCAATGACCTTTTTCTTTCTATTGATGTTTATTGTTTTGGCTTATTTTTTAAAGCAAATAGAGTTAAGGCAGAGAGTGACAATTGATAAACAGCATTATCAATACCTTTATGAGCCTGTCAAGAGGTATCTTGGGGTGACCGAAATTAAGAAAAAAAAGAAGGAGCTTCCCAATATTGATGAATTAATTCTCCAAATCCAAGACTATATATTATCTGCACCTCCATCTCGAGTTAAAGATATTAAGAGTTTGATTTCAAAGCGTAATCAGTTAATTGATGAATTGCATCAATTGGGTTATACGGGTTATTCAAAGATAAACCCTTTTAGTGGCGAATATGGGATAATGCCAGTGCTTACACTTGAATTACTTAAGCAGCAGGGGGATTGGAGAACGGATATTAATGGTAATCGATTATTGATTCGTTTTGGTGACAATAGCGTTAAGCCTAATCGGAATTCTTTAGAGCAGTTGCGTGCTAATATTGCTCGTTTTGTGGCTAGTATAAATCCAACTGATGGCAATAAATTAACGCTTAAAACTTATATTAGCGATCGAGTTGTTGTGGATAATTTAACGCAAAGACTGGCACTACATCGTTCTATTCTTATTAGAAATCAGTTGCGAGCTAGCGGTTTAAGTAAAGAAGGTATTAGAATTGTGAGCGATAGTTCAAATAGTAAACGTTATCCTTTTGGAGCAATAGAATTAAGTTATGAATGAAGGATACAATATCGAACAACAAGATCACAGCGATGATTTTTGGCCTGGATTTGTTGATATTTTATCGGGTCTTATATTGATTTTCAGTTTTTTAATCCTTGTGGCTGGTGTGGTTATTGCGGTAATTTATCAGACATATAGTACTGTAAAATTGCCACCAACTAAATTTACTCACGTTTTGGCAATTATTCAACAATCTCCTTTGTTAGTTAAAGCTCAGTACGACATTATTGAAGAGGTCAAGCGAGAAAGTAACTTGCAAATATTAGTCAGGCAAACAAAACAACAGTTAGAAGATATTGCTGAAAAAACAAATAGAGTTTTAATAGATTTTCCTGATTTAAAACGTAAGATAGTTCAGGAAATACGCTTTCTGCAAAAAGAGATTCGCTTGGTTAAGGCAAGCCCGCCTCCTGAGGGTAAAACGCAAAAAGCATTAGATAATCAGGGTGGGCGTCTTGCAGACTTCAAAGAAGCGGATAATATTCCGCCTTTGGGTGTTAAAAATTGGGAAGTTTTAGATAGTGCGGTTGCTGGAGGAAGTAAAGATTTTTTATTTATTGGATTTAATACGCCACAATCGTTGCCGCCAACTGAGGAAATGGATAAAAAATTGCGTATTGCATTGCGTGAATGGTTGCGTGCTAATCCAAATAATAACGAGCCTAAAATAGCTGTTGCTAACGCTGTCGTTCCATATGCTGGTATTGCTCCAAGAGACTCCTTGCGCAGAGCTTTATTTTTGCGAAATCTGATGAAAACGTATAAAATTGGGATTCTACCTAAAATTATTGCTGTAGAAAATGATAGACCGGCACATCCTAATGGATGGATTGAGATTAAGCCTTAACCCTAACTTTGCTCAAATTATAAAGAAAGTTAATAGAATTATTATGAATGTATTGCTCAGAATAGTATTGGTTACTTGGTTTAGCGGAGTGCTTTTAATGCCTGGTATTTCTCACGCTCTTAATTTGAAACTTTCTGTGATTACCGCCTTATCTCGAGCTGAAGAAACAAAAATAGCTTCTTCGCAGGTTCGTCAAAGTAAGCTTAATGTAAGTCGAAAGCAGGCAAGTAATAATTCTAGACTATCTATTGGGGCTAAGCTTGGTCCACAATATCAAATCAGTGATGTCAGCGATGATGATTCATATGTATATTTACAATCTAATGCATCGATAACCAAGCCTTTTCTTGATGGTGAAAACCGTCGTTTTAGTATTGAGGCCAGTGAATTGCAACTCCTTGCCGTACAATACCAAAGTCGTTCAGTTTTAGAGCAAACGGCAATGGACGTTATTCGTGCCTATATTAGTGTTGTTTATCAGCAAGAAATCGTACGTATTCACAGTAACAATATTGCTGAATTTAGAAATGTAGAGGAAATCACTGTTGCAAGAAAAAATAATGGGATAGCAACAGATGCGGATGTTCTATTAGTTAAGGCTAGGGTTATTGGTGCGGGTTCTGCTCTAAACAGGGCTCGTTTAGAATTGGCTCAATCACAAAATGAATATAATGTTCTCGTTGGTCCAATTGAAAATGATATGATTATCCCTTTTTCTGTTGATAATATTTTCTTTCAAAATTTTGAATTAATGACAGAAAAAATGCGTAGTCAAAACTCCTCTTTGCAACAAAGTAAATATCGTCGTAGAGTCGCTCTTGCTGATTTAAATGTGCTTCGTTCAAAAGATTCGGCAATTGTTGATGGTTCAATTGAATATGATTATGCAAATACTTTTGGAGGAGGAATCGGACAAAGTATTACATTTGGTGCGTATGTTAATTTTTCTTATAATTACTCATTTGGTGATGTATTGGATTTAGAAATTAATCAGCAGCAAGAACGCATTAAAGAACTTTCTATTTTGCGTGAATTATTAATTCGTGATTTGGAAATTGAACTGCAAAAGGAATATTCAAACTACCAATCTTTAAAGAAAGTGGTCAGAGCAATAGAAAAAGAGTTATATGCTAATAAGGGTGTATTAGCTGCTCAGAAAGAACAACAAAAAATTGGCAAAATAAAGTTAGTTGATATTCTTAATAGTCAAGATAGGGTAAATAACGCAAGAATTCGCTTATTACAATCAGAGCAGGAAGATCAATTATCTCGTTATAAACTTTTAGCATTATCTGGTGAATTATTATCTTTCTTCAGAGAATAAAACCCATCAATCTATATTATAATCAATACAATGTTTAACAATAAAAATATAAAATTTTCTCATCGTTTTCTTAATACTCAAAGAGGGATGACTCTCATAGAAATTATGATTGTTGTTGTTATTTTGGGCATTTTAGGGGCAATCGTTGTACCAAATCTTCTTGATCGTCCTGATGAGGCTAGAGTTCAAAAAGCTAAGCAAGATATTCGTGCTTTTGAAGCAGCGTTAAGCTTGTATAAATTAGATAATTTTAATTATCCGGATACCAGTCAAGGCTTGCAAGCTTTGCAAGGTAAGTATATTGAAAGAATATCGAAAGACCCTTGGGGAAATGATTATCAGTATGTTAGCCCCGGTTCTACTGGAGCATTTGATGTGTATTCTCTTGGGGCAGACGGTCAATCTGGTGGTGAAGGGGTTAATGCTGATATTGGCAATCAATAGCTTTTCAGAAATACTGAGACCTTTGCACAAAAGATATGACAAGTGAAAAAGTAAAAAATTGCCCTGATTTTCGTTGTGAAACTTGCGAAGACGGACGTATTGGCTGCGTTCCACGCCTCAATCAGAACAATTTTTTATCTTTTCCCTTTTGCCATACTTTTATGCAAAGGTCTCATACTGAGAGAGCTTGATGTGAAAGTTCTTTAATTTTTAATCTTTTATTTTTTTATGTCCAAAGCTGGGCACTTCCGTGGTTTTACTCTCATTGAGTTACTTATCGTGATGCTAATCATTGGAATTTTATCAACCACGGCAATTCTTTCCTACTCTCCTCCTCCCTTTAAAGAGACTCGTGAAAAATTAAATGTTTTATTAGATCAAATCAATACCGCTCAAGAAAAGGCATTATTAGAATCTCTCCCGTTAGGTCTGCTCTTTTTTCAACAAAAATATATTTTTCTTACTATTGAAAATCGTACTTGGAGGAAGTATATGGTTTTCCCTGAGGTTGAAATTGATTTACAAGATGCGAGCTTAGTGGTTGATAATATATCAATTAATCTGCCTGATGCAGATTTAATCACTGAAATTTTTCCGCAAATTGTTTTTAGTCCTGGCGCGGAGATGACCCCTTTTGAGCTTATACTTAATTTGCATGATGAAAATAGCGGTAGCAGTACTATTTTTGAGCTTAAGACAGATATACTTGGTAGAGGAAAGCTGTTACAATATCAAGCTCAATAAATTATTTTAATCCTTTGCTCAATATACTATAGATAAAATATGGACACTTTTAATTTAGTTGCTTTAATTTTAGATTTTATGTCCGCCCTGTTTGCTTTTTTTATCGGGGTGCTTGTGCTAATTGTGATTGTACTTTTTATCGTTGATATTCTACAGTCCAAAAATGCTATCTATCGTAATTATCCAGTTGTTGGGCATTTTCGTCCGTTTTTCTCTGGTTTAGGAGAATTTTTTAGGCAGTATTTTTTTGCAATGGATCGTGAAGAAATGCCTTTTAATCGAGCAGAGCGTGAATGGGTGCATAAAGCATCTAATAACCATGATACGACCATTGCTTTTGGATCAAGTAAAGTGCTTTCTGCAACAGGCACAATTATCTTTGTTAATAGCCCTTTCCCTGTACTTGAGAGTGATGTACAACCTTCACAGCTTTTGTGTATTGGTGAGGATTTTTGTGAAAATCCTTTTCAAGCAAAATCATTTTTTAATATTTCTGGAATGAGCTACGGAGCACTATCCAAACCAGCTATTTTAGCGTTATCTAATGGAGCACGTATGGCAGGGTGTTGGTATAACACAGGAGAAGGCGGGTTATCGCCCTATCACCTTGAAGGTGGAGCCGATATTGTTTTTCAAATAGGTACTGCGAAATATGGAGTACGTCACCTTGATGGTGGTCTTAATAAGGAAAAACTAAAGGAAGTTGCCTCATATGACAAAGTTCGGATGTTTGAAATTAAGCTATCTCAGGGAGCAAAGCCAGGTAAAGGTGGAATACTTCCTGCTGAAAAAGTAACCTCTAAAATTGCAGAAATTAGAGGCATTCCAATTGGTGAAGCATCTATTTCGCCTAATCGTCATCCAGAAATAAACAATACAGAAGACCTATTGGATATGATTTACGAGGTGCGAAAAATCACTGGAAAGCCAACAGGCTTTAAGGCTGTTTTAGGTTCTGACGGATGGTTAGACGAGCTATTTCAAAGCATTAAAAAACGTGGTCTTGAATACGCCCCAGATTTTATTACCTTAGATAGCGGTGATGGTGGTACAGGTGCAGCGCCAATGTCCTTAATGGATAATATGGGTTTACCTATTCGTGAGACCTTACCCTTATTGGTGAATAGCTTAATTCAATACGAACTTAGAGATCGTATCAAAGTCATTACTTCAGGTAAACTCATTACCTCTGCCGAAGTTGCTTGGGCTCTATGTGTGGGAGCTGATTTTATAACCTCTGCTCGTGGATTTATGTTTTCCTTAGGTTGTATTCAAGCTCTTAAATGCAATAAAAATACTTGCCCTACAGGCATTACCACTCACAATAAAAGATTACAAAAAGGATTAAACCCTCAAAATAAAGCGGTTAAGGTAGCAAATTATGTCCATAATATGCAACATTCTGTAGAAGTAATTGCACATTCTTGTGGCGTTGAGCAACCTCGTCAGCTTAATCGTACTCATGCCAGGATTGTACAAAGTGATGGCAATTCAGTGATGATGAGCAAGTTATACCCATACCCTGCAAACATTCCAAAAGAATAATTTTTTATTTAAAATAATAGGTGTTCATTCTATATCAAAGTTTTTGAGTTATAATTTATTAGCTTGGCGTATGAATTGTTTTAGCGAGTGTTGTGCTTTTATGATTCGGCTTTTTACTAAACAACACATTTTTTTAAGGATCACCTGATGCCAAAGATAAAAACAGTAAAATCCGCTTCCAAGCGCTTTAAAGTGACTGGCAGTGGTAATATCAAGAGACGCAAGGCAAATTTGCGTCATATTCTCACTAAAAAAGCACCCAAACGCAAAAGACACTTGCGTGAAATGACAGAGATTCATAGTAGCGATAAGCAACTTGTGAAGAAGATGTTAGGGAATATGGGTAGGCTAATTAAATTTGGAGGTAAATAATGGCGAGAGTTAGTCGGAGTGTTGCTTCCAAGCAAAAGCATAAAAAGGTTTTAAAGCAAGCTAAGGGTTATTTTGGTGCACGCAGTCGCACCTTCAAGGTTGCGAAACAAGCGGTGACTAAATCAGGTCAGTATGCCTATCGTGATCGTCGTGTACGCAAACGCACCTTTAGGAGACTTTGGATTGCACGTATTAGTGCAGCTTGCCAAGAGCATGATTTAAATTACAGCCGTTTTATTTGTGGGCTTAGTCGTGCTGGTGTAGAGTTAGATCGTAAAGTGCTTGCCCAACTTGCTATTGAAGATAGTAATGCTTTTTTAAGTTTGGTTGAACAAGCTAAAGCCAACTTGTAGTTTCAGTTCTCATAGCGACTATGAGTGATGCAAAGGCTTTATTAAAAAAGGCAGTTGAGTCAGTTTCCAAAGCAAATTCTATTAGTGATTTAGAGCAAGTTAAGCTGGCTTATCTTGGTAAAAAGGGTCAGCTTTCTTTATTGCTAAGTCAGATTGGCAACTTACAGGCAGAGGAACGCAAAAATTTTGCTACCGATGTTAATCAGGCAAAGCAACAACTAATAGAGGCGATTGAGCAACGCTATCAGGTATTAAAAGCACTTGAAACTGAGCAAAAATTATCTGCTGAGAAATTAGATGTTCACTTACCTGGAGAAGCTTTTCAAGTAGGGAATATTCATCCCATAAGTGCAACTATTCAACGCATAGAAGATATCTTTTCAACGGTTGGGTTTGAGGTTGCTGAAGGCTTGGAAATTGAGGATGATTTTCACAATTTTAGTGCCTTAAATATCGCACAAAATCATCCAGCTCGTGCTATGCACGACACATTCTATTTTAATTCTGATTTGTTATTACGCACGCACACCTCATCCGTGCAAATTCGTTCAATGACAAACGCCGAGCCCCCATTTAAAATTATTGCACCCGGGCGGGTATATCGTTGTGATTCTGATCAAACGCATACGCCAATGTTTCATCAAGTAGAAGGATTATTAATTGATAAACACGTTAGTTTTGCCGATTTACATGCAATGTTATCACGGTTTTTGCAATTATTTTTCGAAGATGACTCTCTTAAGGTGCGTTTTCGTCCTTCATATTTTCCATTTACTGAACCCTCAGCAGAGGTTGATATTTCAGCCAAACAACTTGGTGGCGATGACTGGTTAGAAGTGTTGGGATGTGGGATGGTGCATCCTAATGTTCTTGCTAATGTTGGTATTGACCCTGATAAATGGGGCGGTTATGCCTTTGGTCTGGGTGTCGAACGTCTTGCGATGTTGTATTACGAGGTTCCTGATATAAGGCAGTTTTTTAGCAATGATTTACGCTTTTTAAAACAGTTCTCATAATGAAAATAAGCTATCAATGGATTAACCAGCGTTGTGAGCTTGATTTGAGCTTAGAGCAGATGATAGAGAGGCTAACTCTGTTGGGATTAGAGGTGGGTCAAGCAAAACCACGTGCGCAAGCGTTTAGCCAAGTGATAGTCGCCCAAATATTAGATGCACAGCAACATCCTAATGCTGATCGCCTTAGAGTATGTAAGGTATTTGATGGTGAAAATCATTATGAAGTCGTATGTGGCGCTCCTAATGCACGGGCAGGTATCAAGGTTGCCTTTGCTAAAATTGGAGCAGTATTACCCGGTAATTTTAAGATTAAAAAATCTAAAATTCGTGGTGAAACTTCTTTCGGGATGCTTTGCTCTGCACGTGAATTAGGTTTGGGTGAGGAACACGATGGCATTATTGAACTTGCAGAAGATGCTCCAGTGGGAGAAAATTTTCGGACATATAAAAACTTAGATGATATTATTTTAGATCTTGAACTTACGCCAAATCGAGGCGATTGTTTTAGTTTAAGAGGAGTAGCACGTGAATTATGTGCGGATCAAAATATTCCTTTTAAAGATTTTAACTTCAAAGAATATCCAGCTGAACATAAGGAGACGTTTAAAGTTATTTTATCCGCAGAGCAATGCCCCATTTTCGCAGGTTGTTTGATTAAAAATGTGGATTGTAGTGTGCCTAGCCCTCAATGGTTAGTTGATGCTTTAGAAGGCAGTGGCATTCGCTCAATTAGCTTGATTGTTGATATTACCAATTATGTGATGCTATCTCTGGGGCAACCGATGCATGCCTATGATGCAGATTATTTGAATGATAATATTGAAGTAAGATACGCTCAAAAGGATGATGCTCTTACTCTCTTAGATGGTTCAAAACCAGACTTAGAAAGTGATATGTTGCTCATTACCAGCAAACAACCCGAACAAAAATCTAAAGTATTGGGATTGGCAGGTATTATGGGCGGTGAAGAATGTGGCATATCGGATAAAACTACCTCCATCTATTTTGAAGCAGCTCATTTTACCCCCCAATATAGTATTGGCAAAGCACGTAGTTTAGGAATGCAAACAGAAGCCTCTATGCGTTTTGAGCGTGGAGTTGATCCAAGTATGACTAAAGTCGCTATCAATTATGCTGCTGATTTAGTGAAAACCATTGCTGGTGGTGAAATAGGTGAAGTAGTGGTATCACAACACCCAAGTTATGAAGAGTATATTCAACGCAAGACCCCTGTTACAAATTTGTCAATAACACAAATAAAAAGCTCTTTAGGGATTGATATAAACATATCTTACGTACAAGAAGTATTAGATAAATTGGGCATTAAGAGTGAGCAAATAGATGAACACCACATAACAGTGCGAAGCCCCATTCATCGCTTTGACCTTGAAATTGCTGAGGACTATGCAGAAGAGATTGCTCGTCATTACGGTTATGAAAACATTCTCAAAGGCACCCAATCGTTTGCAAAAGAATTGACTCTACCACAAAATAGTGACCATAGTTATAGCAAAAAACGCCGCTGTAAGCAACACTTAAGTAGCTTAGGAATTAGTGAAGCCATTTCCTATTGTTTTATCGACAATAACAAACAAAATATACTTTTCCCTGAACATTCTGTTTGCCGATTGTTAAACCCTATTTCATCGGATTTAGATGTAATGAGATTGAGTTTATTACCGGGTTTATTGGCTAATACGCTTCATAATCACCATCATCAGCAAACGCATGTAGCCCTATTTGAACTTGGTTTATGTTTTATGCCAGAGCAAGACAATCCAAGCTGTTTAGAACAGATACAACAAACTGAAAAATTAGCTTTTGTTGTTAGCAATCAATGGCATCCACGTCATTGGAGAGGTGAAAAAAAAGTGGACTTTTATATCGTAAAGGGTATTTTTGAGAGCTTATTAAAATGTTTTAGTATTAAATCAATTGAATACTCAATAGAAAATTTACCCTCTTATGCACACCCAGGGCAAAGTGCCAATATTCTATTTGATAATCAGGTGATAGGCACTATTGGAATGTTCCATCCTAACACATTAGATTCCTATGATATAAAGACTCAAGTAGGCTTTTGTGAAATTGATTGGGCAGTTATACAGACATTTAATCCAGCTATAAAATATCAAAAGTTTGCAATGTACCCACGAGTTTATCGTGATTTGGCTATTATCGTAAATAAGGATATTTCTGCTAAAGTATTGACATTAACGATTAATTCTTGGAAAATTAAATACTTAACTGATATACAGATATTTGATATCTATGAAGGCAAAGGGGTTGAATCAGGAACCAAAAGTGTTGGTATTTGCCTACAGTTCGAATCTTTCGAAGGGACTTTGTCTGATGAACAAATTACCAAATCTTTCAATGAAGTGCAAGAAAAATTTAGTAGTCAATTTCAAGCAACTGTTAGAAGTAAATAAGGAAATAGAATATGGCAATGACACGCATTAAATTAGTAAATATATTATATGAAAATCATGGCTTCAACCGTACTGAAGCAAAGGTTTTGGTAGATTGCTTCTTTGAGCAACTATGCAACTCTCTGGCAGAATCAGAATCTGTTAAGTTAAGTGGTTTTGGGTCATTTTACGTTCAAAATAAAAAAGAAAGAATGGGCAGGAATCCCAAAACAGGAGAAGATTACCGCATTGCCCCTCGCTCTGTTGTCAGGTTTAGAGCGAGCAACAAATTGCGTGAAAAAATTGATAAAAACACCCAAGAGACACCAGAAGTAGCTAATGAGCCTTTCCAATTCCTTACCTAATAAACAATATTTCACCATTGGTGAAATATCTAAGTATTGTGACTTAGAAGCACACACCTTGCGTTACTGGCAAAAAGAATTTGCAGGGCTTGAACCAGTGACACGCAACGGCAGAAGATACTATCAGAAAGTTGATATTGACTATATTTTAAGAATTAAAGATTTGCTATACACGCAAAAATACTCCATTCAAGGCGCATGTGCTTTATTAGAAAACGAGTTGATACAAGATGGAGAAAAAGTTACTTCATCTCCTCAAGCATCTGTGATGATGGCAAACTCAGAAGTGGAGAATCAATTAGATTCAGCTATTCAGCGTTTGAAAAAAATTGTATAACTTGACTCTTCTTATCTGAAGATGAATGATAGAAGGCATGCAAATTTGCATGCTCTCTATCGTCTTTATTGTTACTTTAACGAGTGTAATCCAAACATATTGCCCTCTGTATCTATTGCCAGAGATATAAATCCATATTCACCAATTGAAAATTTAGATTTCTTAACTTTTCCCCCAGATGATTCAATGCGAGACTCTTCTACAGAACAGTCTTCACACGAAAAATGGATAACCACACTGTTTTGACCTACGGGGAAACCTTCCATTTGAACCAAAGCCCCCGTAGCACCATATTTTTCCATGTTTGAGGGGAACGATTTCATTATAATGCTAGACGCTTGGGTCATCTAAATCGCCCAATTCAATGTTAAATACCGACTCATAAAATTTTTTGGCTCTATTTATATCGGCAACATAAATATCAAACCAACATACAGGATTACTCATATAATTTACTCCATTGTTTAATTTTTAAAAATCTCACCGTGTACTTAATGAGTGAGCTATATTAGTAGAGAGAGACCTTTGCACAAAAGATATGACAAGTAAAAAAGCAAAAAACCGCTCTGATTTTTATTCGCAAGCGCTTCAAACACTGTTACTCTAAGGCTCGTAAACTCGCCAAGAGTAAAAACGTTTTTTGTGCCATACTTTTATGCAAAGGTCTCAGAGAGTAGTGTAGAAAAACCACTAAACTACCTTAATAAATTTTAATGACACCCTACTGACAGCATAGTGTCAGCAGATGTTAATAACCTCAAAATATTTTAGGAGAAGAGATATGAGACGTGCAGATAGGCTCATTAAAATTGTTCACTTTCTTAGAAGTAGGCACCAAGTGGTTACGGCTAAGCGCATCGCCGAGGAATTTAATATTTGTACCCGTACTGTATATCGAGACATTCAAGATTTAATTGATTCTGGTGTGCCAATTACAGGGGAGGCTGGCGTTGGTTATGTCATAGATAAGCAATACTATCTGCCACCAATAACCTTTGACACAGATGAACTGGAGGCGATTGGTTTGGGTATTAGTATGGTTCGTCAATGGACTGATGAAAGATTTGCAGCTAAAGCTGATAATGCATTCGAGAAAATTAAAGCTGTTTTGCCCGCAACACTTCAGGGTGAAATGAAACAAATTACCACATACTCAATGTCCGCTGATACCCCTCTTCCATGGACAGTCAGTTTTTCAGATTTACGTGAATATATTCGGACACAACGCAAAATACGTATCGAGTATATCGATGAGAAAAAACAAAACACTTCTCGCATATTACTACCGCTGGCATTACTTTTTTTTAGTCCAGTATGGTTGTTAGTGAGCTGGTGTGAAAAACGCAAAGACTTTCGTCATTTCCGACTTGATCGAATACGCACTTTGCAACATTGTGAGGAAACGTTTGAAGATGAGCAAGATAAAAACCTTCAGGCTTATCTATCTAAGGAGGCGGCTTGTCAGATTGAGTTTAATGACTAATTGCTACCTCTATTTTAAACATAGGAGAATGGAAAAAAAAGATTTTCTTTTTTCCCAAGCAAACCTTATTCCACCTTGTTTTTTTCTATTTCTACTTTAACAAAACATTTTAATTCTATTTTATTTGCTAAATAGAGTGGAAAAGGGGAATGTTTTTTGCTATAATTTATTCTTTCACCTACGAAAAAACGCCTTCATTACCAAAAAATGGAAGTGACATAAGTAAGTGAGTTATTTGAAAATTAGGATAGCCAAAGCAAACACGGTTTTTAAAGTGATTTCAATCACACACAAACCAGAGTTTCTTACGAACAGTTAGAATAGAAACATTACTTATCAAGCTATTTCTTATTATCTGCTCAGAGTTTTTCGGTATGAAGTTATACCAAGAAAATTTGAGTGTTATATGGTCAAGAAATTAAGTGCAAACGGTGGATGCCTAGGCGGTAAGAGGCGAAGAAGGACGTCATAACCTGCGATAAGCGTGGGGGAGCTGGTAAATAAGCATTATATCCCACGATTTCCGAATGGGGAAACCCACTCTTTTTAGAGTACCTACTTTTGTAGGAGCAAACCTGGAGAACTGAAACATCTAAGTAACCAGAGGAAAAGAAATCAACCGAGATTCCCAAAGTAGTGGCGAACGAAATGGGATTAGCCCTAAAGTGGCATAGTGAATTAGTGGAACTGTCTGGAAAGTCAGGCGATACAGGGTGATAGCCCCGTACACGAAAATCGCTATGTTATTATTCGAGTAGGACGGGACACGTGAAATCTTGTCTGAACATGGGGGGACCACCCTCCAAGGCTAAATACTCCTTACCGACCGATAGTGAACAAGTACCGTGAGGGAAAGGCGAAAAGAACCCCCTTTAGGGGAGTGAAATAGAACCTGAAACCGTTTGCATACAAGCAGTCAGAGCCCTTCGGGGTGATGGCGTACCTTTTGTATAATGGGTCAGCGAGTTGCTTTGTAGTGGCGAGGTTAACCGCATAGGGGAGCCGTAGGGAAACCGAGTATTAACCTGCGTCTAGTCGCTACAAGCAGACCCGAAACCAGACGATCTATCCATGGGCAGGGTGAAGGTGAAGTAACATTCACTGGAGGCCCGAACCCACCAATGTTGAAAAATTGGGGGATGACCTGTGGATCGGAGTGAAAGGCTAAACAAGTCTGGAGATAGCTGGTTCTCCCCGAAATCTATTTAGGTAGAGCCTTATGTATAACTGTTGGGGGTAGAGCACTGTTATGGTTTAGGGGGTCGTCAAGACTTACCAGCCCATGGCAAACTACGAATACCAACAAGTTCAATCATAGGAGACAGACAGCGGGTGCTAAGGTCCGTTGTCGAGAGGGAAACAGCCCAGATCGCCAGTTAAGGTCCCAAAACAATGCTAAGTGGGAAAGGAAGTGAGAGAACTAAAACAGCCAGGAGGTTGGCTTAGAAGCAGCCATCCTTTAAAGAAAGCGTAATAGCTCACTGGTCTAGTTAGCTTGCATCGAAGATGTACCGGGGCTAAGCATTGTACCGAAACTGCGACAAGAATAATCCTTCGGGATTATTGTTGGGTAGGGGAGCGTTCTGTAAGCCGTCGAAGGTGGATCGAGAGGTCTGCTGGAGGTATCAGAAGTGAGAATGCTGACATGAGTAACGATAAAGGGGGTGAGAATCCCCCTCGCCGAAAACCTAAGGTTTCCTACGCAACGCTCGTCGACGTAGGGTGAGTCGGCTCCTAAGAAGAGGCAGAAATGCGTATTCGATGGGAAACAGGTTAATATTCCTGTACCGTTTATAACTGCGATGGGATGACGGAGAAGGCTAAGCGAGCCGGTTATTGGATTATTCCGGTTTAAGAGTGTAGGCAGTGTACTTAGGTAAATCCGGGTACATAATGCTGAGACTTGATGACGAACACCTACGGGTGTGAAGTCGCTGATGCCATGCTTCCAAGAAAAATCTCTAAGCTTCAGGTTATAAATGACCGTACCGTAAACCGACACAGGTAGGTGGGATGAGAATTCTAAGGCGCGTAAGAGAACTCGGGTGAAGGAACTAGGCAAATTAGCACCGTAACTTCGGAAGAAGGTGCGCCCTTTTTGGTGATGGGACTTGCTCCCTAAGCTGAGAAGGGTCGCAGTGACTAGGTGGCTGCGACTGTTTAACAAAAACACAGCACTCTGCAAACACAATAGTGGACGTATAGGGTGTGACGCCTGCCCGGTGCCGGAAGGTTAATTGATGGGGTTAGCACTTGTGCGAAGCTCTTGATCGAAGCCCCGGTAAACGGCGGCCGTAACTATAACGGTCCTAAGGTAGCGAAATTCCTTGTCGGGTAAGTTCCGACCTGCACGAATGGCGTAACGATGGCCACGCTGTCTCCACCCGAGACTCAGTGAAATTGAAATTGCTGTTAAGATGCAGTGTATCCGCGGCTAGACGGAAAGACCCCGTGAACCTTTACTATAGCTTCACAGTGGGATTTGATGTTATTTGTGTAGGATAGGTGGGAGGCTATGAAGGATGCACGCCAGTGTGTTTGGAGCCATCGTTGAAATACCACCCTGATAACATTGGATTTCTAACTTAGCTCCCTGATCGGGAGCGAGGACATTGTGTGGTGGGTAGTTTGACTGGGGCGGTCTCCTCCTAAAGAGTAACGGAGGAGCACGAAGGTGCGCTAAGTACGGTCGGACATCGTACGGTTAGTGTAAAGGCAAAAGCGCGCTTGACTGCGAGAGAGACAACTCGAGCAGGTACGAAAGTAGGTCTTAGTGATCCGGTGGTTCTGAATGGAAGGGCCATCGCTCAACGGATAAAAGGTACTCCGGGGATAACAGGCTGATACCGCCCAAGAGTTCATATCGACGGCGGTGTTTGGCACCTCGATGTCGGCTCATCACATCCTGGGGCTGTAGCAGGTCCCAAGGGTATGGCTGTTCGCCATTTAAAGTGGTACGCGAGCTGGGTTCAGAACGTCGTGAGACAGTTCGGTCCCTATCTGTTGTGGGCGTTGGAAATTTGAGAGGATCTGCTCCTAGTACGAGAGGACCGGAGTGGACGAACCTCTGGTGTTCCGGTTGTCACGCCAGTGGCATTGCCGGGTAGCTATGTTCGGAATGGATAACCGCTGAAAGCATCTAAGCGGGAAGCCAGCCTCAAGATGAGATTTCCCTGAGAGACCTTCAAGACTAGGAGGTTGATAGGCAGGGTGTGGAAGTGCAGCAATGTATGAAGCTAACCTGTACTAATTTCTCGATTGACTTGACCTTATAACGCTCAAGTTTTTTTAGATAAAAACGAAAGTGTTAAAAAGAACAAGCAAGAAAAAGTAATACTAATTGTTTTGTAATGAAACAAAAGTTTGGGTAATTATTATTTAATTATCGTGTTTGATAGGCTATCCGATTTTAATGAGAATGTGAATTTTTGCATTACTCATTTACCGATTTGCTCAGTGACAATAGCGAGAGTGACCCACCTGAATCCATACCGAACTCAGAAGTGAAATCTCTTAGCGCCGATGGTAGTGCGGTTTTCCGTGTGAGAGTAGGGCATTGCTGGGCATTTTGAATTCAAGCCGTAGTTTTCTTAAGAGAGCTGCGGCTTTTTTTATGCATTTTAGCACAGGCTTTTTATATTGGCAGTATCAAGAATAATTGTGCCTAAAGGGCAAAAAATCATATAATTGTGGCACTACTCAACAGTCATTTGATAGGTTTGCCAATGGGTTTTTTTTGCTATTTTATCGTATGAGGAGCGAGCCTTGTAATTGTCTTCGGCAGTAATCCATCGGATAAATGCCCAACCCTTATTTTTTCCGAATATATTTAGTGATTGATACATTTTTTGCACGCAACCAGTGCCTCTATACTTAGGTATTATGTATAGATCATCTAAAAAACCCACAACGGAGCCACGTAAAGGAGATGGCATTTCTCGACAATGCATAAAACCAACTAAATCACCCTTATCATTTTTTGCGATTAAGGCAAAAAATGGATTATGTTGATCGAATATCCAAGCCCAAATAGTGTCTAATATTTTACGGTCCATCGGCATATTATAGAAATCGGCATACTGGTAGTAAAGTTGTTCCCACTGTTTTCGGTCGTCTTTGTTTAGTTCAGAAATAATAATATTCATTTTATTTACTTTGAGATTAATGTTTGCTTGAGAGGGGTTTTTGTAAAAAAAAAATTGTTTTTGATTTGAACGGCTTATTTTATCACGAATAATAATTGGTAGTATCAAGAAAATTGTGTCTAAAGGAAAAACTAATCAATTTTGTAATGGGGTAAAATTTGCCACAAAATAAATAGGTAGCAATAGTTATTGCGGGTTTACTTAAAGCTCTTAGATTATTAAACGAGAAATAGAAAAATTTCATATTGCTAACTTTATTATTTCTTTTTCGATTTTATATCAGCAAAAACACAAGGTAGCACAAGAAAAAACATAGCAAGTGATAAGATAATTGCTAAGGCGGTAAGTAAGGCAAACTTTTGAATCACAACTAACTTTGATAATAAAAGAATACTAAAACCAACCACTAAAATTAGAGAAGTTAGAAAAATAGGGGTTTGAAGATCATTAATTGATAATTGGAGAGCTGTTTTTGATGAATTTTGTGCTTTTAAATAATAAATAAAGCGATGACAAAAATGAGCCATATTATCAATACATAACCCAAGGGAAATACTTGCGACTAAAACAGTTGCAAAATCAAAAGGAATCCTAAACAGAACTTGCCCACCTAATATAATAATGACGGGGATAAAATTTAGCAGAGCTGCCAAACTACCGTACGCTAATCCAAAAAGCAAAATAAAACTGAGTAAAATAATCCCTCCAGTGAGTAGTATGCTACTTAATTGAGTATCCAGAACAAATTTACTGAGTTGTTGAAAATATACATTCATACCAGTAACAATAATTCTGTATGGAGATTGCTCTAAGGAAAGCATAACATTCTCGATCACTTGACTAATTTTTTTTGATGATAGGTTTGGAGTATAAAGATGAATACGGCTATTTTGATAAAGAAAATCAACGTTTGAACTTAGGATATCGCTTTCCTTATCTGAGCGTGAAAATTCTAAAAATAAAATCTCTTGTGCAAGTGCCCCCTCATTTGTTGGAAAAACTTCCTGTTGATCGCTTAATGGTTTATGAACCATCGATATGGCTTCAAGTAGGCTTTCTATAGAGTTAATCAATGGAATATTCTTGAGGCTTTCAACCTGTTTTTTGATATTTTCAAAATTATCAAGGCGTTTAAATGTGTCAGTTTGTGAACTTTGTAAGATAATATCAATGTTTCCACTTCCACTTAATTGTGTATCTGCGACATTAAATCCTTTTGCTGTTTGTGATTTTGGACTAAAAAAAACATCTAAAAAATTACTCTCTGTGGTGCCTCTATGTAACAATGATAAGGTGATAATCAGTGCGATTGAGGTGACTCCAAGGATGAGTTTTTTCTGCCTAACAATGGATTGAATAGGGAGGTTATAGGGCTTTAGAGTTTTTCCTTCTGGTAGGAAGGTGTACAAAAATAATAAATTGAGTCCCATAATGATGGGATAAGCTATAAGAATACTAATAAAAGAAAGCTCGCCGAAATGCTTTAAAGGCAAGATTTCACTGAAAGTAAACACACCAAACCCGATAGCTGAAGTGATAGAGGTGATTAAACAAGGTAACCATGTTTCTTGCCAACATAGAATACATCGTTCCATTGGATTGACGATATGTTGATTGGCTTGCCATCTTCTTGAAATATGAACACTATCAGCCATTGCAATAATCAAAACAAGCAGAGGTAAATTAGCACTTAAAACATTAAAAGGTAAATCACTTAATTTCATTAGATTAAGCGTAACTAACAAATTAATAAACACAACAGAAGCAATAATAAGTGGAAATGATAACTTTCTATAAAACGCAAATAGTAATAGACACAACACCATAATTGAAATCGGTAAAAGTGTTTTTAAGTCCTCCTCGCTGAGGAAATCTAAACGGTAGAGTAATTCTGTTTCGCCACTCACTGTGTATTGTTTAAAAGGTGATAACTTTAAAATCTCCTTCATTTCTCGGTAAACTTGTTTTCTTAAGTTTGTGTTATTTTCAGAAAAAGATACCGATAAGGTCATTACCAAGGCAATGGTTTTTGTATCTGAAGAAATGAGCCTTCTCCAATATGGGCTGGATTTTAAATGTGTTAAATAGTTTCCCCAGGGCAAGACATTTTCCTTAATTGCATCGGCATAAGTGATATTATGTAATGTGCCCTCATTATCTTTGAAAATAGATTTCGCATTGGTTGGAGATTGAATGCGTTTAACATATTCAATTTTGGCTAATTTTTTTTGTAGTGCTATTACGTTTTTAAAGTGTTTTGGTTTGAAAAACCCATCTTCAATTTGTACAAGCAGCACTAAACGCTCTCCTTGATTAAACTCCTCATCAAGATAACGTTTATTTTTTTCTATAGGATGTTCTTTAGGCAACCAATTTTGATTGCTAAATGATAGGTGAGTTAGGGGTTTAAACAATAAAATCCCAAACAGGATGCAGAACGTACACAAAAAAATTTTGACAAAGAGGCTTCTTTGTGTATATTTTTTTTCATCTGAGATCATTGCATCAGGCTATAAGCATATCAAGGCAAAGTAACTTCAATAACAAGCGTATTTTTTTAGAAATCATAAATAAGAGTCAACCGAATAGAGTCTGCTGATAAAGAAGTGATATCTGTACTCTGCTCGTCGCTTTTACCTTCTTCCTCTTCTTGTTCAATCTGATCTGCATTTTGTGTTTCATTGCGATAAGTAAGATACTCAGCTGAAACACCTAAGGTTAAAGATTCTTTATACTTATAACCATGATACAGGGTTATCCCAACAGCAGCTCCAAAGAAACCTAAGCCAAAGCCAGTTGTTTGATTTTTGGTTTCTCCATAGTGTCGTGCAAAATGAGCAAAAGGAATGGCATTTATATTCTCCTTGGATATTTTAGAAAACAAAGCATCGTTCAATTTTTCAGCTTCTTTTTGCTCATCTGTTTTTGATTGAATGAAATGCATAATGGCGAGATTGACTGTCCAATCTTCCGAACGAAAATCATAGCCTAATGCATGCAGATAAGCATCAAACTCAAAATAAGCATTATTATTGAGTTTATTACGGATGTAACTCTTCCAAGCATTACAAGTAGTAGAATTTTCATAGCATTCTTGTCCGCCATAAAATTCCTTATAGGATAGAATTTCATACTTTACATTGTAACGCTCAAAGGGAACCGCAATCTCAAAGCCATAAGCCTCTCCTGGACGATAACTATTTTCACGGATAAAGTCATTTCCTTGTAGTAAAGTTAATGTTTCTGGGAAAAAATGAAAACCTTTATAATAAGTTAGCCCCCAAATAATATTACCTGTATATAAAAAGCGTAATAAATATTGTGACTCATCCTCTGGAAATTTAAAAGCCTTACTTTTTTCGACAGTAGAACTTGAATTTGCCTCAGTAACAAAAAAAGTAGTTGGTTTCTCTAATAATGTTGAGAACGACGGATCACGCTCAAGTTTAGGAAAAAAATGGAACTGTAACTCCGTTTTATTAGAAGGATAGAGAATACCAGATAACGTTGTTTGAGGGAACTTACTCTCGAGCTTTGAAAAGGAAATGTTACCATTAGTTAAGTCAACTGGTAAGATGAAATCAACAGGAGAAAAAGCATCAAATTGTCCAATAGCAAGAGTTCTTCTACCGGCATAAATATCAAAAAAAGGTTGAGACCAACGAACATAACCTTCTCGCAATTGCCCTTCTTCTGCTTTAAACTGACGCGTAATCTCAGTGGTTTCTTTATCACTTGAACCATCACTATTATGAGTTGTGACCTCTTTCTCAAAAAACAAATCTGCTTGAGAATAAAGCCACCTCCCAGTTATTGCAACGCTTAATCCTGTTTCTTCCCATTCATCCTGAAAACGAACCTTGAAAAAATTGTTTATACGCTTATTTTTTCCGATAAAACCAGAATAGGAAAGACCAATACCACCAGAAAAATGTTCGGTAAAATAATTCCCGCCCTCTCCAATATCATTTGCGTCTTCCGAAGAATCTTTTTCAAGCTCTGACGTGTCGGACTCGTCAATGATTACTTCATCCTCAATAATCAATACGTCATCTTCAATGCTCTCCTCGGCATAACTCAAAGGTGTTAATGCGATGAAAAAAAAACTAACCACAAAGAAAAAGAAAGTATAGCCGAGGGTTGGGCAATAATTTTTATTCATATATATGATATTTTTTTATCACTTAGGTTAGTTTAGAGCTTTAAGCCTCGGGTAGAAAAAAAGCTAATATCTTTGACAATATCCGTTTCAAGTTTATTAATTTTTACATAGGTCGTACTATCGGTATTTGGATTGTGTACTACTGAACTAACAGCAATATACATTCCCTTATGTTTAATAATTTTTTTATTTTTAAGCCTCTTAATCAGTTTGCCATCATGACCATAAAATTTTACGGTCACAGGCACTAAGACTTTCTTATGAACTTTATACACAATACGAGCGTAATTATCTTGTTTTGATTTCGGATAACTTTCAACAACATAATATTTTTTATCTTGAGAAACTAACTTATGAATATCCGCATCGATATTTCGCCCCCCTATATCTGAGTTAGAAAAATCTGTTCCCATAAAACTTTTATTCTTATCGTTGGAAGATAATTTTTTGACTGATCGGAAAGCAGGCAAATAAATCCATTGCTCGGATATATCTTCTCCCTTCTCTAAAACACTAAGTAAACCAGTATTTTTTAGATTAACTGGTTTATAAAAACGTGCCAAGCTATACGTGTTTTTTTGATGTTTTTTCCAAGAAGTAAAATAACGTGTCCTCTCTCGGTTTTTAGAATCAACAATACGCATAAAAACATTGAATTTTTGATTTTTATGAAGGCGACTCTGTTCCTCCACTTTCATCATAATCTCCTTGCCACTCAATTCTGCCTGAGCAGAAATACAAAAAGTAGCAACCAATACGGCACAAAAATAGGTAAAAATATATTTTATTTTTTGCATAAGAACTTGTGATTACGTAGAATTTTTATTGTGATTAGTGAGAAATCTAATCTTATTTCTCAATTTTATACTATTTTCACTTGTTATTTATGTGTTTATGGATAAGGCGTATTTGGTATATATATTTCTACATTATCATATAGAAGTCAACTTTAGACGGGTTGCTCACAAGAGGAAAAATAGATGTAACACGCTTTGTTTCTACCAAGTTAGACTCTTTAATTTTAATGGGTATATAATTTACTTCTTTGGTTCTTTTTTCCCCATTTTTTTGAATGTCTAATTATCGCCTTTATCCGCTAACTTCTGCTTTTTATTGGGTCTCTGGTGGAGTAGCCGTATTATTGTTTGCTTTGTTTTTAATAACAATGTCAAGCACAGTACACTATGAAGACTCTGGGTTATTTGGTATGATGTGCTATTACTGGGGGGTGGCTCATCCTCCTTCGTACCCTTTGTACACCTTAGTATGCCCTCCTTTTGCTCATATTCCTTTTATCTCTCCAATTCATGGGGTCGCAATTTTCAGTGCCTTAAATGCTGCAATTGCGTGCTTTTTTATTGCTTTAATTGTGACTCGCCTCAGTGGTATTGTGTGGGCTGGAGCGATTGCCGCGCTCGTTTATGGAGTGTCAGATTCTTTATGGTCTCAAGCGATTATCCAAGAAGTTTACACCTTTAATGTTGCGTTATTTTTTCTTGCTTTGTGGAGGGTGATTGAATTTAGTCACAATCCAAATGCAAAGAATTTTCATTGGATGATATTTTTAAGCATCTTAGGACTCAGTAACCATTGGCCGTTGATGGTATTATCGGCAGTTGGTTTTCCACTCATTATCGTATCGGTTTGGCGGGAGTTTTTGCGATTGATTTTTAGCCGACATGGCATTTATGCAATTGGCTTAGCCTTGCTTGCCTTATTCCCTTATGCGATTACCTGGCTACGCTCATTATCAAACCCTGAGATTAGCTTTTATGGTCCTATCGATAGTTGGAACTTATTTTGGTTTGTGATTTCCAGAAAAGGATATGCAGGGGTGGACAATGCCGGTGGCAATTTATTAGACAAGCAAGAATATTTGCTATGGCTATTTGAAAGTATGGTTAATGAGCAAGTGGGCTGGTTAGGATTGGCATTAGTTCCTTTGGGAATTTATTTTCTATTTAAAATGAGAAAATGGTTTTTGTGTGGTGGAATTATTTTAGCAATCTTAGGTAGTTCAGTTTTTTTAACGGTGCTATTAGATTTTAAATTTAGTGATTTTTCAAAGTCTATTTTTCGAGTATATCCTTTGGTCTCTTGGGGTGGAATTTCATTGTTAGTGGGCTTGGGTTTTGCTTTTTTATCGCATTGTTATCGAAGAATTGAAAAAAAACAGGGTATTAAAAAACGTATATGGCGTTATGGGGCAGTATGTTTTTTATTGATACCTGCGTGGTTATTCGCTGAAAATTATGCTAAAAATAATCAACCCAATATTACCTGGGCTCATAAATGGTCGATGGCAATTTTACAATCTTTAGAAAAAAATGCCATTTTATTTACTCACGATGATACGCATTTACCCTTTATGTACTTGAACGCAGTGGAAAAAGTGCGCGAAGATATAACAATCTACAATACACAATCGCTGATTTTAAAAAATCGTTTGACTAAGGCTAAAGTTAAACTCGGTATCAAAAAAGAAAAATATCGTCAAGTAGCTCGTAATACCTCGCGCCCCTACTATACCTTTTATGAAGATGAAAATCCTTATGGTGGTATTTGGAATGGAGTGTTTTACAAAGGAGATAAAAGTCTTAAAAAAGGCGAAAAAACCAATTACTTGGAGATGTCTTTTTTTGATACTTTGGTCGATGGAGAGGACGTTTTTCGGGATAATAATGGCTGGTCTCGCAACCAACGTTTCAAGCATGCACGCAATCTTTCTAAATTATTATTACAATTGCCTTTTGATACTCCACAACATAAAAAAGCGAGAGAGATAATATTATCGGCTCCTTTTGGGCAATTGTCTTATGCCAGTGCATGGTTTGAGTATCGTCGTCCTGCGACGGAAGAAGATCTGGCTTTTGAATTGATGCAAAAGGTAGAGCCTTTAGTCTCTTACTTACCACCGTATCAGCAAGCGAGATATTACAGCACCTATGGGAGGGTACAATCAGTTCGCTCTAGTCGGATTGACTATAAACAAGTTGAAGAGTTATTTTTAAAAGGAGTGGTAGCCTATGATTGGAACGATAACCCAGCCTTATACTCTTTATTAGAGTTATATGCTCAAACGAAGAATAAAGAGCTTTTTGATAAATACGATATGCTCTATCCAAATGGTGCACGAGGCAGCAATATTGTAGCAGCATATCGTGAAGGGAAAGATTATCGTCCGCCAGTAAAAATTAGTAAAGAAGAGGCGAAAAAAATGATGGAGAGGGCAATTAGTTTTTTAAAAAATAAGCCATATCAGCCGGATGAGGCATTGCGTATAGCCAATGAATTAGAAGAATTTTATGCTCATGTTGCTGATGTTAGTTTTATTATGGGTGGAGCAAGGATGATGCGACGTGAATATAATTTAGCAGAGCAAGCTTTTTTAAGAACCTTAAAACTAAAGCCAAATCATTTAAATACACAAGTAAATTTGCTCAGCATATATCTTTATGAAAAAAAATATGAGCGTTTTGAAAAGCTACTCGCAGAGGCTTTATCAAAAAACCCTACGGCTCCCCGATTACTAAGCATTAAAAGTCAATTTGAAAAGAGGAAAAATCAACAATGAAAAGTAGCTACACAAAATTTTTAACCCTATGTTTAATCAGTTTGTTTTTGAGTGCTTGCACGATCGTCAAATATTATAAAACTTCTGAAATTAAAAAAACTTTTGTTTCTGTTAAGCAAAAAGCTAACAAAGGGATTAATGATACCAATGCTGATTATCAACAAAAGAAAAGTATTTATAAGCAACTAACTGATAAAACATCTACGCCTAAAGCTACTCCCTATCCTAAAATGAAAGAAATTCTTAATGAGATGTCCACACAGGTTTCATTGATGAAATCCGTACAAAATAAGATAGGTAAATTAGACAAGGAGTTTACTAAATTATTACGTGGGAAGAAAGAAATAGTTGAGGATTCTTCTGAATGGAAACGAGTGAATAAGATGCGTCAAGAGTATAAAAGTATCGGCGATCAATTAAATGGACATTCAAAAAAATACACTAAAAAATCGAATGAATTTAGTGCACTATCTAAAAAACATAAGATTAGCAAAGTCAATATGAAAAATCTTAAAAATCAAGTAACCACTTATCAAAGTAAGTTAAGCAAAAGATTGACCGAAGCAGATCAAGAAATTAACAATGCTCGCACCTATTTAAACAAACTAAAACAAGATGGAAAACATAAAAACAAAATCCCTAAGTACAGAGCACAACTTAAAGAACTTGAGGACGTACTTAGCCTTATCCCAGCAAAACAAAAAAAATTAGAGGTGCGGGTTGAGGCATTTGAGGAAGAAGTTGGAGAAAATGCCACTCTTTGGGTCGGTCCCGGAATGAAAAGTTTCACCATTATGCAAGACGTGCAAGAAGTTGGCAACGATATTAATAAAACAGTCGATAAGTACAATCAAATACTTTCTCGAAATAAATAGTAATTTTTTAAGTAGTTTTTTTCTTCGATAGAAGCTACGAATAGGAGGGTACTATGAAAAATATTTTAGTCCCTTTTTCTAAAAAATAATTCCCCCTTTAATGTGCTATAATTAACTGCCCACGTTTTTATTTGTTCTTTTTTATTTTGCAACGGTCTCAATAATTGGTAGCCTTTAATATTCCCAGTTTTTAAACTTTTACGTAGAAATTATGCATGATTTATCGCACTTAAGAGGGCTTTACAGTCCTGAATTTGAACATGACAACTGCGGTCTGGGCTTAATTGCTAAGTTAGATAATAAACCCTCTAAAAAGCTGATAGAATTAGCGATTGAATCGCTTTGTCGCTTGAGTCATCGTGGTGGTTTGGCTGCCGATGGAGTAACGGGGGATGGTTGTGGGTTATTGATTAAAAAACCAGATGCTTTTTTCCGTCGTATTGCCAAAGAATCTTTTGCAGCTGACTTATCTGCTATTTATGCGGTAGGGATGATTTTTTTGAGTCGTGATAAAAATTTACGTGCCTTTGAACAACAGTCGATTGAGCAAGAATTAAACAAACACTCGTTATCACTCATTGGTTGGCGGGAAGTGCCGGTTGATGAAGGTGTGCTTGGTGAACAAGCTCGTGCGTCTGAACCAGTTATCAAACAATTATTTATAGGTGCTAAAGAGGCAATGCAAGAAGATGAATTTAATCGTCATCTTTTTTCGGTCAGACGTTTTGTCGAAATGGGTATGGCGAATGCCAAAGAGGAGCATCCGCAGTTTTATATGGCGAGTCTGCACAGTCGCACCATCATTTACAAAGGATTGATTTTTCCAAGAGATTTACCACGTTTTTATCTTGATATGGTGGAACAGGATTTTGCCAGCTCAATGTGCTCCTATCACCAGCGTTTTTCAACAAACACCTTACCCAGTTGGCAACTTGCCCAACCGTTTCGCTATTTGGCACACAATGGTGAATTAAACACAATTCGAGGTAATCGTAATTGGGCACTCTCAAGAACCTCCCTTTTTGAGAACGAATTTGTGCCTGAAATAACAGAAATGACCCCCATAGTTTCACAGCAAGGCTCTGACTCAAATACGTTGGACAATATGTTAGAAGTGTTAGTAATGGGAGGCTTGAGTCTTATTAAGGCTTTGCGTTTACTGATTCCTCCAGCTTGGCAGAACGATAAAAATTTGCCATCACAAGATAAAAACTTTTTTGATTTTCACTCACATCATATGGAGCCTTGGGATGGTCCTGCAGGAATTATGCTACACGATGGGGATTTTGCTGTTTGTAGCTTGGATCGTAATGGCTTGCGCCCCTCGCGCTATGTGGTTACTAAAGACGGCTATGTGAGCTTTGCCTCAGAAGTAGGGGTATTAGATTCTCAAGCAGAAAATATTTTAGAAAAAGGGCGATTGCAACCGGGTCAATTAATGGCAATTGATTTACATCAAAGTAAGATACTACATTCGGATGAAATCATTCATACTCTTGCCCAAGAGAATGATTATACTCAATGGTTAAAAGACTCTCGTCAAAAAATTATTACTGACACAGAAGAAATATCGCCACAATCCTTAGGCTTTGATGATGACTCCGTACATCACCAACAAAAATACTTTAATGTATCGTTTGAAGAGCGCGATCAAATTTTGCGAGTTTTAGCAGAAGAAGGGCAAGAAGCAACAGGCTCTATGGGCGATGATGTACCACTACCTCCTTTTTCGCAACAAGCACGCTCTTTATATGACTATTTCCGTCAAGTTTTTGCACAGGTGACCAACCCTCCTATTGATTCTTTGCGTGAAACTATTGTAATGTCTCTGCAAACTATTTTAGGTCCAGAACCGAACATTTTTACAGCAGATAAAAAAATCACTCAACGATTAGACATTGATTCGCCAATCATTTCCCCTGCGCAAATGCAACAAGTATCAGCACAGAAAGTTTTCCCCATCACTACAAAAAGCCTGCATTATCCCAGTGGGACTTCTTTAATAGAAGCAATTGAGAAACTATGCCAAGAATGTGAAACAGCAGTTCGTGAAGGAATAGTGATACTGCATTTGAGCGATGCTAATATCAAAGAAAACCATCTAAGCATTCATTCGTTAATGGCAGTGGGTGCGGTTCATCATCACCTAATTAAACAACGTTTACGCCATAAGGCAAATTTAGTAATTGAGACAGCCACTGCTCGTGATCCACATCATTTTGCAGTGTTGCTGGGTTATGGAGCAACCTTGATTTATCCTTACTTATCGTATTTGACTCTCGCTGAGATGATGAAAGTCAAGGAATTAAGTGCTGAAAGATCCTTAAGTGAATACTGTGCTAATTACCTTAAAGGGATTAACAAAGGTCTATTAAAGATTTTTTCAAAAATTGGTATTTCTACCGTTAGTTCATACCGAGGGGCACAACTATTTGAGATTGTAGGGCTTGCCGATGAAGTGGTTGATAAATGTTTTACTGGCTCGGTCAGTCGTATAGGTGGCGTATCGTACCAGCAATTAGAAGCGGATCAAGAATATTGGGCAAAACTCGCCTTTAATCCAAGAAAAACCATTTCGCAGGGCGGATTATTAAAGTATGTGCACGGTGGAGAAGAGCATGCTTATAACCCACAAGTAGTGGATATTTTGCGCACAGCACTTCAGCAAGGCAATCAGGCAATGTATGATAAATTCGCTGACTTAGTGAATAATCGTACCCCAATTATGTTGCGTGATTACTTTCAACTCACCTCCAATAAAAAAGCAATTTCGATTGATAAAGTAGAGCCAGTTGAAGAATTATTCAAGCGTTTTGACGGTGCTGGCATTTCAATGGGTGCCTTATCTCCAGAAGCACACGAAGCAATTGCCGAAGCGATGAACACGCTTGGCGCACGCTCTAATTCAGGCGAAGGCGGAGAAGATCAAAAACGCTTTGGCACAATCAAAAACTCAAAAATCAAACAAGTAGCCTCTGGGCGTTTCGGTGTTACCACAGAATATTTAATGAATGCCGAAGTAGTCCAAATCAAAGTAGCCCAAGGAGCAAAACCGGGCGAAGGAGGGCAATTACCTGGGCATAAGGTCGATCAATATATTGGGAAACTACGCTACTCCACTCCAGGAGTAACGCTTATCTCCCCACCACCACACCATGATATCTATTCAATTGAAGACTTGGCGCAATTGATTTATGATCTCAAACAAGTTAACCCCTCTTTATTGGTCTCGGTTAAATTAGTTTCCTCAGCTGGCGTTGGCACCATTGCTGCCGGTGTGGCTAAGGCGTATGCTGATTTAATCACCATTTCTGGCTATGATGGAGGCACCGGAGCAAGCCCACTAACTTCAGTTAAGTACGCAGGTGGTCCCTTTGAAATTGGACTTTCTGAAACACGCCAAGTTTTGCGTGCAAATGATCTTAGAGGTCAAATTCGCTTACAAACGGATGGAGGCTTAAAAACAGGACTTGATGTTATTAAAGCAGCCATTCTGGGAGCTGAATCCTTTGGTTTTGGCACAGCCCCGATGATTGCCTTAGGGTGTAAATATCTACGCATTTGTCACCTTAATATTTGCCCAGTTGGCGTAGCTACGCAAAAAGATAAATTGCGTAAAGAACATTTTACCGGGATGCCACAAATGGTGATTAACTACTTTCAATTTGTCGCCCAAGAAGTACGCCAAATACTCGCTCAACTGGGCGTACAAAGCTTGCAAGATATCATTGGTAAAACCGAATACCTAAAAACCATAGATAATCTTCCAAAACGACAAATTGGACTAAACCTACAAGCTCTTTTAAGTAATGAAGGGATTAGCAAAGACAAACCACAATACTGCCAACAAGAACGCAACCGCCCGTGGGATAAAGGCGAAAAAGCAGAACAAATGCTACAAACAGTCCTGCCTGCTATTGAGGCAAAATCAGGTGGCGTATTCAACTTTGAGATAGAAAATACCGATCGCTCCATCGGCGCTCGAATCTCAGGCGAAATTGCCAAGCGCTATGGCAATGATGGAATGGAAGCCAAACCTTTGATTATTCATCTTAGTGGCGTGGCTGGTCAATCCTTTGGGGTATGGAATGCAGGAGGCTTACACCTCTACCTGCAAGGAGACGCTAACGACTACACAGGCAAAGGAATGAGTGGTGGTAAACTAGTCTTAGTACCGCCTAAGAATAGCGATTTTGACGCTCAAAAAACCCCCATTATGGGCAATACCTGCTTATACGGTGCCACCGGAGGCAAACTCTATGCCGATGGACTTGCTGGTGAGCGTTTCGCGGTTAGAAACTCAGGCACTAACGCCGTGATTTTAGGAATGGGAGAGCATGGCTGTGAATATATGACCGGTGGCATTGTAGTTTCCTTAGGAAAAGTCGGCAGTAATTTTGCTGCTGGAATGTCGGGAGGCTGTGCCTTTATTTATGATATAGAAAATAATCTGGCAAACTACCTTAATCACGAAATGGTTGAACTATTTAATCTAAACCATTCAGACTACGGCCAGCAAATTGCCCTACTAAACCAGCAAATAAAAGATTTTGTCAAACATACTCAAAGCAAATGTGGTCAAAAAATTCTTGACAACTTTGACAATGAAATCACAAACTTCAAATTTATCAAACCCAAAGCAATGGCAATCGAAATGCTAATGCAAGCGGTGAGCTAATCGATTATACCGCTTGTGGGGTATTGATTATTTTTTGTGAGGGTTGTGGGGCATTAGTTTGATGATGTTTGCCATTTGATTTTTTACGTAAAATTCAAGACTATTGCATTAGGTTATGGAAAGAGTCGCACTTGAAAAAAATCCCATAATCGGTGTTGTCAATTTTGTTAAGACGGACGTATTGACTGCAATTGACGCCTTGATTATGAAATTTTTTTCTGCCTGCTTGTCCTCCCATAACCTAATGCAATAGTCTTAATTCTGCAAACTGAGCCTTTTTTTATGGTAAGTTTGCGAATTATTTTTTGTAAAATTATATTATGAGACCTTTGCATAAAAGTATGGCAAAAGAAAAAAGATAAAAAATTGTTCTG
>CAKMZV010000025.1:0-25386 GCA_929200535.1 uncultured Gammaproteobacteria bacterium
TTACACGCTTTTACCCAGTAGTAATACGTCGTATCAGCCGTTAGACCTGTATCTTCATAGGAGGCGTTTATTGTCGTGGCAATGGCTATTAAATTGGTGCTATCGCTTATATTGCGATAAACTTCATAGGAGTGAGCCCCATTGTCGGTCCACGATACCGTAATTTGTGAAGCACTATTCGCTGTTAAGCTAACATCGGTTGGGACACTTGGAATAACAACCCAGGTGGTTTTTGAGGCAACTGTTGAAAAATCAGAGCAGTCATCGTTTCCTTCTGAATTGCTCTTACACGCTTTTACCCAGTAGTAATAGGTTGTGTTTGCATCTAAGCCTGTATCTACATAAGGAGTAGTAGCAGCAGTTGGCACTAAACCTTTAATGTCATCTTTTTTGTTGCGGTAAATTTCATAGGAGGTTGCCTGATTATTGCCAGTCCATGATACCGTTATTTGTGAGGTACTATCCGCACTTAGGGTAATAGCGGTAATTTTGGGGGGGGCATTTGGAGACACACCCAAGGTCGTTGTTGAAGTACCTGTTGAAAAATCAGAGCACGTTTTATTTGTATTACAGGCTTTTACCCAGTAGTAATAGGTTTTGTTTTGCTTTAAGTTTGTGTTTACATAAGCAGCATCAGTGCTTGGGGTAGCAATGGCTGTTAAACCTGCATTGCTGTTGCTTGTGTTGCGATAAATTTCATAGGAATGTGCCCCATTGCCAGTCCACGATACCGTGATTTGTGAAGGACTATCCGGACTGAGAGTAAGACCAGTTGGGACATTTGGAATAATGTCTTTACTCGGTTCACCCGGAGGAGTAGGCGTCGGGCTATCTGAACTTCCACCACAAGCAACAAGAAAAAAGGGTAAAAAAACGGCAATTAAAAGGGTTTTAAATTTATTAAAGGTGCGGGAAAGAAATAATAGGTTCATAATCAAGTTTTTTACGTATTGCAAAAAATAAAAATCGACGGCAATTTTGTTTTGTTATTGCACAGAAACAATTATAACAATTTTATACATTTTGTCAAATAGATGAATAACAAATCAAGGTTTATTCTTAACAGATGATTACGACCAATCGAATAGGCTCTTATCCTTCGCGAAGGAGGCTTCTTTCATAACCATCTTCGAAGTTGAGCACCTTGTGTGAATCAGCTTAGCATCTAATCATCTCCCTCTGTTATACTTTATTGTATGCGTAAAATACTTTTTCCTAATGAAGTGGATCCAAATAAAGAGCTTCCTGAAATTACCGAAAGAAAAGAGCTTGCCCGCTCAAAGCATTTTCATATTGAAGAGCAGAAACTGACCTTTTCTAACGGCGTAAAAACTGTTTATGAAACTCTTAAAGCAAATAAGCGAGGGGCAGTATTAGTTGTTGCTGTGAACGAAAACAATAAATTATTGCTTATTCGAGAATATTGTGGCGGAAGAGAATGTTATGAATTAGCCTTCCCTAAAGGAAAGTTAGAAAACGATGAGAGTATCGAAGAAGCTGCAAATCGAGAACTTCAAGAAGAAACGGGTTATCAGGCTGCAAATATTCGTTTTCTTAAAAGCGTCTCTGTTGCACCTGGTTATATGGGACATATAACGCATATTTTGCTGGCAGAAAATTTAAGTTGGGCACCATTAGAAGGTGATGAACCTGAATCGATTGAAGTCTATCCATGGTCATTAGAGGATATCCCAAGCCTTATGCAACGTGAAGATTTTACTGAAGCACGTAGCATTACAGCATTGATGTTAGCACACGATTATCTTAAAAGTAAAAAATAAAATAATGGATGATTTTGACATACAATTAGAATGGAAAAATGGCGTACATTTCGTTGCTTCAGACCAAGAAAAAAACCAAATTTCTGTCGATGGCTCTGCTGAAATTGGTGGTAATAATCAAGGCACAAGACCAATGATGATGGTGCTAATGGGATTAGCAAGTTGTGCTTCTATGGATATTGTTACTATTCTCAAAAAAAGCCGCCAGCCTTTTGAACAATTTAATGTCAAAGTGTTTGCAAAAAGAAGCAATGATATTCCAAAGGTATTTACTGAAATACACTTACTATTTACCATTAAGGGTGAGGTGGAGTCAAAACGCTTAGATGCTGCAGTGAGTCTTTCGGTAGAAAAGTATTGTTCTGTTGCTACAATGTTAAATAAAACAGCAAAAATCACCTATTCAACTACAATTATTGAATAAAAATCATGAGTAAAGATACATCAATCATTGAAAAGGCTTCCAGTAATGAGCAATTTGAAGATTTAATTAGTCATAAAATTGATACCCCTAATATGTATAAAGTGGTACTTTTTAATGACGATTACACCACATTTGAATTCGTTGTTTATGTATTAATGAAATTTTTTCACAAAACCCAAGAAGAGGCAGAGAATCTTACTCAAGAAATTCATAATACAGGTAAAGGAGTGGGAGGGGTTTTTAGTTATGATGAGGCTGAAACAAGAAAATCTTTAGTCACTAACCTTGCTAAGAAAAATGATTTCCCTTTAATGTGTGAGCTCGAACAAGCATAGCGTAATGAGTGAACAAATCACCCTTCTCGGTGCAGATACTTTTCTTGGCTCGTATGTCCTTTACTTATTGAGTCGCCAAGGATATATTTGTAAAGTCCCCCTCTTGTATCCACAACGACATAGGCATTTACAATTTAATGATAAAATTCATCTCTTTGAGACCAATGTTTTGCAACCTAATGAGCTGACAAATGTCTTAAAAGGCTCATCAATTGTGTTGAACTTTCAACGGGCTTATGAGATAAAAAAATACAAACTTCAACACTTAGAAGCCTATAATCATTTTTACTGCAAAAATCTTGTCCAATTAAGTGTCAAACATAAGGTCAAACATCTCATTCATAATTCCTCTTTAGGGTTAAATCAGTTAGTTTTTCAAAATCCTTATTGGCTAAGTCGCTCTTATGGAGAAAAAGCAATTAAAGCAACTACCCAAATAAAAGTAAGCGTGGTACGCTCAGGATGGATTTATGGTGAAGGCATTAGTTTAGATGAAGAGCAATGCTTTATCAAAAAATTAGCCATTGAGTTAAAGAACAAAAAGTTTTATCCTCTTGTAGGAAAAAATGTTTTGCTTTCTCCTGTTCATATACAAGATATTGCTGATTTTTATATTTCACTAATTCAGCAATCTCACAATAAAAAACACCAGCAAATCGAAGTGGCTGGAAAAATTAATTTATCTTTAACTGATATTACAGAAATAATACATAAAGCGACAAACTCATCTACAATTCTTTATAACTGCCCTTCGTTTCTATCTTCTATGGTAGTTAAGAGAAACAAAACACTCAATTCCTTTTTTCCAATAGGCACTAAAAATTTTAATTTGTCCCTTATCCCAAGTAAAAAAACCGATTATAACAATGTTCACAATACTGGCTCTAACGTCATTGAATATATTAAAGCACTGACACAAGCCACTTCTCCTGATGACAAATTTTCCGCACTCAGAAAATCTTCCAAACGTTAGCCTTCCTTTCAAACATTATAAAGTAGGCGGTGCTGTAAGAGATAAACTCCTACAGCAATTTGATAGTGATATTCAAATTAAAGAAATAGACTGGGTTGTTGTCGGTTCCTCTACCCAACAAATGTTGGATTTAGGATTTAGACAAATCGGCAAGAATTTTCCTGTGTTTCTTCATCCGAAAACAAATGAAGAATACGCCCTCGCCCGCTTAGAAAAAAAACAAGGGCATGGCTACGCTGGTTTTACATTTAACACCTCATCTAAGGTAAGTTTAGAAGAAGATTTATCACGTCGAGATTTAACCATTAATGCCATTGCTTATGATCCGAAGTCCAAAAAATTCATCGATCCTTATAATGGCAAAAAAGATTTATTGCAATATACTCTTAGGCATATTTCTGATGCCTTTAGCGAAGACCCATTAAGAGTCTTTAGAGTCGCACGCTTTTATGCTCGCTTTGCCTATCTTGGTTTTAACGTTGCTCCAGAGACGATTGAAAAAATGCGTCAAATTTGTCAAACAGACGAATTAAAACATCTCTCTGCCGAACGTGTTTGGAGAGAGACACAGTTAGCCTTAGAGACACGCTCGCCGCATCTTTTCTTCAAACTGATGTATGAAGTTGGAGGCTTAAAATATTGGTTTCCTGAAATACACAATCTCTTTGGCGTTCCTCAACCTCCAAAATGGCATCCAGAAATTGATTGTGGAATACACACTCTTTTGGTATTAGAGCAAGCAAGCAAACTCACCAACGATATTACCGTACGTTTTTGTGCCCTAACTCACGACCTGGGCAAAGCAACAACTTCAAAAGAAATCCTACCCTCTCATCGTGGACATGAAAAGCGGGGGGTTAATTTAGTCAAAAATCTCTGTGAGCGTCTTCTGATACCTAATAACTTTAAAAAACTTGCTATATACTCAGCTCAGTGGCATACCCACTTTCACCGCCTTAATGAAATGCGAGCAGATACCTACTTAAAAATGCTCCTTTCAATTGATTTTTTTCATCATCCTCAAAATCTTATTCAATTACTGCAAGTTAGCGAAAGTGATTCAAAGGGGCGAACAGGGTTTGGCTACAAGCCTTTTCAACCTAAAATTTTTTGGTTAAATCTTGCCCATAAAATGAAGGAACTTGAACTCTCAAAACCCACTCAAGATCCAATCTTTCAAGCAATGGAAAATACACAAAAAAAAGACTACCTATATAAAAAGCGCTTAAACGTAGTGCGTAATGTTCTCCAACAAGAAAGCCTCCTAATAGCTAACAGCGAAAATGAATAAAATTGAGCAGCTCACTCAAGCTAACACCGCATTCTTAACCAAAGATCTAAACCCAGCCCAACAAGAAGCCGTTACCCTACCCGTAGAAGGGCACGCCCTAATTCTTGCTGGTGCTGGCAGTGGAAAAACTAAGGTACTAACTCATCGCATTGCTTGGCTTATTCTCCATCACAACATTGCACCCAGTGCAATTTGTAGCGTTACCTTTACCAACAAAGCTGCCAATGAAATGAAAACTCGCTTGCATACGTTGATGCAACAGGAACTTCCAGGACTTTGGTGTGGCACATTCCACGGCATAAACCATCGTTTTTTACGCATCCATTATGAGCACGCCAAACTCAGCAAAACCTTTCAAATTATGGATAGTGATGATCAATTATCGTTAATACGCAGAATAATGCGTGATTTACAAATTGATCCAAAAATTAACCCACCAAAAACAGCAGCCAATTTTATCAACTCACATAAAGATCAAGGGCTTAGGGCATATACCCTTAGTGCTCAAAATAACTGGGAAGCCTTGCAATTGGAAGTCTATCATCGCTATGAATTACTTTGCAATCAAAGCAATCTCGTAGATTTTGCTGAAATACTTTTACGTTCCTACGAAGCATTAAAAGAAAATCTTGAACTTTTAAAACAATATCAAGGGCGTTTTTCGCACCTGCTTATTGATGAATTTCAAGATACCAATACGCTCCAATACAAATGGATTAAACTCCTCAACGGCACACTGGGAAATACTTTTATTGTTGGCGATGATGATCAATCAATTTATGGCTGGCGTGGGGCAAAAATTGAAAATATCCAATCCTTTAACAAAGAATTTTCCAAATACAAGCCAGTCACAGAGGTTTGCTTAGAGCAAAATTACCGCTCCACTAAGCCCATCCTTAGTTGTGCCAATCAGTTAATTGCTAAAAATGAAGACCGCCTCGGCAAAAACTTATGGACTAATATAGAGGGTGGAGAGGCAGTAAAAATCTACGCCGCAGTTAATGGGCATAATGAGGCAGACTTTGTGATTAAAGAAATTGAACACGCCTTAGAAAATAATATGCCTGGCAATCATATTGCTATTCTTTATCGCTCCAATGCACAATCAAGGCTCTTTGAAGAAAGCCTACTTAAAAATAAAATCCCCTACACTATTTATGGCGGAGTACGCTTCTTTGAACGAGCTGAAATTAAAGATCTACTTGCTTATCTTAGGTTAGTGATTAACCCAGATGATAATGCAGCCTTCTTACGAATAATCAATACGCCGCCACGAGGTATAGGCAATAAAACTCTTGAAACCATTACTCAAATTGCCAACGATGAAGAAGTATCTTATTGGCAAAGTGCCCAAAAAATCAAACACCCCTCTTTAGAAAAATTTATTGCACTAATCACCCAATGGCAAAAAGAGATACAAAAAAAAGAAGTTGAGCAACAATTAGATTACCTCTATAAACAAAGCGAGCTTATTAGCCACTATGAAAAAGAATCTAAGGAAAAAGCAGAAATACGTGAAGAAAACATTCAAGAGCTCATTATTGCTGCCAGAGAATATGAGGATGGCAATGAACTTATTTCACACGCCATTCTTGAAGCCGGAGAACAACCCGTAAAAACGAATCATCAAGCACACGAATGCGTACAACTAATGACCCTGCATAGCTCTAAAGGATTAGAGTTTCCCTTAGTTTTTATGGTTGGTATGGAAGACGGACTCTTTCCGACAACAAGAAGTTTAGATGCCGAACACAAAATCACAGAAGAACGCCGACTTGCCTACGTTGGAATGACTCGAGCAAGAGAACAACTCTTCCTCACCTTCGCCGGCTACCGCCAACTCTACGGAAATCAATTCAGCAGTTTCCCCGTCTCCCGCTTTATCCGAGATTTACCCGAAGAGTATATTGAAATTGTAGAGATATGAAGTTATAGACTAAAAAATTTCGCTTAATTTTCCAAACAAAAAGCAAGAAATTCTCTCGCTTTGTGCGAATCCTCCTCCTGTAAAAAAGATTTTATAAAGAGATTGCTATCAATGACCACGAAGATAGTTGAGTGATAAATATAGTTAAGACTTATCAGATACGCCAGAACCTTCACATAAATAATCAACCCTATTTTCTCTCAGCTCCCTAACAAGCTCTACAGAAGTTTGCCCATCATTTATTTCCGTATTTTTTCTCATCGCTGACAATTCTTTCAATGCCTGCAAAGCCTCTTTTTTGCTATGCTCTTTCTTCATTTGCTCTAAGGCTTGACTTATAGCCTTATTAACAAAAGCCGTCTGTTTTCTCCGTGCAATAAAGAATTCCATCTCTTTAATATTTTGAAAATCGATATTAAAGGTCTTTTTTTGTACTTGCCTATTTTCTGTACCTTGGCTCATCGTTAGATTTAATTTTATGCGTACAATTAGTGGCTATCCCATAATTTACTGCCTAATACCTATCGGAAATAAAGAAAATAATCTTATAAACCGTACCCACATAATATATGGTTTTATTAAAAAAGTCAAATTTTCTCGTGAAAATCTACACTTAGGGTGATGTTTTGGCAAAACAGCTCTACTGAAATCAGCCTAAAGTTAATTCAGCAATTTCCTTAGATTAAGGTTAATATCACGGTTTAAAGGTACTTTATGGAAACCGACATCCACCATTGCTTGTACATCTAAAGCTAATGTTGGATTAGTTACTAAGCTAAATAACGTAAAACCAAGATTTTTAGGGCTTATTTCTAAAGGTAAAATAATTTCTTTTTTGCTCTTTTTTGCAATACCACCAATTTTGGTAGAATTTGTGACAATGCCTTTTCCTTTATGATTCACTACATAACTAATGCCCTGAACAGGAAGCGCAAAATTATTATCATTGGATATTGAAATAGGTAACTTCAAAGAAACTTTAGAAAGACTGACCTCCCCTATTTCGATTTTACCAATCTTAACTACAGGCAAATATAATGTATCTTTTTTCTCAAAAGGCAGTTTAAAACCGAGGATTTTCACATTACCAGAAACCCCATAATCTATTTTGCCATCTTTAAATAGTTTTTCTTTAAAAAGTTTAAGCGTATCTTGAGTTAAGATAACTGGAAGCTCAACTCCCTTAGGCTTTTTGCTTTCTAATTTGCCAATGCTTTTATTCTCACCAGAAAATACATTATTGTTGTTTAATGACAACGAATAAGTCAGCGCATCCACTGGTATAGGATAGTTATTGGTATTTAAAACCTGAATCTTAGGAATTAAGGTAAGGCTTTCTTTAGTAGCCTTCCCCATACGAAAAGAGTCGTATGTTACTTGTGGTTTTTTAGCAACTTTTTCTAAAGTTTGAGCACAAGAAAACAAAAAAATACTGAGTAAAGCAATGGATATACTGTTTAACGCGTTTTGATACATAGAAAATTTAAAATTAATATTTTGAAAATAGGATTAAAAGGGGAGTTACCAAATTAAGATTATAATTTAAATACAATTTAAAGCTAAGTATTTATTGAAAAATTCTTTACATTAATCCTATGAATAATTTTTGGTTTTGCAAAAATACTTGGCTTAGAGCAATGCATAATACAAAGTGGTGTCTAATTGGTTGCTCAATTGGTGATTTTGGCACAATTGCTTTTTTTCAATATACTGATTTTTCTATTCCTACATTAAGCATTTTTATTCTTGCCATTATTAATGGCTTGATAACCAGTATTATTTTAGAAACTATTCTATTAATCAGACAAAAATTTCCTTTTTATATGGCTTTTAAAACTGCCATTGGTATGAGTTTTATTTCAATGTTAGCAATGGAAATTGCTATGAATTTAACCGATTATTTGTTAACAGGAGGAGCAATACTTACTTGGTGGGTAATTCCTATTGCATTATTTTTTGGCTTTATCACCCCTCTACCCTATAACTACTGGCGTTTAAAAAAATGGGGGAAAAGTTGCCATTAATGATTCGTCAGACACTCCAACATAAGGCAGACACATAGAGCTGCCCCTACTTTTTGATTTTAGCTTGGATTTTGCCTTCTTGCATTTGAATGGTAACTTCTTTATTTTTAGCAATTTGGGAGAGGGATTTCAAAGGTTTTTGTTGATGATCTCGAATAATTGCAAAACCTCGCTTTAATATTTTTTTGGGATGGCTGTTTTGGATAATACTGTCAGTTATTTGTAGCTTATTTTTATATCCTTGCAAAAATTGGTTGCTTTGAGCGTGAATAGATTTTTGTTTTGTTGCTAAAGTATCACTTTGTATATTAAGAGCTTTTGTAACCAAAGTTGGTAATGTTTGATAGTTACTTTGCACTACTTTTTTGAGTTGTTTGATTTCTTCTATGGCGTGAATTTTAAGTGCGGTTTGTTGAGCAGAAAGCTGTTGAGCAGTTTTTTGTAGAATTTTACGACTTTGTTGATGTAGAAGAAAATTGCTTTTTTCAAGTGTTTGATTTTCTTTTGCTATGCGTTGCTTAGCTAATAGGGTAATCTCATTCCATTGAGCTATTGCATTGTGCAATGGAGTAAGTACCCATTGCACAATTTGCCTTGCCACCGCCGTAGGGGTGGGAAAATGACGATTAGCAATTTCATTAATTAGTAATTTATCTGTTTGGTGCCCAAGCCCTACCCATATCGGTAAATCTGCAACACATATCGCTTGGTTTATTTCATACTCTTCTAAAAATTGCAAATCAGTAATACTGCCTCCTCCACGAATAATAACAATCAATTGGTAGCCTTTACTTTCTATTTGGGACATCACTTGTTGCAAACATTTGGTAATACTCTGGGTTGCTTGATTTCCTTGAAAGGTTGCATAATGGTAATTGCATTGACATAATTTTTGCTCTACAAGTGGATCTAAATAATGCTTAAAGTCTGCTAAGCCTGCGGCATTTTCTGGACTGATAACGCAGATATTTGTTAATAATTTAGGTAATGCTTTTTCTTTGTTTTGCTGATAAATTCCTTGGGAAATTAGTTTTTTACGAATGGCGTTAATTTTTCGTTGCATCTGCCCGAGCGTATATTCTACGTTGATTTGTAAAATATCCAAGCTAAAGCCATAACGCTTATGAAAAACACAATGCACTTCAAGAAGTAGTTTAATATCAGCACCAATTTTTTTCCCTGTTTGTTCTTCAAATTGAGTGATAATATGTTTACGACTACTCCATATTGTTGCCCTTACCTTTGCTAATTCTTCACCGTTACTTTCATCCCGTTGCACCAATTCAAGATAATGATGCCCTCTGTGAGCTTTTATTTGAGCAACTTCTGCACTAATCCAAATACTTTGTCCAAAATTTTGGCGAATGCTTTGCTCTACTCGGTGTAGTAAATGCACAAGAGAAATTGAAGGAGGCAGGATTTCTTCTGCAGATTCTTCTGGCAAAGAAGGTTGCTTTAGTGTGCTTTGATTGATAGAAAAACCACTTAAAGAAAATGCGTCTTCTTTATCTACATCACGAAATAATAATGAGGATTGTGTTTCATTATCTAACCATTCAACAAACAATTGAGGATCACAGCTTTCATCAATATACCAAGATTTTTTATTGAAATCAAAGCGTGCACCAAGATTTTTAACAATATCTTTTTGTATAAAGGGAACTTTAAGATAGATTTTTTGACTCATTAAAACAATTGATTGCTAAGAGTTAACAAAGATTCTGCTTCTTTTAAGTTTGAATAGGGTTTCGTCACACTGGTTCGCCATTGCTTTGCTCCAGATCTTCCATGATATAAGTGGGTTAATGGACGCATTAAGGTATTCACACTCCATATATCTTTAATCCAATGATAGTTTTTTTGCACAAGTTGAAAATATTGCACAATAATTTCATTAGGACTAATTATAGGGGAAGAGCAAGATATAGAGGTTTTTTTGTTTTTGCTTATTTCTTGCTGGATATGTGCGAATAAATATGGATTATCCCATATTTTTCTACCAATCATCACACCATCTAAAGCTATTTCGTGATATTCCTTAGAGGGAGTTAGATGATCTAAGACTTTTTCAACGGTATTAATTTCACCATTAATGCAAACATTCATATCAGGAAAATCTTTTTTGAGCTGATAAACTAATTGCGGTCGCAATGGTGGAACCTTGCGATTAAGCCGTGGGCTTAGCCCTTCTAACCAAGCATTACGGGAATGTACAATAATCCGCCTGCATCCAGCTGAATAGATGGTTTTAACAAAATTATGTACGAATTCATAATCAATAATTTTATCAATACCCAAGCGGTGTTTGATAGAGATTGGAATAGAAACTTTTTTTTGCATTTCTTGAACCATCTCCCCTACTCGCTCAGGATCGCGCATCAAACAAGCACCAAAATTAGCATTTTGCACACGATTAGAGGGGCAACCACAATTGATATTTATCTCTGTAAAGCCAGATTGTTCAGCTTGTTTGGCAACTTCTGCAGAATGTTTAGGGTGATCGCCTCCCAGTTGAAATACAGTGTTTTCTTCTTCTGCAAAACGACTAAAATAATGTGCCTGTGGATGGTGAACCACGGCGTTGACAGAAACCATTTCGGTATATAGTTGCACCTCAGGTGCAAGTAAGCGTAAAAGCAGACGAAACGGAGCAGAAGTATAGCCCATCATTGGGGCTAAACGAAGAATGTCTTTTGTAGAATTAACCACGCAAATAGTTAATAGAGGTAGCCTATAGAAGTAGCCTACAATTTAGCCCACCTTTGAATCAATATAATTGATTGGTAGTTGTGAGGGAAGATTAAAGCTGACAGTTTCCCAACAATCAACTTGTTTAAGTAGTGTCCTAAGTAGTTGATTATTTAAAAAATGTCCTGATTTGTATCCTTGAAATTCACCAATAATGGGATACTGAAGTGCAAATAAATCACCCACGGCATCTAATGTTTTGTGCTTTACTAATTCATTTTGCGAGCGTAAGCCACCATCATTGATAATTCCATCATCACCAATGACAACGGCATTATTCACACTCCCGCCAAGGGCTAAATTATTTTTTCTTAGGTATTCAGAATCTTTTAAAAAACCAAAGGTACGAGCACGGCTCATTTCTTTAAGATAGGAGGTTGAGGTAAAATCTACTGAAAATTCTCGCTCCTCAGTTTTTTTCAAATAGTCAAAATCAATTTTGAAGGTCAGCTTAAAGCCATCATAAGGCAATAGCTTTGCCCAGCTATCGTCCTCTTCTCTACGTACTTTAACTTCTTTTAAAATACGTACAAATTTTTTCATTTCTTGCTGTACTTCAACTCCAGTAGATTGAAGTAGAAAAATAAAAGTAGAAGCACTACCATCCAAAATGGGCACTTCAGAACCATCAATATCAATACGCAAATTATCAATCCCCATTCCAGCAATGGCGGACATTAAATGCTCAATAGTAGAAATTCTTACGCCATTTTTTACTAATGTGGTACATAATGCAGTTTCGCCCACGTTTTCAGGAGTAACAGGTATTTCAACAGCTGGAGAAAGATCTATACGACGAAAAATAATGCCAGAATTTTCTTTTGCTGGGTAAAGTGTTATACACACTGCTTGTGCACTATGCAAACCAATCCCAGAAACGGATAACGAAGTTTTGATAGTACATTGAAAATTTTGCATGGATATTTATAACCTATCTTTTAATTTTTTAAACCAAGAAACAACTTTAAAATAAGTGGATTTTTTCAGCTTTTTAGGGTGAGCTGGCTTCTTCACGATAGTCGAATGACTTAATGGGGAACTTGGCGACATATTCAAGGAGTGTTTCTTTTGCTGCTCATCAAAAATATATTGTACTAAACCTACTGTAGTTGCATAATCAGGGCTATTACCATCTGGTTTAACATTTTCCACATTAGGTGAACCAACACGCACCATATTAGGATTGCAAATAGCTTGTGTCAAAGATTCTATCCCTTCAATAGCGGCACCTCCACCAGTAAGTACAACACCTGCCTGTAGTTCATTCATATAACCACTCTCTGCAATTTTCTCAGCTACTTTTTCTAAAATAGATTTATAACGATCTTCAATAACCGAGGAAAGCACGCCTCTTTCTGTCTCTTTAGGAGCCCTTCCTCCAACTTGAGGAATTTTAATTTTTTCTTCAGGAGCTAACAGTTCAGAGATACAAGCATGCCCATATTTAAGTTTTATTTTTTCAGCTTGACTTTCCGGTGAACCATAAAAGCCAGCAATATCAGTGGTCACAGAATCGCCTGCCATATCAATCATACCTATATATCTTACGGCACCGTTGATATAGATAATAATATCCGTCGTCCCAGCACCAATATCCACCACAGCTACTCCTAAATTTTTCTCATCAGGAGACAAAACAGCAATACTCGAAGCTAATGGTTGCAAGATAAATGAATCAACTGTTAAGTTGCAGTGATTAACACATTTAGATAGATTTTTAACCGCCGCAGAAGAGCAAGTAATCATATGCACTTTTGCCTTGAAACGCACGCCATACATTCCCACCGGCTGTTTAATTCCACCCTGCTCATCAATAATATATTCTTGAGGCAATAAATGTAGCGTTTGATGATTATTTTCAATTGAAGTCTTGGACTGCACGTGCTCCAAAACACGTTGAATGTCATCCACAGTAACCTCTCTTCCTGAAATAGCCACATCCCCTTCAATATCTTGGCTTTTAATATGATGTCCAACAATGCCAACGCTGACTGATGAAATCGAATTACCAGAAATCACTTGAATTTGTGCCATGGCATTCTTAATCGCCTCTGTGGTCTCTGAAATATCAATCACTGCACCTTTGCTAAGTCCCTTGGAAGGATACTTATCTTGTGCAATAATTTTCAAACTTCCCTTAGGTTGAATTTCACCAACAACAAACGCTACTTTAGAAGTTCCTATATCTAAACCAACAATTATTGAATTTTCGTTTTTTATATCTTTTACACTCATTTAAGTGGGGGGGATTATTTTTAAAATTATTTTTGATTATAGCTTGTTACTCTACACCATGCTCGCTAATAGCAAAACCACTGTTATATCTTAAATCAATTCTTTTAATATTGTTAAACAATTTTTCTGGCAATTTTTCAAACCAATTTTTTAAACGAGATAAATGAGTATATGCATCATCATAGGCAACAATAACCGTGCTTTTTTCAAACAATACTTCAATAATCTCTGGCGAGTTAATGCGAATCCGCTCAAGTTTTCCTAAAATCCTTTGTGAGAATTTTGACAAAACAGGATTTATCTTAGATAAAACTTTTAAATTTTTAGTAGAGCTTTCAATATGCGGTAAAAAATTGTATTTTTCCCACAAATAATCACTCACTTCAAACGGCACTCCCTCAGAGGATATTAAATAGCCTGAAGCCCAGCGAAAAATCGGTTTATGCTCTGTAATTTTCACAGCTAATACACCCAATTTGGGTTTAGTAACCACAACATTTTTAACCCACGAAAAATTAGATATTTTCATCTCTAATTCCTTAACATCCAAACCAAACCAAGCCTGTTCTTTAGTTTCTGTCAAAACGCGATTTATATCTTTCGTATTATCATTAGTTCCTAAACTATCAAACAATAAAATCTCATTAACTGGATAATCTCTTAAAGAACTTACTGCAAAAGAAATAAATATACCTAACAAAGCACTTAAACTAATAACATAAAATAACTTTTTAGAAAAAAAACACTTTCTTATTTTTAAGATTGACATTATCAATTATTCAAGAAGTTCTCCCCATTGCCTGAATAGCGATCTCTTTTAATGCCTCGCTATAAACATTATTTGGCATATTTTCACAAGAAAAAAGTGCCTTTGAGGTTATTTCTTTGACTTTATGTTGAATCTGTTGAGTAATTTTCTTACTCTTAATTATTTCTATTACTTGTAGCAAATAAGCATCAGAAGGGGTGGTAATGGCATCTGTAACAATTTTTTTTTCTTCATCAGAACCTTGTTGCAGTAATAACACAAGAGGAAGAGTAATTTTTCCTTCCCTTAAGTCATCCCCAAGAGACTTTCCAGTCTCCTCCTCATTTGCCACATAGTCTAACATATCATCAACAATCTGAAAAGCCATTCCCAAAGAATGACCATACTGCCTGCTGTATTTTGTTTGCTCATCAGAACCGCCAGCAATCATAGCCCCTAACCAGCACGCTGCCTCAAATAAACACGCTGTTTTACGTTCAACAATATCATAATAACTTTGCTCATCAAGCTCGCTATCTCCTATACGCATTAACTGCATAACCTCACCTTCAGAAATTTTATTAGTCGTATCTGAAAGAATTTTAAACACCTCCACATCATCAATTTTAGTCATCAATTGAAAAGCACGTGAATACAGAAAATCACCAACTAAAACCGCAGCCGAATTACTAAATTCAATATTTGCACTGGGTTTACCACGACGCATTTGTGAGCTATCAACAACATCATCGTGCAATAATGTAGCTACATGAATAAATTCAATAATCGTTGCTAATATGATATGTTTATTGCCCTCATATCCCAACGCTCTTGCAACTAACAATAAAACCTTGGGACGAAGACGCTTACCACCACTTTGAATAATATAAGACGCTACTTGCTTAATTAGAACAACATCACTATCAAGCTGTTCGTGAATCAATTGATCCAGCTTTTGAGTATCCTCCAAAACAACATCAAAAAGATTTCGCTGCAAAGAAGGGTTTGTCATTATTATAAAAAGTTTTACGGTGTAAACAATACCTACTTGATACCAATTAAAAAAGAAAAATGAGGTTTATTTTTTTGACTCATTTTCCAGACGTTTTTCTAAATGATGAATACTCACTTCGCCCTTAATAAACGCCTCATCTTGCATATTTCTCATTTGCAAAGGGATATTATTCTTAATGCCATCAAGAACAGTTTCCCGAAGTGCTTGTTGCATTTTTTTTACTGCCACATCACGCGTTTCTCCATGGCAAATTAATTTGCCAATCATCGAATCATAATAAGGAGGAACGTTATACCCTGAATAAATATGCGTATCCATACGAACACCAGCCCCACCAGCAACATGAAAATAATTAATCTTACCAGGGCTTGGCATAAAAGTAACTGAATCTTCTGCGTTAATCCGGCATTCAATAGCATGGCCGTTCACCTTAACATCAGACTGTTTAATGGACAATGTCTCACCTGCTGAAATGCGAATTTGTTCTTTAACAATATCAATACCTGTTATCATTTCTGTAACTGGATGCTCTACCTGTACACGAGTATTCATTTCAATGAAGTAAAAATGATTATCTTCATATAAAAACTCAAAAGTACCCGCACCACGATACCCAATATGCACACAAGCGTCCGCACATACCTTGCCAATTTTCTGACGAATTTCTTCACTAATTCCTGGGGCTGGCGCCTCTTCAACTACTTTCTGATGTCTGCGTTGCATTGAGCAATCACGCTCTGCAAGATGAACTGCATTGCCTTTCCCGTCTGCTAAGACTTGAATTTCAATATGTCGAGGTTTTTGTAAAAATTTCTCAATATACACTTCATCATTATCAAAAGCAGCCTTCGCCTCTGCACGTGTTAATGCAATTGATTCAATCAGTGTATTTTCAGAATGTACCACACGCATCCCACGACCACCACCACCACCAGAAGCTTTAATAATAACTGGATAGCCAATTTCCTGTGCTATTCTAAGATTTTCCTTAACATCATCACCAATAGCACCATCTGAACCTGGCACAGTAGGCACGCCTGATTTTTTCATTGCAGCAATAGCAGCTACTTTATCCCCCATAATTTCAACAGTACGAGCTTTAGGACCGACAAAAATAAAGCCTGATTTTTCTACTTGATCAATAAAGCGAGCATTTTCTGAAAGAAATCCATATCCCGGATGAATAGCATCCGAACTCGTTACCTCAGCGGCAGCAATAATTGCTGGCACATTTAAATAACTTGAAGAAGAAGCAGGAGGACCAATACAAACCGATTCATCTGCAAGCAATACATGCTTAAGTGTTTTATCCGCTTCTGAATACACAGCAACAGTTTTAATATCCAATTCTTTGGCGGCACGCAAAATTCGTAGTGCAATTTCACCACGGTTAGCAATCAATAATTTACCGTACATTTTTTAACCTTAAAACTTATTTACTCAATCACAAAAAGAGGCTGGTCATACTCCACAGGTTGAGCATTTTCGGCATACATCTTAACAATTGTGCCCGTCTTCTCTGCGGTAATTTGGTTCATAATTTTCATTGCCTCAATAATACATAAAGTATCACCAGCATTCACTTTATCGCCCTTTTTAACAAATGCCGGCTGCCCAGGAGAAGCCGCTTCATAATAAGTCCCTACCATCGGAGAACGAACCATATGACCAGAGGCAGAAGCATCCTCTTCAACCTCTTCCTGAATCTCAGTTCGAGCAGCACCATCCGAACTCAATACAGGTGCAGGCGGAACGGCACAAGCAGGCTCATTAGATACAAAAGAAGGCACAGCACCACCCCTCAAAATTCGAATATTTTCTTCACCATTAGCAATTTCAATTTCTGATATATCCGATTCCTGTATAAGTTCAATAATTTTTTTAACTTTACGAATGTCCATGGTAATAAATGTTTAATTTAGAGTAATTTTAAATATTTAAAGTGATTTGTGAAGCATTTAAGGTAATGTTCTGAATATTTTCAATAAAATTAATTTTCATATAAAATTTAGATACCCCTTTCAATTTCCTTCAATAGTAACATAATACATAGAAATTATACTCTTTATGTTGCTAAATTCGTTAAAAAAACGATAAAAGGTACTAGTAATTTTATTTTCTAATTAGAAAAACTACTCTTTTCAAAATATGGTAAAATTGTCTCTTCACTCTTACTTATGTAAATAAATTCAATGGAAAATGCCTAACCCTACTGAAAACACTCAAGAAAAACAAATTTTTGAGGCTTTATCTTCCATTTATATTGAAGATACTTCAAGTGAATTAAAAAACAGCAAAGCTGTTTCAATAAAAATAGAAAATAATAAAGGAAATGGAGCAGAACTTGAAATTAATGTTCATTTTCACTATCCCAATAAAAGTCAGCATCTGCAAATTGCTGGGCAAATCGAAAAATGTCTCAAGCCTTTAGATTTACCGCCAATAACTGTCAATGTGCAATCGACTATCAAACGCCATCAAGTCCAAAGTGGCACAAAAGGCATACCCAACATAAAAAACATCATTGCTGTAGGCTCAGGAAAAGGAGGGGTAGGCAAATCAACCGTATCGGTTAATCTTGCACGCTCTCTTATTCTTGAAGGTGCTAAAGTTGGGCTTCTTGATGCAGATATTTACGGACCAAGTATTCCAACAATGCTAAACATACACGAACGCCCAACAAGTCCAGATGGCAAAACAATGACACCATTAAAATCAGGCGATTTAAAAACAATGTCTATAGGCTATCTCACTGAACAAGACACTCCAATGATTTGGCGAGGTCCTATCGTTACCAATACTTTAAAACAACTTCTATCTGAAACGAATTGGGAAGAATTAGATTACCTTATCATCGATCTACCACCCGGCACTGGGGACACTCAACTCACGCTTGCACAGAGCATTCCAGTTAGCGGAGCGATTATTGTCACCACTCCACAAAATGTTGCCCTTGCCGATGCGAGAAAAGCCATCAGAATGTTTGAAAAAGTCAATATTCACACTTTAGGTGTGGTTGAAAATATGAGTGATTTCACTTGCCCACATTGCGGAAAAAGTAGTGCTATTTTCAAATCTGAAGGTGGCACAAAACTTGCCGAAGACTATATGATTAAACTGCTCGGCAAAATCCCCTTAAATCAAGAGATTTGTGAAACAATGGATCGTGGTGTTCTGCTGCAAAACCTACCACCCAAAGAACAGCAAAAACCACTCTTTGACTACTATCGAGATATTTCACGCAAAGCCACAGCTCAACTTAGTCAGCAACCTGTTGATTTTACGGCGATAATGCCTGCTGTTGAAATCAAAAACCTTAATTAATAAAACTCTAAACTTTAAAAACGCTATGTCAATATGCTCAGATAAATGGATAAACCGTATGGCAACCGAAAATGAAATGATTTCCCCATTCGAAGCCACTCAAGTTAAGCAAGATAATCAGCAAAATCGCCTAATTTCCTATGGCACTTCCAGCTATGGTTACGATGTACGATGTGCTGAAGAATTTAAAATTTTCACCAATATAAATTCAGCCACGGTAGATCCTAAAAACTTCAATCCAAACAGTTTTGTCGATTTCGTCGGCAAAGAGTGCATAATCCCGCCAAACTCCTTTGCTTTGGCAAGAACCGTAGAATATTTTAAAATCCCTCGTGATGTACTCGTTGTATGCTTAGGAAAATCCACCTATGCACGCTGTGGGATTATTGTTAATGTTACTCCATTAGAACCAGAATGGGAAGGACACGTTACCTTAGAATTTTCAAACACCACCCCCCTACCCGCAAAAATCTACGCTAACGAAGGCGTCGCCCAAATGCTATTTTTCAAATCCGATGAAGTCTGTGCAACCTCCTACGCCGACCGCCAAGGAAAGTATATGGAACAAACAGGGGTTACCTTACCAAAAGCGTAGAAATATTAGTTAAAACATTACTAAAAATTAGAGTCATATGACAATTTATAGCTTTGAGAACAATTCATTTCAAAACATTGAACAAACAACATTCGACTCTGAGGGACTCTTAGAACGTAAACACTTACAGTCTGCAATAAAACAAAAACTTGACGTAATTGCCCCAGATTGTCTCATAATTTCTGAGGAGTTTGCAGAATGGACAGGTTCTCAACGCCGAATTGACTTATTGGCAATAGATAAAAAAGGGAACTTAGTAATTATTGAATTAAAGCGTACTGAAACTGGTAATCATATGGAATTACAGGCTTTGCGCTATGCAGCTATGATCTCAACCCTTACTTACAGTCGAGCAATAGAAATTTATCAAAAATACCTTAAATCTATTGGTAGTGAAGCTAATGCAGAAACTAATATCATAGAATTTTTAGATTGGGAAGAATCACAAGAAGAACTCTTTGGTTTGCAAGTACGTATTATCTTAGTATCAGAAAATTTTTCAAAAGAACTGACAACATCCGTAATGTGGCTTAATGAAAAAAACTTAGATATACGTTGTATTCGTTTAATCCCATATAAAAATCAAGAAGAAATTCTGATTGATGTCCAACAAATTATTCCATTGCCTGAAGCTGAGAGCTATCAAATTAAACTTAAAGAACAATCTGATGAACGACGAAAAGCAAAAAATTCACCTAAAGATAACACTCAATATAAATTCCAAGAGGGTATTTACAATAAAAGAAAATTAGTTTTAGCTGTTATTCAATATTGGATTTCAAAAAATCAGCCAAGCAATCTTTCTGAACTTTTAGAAACCTTCCCTCAGGAGACAAGACCCGGAGGAAGAATGTTTGTTACCGAAGAGGAAGCAATAGAAATAAGTTTAAAAGGACAAAGTAGATATTTTCTTGGGGAAGATGTGATAGAATTTCCAGACTCTACTCGTTACGCAATTTCAAACCAATGGGGTAAGGGAAACATTCAAGAATTTTTTAATATATCGGAAAAAATAGGCTATCTTATTGAAAGTGAAAAAAATTAAATTAGAGCCACTCAAGAATCTTAAAAAAAACACTTTACAAAAGGTCTCATTATGCCTGAAATAAGCCGTTTTCTTGGTAAGAAGCCAATATGTTAGAAATAAAAAAAGCGAATTATGCTGGGGACTATTGTTTGGATATTGTATTTAACAATGGTAAGTCGGCTAATGTTGATTTGAAAGAAAGTATTTTTAATGACAAGAGACCTGTCTTTAAGAAGTTAAAGAATTTAGATGATTTCAAGAGCTTTAAATTAGATCATCATACTGTTGTTTGGTTTGAAGAACTGGATTTAGCACCCGAATATTTATTTTATCTTGCTTTTAAAGATGATGAAAATCTGCAAAAGCAATTTAAGGAATGGGGCTATATCACCTAAGGCTCCACTTGTTAATGGTTAATTACAACTAACCATTAACAATTAACCATTAACAACTAACCATTAACCATTAACAACTAACAATTAACCATTAACAATTAACCATTAACAATTAACCATTACATAGAACTCTCAGCTGGTGGTTCTTTAATAGCTTCTGGGGTTTTGTTTTTATCTCCTCTTAAAATCACAAAAAGAATTCCAAATAGAATTAAACCACCTCCAGCTAATTCCGTGCTGTTGAGGGTTAAGTCATAGAAAAGCCATTGCCATAAAGCGGTTAATAACGGGGAAAGCATTGTACATAGCAAGGCCTTTGCCATAGTGATATGCTTAAGAGAGATAGTAATTAAAAATCGTGCCACAACTGGTCCGCAAATAGCTGAAATCATTGCGAGTCCCCACGCTATCAATGTTAATTCAGGTAATTTTTGAAAAACATTGAGGGAAATTGATAGAACAATGCTAATGAGTAATAAGCGATAAAAATTAATTGTCAGCACGCCCGTATGTCGCATTGCGAACTTGGTGAAAAGCAACATAATTGCAAAAGATAATGCCGATAATAGAGTAATTCCTATCGCCTCAAGTCGGAAGTCATCAATGGCAAATTCACCTCCTTGTAAAAAGAATAAGCCTACCAAGGAGAAAACAATTGCCACCACCAGATGGACAGAAATTTTTTCAGCCAAAAATAATGCACCAAGAATAGCAACAAAAACAAGCTCTACACGCTGAATCACCGAGGCAATTGCTGGCTCAAGCATTTGCAAAGCCTGCATATAAGACCAATTCCCCACCACTGAAATTGCCCCGACAATCACAACAAAAATATAGGCTTTTTTATTCAAGCGAAAACGAGATGGCTTTAATACCATCGGGATAGAAGAAAAGGCAAAGGAAACAAGAAATAACGCCAAGATACACAATAGTGGTTCGTGAAGGCGCCCTAATTCTCTAAAAGCCAGAGGGAAAAAACTTACCAAAAAAGAAGCTGAAAGAGCAAACAGGAGTCCTTTTTGGTTATTAGTAATCAAGTTGTCAAGGTCGAAAATGCACTGAGAATATAAAAATCCTCAGTGCGAATGATGATAGTGATTATAGTTATAGCTGTGCCGGATTGCAATAATCAAAATTTAACGCCTCAGCAACAAAGGCATTTGTTACCTTACCCTCGTGGACATTTAGTCCATCCATTAAGGCTGGATTGCCTTTAAGAGCGTCCATTTTTTTATTAGCTAACTGCAAGCCATACGGCAAGGTCGCATTATTCAGTGCATAAGTTGAGGTGCGAGGCACTGCCCCAGGCATATTAGCAACGCAATAATGCACCACATTATCCTCAACAAAAATAGGATCGCTATGTGTGGTTGCTACGGAGGTTTCAAAGCAACCTCCCTGATCAATTGCCACATCAACCAAGCAACTACCCTCTTTCATTTCTGATAGCATCATCTTAGAGACTAATTTAGGAGCTTTTGCACCCGGAATAAGCACTGCACCAATAACTGCATCAGCACCTCGAACTTCTTCTAATAAATTCTCCATACTTGAGTAGCAAGTACGCACTCGCCCAGCAAATAAATCATCTAATTGTCTTAAGCGAGGCAATGAGCGGTCTAAAATAGTTACCTCGGCTCCGCTACCCAATGCCATTTTAGCGGCATTAGTACCAACCACACCACCGCCAATTATCACAATACGTCCAGCAGGAACGCCTGGTACACCACCAAGCAAAAGTCCTTCTCCGCCACTTTCTTTCTCTAAGCAACGTGCCGCTGCTTGAATCGATAAACGCCCAGCAACTTCAGACATTGGGGCAAGCAAGGGCAAGCCACCTTGAGAATCGGTAATGGTTTCATAAGCCACAGCTGTACAACCTGAATCTATCAATCCTTGCGTTTGCTTTAAATCTGCGGCAAGATGTAAATAGGTATAAAGTATTTGCCCCTCTCTTAATTGAGCCCACTCACCAGCTTGTGGTTCTTTTACTTTAACAATCATATCGGCATTGGCAAAAACTTCCTCTGCAGAATCCACCACAGTAGCGCCAGCCTCTACATAATCTTGATCACTCACCCCAACGCCAAGACCTGCAGATTTTTCCATATACACCTGATGCCCATGATGAACATACTCCTTCACCGATGCAGGAACCAAACCCACTCGATACTCATTCGCTTTAATTTCCTTAGGACAACCTATTTTCATTTTTTCTCCTATATAAAATATGTGTTAATTTACTTTTAAGTAATAAAGATTTTTACAAAAAAGCTAAGGAGAAAACAAAGAGTTACCTCTATTAAAAAAACTCTTTCATAAAAATCTTACCAATCTGAGACCTTTGCATAAAAGTATGGTAAAAGAAAAAAGATAAAAAATCGTTCTGATTGAGGCGTGAAATGTAGCAAATACGTCCGTCTTCGCAAATTTCACAACACAAATCAGGACGTTTTTTTACTTTTTTACTTGTCATATCTTTTGTGCAAAGGTCTCAATGTATATATTTGAATTATAACGTCAATTAATCGCTTATCGTTATAATAAATAAAGAGTATAAAACAACATTAAAATGAACGATACATCACTAATCAAACCCATTGAGCAGCTGCCCTCTCTTCCTAATGAGTTAAGTGGTGTCTATGGAACCAATCGTAACCAACTTAAAAACCAACAAATTGATGCCTCAGATGACTTCCAAGCCCTCTCAGCATGGCTAGGACGTTACGATGAATCATCACAAACTTTTCGCTCTTATCGCAAAGAAATCGAACGTCTTTATACTTGGGCTTTACAAGCACTTAACAAACCTTTTTCCAGCCTCACCGTTGAAGATATTCAAGCCTACTTAAAATTTATTGCCGATCCTAAGCCTTTTGATTATTGGTGCGGACCACGTCGCCCACGTAAAGACCCTCGCTGGAAGCCTTTTGAAGGTGCACTTAGCGAAGCAAGTCGTAAACAAGCACTCACCATTGTCGGCGCCTGCTTCTCTTTCTTAGTCGATGCCGGCTACCTATCTGGCAATCCAGTAAAACTCCTCAGCAAATCCAGTCGCCCCAAGCCCTATAATGCTGCCACTGTAGAGCGTTATCTTGACAAAGAAATTTGGCAACTCTTTTGGCAACATCTGCTACAGGAAACGCCCAAAACAGAAAATCAACAAGCTCATTATGAGCGCAACCTATTTATTTTTAGCTTGCTTTATTTACAAAGTCCACGAGCCAGCGAAGCCGTTTCGCACTCAATGAACTCAATCACCAAACAACACGGCAAATGGTGGTGGTTAGTTACTGGTAAAGGCGGTAAAACCCAACGCATTCCATGGAAAGACCAAAGTATGGAAGCCTTAGTTCGCTATCGCACCTTTCGTGGGCTGTCGCCCTACCCCTCAAGCAATGATAATGCCCCTATCCTCGCTAAGCTAAAAGGAGAAAAACCCATCACTGCCGATATGCTCTATAAAATCATTAAAAAGAAAGTTAAAGAAATCAGCATAGCCATTGAAAATGACCATCCTGAATACGCCGAAAAACTAAGCCTTGCCTCAACCCACTGGTTTCGTCACACCTCCCTAACCCATCAAGCAGACGATGGCATTAACCTCCGCTATCTCCAAGCCATCGCCCGCCATGAAAGCATTGAAACCACCCAACGCTACCTACATATCGAAGAAGAAACTTTTCACGACACAGTTAATCGCAACAATACAAGAATATTAAGGAATAAGAAACAGTGAAGTACCAACACGATTTCCCAGCTATTTTTGCTAACCCCCAACGTCATTTTTTTGATAATGCAGCAACAACGCAGGCGTGCCAAGTGGCAATTGATACCAAGCATTCTCTCGATAGTCAATTTAGAACAAATATTGCCCGTGGTGTGTATCAAGAGGCTGAAAAAATCAGTGAAGCGTATGAAGAAGCTCGCCAAACTATTGCCGAGCTTATCGGTGCCAAAAATAATGAAATTGTTTTTTGCCGTGGCACAACCGATGCACTGAATATTTCAGCACGTTGCATTATTGAAAATCTGTCGCCAGAAAAAGGCGTTTTAATTAGCGATGCCGAACATCATAGCAATTTTTTACCATGGTTAGAATTATGCAAAAAACATAACATTCCGCTATATCGCTTGCCAGTAAACACGGATGGAGCGATCGATTTTGCCCAACTTACTAATTTTGATAATAACAATATTGGCATTGTTGCGATAACCCATTGCTCCAATGTGACTGGGATTATTAGCGATATCGAATTAGTTTCAAAATGGTGCAAAAAAAATCAGGCTTTATTAGTGCTTGATGGAGCACAAATGATGCAACATTCCATTCCTAATATGAGAGAACTTGGTGCTGATGTATATTGCTTCTCAGGGCATAAAGCCTTTGCTACCAGTGGCATTGGTGTGTTATACGCCAAAGAACAATTATTAGAGAGTTGGCAACCCGTCACTTGGGGTGGTGGAATGATTCTAAAACTCCCACCAGTCAATAATAACCCCCTATTACTACAAGAAGAGGAAAATCTCTGGGCACCAGCACC
>CAKMZV010000025.1:25486-27404 GCA_929200535.1 uncultured Gammaproteobacteria bacterium
AATACCTTAGAAGAATTAGAGCTATTTGAACACGCCTTACAAAAAATCTATCAACAAGCAAAAAGTTGGCAAAAATGATCAATCTATACAGTGCAGAGCTTATTAAACTCACGCAAACCCAAGCAGGCGAATGGAAAATACTGCAAAAAGAAATTTCTCCTGAATTTCAAAATCAATTGATAAGCCATACTACTCTCAATCCTCTATGCGGAGATCAAGTTACTTGGTATGCAAAAATTGAGGATCAACAATTTAGCTTCTTAGCCCATCAAAGCATCGGCTGTATTTTATGTCAAGCTGCCAGTTGCCTTAGCCATCAGCTATTTAACCATCAAAAGCTAACACTTATAAACCAGCATTTCGATGAGAACAATTTCTCTACAAACGACCCATTTCTAAGTGATAGCTGGAAAATTTTTGAACCTGTATTATCAGCAAAATCTCGCCTTAAATGCGTTTCTCTACCAATACTGGGGTTAGAACAATTACTATTAAAGCAATAAAGATAATATATTTTTTTTCGTTATACTTACTATTATGAAACTTTTCTCCATACTTTTTTTATTATTGTCTCTTCTTACTGTAACAGCCTGCTCAAGTGACAATCAACACACAAGCCCACTTCAATCTCTTGAACAGACAAGTAGAACGTACGATGAAGCACCTGCCAATGCCAAATCAAATGCTCTGCTCTCCTCCTCCGCTAAAAGACAAAGCTCAAAATATCTTGCTTATAGACATCGGGTACAAATAGCACTTACTGAAAAACAAATCGACCCTGTATTTAAAAAAATTACAGCGTACTGCAATAATGACACAACATATAAATGCACCCTTTTACATTCCAGCTTAAACACTGGGGAACATACATCAGCTAACATTCGACTTAGAATTTTACCTAAAGGCATTCCACAAATTTTAGAATTAGCTTCCCAACAAGGAAAAATCAGCAACCGCTCGACTGATGTCGATGATTTACAAAGTGCCATCGTGGATAATAAAAAACGCCTTGAAATGCTGATTAAATATCGAAATAATCTCACAGCATTAGAAGAAAAATCAAACAATAACATCAACTCTTTAATCAAAATCACTAAAGAAATTGCGAGAGTACAATCACAAATTGAATATGCACAAGGAGCTAAGGCAAGATTACTACAACGCACTCAAACGGATATTCTAAATATATCGCTTCACCCTAATTCGCAAACTGCCCCCTCTTTTTGGGAGCCTATTTTAGATGCTTTAAAGCATTTTACCACCTCTCTATCCGAAGGTATTGCAAGCTCAATTTATGCTTTAGCTTATTTACTCCCATTGGGATTGATGGGATTATTATTCTTTTTTATGGGTAAAGCTATCTGGAGAAAAACTAAGAAATAATAAATGGCAAACTTTATCACAGTTGGTACATACGACAATCCAATCCAAGCGCATCTTGCGAGAGGACGTTTAGAAGTTGAAGGTATTCCTGCCTATGTTGCCCACGAGCACCATATATGGGCAATTTGGATGTACTCTTTAGCTTTGGGTGGTGTAAAAGTACAAGTCTTAGAAGAAAATGCAGAATTGGCGATTAAAATTATCAATGCCCATGACCAAGGCGAATATGAAGACTCTCTAACAGAAGAACAGCAAGAACAAGCAAAAGAACAAGATGTTGAAGTTAAAGTTGAAGTTGAACAAACCATCTGCCAAAAATGTCATTCAAACAATTATCAAAGTGAAATCCCCACCTCAAAACTACTGCTCGTTATCCTATCATTAGGACTGATAGGCATTATTTTCCCCATCAGAAAAAATCAACACACCTGCAATAACTGCGGACATAAATGGAAATACTGAGATACAAGTAACATTGTTAATGGTCAATGGTTAATGGTTCCCACGCAGGAGCACAAACAAGCTCCCTCTCCCT
>CAKMZV010000026.1 GCA_929200535.1 uncultured Gammaproteobacteria bacterium
AATAGCTGTTAAGCCTGCAGTGCTGTTGCTTGTGTGGCGATAAATTTCATAGGAGCTTGCCCCATTGCTCGTCCACGATACCGTTATTTGTGAGGTGCTATCCGCACTTAGGGTTGGAGTGGTAATTCTTGGGGGGGCACCTTGAGGAACAACCCGGGTCTTTGTTGAGGCAACTTGGGAAAAATCAGAACACCTTTCTCCAGAAGTATTTGCATTACAGGCTTTTACCCAGTAGTAATAGGTTGTATTGGGGGTTAAGCCTGTTGTATTTACATAAGAAGAGTCAGTTGGGTCTGAAATTTTTGCTGAGTTTGCTGTATTATTGCTGGTAGAGCGGTAAACCTCATAAGAATGCGCCCCATTGCCAGTCCACGATACCGTAATTTGTGAAGCACTATTAGCTGTTAAGCTAAGGATGGTTGGGATACTTGGAATAACAACCAGGGTGGTTTTTGAGGTAACTGGTGAAAAATCAGAGCAGACTTCTTCTCCTGTTGAACTTTCCTTACACGCTTTTACCCAGTAGTAATACGTTGTATCAGCCGTTAGATCTGTATCTGTATAGGAGATGTTTGTTGTCGTAGCAATAGCTGTTAAAGTGGTAATGGCTATTAACCCGGCAACGTCATTTTTTGTATTGCGGTAAATTTCATAGGATTTTGCCTCATTATTGCCAGTCCATAATACCGTCATTTGTGAGGTGCTAATCACAGTTAGGGTTGGAGTGGTAATTCTTGGGGGGGCTTCTGAATCCACACTCCAAGTAGCTGTTGAGGCAACTTGGGAAAAATTAGAACACCTTTCTCCAGAAGTATTTTCATTACAGGCTTTTATCCAGTAGTAATAGCGTGTATTTTCATTTAAGCCTGTATTTACATAAGTAGTCGCGTCGGTGCTTGGTCTATCAATCGCTGTTAAACCTGCAGTGCTGTTGCTTGTGTGGCGATAAATGTCATAATAGTCTGCTCCAGTAAGGCTATCCCACCGTACCGTAATTTGTGAAGCACTATACGCTGTTAAGCTAACACCGGTTGGAACACTTGGAATAACAACCAGAGTAGTTTTTGAGGCCACTTGAGAAAAATCAGAGCAGGCTTTTTCTCCTGTTGAACTTTTCTTACACGCTTTTACCCAGTAGTAGTAGGTCGTGTTTGGCTCTAAGTCTGTGTTTACATAAGCAGCATCAGTGCTTGGGGTAGCGATGGCTGTTAAACTTGTATTGCTATTGCTTTTGTTGCGGTAAATTTCATAGGATTTTGCCTCATTATTGCCAGTCCATAATACCGTCATTTGTGAGATGCTATCCGCTGTTAAGCTAAGACCGATTGGAACATTTGGGGGAACAATCAAGGTGGTTTTTGAGGAAACTGTTGAAAAGGCTGTGCAGGAGTGCCCTGCTGTATTGATGGAGCTTCCTGCTGATCCTACTGAGCCTTCTGTTTTACAGATTTTCCCCCAATAGTAATAGGTAGTGTTTGCAGTTAAACCTGTGCTTTTAAAGGTGGTACTGGTTTGAGTACTGATGGCTGTTAAACTGGTGGTGGTGTTTTGTGTACTCTGATAAATTTCATAGTAGTTAGCTCCGGCAACAGGATTCCATGATAGGGTGATTTGTGAGGTGCTACCCGCTGTTAGCTTACTAATTTTGAGGGGGTTGATAATGTCTTTAATCGGGTCATTCGGAGTAGGCGTTGGGCTACCTGAGCTTACACCACAAGCAACAAGAAAAAGGGGTAAAAAAGCGGTAATTAAAAAGGTTTTAAAAAGCTTCAAAAAAGAGGGGGAAAGAAATAAACTTACGAATGGGGTTTTTAAATATTTCATAAACACTAAAAAAATACGTTAATTTTTAAACGATAATCCAATAAAAACCAACGAACTCATTAAAAACCTAACGACCTCATTTTTTTATTCTCTAAAATTCTAAAAAAAAACGAAGCGAACGAAGCAGCTGGATAAATATTGGGAAATATATATTGTACAACTATAAGATAAATTTATGCAAGTTTATGAAAAAAAATCCTTAAGAATAAAAATTATCCAAATGTGAGACAAAATAAAAATTTACATCGTAGCATAAATAGAGTGGATTTTTATTTGCTCGTTCCCACGCTCCTGCGTGGGAACGAGGAACAGCTCGAGACCTTTGCACAAAAGAGATGACAGATAAAAAGGTGAAAAATCAATGTTATTACTTTGCTCCAAAGCTTACCCCCTCTCCCTTGTTTTCACCCGTATATACGTGGCTTCTATTTCAATAGTTATTGCACCACTATATAGTCGCAAATCATTTATACCAAAAAAATGGGTTGATATTAACTCCTTTTTGCTAAAGGCATTCAATGGTAAAATCTATTCACAATGGAAATAGATTTTATTTGGATTTTTAGCTACCTACTATTAGGCGGTATTGTTGGCTTTTTTGCTGGCTTACTTGGTATCGGTGGTGGTGGTTTTATGGTTCCAATACTCACTACTCTATTTTTAATGCAAGGCATTCCTGTTGAAAATGTCGTTCATTTAGCATTAGGAACTTCCATGGCTTCCATTGTGGCAACTTCTTTTTTAAGTATGCGCGCTCATCATAAAATGGGGACGGTAGAATGGCCTATTGTATGGAAATTCCTGCCCGGAATTATTATTGGCACATTCTCTGCCACCTTCATAGTCACGTATTTAAACACCCTTTTTCTGAGTATCTTTTTTACGATTTATATGGCGTATATCTCAATACAAATGCTCGCATCAAAAAATAAACCTAAACCAACTCGTATTTTACCCTCCACCTTAAAAATTTCTGCTGTTGGTGGAATAATTGGAGCGGTTTCATCAATGGTTTCTATTGGGGGTGGTTCAATGATGGTGCCTTATTTGAGTTGGCACAACGTTGATTTTAAAAAAGCTATTAGCACTTCAGCAACCATAGGGTTCCCTCTTTCTTTAGCGGGCTCAGCAGGTTTTATATTAAACGGTTTAGATACATCCATAGAGCAACCTTTTATTTCTGGGTTTGTTCATCTCGTAGCAGTTTTTTGTATTGCCCTTGTCAGTGTTGTTTTGGTGCCTATCGGAGCAAAGCTCTCTAGCACCCTACCTGTCATTAAACTCAGAAAAACTTTTGCCGTATTGCTTCTACTGTTTAGCGCACAAATGTTATTCTCTGTGTTACAAAATTATTAATAGACATCATAGATCCTTGCATAAAAAGATAACATTAGAAAACGAATCGTAAACATAATTATTATGAGATCTTTGCATAAAAATCTCAAATTTTCAAATTTATCCTCCGAAATTCTTGCACGTTTGTAATACTTGTTTTTCCTTATCATACCTATTATTTAAGCAGTTTAACATTTCTTAATATAATCAAGACCATAACAAGACCATAAAAAAATAAATGCATAGCAAGTATCAAATAGAGTTATAATTGTGTTTTTTATTTTTTTTACTTTAAATTTGGAGAAAGTTATGAAAATTAGTCGTAAATTGTTAGTTTTAGGTTCAACTTTATTGTTGTTTTCTTTTAACAATAGTGCTTTTGCCCAGTGTGACCCGGGGGAAATTGTAATGAAATTTAGCCATGTTACTAAGGCTAAAGGGCATCCTAAGGGGGAGGCCGCTGAACTGTTTAAAGAACGTATCAATAAGCAGTTAAACGGTAAAGTATGTATGCAGGTTTATCCTAATAGTCAGTTATATAATGGCACCAAAGCCTTGGAGGCGTTAGTTATCGGTGATTTACAGATGGCAGCACCTTCTTTATCAAAACTTGAGAAATATACTAAAAAATTCCGTTTGTTTGATTTGCCATTTTTGTTTAATGATATTAACGCAGTTAACCGTTTTCAGCTTTCTGATGATGGACAAAAGCTACTTAACTCAATGAGGGCAAAGGGGCTTGTTGGTTTAGGTTTTTGGCATAATGGTATGAAACAAATGTCAGCTAATCGACCTTTGGTTAAACCTTCTGATGCTAAGGGTTTGAAATTTAGAATTCAACCCTCTGATGTGATTAAGGCCCAATTTGAGCAAATTGGTGGTAACCCACAAAAAATGGCATTTAAAGAAGTTTATGGTGCTTTGCAAACTGGAGTTGTGGATGGACAAGAAAATACTTGGTCTAACATTTATTCTAAGAAATTTTACGAAGTACAAGATGGCGTAACTGAAACCAACCATGGTGTTTTGGATTATCTTGTGGTGACGGGTGTCGATTTTTGGGAAGGACTACCAGCTGATATTCGCAAAGAACTCAAGCGTATTTTTGCCGAAGTGACTCAGGAAAGAAATCATTTATCACGCAAAATTAATCTTGAAAACCGTGCGAAAATCGTCAAATCAGGAAAACCCGTACGTACCTTATCAGACTCTCAACGTCAAGAATGGGTTAATGCAATGAAGCCAGTATGGAAAAAATTTGAAAAAGATATTGGTGCTGATGTATTAAAAAAAGCACAAACCTATAATCAATAGTTAGTATAAAAATATAGCAATAGTTATGTGTAATAACGGGCGGTTAAAAAAAATTGGGGTTTATGTAGACATTTTTGAAAAAAACACACTCAGTTTTTTGTTACTTGTGATGGTGGCGATTACTTTTTCGCAAGTGATCGCCCGTTATATTTTTAATAGTGGTGCCATTTGGGCATTGGAGCTTACGACGACGGTTTTTGCTTGGTTGGTCCTCTTGGGAGCATCTCATGGGATTAAGATAGGAGCCCATCTTGGCGTGGACGTTATTGTCAATTTATTGTCTAAAAAATGGCAACGTATATTTGGCTTAATTGCTTGTTTATGTTGTTTGCTCTATGCCGCTATTCTGATTGATGCCTCTTGGCTCAGGTTCATTAGTGATGATTTAAACGCTCGAGGTGGTGCCATAGAGTATATCCAGAAAATGTACAAATATAATTTGCAATTAGAAGACTTACCTCTGCCTCGCTGGACTGTATATAGTATCTTACCTATTGGGCTTCTCTTATTTTGTTATCGGGTAATACAGGCTTTATATCTCGTCTTTACTGGCGTTAGGAAAGCCATTATTGCTTCCCACTAACATAGTATTGTGATTTTCTTCAACCTGCCAATTTTTGTCCCTACCTTTTAGTTATGAGTGCTTTATTTTTAGTCTTATCAGTTATTGTTTTGTTGCTTTTAGGGGTTCCAGTAGCAATTTCCTTAGGATTGTCAAGTATATTGTATATCGTTCTTTTCTCGATAGATTCAATGTCTTCTATTGCATTGAAACTGTACGAGGCAAACGAACATTTCTTGTTGCTTGCTATTCCATTCTTTATTCTTTCCTCGACTTTTATGTCCTCAGGTGGTGAGGCAAAAAGAATCGTTCGCTTTGCCCTTGCTTGTGTTGGGCACTTTCGCGGTGGTTTGGCAATTGCAGGTGTTTTTGCGTGTATGATTTTTGCCGCTCTATCGGGTTCATCTCCAGCGACAGTGGTTGCTATCGGGACGATTGTTATTGCCGGTATGCAACGAGCTGGCTATCCTTTACCCTTTGCTTCTGGTGTTATTGCCAATGCAGGTACTCTCGGTATTCTAATTCCTCCCTCCATTGTTATGGTTGTTTATGCTGCAGCGACGGATGTGTCCGTTGGACGCCTATTTATGGCTGGCGTTATTCCTGGTCTTATGGCAGGTTCAATGTTAATGATAGCGATCTATATTTACGCCGTGCGTACAAAATTACCCGCACAAAAATGGCAAGGTTTTGCGGAAGTTTTATCAGCTGGTAAAGGAGCTTTCTCGGGATTATTAATGATTTTCATCATTCTTGGAGGTATTTATGGAGGAATATTTACGCCCACAGAAGCTGCCGCTGTTGCTGCCGTATATGCCTATTTCGTTGCTAACTTTATTTATCGAGATATTGGTCCTTTAAAAGGTAAAGGGTTTTCAGGCACAAATATTAGCACAAAAATAATTAACTATACCCTAACAACCAGCGTCTATTTCGTTATTGCTTTATTCCATAAAGATAACCGAAAAATTCTCTATGAAGCCAGTCGTGTTACCATCATGCTGATGTTTATCATTGCTAATGCATTGTTATTTGCACACGTACTTTCTACTGAAAGAATTCCGCAAAATTTAGCCGAACTTATCTTGGATGCTGGATTTGAATGGTGGAGTTTCTTAATTATTGTCAATCTGATGCTATTGATAGGAGGGCAATTTATGGAACCAAGCGGTCTTCTTTTAATTGTTGCTCCTTTAGTATTTCCCATTGCTATGAAGTTAGGTATTGATCCCGTTCACCTTGGGGTTATTATGGTGGTTAATATGGAAATAGGGATGGTGACTCCACCTATTGGATTAAATTTATTTGTTACTTCTGGTGTCACTAATATGCGTATGACTGAAGTTATACGAGCAAGTACGCCGTTGATGTTAGTATTATTTGCTTTCCTAATTCTTGTGACCTATGTTCCTGCTATCTCAACTTTTTTACCTAATTTATTGATGGGTAAAAGTTGAGACCTTTGCATAAAAGTATGGCACAAAAAACGTTTTTACTCTTGGCGAGCTTGCGAGCCTTAGAGTAACAGTGTTTGAACCGCTTGCGGATAAAAATCAGGGCAATTTTTTGCTTTTTTACTTGTCATAGCTTTTGTAAAGGTCTCAAGTTAGATGGTGACACTGAAGCTAAAAACACTTCATTTTTATCTTGTCAGACAAACGTCACAGCCTAATGAAAGGGCTTAACTTACTTTAGAATAGGTTTTTACAGAAAATCAAATTTCTAACAACGGTTATAATTTACTATTGTTGGATAGTTACTTTTGATTTTTACAATCCTCTTTTTTTCTCGCTTTCTTATACTTTGCAATGTTCTCTTCCTGTTGGAGAAGAGTTTATCGCTAATTACCAAAAAGAGGGAAAAGCAAATACGAGGTCTTTGCATAAAAATATGGCACAAAAAACGTTTTCACTTCGCAAGTTTCACAACACAAAAAGCGTTTTTACTCTTGGTGGGTTTACGAACCATAGAGTAACAGCGTTTGAAGCGCTTGCGAATAAAAATCGGGGCGATTTTTTACTTGTCATATCTTTTGTGCAAAGATCTCAATATTTCAGAATTTAAAATAACCAATTATATAAATTATAAAAATTATGGAAAGAACATTATCAATCATTAAACCAGATGCTACGGCTAAAAACGTTATAGGTGAAATTTATAGTCGTTTTGAGCGTGCTGGCTTACGTATTATTGCGGCTAAGCGTATGCACCTATCGACCGAACAAGCACAAGGATTTTATGCGGTACACAAAGACCGCCCATTTTTTGGTGAATTAGTTGAATTTATGACTTCTGGACCTGTCATGGTACAAGCGTTAGAAGGAGAAGATGCCATCGCACTCAACCGAAAAATTATGGGAAGTACTAACCCTCAAGAAGCCGACGAGGGGACTATTCGCCGTGATTTTGCTGATTCAATTGAAGCCAATGCAGTGCACGGCTCAGATGGTCCAGACACAGCAAAAACAGAAATCGCTTTTTTCTTTGAAGAGTGTGAAATTGTAGGTTAAAGGTAGCCTTAACTAATTTTGATTGATTTATTCGGTGCAGATAGACCAACGCTTGAAAATTATTTTTTAGAATTAGAAGATAAGCCCTTTAGGGCAGTTCAGTTGGTTAAATGGATTCATCAACGAGGTGAATATGATTTCGCTAAGATGAGCGATTTCCCTAAAACCTTGCGCACCCAACTATCAAACGATGAAATTTTTCAACTACCACAAATTGAAAAAGTCGTTATTGATTATGATGGGGTAGTTAAGTGGTTATTTCGCCTACACGATGACAATATCATCGAAACAGTTTTTATTCCTGAAAATAATCGTGGCACCTTATGTATTTCCTCACAAGTAGGGTGTTATTTAGATTGTCGCTTTTGTGCAACGGCTTTACAGGGATTTAATCGTAATTTAGCAAGTGCTGAAATTATTGCCCAAGTATGGTTAGCACGGCAGCAACTCTCGGAAATTAGTGCCACTGAAGAATGGAAAAATAAGCGTTGGAATGATTTGCCATTATCAAGCAAGGTCACTAATGTGGTGTTGATGGGAATGGGCGAACCTTTATTAAATGTAAAACAAGTAATGCCTGCTGTACGTCTAATGTTAGATGATAATGCCTACGGTTTATCAAAAAGAAAAGTAACGATTAGCACCGCAGGAATTGCCCCAATGATGAGTTCCCTACCACAAGAATGCGAAGCAAGCTTGGCGTTATCCTTGCATTCAGCCATAGATTCTGTGCGTGATATATTAGTGCCTTTAAATAAAAAATATGATATTAAAACATTAATGTCTGCTTGTTGGGATTATATAAAAGCTCATAACCATCGTCGCCATATATTATTCGAATACGTTATGTTAAAAGGAGTTAATGATGACGATAAACATGTTCGTGCACTGATTCGCTTGCTTGGTGATTTCCCGGCAAAAATTAACTTAATCCCTTTTAACCCTTACCCTAAACTGCCTTACCAATGCTCTTCAATGAAAACAATACATCGCTTTCAAGATCAATTAAAAAAACGTGATATTAACACCACGATAAGAAAAACTCGCGGAAACCAAATCCAAGCTGCTTGTGGGCAACTTTCTGGTGAAGTACAAGATCGCACTAATCGTTTAACTCGTTTAAAAACTATTGAATTTGCATAAAGATGGGCAATCATCAAACCATTCAATCCGTACGTGGAATGAACGACTGGGGACCTGTGCAAAGCCAGCAACTACAATTAATAGAGCAACAGGCAATTAATGTTTTTGCACAAGCAAATTACCTAAAAACGCGATTACCCATTTTAGAGCAAACTGAATTATTTTCTCGCGGTGTTGGTAACGCAACAGATATTGTTGAAAAAGAATTGTATAGTTTCGCTGATCGCAATGAGCAGTTGCTAAGCTTACGTCCAGAAGGAACTGCCGGCTTAGTGCGTGCACTTATTCAAAATGGCTGGTGGCAACAAGGGCAAGTGGTACGCTACCAATATTTAGGTCCTATGTTTCGCAGAGAGCGTCCACAAAAAGGACGATACCGGCAATTCACTCAATTTGGAGCAGAGGTGTTTGGAGGAAGTCAGCCGATTATTGATAGTGAACTTATTCAACTATCCTACGAATGGTTTAAACGCTTGGGTTTAAATAAGAACATTAAACTTCATATAAATACCATCGGCAAGTTGGAAGATAGAAAACGCTATCGTGCGGCACTCATAGAATATTTACAACCTTTTGAATCGCAGTTAGATGAAGATAGCCAAAGACGCCTACAAACCAACCCATTGAGAATTTTAGATAGTAAAATAGAAAGCACCCAACAGATTTTACAAAACGCCCCAAAGCTCAAAGAATTTTTAAGCCAAGAGAGTGAGGAGCATTTTTCTCAAGTCTTGCAATGTTTGGAAACTGTTGGCATTGAATATCATATCGACTCCCATTTAGTCAGAGGCTTAGACTATTATAATGACACGGTTTTTGAATGGGTTACCGATCAACTCGGTAGTCAAGGCACCGTATGTGGAGGGGGACGATACGATGGATTGGTTGAAGAACTGGGAGGAAGAACTTGCCCTGCCTGTGGCTTTGCTGCTGGATTAGAGCGTATTGAGGCATTATTAGAGGTAACTTCGCCAGCAGAAGAAAGTTCGCAAACTGATATTTATGTGATTTGTCAGCATGCAAAATTAAGTGGGGTAGCATTAAAGCTATCATCGCAAGTGCGAAACTTAATGCCTGATATTCAAGTGCTTTGTGATAGCCAGCTTGGCTCAATGAAAGGCCAATTTAAGCGTGCGGATAAAAGTGGTGCAAAAATCGCCTTGATTATTGGCGAAGAGGAATATAATGCCGAATCAGTGGTCATAAAACCACTAAGGGATGAGCGGCAACAACAGCTTATTTTACTATCAAATTTAAACAAAATTTTACCAACATATTTTACTTAAGAGGATAAAAATGGAAAATAACGAACAATTATTATTACAACAAATTAAACAGTGGTTTAAAGCAAACTCTTTTTATATTATTGCCTTTCTTGTACTCAGCATTGGAGGCTCTGGTGGCTGGAACTATTGGAAACAGACTCAACTTGATTACAAAAACAAGGCCTCTGATTTATATCAAAAAGTTATTGATTTCAGTGCTGAAGATAACCTCACTCAAGCACGTGCCTCATTAACTATATTAGAAAAAAACTACACCGATACAGCCTACCCCTTTCTAGGAAATTTAAGCTTTGCCAAAGAAGCTTTTCGCCTTGGTAATATGACAATGTCTAAAGAAGCCTTACAATGGGTCGTCACCAATTCTGAAGATGAAAATTTCATTTTTGCCGCCGCCGATCGTTTAGCACGTTTACTTATTAGTGAGAAACAACCTCAAAAAGTACTCGATGTTATCAACGATGCACTCGGAAAAATCTCCAACGAAAGCTCAGCAGCCAGCTTAAATATGTCTCTCGGAGATGCTTACTTACAACAAAACAATGTTGAATTAGCTCGCTCCTTTTATCAAACAGCTAAAAAAAATCTACCCCCAGACTCTATCTTAAAAGAGCTAATTGAAATGAAGTTGAGAAACGCTTCTTCGCTTTAATCAATCACTCCCTCTCTTCTATTCAATTACTATGGATGGTTTAACGGCTCTTGGAATACTACTCGTAGCAGTTTTAGCGAGCGTTTATGTCAGCATAGAACAAGCTGATAAGGAGAGCGGAATAGAAATTATCGAGCAACAACAACAAAACCAATTACCCGAAACATACTCAACCCAAAATTTCAGTATTCAATGGTGGCGAGAAGTTTATCAATCAGAATTAGAATATAGCCAACGCTACTACATCCCCTCCTTAAGTCTGGGGGCTGGTTTTCGTCATATTATCGTGCCTTATGTTGCTGGCTTTGTTAAAGGCTTTAACTTCCAAGATGGCGTATGGGAATGGTCATTAAAACTACCCGAACAAATTACAGCAGGTATTCACATTCATCAAAATCTTGGACTTGTTGGAGGTGAAGATGGCTTATTGATGGCATTTGATAATTTAAGTGGCAAAGAAAAATGGCGTGCACAATTAAATTCTAGTGTTATATCATTATCTTCTGGCAAAGATGTTTTTTATGCCTATGTACGTAGAGGGCATATTTACGCCATAGATCGCAACGGTAAAATAATATGGAACTATATTGGAAAAGAACCCACCTCCAACCTATACGGAGCAAGCGAAGTAAAAGAGCACGGAAACAAAGTTTATGCAGGATCTGGTAATGGGCTACTCATTGCCTTAGATAAAAACCAAGGAAAACTCCTATGGCAACGCAACATTGGGCAACCACGAAGCTTCTCAGACTTAGATAGCTTAGTTGATATAGATACCAATATACTAACCGATGAAAACACCATTTACACTGGAACCTATGGAGGAAAACTCTACGCAATCAACCCACTAACTCAATTAAATATCTGGCAAAATAAAACCTCGCTCTCTTACTCACTGCACAAAGACACCATTCGAGATTTCTCTGAAGAGCATGCTCACTTTGAAGCCATTATCGCCTTAACCAATGATAGTTCTTTACGTGCTTACAAAGCAAAATCAGGAGAACTCATCTGGGAAAATAACGACGCTAAATTTCGCGGTATTAGCGAATTAGTAAAATACCAAGATTATTGGTTAGGAATTGATAAATACGGCACAATTCTCACCTTCAACAGACAAAACGGAAAACTAACCAACCACTATAAAAGCGAAGCAGGAATAGCGATAAATCCTGTTGTCAGGGAGAAGTACTTCTACTGGTTAGACCGTAAAGGACAATTATTCTCAATGTTTCTACAAGATAAAAACAAACCTGATTTTGTTTCTCAACCCACACAATAAACAAGCAACGCAATACCTTATTGAGACCTTTGCACAAAAGATATGACAAGTAAAAAAGCAAAAAATTGCCCTGATTTTCGTTGTGAAACTTGCGAAGACGGACGTATTGGCTGCGTTTCACGCCTCAATCAGAACAATTTTTTATCTTTTTTCTTTTACCTGCAAGCAGTTCAAACACTGTTACTCTAAGGCTCGTAAACTCGCCAAGAGTAAAAACGTTTTTTGTGCCATACTTTTATGCAAAGGTCTCAGCACGCCCCATAATTTACTCTTAATTTTATTACAATTTAAATAATAAAATTGTCAACGAATTGGCGAGCATCTACAATTCTGAGGCTTGCCTCAGAATCTCTTGCACGGAGGATAATAATTGGGGTCAGAGGTTTTTAGCCTGCTTTAGAATAGTCCAACAATCTGTCCTTCTTCGTTGAAGCCGATTTTTTCTGCGGAAGGAACTCTTGGGAGCCCAGGCATTGTCATTACACTACCACAAATAGCCACCACAAAGCCTGCTCCTGCAGAAAGTCTTACTTCACGTACTTCGACTACGTGATCGTTAGGTGCTCCAATTAATGCTTCATTGGTAGAAAAGCTATAAGGCGTTTTTGCCATACAGATTGGCAAATCACCATAGCCTTGTTCTTCCCACGTTTTCAATTGTTTTTGAACTGCAGCGGATGCTGAAGCCTCAGAGGCACCGTATATATTCTTACAAATATGATTTATTTTATCAAATAATCCTTGCTTGCAGTCGTATAAAAAATCAAAATTGTTTTCTGCTTCACATAGTTTAACCACAGCATTAGATAGCTCTTCAACACCAGCTGAACCTTTTGCCCAATGCTCCGCAAGGTAAGTCTCTACCTGATACTGTGTTTGAGTAAAATGTTTTACTGCTTGAATTTCTTCTTCTGTATCAGTAATAAACGCATTAAGTGCTACCGCAACTGGTAAGCCAAAATTTTTGATATTCTGAATATGTCTTCCTAAGTTGCTAAGTCCTTTTTTGACCGCCTCAACATTTGCATCAGTTAGGTTGTTTTTAGGTACACCACCGTGCATTTTTAATGCACGAACAGTTGCTACTATGACAACCGCAGCAGGTTTTAAATTCCCTGTTCGACACTTAATATCCAAGAACTTTTCTGCCCCAAGATCTGCACCAAAACCAGCTTCGGTAACGACATAGTCAGATATTTTTAAAGCTGCTTTAGTCGCCATCATTGAGTTACAACCATGCGCAATATTTGCAAAAGGACCACCATGAATAAAGGCGGGGTTGTTTTCCAAAGTTTGTACCAAGTTAGGTTCAAGAGCACTTTTTAATAACACACTCATTGCTCCGGTAACTTTTAAATCTTTGGCTCTGACAATATCGCCAGCGGTATTAAAGCCGACAACAATATTACCTAAGCGTTCTTGCAAATCATTACGACTGGTAGCAAGGCATAGTATTGCCATAATTTCTGAGGCAACGGTAATATCAAAACCAGTTTCACGTGGATATCCATTCGCTTTACCTCCCATAGCAACAACATTGTTGCGTAAGGCACGATCATTCATATCTAATACACGGCGCCATTGAATACGACGCACATCAAGGTCTAAGGCATTTCCCCAATGGATATGATTATCAATAGCAGCAGAGAGCAAATTATGAGCTGATGTAATCGCATGAAAATCACCAGTAAAGTGGAGATTAATATCTTCCATTGGTACAACTTGTGCATAGCCACCTCCAGCTGCCCCTCCTTTAATACCAAAGCAGGGTCCCAAAGAAGGTTCCCGCAAACATACAGTTGCATTTTTACCAATACGATTTAAACCATCACCAAGTCCCACTGTCGTTGTGGTTTTCCCCTCACCTGCTGGTGTAGGGCTAATCGCTGTTACCAAAATTAATTTACTTTCTCTCTCTGGCAACGATTGAAGATAGTCTAACTTGACTTTTGCTTTCGTATGACCATAAGGTTCAATGTGTTGCTCTGCTATATTTAATTTATTTAGAGCAATCTCTCTAATGGGCAACATTTTTGCCTTTCTTGCAATTTCTATATCCGACATATATTTACCTAATTTATAATTAAATCAAATGATTTTTTAAGCTCTTTCCCATAGTTACAAAGCCGTAAAATATGGAGAAGAACTTCTGAATCAAAAACGCCCTCAAATTAAAAAAATGAGAAGTAGTCCACTACTTCTAATTCTTCAAAAATACTCAGGACAATTTTTCATTTTTTTGCTTTATACTCTAATTGATTAGACCTTATAAAAGCAAAAAAAAGGCAACCTAAAGTTGCCTTTTTTTTTAGTTACTAAATACTATTTAACTGAAAAATGTACTACACAAAGAACATCTTCCAAAGCGTCTTCAGCACTAACAACTACTCGCCAATCACCTTTATGAAAGGATGGGTCAAAGTTTTTTGAACTCCAAGTACGCCAGCCACTACTAGCACCAATACGCAAACTAACATTTGCTAATTCTGCCCATTGACCATCAACTTCTTGTTGCCAGCTATGAATCAATCGTCTGTCCTCATCATTGCTAACACGATTCCACAAATATACTCTCTGTATTTCATTTGAATCAATAGAAACTGAGTTTTCTTCATTACCACATACACCACCATCTATTGCACCATCAGCATCCCTATCAACAATATCCTGCGATAAAACAGAATCTCTAACTTCAGTTGCCGAAAAAGCAGGCATAGCAAATATAGACACGAGTAAAATACCTATTATTTTTTTCATTTTCAAACTCCTAATTTTTAGTGCTAACTAATTAATTGCAAGGCAAATACTTTTTTGAAAACCGCCCTCATACTCCAAAAAAGACACCCCGATATAAAATCTAAACCTGTATTAAAAAAACAGGCACCGATATCCTATTATAACCGTTAAAATTAAATTACTGCTTAATGTAGCTACATATATAACTATATTTTAGCTCAACCGAATAGTTATCCATAAATAATTTTAATAGATTGCTTAACAGCATTTTAAAAGCTCCTAAAGCACCAATTTTAAGTGAAATCTTTTGCTTATATTTCACTTATTTATAAATGCTATATCCTTATTTTTTATGAAAAAAATTCAATATTATGGTAGAATTTAACTCTTAATTCGTTAGAATATAGTTTAGACTTAATGGTTCCTTTATTGAAATCTTGATTTAGCAATCCACCTTACTTAGATACCAAAATAACAAACCTGTTATTATGCATCAAGAGAAACCCACCTCCCCTCACTTACAAATTTACAAACCGCAATTGACCTCACTTTTGTCAATTAGCCATCGCTTTTGTGGCGTTGTGCTTTTGTTGGGAACTATATTCCTTTGTATTGCCATTACCATAGGTATTATGTACCCTCAATTATGGGATTCTTTTTACCAAAATATACCTAATTGGATAACGACTCTCGTTGCCATTGCTTTTAGTGCAGCGTTAATTTATCACTGGTTAAATGGTATTCGACATTTATTATGGGATAAGTTAATCGGCTTAGAGCTAACTTCGGTCTATCGAAGTGGGTATGTGGTTATTGGGATGTTTATTATCCTTATGATAGTGCTATGGGGCGTATTTCTATAGGCTATCTCTATTAAAACTAAAAAATTAAAGAGGTCTTCTTGAGTGGAATAAAACATTGGCGATTGCAGCGAATCAGTGCTGGAATTTTGCTATTTTTAATACCTTGGCTGCTATATGAATTAATCCTGCTATATCATTCTGGCGGATTGAAGAGCGATATTATTAGTGCTTGGCTTGCCGATCCATTTAGAGGTATGGTTATTTTAGTCACTCTGACTGCCTCTCTCTACCACGGGCAATTAGGCGTTGAGGTTATTATTGAAGATTACGTTCCTTGCCCCAATAAACAAAAAATGACTATTCGCATTTCTTGTGGTGCACTTATCTTATGCTGGCTTTTTCTATGTTTTGCCGTTGTTTCTAATTTTTATTGGTATTAAATTTATATGTCTTCTTATGAAACTACGCAATTAGATTATGACATTATCGTCATCGGAGCTGGTGGGGCTGGTTTAAGAGCAACTCTTGGCTTAGCCGCTAAAGGATTTAAAACCGCCTGCATCAGTAAATTATTCCCTACTCGTTCGCATACCGTGGCTGCTCAAGGAGGCATTTCTGCGGCTCTTTCTAATGTTGAAGAAGATGATTGGAAATACCATTTTTACGATACAATCAAAGGTTCTGATTGGCTCGGAGATCAAGATGCAATTGAAAATATGTGTGAACGTGCCGAACGTGCCGTTTTAGAATTAGAGAATTATGGCGTTCCATTTTCACGCACCGAAGAAGGCAAAATTTATCAACGTGCCTTTGGCGGAATGTCAATTGAATATGGCAAAAAACAGGCACATCGCACCTGTGCTGCTGCCGATCGCACAGGGCACGCCATTTTACACGCCTTATACCAACAATCATTACGCTATAAAGCGGAATTTTTCATCGAATATTTTGCCATTGATCTAATCACTGGTGAAGATGGTAGCTGCCAAGGTGTTGTTGCAATCAATATGATGGACGGTAGCCTTTATACTTTTCGAGCCCAAAAAGTTGTACTTGCCACAGGTGGTTATGGCCGCTCTTATTTTTCTTGTACATCTGCCCATTCATGCACTGGCGATGGCACTGGTATGGCTGCCCGCATAGGAGCCCCTTTACAAGATATGGAATTTGTGCAATTTCACCCAACTGGCATTTATGGCACTGGGATTTTGGTGAGTGAAGCAGTACGTGGTGAAGGCGGTTATTTAACCAATGCCGAAGGTGAACGCTTTATGGAAAGATATGCCCCAAATGCCAAAGATTTAGCTTCTCGTGATGTCGTCAGCCGCTCCATTACCCAAGAAGTTCTCGCAGGAAAAGGCGTAGGGGAAAATAAAGATCACGCTCATTTACATATTCACCATATTGATGCCAATGTTATCGAAGAAAGACTGCCGGGCATTTCCCATCATGCAAAGGTTTTTGCCGATGTTGATGTTACTCGTGAACCAATCCCGATTATTCCAACAGTGCATTACAATATGGGTGGTGTGAGTGCTAATAATAACTGTGAAGTAGTTAATGTTAAAAATGGCAAAATCAACTCCATTATTCCTGGCTTGATGGCTATTGGTGAAGCAGCTTGCGTTTCAGTGCATGGAGCAAACCGCTTAGGTTCTAATTCATTATTAGATTTGGTTGTTTTTGGTCAAATTGCTGCCGAACATTGTGCGAACACCTTAAAACCGGGTGCGACCTTACCAACATTAAATAAAAAATCTGTCGATGATATTTTAAATCGCTTTGATCAAGTACGTTATGCCAAAGGAGATATTTCAGTTAGTGAAATACGCAACAAAATGCAAGGTGCAATGCAACGCAATGTCGGCGTTTTTCGCACCGAAGAATTACTTGCCGAAGGCAAGAAAGCCATTATGCAATGTATGCAAGATTATAAAAATATCAGCATCAATGATCGTAGCTTAATTTGGAATTCTGATTTAATTGAAGCATTGGAACTTAATAATCTTTTATACTCGGCATTAGCAACAGTTGCTTGTGCTTATGAACGCAAAGAAAGTCGCGGGGCGCATTCACGTGAAGACTACAAACAACGTGATGATGAAAATTGGATGAAACATTCTTGTTGCTATATTTCACCCGATGCCAAAGTCAATTTCGACTATCACCCCGTGCGTTTTGAAACCAAAAACGTCGATTCTATCCCCCCTAAAGAACGAGTCTATTAAGAGGTTTTTACTATGGCAGAATTTTTTCTAAATAAACACTCCGTTGTTAAGCAAGGTGAACATTTTTATGCAAAACCAACTGGGGAAATCAAACAACCCAAAACCTTTGCTATTTATCGCTGGAATCCTGATGACGATAAAAATCCTTGTATCAACCGCTACACCATTGACTTATCGGATATGGGTCCTAAAATTTTAGATGCGATTATCTGGATTAAAGACAATATGGACTCAAGCATTTCTTTTCGTCGTTCCTGTCGAGAAGGGGTTTGTGGCTCCTGCTCGATGAATATTTCTGGTGTTAATCGCCTTGCCTGCTTAGAATCCTCGGCAGATTACGCTGGAGAAATTCGCATCAATCCCCTACCGCATATGCCAGTAGTTAAAGACTTAGTAACTGATATGCAAAGTTTCTATGACCATTACAGCGAAATTGAACCTTGGCTACAAACAAGCAAAGCACCAGCCGATGGTCGTGAACACCGCCAATCTCCTGCCGACAGAAAAAAATTAGATGGCTTATATGAATGCATTCTCTGTGCCTGTTGCTCAACCTCCTGCCCATCCTATTGGTGGAACCCCGATAAATATCTTGGACCTGCAGCTTTACTACAAGCCTATCGTTGGGTTGCCGATTCACGTGATGAAGAACGCAAAAAACGCCTTAAATACCTTGATGACAAATTTAGGCTCTACCGTTGCCACACCATTATGAACTGCACCAACGCCTGCCCAAAAGACCTCAACCCAGCAAAAGCCATTGCCGAACTCAAGCAAGAAATCAATCAATTGCACTAAACGGACACTAACTGAAAAAATTCACTACCCCCACACTTTTTTATTTACTTTGTCTATGCTTTTTTGCAACAAAGGCAAATGCTTTTTCAGTTAATCAAATTATTGATTTATCAATACAGCACAACTTATCCCAACATTCTTACTGGAAAATTTTACTCCATTTGGATGATAAGCAATCACAGATAATAGACCCCTCCTTTTTCCTTTATCAGCCACTTGACAAACATCCCAATTGGTCTCCCAGACTTGAATTAGAACATACAATCAAAGCGTTTTTCTCTGCAAGCTCTCTTAACGACAAACACGCAATTTGTCGGTTCCCTGCACGTTTTTTTTGGATAACTGAAAAATTACAGCTCGACAAACACCATTTCCCCCAACCTCAATGCCAACAATTTAATACCTATTTAAAAAGCACCAATCCAAAGAAAGTTAACATTAAATTTGTCGCCGAAGATGTCAATAATGTAACAACCATGTTAGGGCATATTTATTTTGAAATTATTGGAAAAAGTCGCAATAAAAAAACCCTTAAAAACGCCATTTCTTATATAACTCCAATAGGAGACAAAAGCTCAATTCAAACATTTTATGAAGCCTTCTCGGGTGGAGATGGGTTTTTAACCCTACAACCCAGCAGTAAAGTTGAAAATGATTATTTATATAATCAACAACGCAATGTATGGACTTATCCTTTGCAACTTAATTCCTCACAAATCCATAAATTAATGCTTCACACTTGGGAATTAAGAGGTATTAATGCTGGCTATTATTTTATACAGCACAATTGCGGCACTGTATTTTTTGATTTATTAAGCTCCGCCATTCCAGAACTTGCCAATAATTCATACAAAAGCTGGATTACCCCGTTAGAATACGTGCAACTTATTAACAAACTGGGATATATTAACCTAAGCCAAAAGCGAGTTGATTTATCTCCTCAATATGCCATCCGAGCCGTCAGTGATCAAATGGATGAAAATCTCAAAAAATCAGCACTTAAACTCACCACTAACCCCAAAAAACACACCTCTGTTCTACACCCCCTCTCACCTAAACAAAAAATTAAAACACTATTTCTAACTCAACAAGTTCTCCTCAATACACTAATCAATAATCAAGATAATATCGAAGCTCCTGAAATACAAAAAAAACTCAACATCATAAACGCTCTCTTGGAAGGTAATAACACCATCACGGTATCGAGCAATAAAGATCCAATAAACGCCCCTCCAAGCTCACGCATTACACTTGGATATTTACATAATGATAGCGTTTATAGAAGCAATAAAATTTTATTGGGATTTATGCCAGTAAATTCTTTTTTAACCGACAATCATTCTCAGTATTTCAATGAATACTCTCTTAAACTGGCACATATATCGATAGCGTATGATGAAGAGAAAGACACCCTAAATCTCTATGAACTGGACATTTACCAATTTAAATCTATTACCCCCTCAAATGAATTTCACTCCCCTTTAGTTACCGAGGTCAGGGTAGGAGCCAAACAAGAATACAATAAACATCTAAGCCCCTATCTCGGATGGGGTATAGAAGGAGGGCTTGGATATGCATTAAGCCTATATCGAGAAGATTTATTGATTTATGGACAACTCAATGCCAATATACATTATGGAACTATCCCACAATCTGACGAACAAATATCATTAAAAATCATCCCAGAATTAGGGATGACTATGAAACAAATCGGAGCAATGAAATCCACTTTTAGAAGTAAATACCATATTGATTACGGGCATGATTCTGCGTATCTTCAATTAGATTTCAGACAAAGCCTATTTTTATCAAATAACCATACTCTTTTATTTTCGTTAAACAACAAACAAACTAAGAAAAAAAAATATACTCTTTGGGGAATTGAATTTGTATATAATCTTTAATATGATTACCTATTATGAAGTAAAATTAAAACTCCATAAGGGAAATCAGTAATCAAATATTTGACAATATAAAATTAGAAAATTATGAAAAAAACAATTAAAAACATTGCGTTAAGTGCTTCTTTTTTAGGCATTTTTGTATTGAGCGGTTGTGCTACTATGTTTGGAGATAAAACGCAAACATTAAACTTCACTGCCACTAAAGCCAATAATATCATTCTTACTGATGGCAAAGGGCAAAATAAATATAGTGTTCCTGGAACTGTCACAATTACAAAGGATACAGAACAAGTCAGATTTCGCGTTGATTGTGCCAATGCTTTTGAGCAAAAAATACCAAGAGAGATTCAAGGCGTTTTCTGGTTAAACATCCTTAGTGGAGGTCTAATAGGTTCAGGTATTGACTACCTAACTGGCAAGATGTGGCAATATGATACAGATGTAGTCGTTCCTGCAAACTCTTGTGGTTAGAAAAAACGAATCTTAAATTACTTTCTGCTCGTTCCCACGCCTCTTGCGTGGGGACAAGCAACCACCCTGCCACTTCGTGGCACCCCTCCACTGGAGGGGAATCACTCGTTCCCACTCGTTCCTCGTTCCTTTTTCTGTCATGCTTCCATGCTAAGAGATTCGACAGGTTTAGAGATTGTTCAGGATGACAAGGAACAATTAACAACTAATCATTAACAACTAACCATTAACAATTAACCATTAACCATTGACAATTAACCATTAACAATTAGTACCCCCCTCACCCCAGCCCTCTCCCTCAGGGAGAGGGAGCTTGTTTGTGCTCCTACGTGGGAATGAGTAAACAATTGACCATTAACAACTAACCATTAACAATTAACCATTGACAATTAACCATTAACAGCCGGGCTCAAAGTGACAAGATTGGGGGTTCTCCTAAAGTCTTAGGAGCGTGGGAACAAGTGCAGAGATAAAAAAGAAAAAAAAGTTACTGACCGAGACGCACAAAGCGAACACGATTTCCTTTGAAACGTTCAATATATAGGTCCTGGCCACGAGAAAACGAGATAACCCAAGCGAACCTATCATCGGGAAAAAGGGGCGAAGACGACCAAAAGTCATAACCACCCGCCATAGGAAAAATATTCAGATTGATGGCAGGACCAAAGCAGTTTAATGATACTAATGAAGAAAGTTCCTTTATGTTTGGCAAACGCCAATCTGTATAGCCTGCGAGAGTGCTACTACTTGCTAATTCAATGGCTTCTTGCCAAGTGTAAGTATTGTCGTTTGAGCCACTGCAAGTGGGAGCATTTTTTCCCAGCGCACATTTTGCCCACATTAGCTTGGTTACGTGATCAGTTACTGTACCATTACTATGAGCAGTATAGCGACTATCTCTCCATAGATTGGGGTATTCAGATTCAGAATAGCATTCTTCAGGATCAGCAAAAATGCTGCTTGTACAAAAGCTTAATAGAATAGCCAATAGCCAGCGGGGTGTTTTTATCATAATTATTCTCATCTTAATTTTTTGTGGTTGAGTAATGATTCTTGATTAATAAAATAAAGAATCAAGAATTCTTATCGCCGCGCACTAACCGCACCGAATGATTGGGGGCGCGGCCAGCAGGTTCTATGCTTTTGTCAAAGCCCCAGCCGAAATAAATATACCAGGCTACGTCATTAACCGGGAGCTCTGCTCTGGGCGAGCTCGTCCAAAAACTATTTGACATCGTATTAGGGAAATAATGCGTATCAATAGCTGGATCGACGCGACCATAATCAACGATGGAGCGTAACTCGTCTCTCGCTGGCACACGCCAATCGGTAAAACCGCATAAACCATTACCACTATTACTACTATTACTACCATCTACCAGCGTATTCCAATCATCATAGTAAGCATCTTCCCTATTAGGATGCTCTCGACCAAGAGCGGTTTTACCACCCCAGCGGTAGGTATTATCTTTATGGTGAATATTGGCAGTATTGCTTGAGGTGCCTACACTGCTTTTCACTTCCCAAATTAAGCCAGTGTGATTATCTTTGACACAGCTCCATTTTGTGCCTGCCGATTCACTGCCTGAGTTTGACCAGTCTTGAGTTTGAAATGCCAGTACTGTGCCGGTACTGCCCAGTTTGGTAAAATCAAAGCCTGCATTGCCGCCTCTGCCTATTTTAGTGAGAGTACCTTTCTCTGCTAAGGCATCTCTGCCTTGATGACAATCTTGCTCGGCATCTTCGGCAAAGTCTGTCGGTACGCCTCCGACAAAGACTTTCGGTGTGCAACTCGTGCCGGATTGATTACCTTCTGGGTAATTTCCTCCCCAAGTAATACCTGTGTCGTTGAGTTGCCTAATAATTATATGTGTTTTTGTGGATGCCATTTCTGAAAATGCAGAGCAAGCATCCCCTGTTTTGCATGCTTTAAGCCAATAGTAATATTTGGTGTGTGAGAAGAGTCCGCTATCGATATGTGTAGTGCCACTACTTGCGAAAGGGCTGAAAATGGCTGTTAGGGTTGTATTTGTATTACTGGTGTTGCGATAAATTTCATAATACTCTGCTGCAGTAACGCTATCCCACGATACCGTAATTTGTGAGACGCTATTCACACTCAGACTAAGACCTTGTGGGGCATTTAAGAGAGTGGCTTTGGATTCGACTGCTGAAAAATCAGAGCAGGATTGTACTCCGTCTAAATTTTCCTTACATGCTTTTACCCAGTAGTAATAGGTCGTATCAACCGTTAGACCTGTATCTTCATAGGAGGTGTTGGTTTGCGTGGCAATGGCTGTTAAATTGGTATTGCTATCGCTTATGTTACGATAAAGTTCATAGGAGGTTGCCTCATTGCTAGTAGTCCATGATACCGTTATTTGTGAGGTGCTATCCGCACTTAGGGTTAGAGTGGTTGGGACATCTGGGGGAGGAATCAAGGTGGTTTTTGAGGCAACTTGAGAAAAATCAGAACACCTTTTTTTAGAAGTATTTTCATTACAGGCTTTTACCCAGTAGTAATAGAGCGTATCAGCCGTTAGACCTGTATCTTTATAGGAGGTGTTTATTGTCGTGGCAATGGCTTCTGTTAAAGTTGTATTGCTATCGCTTCTGTTGCGATAAATTTCATAGGAGTGAGCCTCATTGTCCGTCCATGATACCGTTATTTGTGAAGCACTATTCGCTGTTAAGTCAAGAATGGTTGGGATACTTGGAATAACAACCAGGGTAGCTTTTGAGGAAACTGGTGAAAAATCAGAGCAGGATTTTACTCCGTCTAAATTTTCCTTACATCCTTTTACCCAGTAGTAATAGGTCGTATCAACCGTTAGACCTGTATCTTCATAGGAGGTGTTGGTTTGCGTGGCAATGGCTATTAAACTTGTATTGCTATCGCTTATGTTACGGTAAATTTCATAATACTCTGTTCCGTTAACACTCACCCACGAGACCGTAAGTTGTGAGGTGCTATTCGCACTTAGGGTTGGAGTGGTTGGGACATCTGGGGGAAGAATCAAGGTGGTTTTTGAGGCAACTGTTGAAAAATCAGAACACCTTTTTTTAGAAGTATTTTCATTACACGCTTTTACCCAGTAGTAATAGAGCGTATCATCCGTTAGACCTGTATCTTTATAGGAGGTGTTTATTGTCGTGGCAATGGCTTCTGTTAAAGTTGTATTGCTATCGCTTCTGTTGCGATAAATTTCATAGGAGTGAGCCTCATTGTCCGTCCATGATACCGTTATTTGTGAAGCACTATTCGCTGTTAAGTCAAGAATGGTTGGGATACTTGGAATAACAACCAGGGTAGCTTTTGAGGTAACGGCTGAAAAATTAGAGCAGGCTTTTTTTCCTGTTGTACTTTTCTTACACGCTTTTACCCAGTAGTAATACGTTGTATCAGCCGTTAGATCTGTATCTGTATAGGAGATGTTTGTTGTCGTAGCAATAGCTGTTAAAGTGGTAATGGCTATTAACCCGGCAACGTCATTTTTTGTATTGCGGTAAATTTCATAGGATTTTGCCTCATTATTGCCAGTCCATAATACCGTCATTTGTGAGGTGCTAATCACAGTTAGGGTTGGAGTGGTAATTCTTGGGGGGGCTTCTGAATCCACACTCCAAGTAGCTGTTGAGGCAACTTGGGAAAAATTAGAACACCTTTCTCCAGAAGTATTTTCATTACAGGCTTTTATCCAGTAGTAATAGCGTGTATTTTCATTTAAGCCTGTATTTACATAAGTAGTCGCGTCGGTGCTTGGTCTATCAATCGCTGTTAAACCTGCAGTGCTGTTGCTTGTGTGGCGATAAATGTCATAATAGTCTGCTCCAGTAAGGCTATCCCACCGTACCGTAATTTGTGAAGCACTATACGCTGTTAAGCTAACACCGGTTGGGACACTTGGAATAACAACCCAAGTAGTTTTTGAGGCAACTTGAGAAAAATCAGAGCAGGCTTTTTCTCCGTCTAAATTTTCCTTACATGCTTTTACCCAGTAGTAATAGGTTGTGTTTGGCTCTAAGTCTGTGTTTACATAAGCAGCATCAGTGCTTGGGGTAGCGATGGCTGTTAAACTTGTATTGCTATTGCTTTTGTTGCGGTAAATTTCATAATATTCTGTTCCGCTAACACTATCCCACGAGACCGTAAGTTGTGAGGTGCTATCCGCACTTAGGGTTAGAGTGGTTGGGACATCTGGGGGAAGAATCAAGGTGGTTTTTGAGGTAACTTGGGAAAAATCAGAGCAGGCTTTTTCTCCGTCTAAATTTTCCTTACATGCTTTTACCCAGTAGTAATACGTTGTATTAGCTATTAGACCTGTATCTTTATAGGAGGTGGTTTTTGTCGTGGCAATGGCTGTTAAACTTGTATTGCTATCGCTTATGTTACTGTAAATTTCATAATACTCTGTTCCGCTAACACTATCCCACGAGACCGTAAGTTGTGAGGTGCTATTCGCTGTTAAGCTAAGATTGCTTGGGACATTTGGGGGAACAATAAAGGTGGCTTTTGAGGTAACTTGGGAAAAATCAGAGCAGGATTGTACTCCTTCTAAATTTTCCTTACACCCTTTTACCCAATAGTAATAGGTCGTATCATTCATTAGACCTGCATCTTTATAGGAGGTGCTTGTTAGCGTGGCAATGACTGTTAAATTGGTATTGCTATCGCTTATGTTACGATAAAGTTTATAGGAGGTTGCCTCATTGCTAGTAGTCCATGATACCGTAATTTGTGAGGTGCTATCCGCACTTAGGGTTAGAGTGGTTGGGACATCTGGGGGAGGAATCAAGGTGGTTTTTGAGGAAACTGTTGAAAAGGCTGTGCAGGAGTGCCCTGCTGTGTTGATGGAGCTTCCTTCTGATCCTACTGAGCCTTCTTTTTTACAGATTTTTCCCCAATAGTAATAGGTAGTGTTTGGCGTTAAATCTTTGCTTTTAAAGGTGGTTCTGGTTTGAGTGCTGATGGCTGTTAAGCTGGTAGTGGTGTTTTGTGTACTCTGATAAATTTCATAGTAGCTGGCTCCGGCAACATCACTCCATGATAGGGTGATTTGTGAGACGCTATCCGCTGTTAGGTTACTAATTTTAAGGGGGTTGATAATGTCTTTAATCGGGTCCTTCGAAGTAGGCGTTGAGCCACCACCTGATGAACTTCCACCACAAGCAACGAGAAACGGTAAAAAAACCGCAATTAAAAGAAATTTAAATAATTGGGGGAAGAGGTTAGAAAATAAGGACATATAAGGATATCTTGATATGGTTCAAAAAAAATAAGGTTCAAAAATTAAAATAGCAGTCCGAGGAAAAACCAAAGGCAAAATGGTCTTTTTTATTCCAAACAAAACACACTAAATATAAATCACACTAAATATAAATTGAGCAAAATCTATTATAGCATATTTAAGTAAAAAAAAGAAAAAATCCACAGATTACGCAGATGAACACAGATAAGGATGACAGAAAGAGGAATGACATTGTTCAGTAGGGGCAGACCTATGTGTCTGCCCACATGCGATATGCATTCCCACGCTCTTGCGTGGGAACAATTAACAGCGGCTTGTCCTCAGAATCTCTTGCACGGAAGTATGAGATGCTGAAACTTGTTTCAGCATGACAGAAAAAGGGATGATAGATAAAAAGTACAAGAAATAAGCAGGGCTATGCCCTAAAAATTACCGACCTAAGCGCACCAAGCGAATACTACGCGGGTCTTTTTTGCGACGGGTGGGTTGATAAAAGCCTACATCGAATTTGACTAACCATCTGTCCCATCTACTGCTATTGGAGCCAAACACAGCAGGCGAAGAGGATTGATAAAAAGAACCAGGCGTATTGGGGAAAATAGTGCTATTAATGCTTGGTTTAAAACGGTCTAATGCTACCAAAGATGCCAATTCTTTGACGTTCGGTAGGCGCCAATCGCTATAGCCATCGATTGCTGGAAAGGTATGGTTATTAACCAACTCTAAAGCCGTTTTCCAAGTAACGATTCTCGCCGAGCCAGAACAAGAAGCGGTATTATCACTTTGTTTGCTCCAGCTTTGCCCCTCACTACACACTTTCCACATTAAGCCTGTGTTATTATCCGTTACCGTGCCATTATGATGCACCGTATAACGATTATCGTGCCATTCATTAGGAATATAAGATTTAATTGTTTGACCAGCTACTGCTGATGGCACCACTTGCCCCCCCTCGGTTGCCAAAAAATCTGAGCGCA
>CAKMZV010000027.1 GCA_929200535.1 uncultured Gammaproteobacteria bacterium
TTTAAATTTTAAAAATGGTCTTTAATAGTCTTTTTTAATTGCAAAATAAAAAACGCACTGTAAATCATTATAGCATAAATTATTTATTTAAGTAAAATAAGTAAAAAAAGAAAAAATCCGCAGAATAATGGTTAATTGTTAATTGTCAATGGTTAGTTACTAATGGTTAATTGTCAATGGTTAATGATTAGTGGTTAATGGTTCAGCACAATCAAGCTCCCTCTCCCTCAGGGAGAGGGAGCTTATTTGTGCTCCTACGTGGGAATGAGTCAATGGTTAGTTGTTAATGGTTAGTTGTTAATGGTTAGTTGTTAATGGTTAATTGTTAATGGTTAATTGTCAATGGTTAATGGTTCCCACGCAGGAGCGTGGGAACGAGTAAACCCCCTCTCCCTGAGGGAGAGGGCTGGGGTGAGGGGTTACTAATGGTTAATTGTCAATGGTTAATGATTAGTGGTTAATGGTTCAGCACAATCAAGCTCCCTCTCCCTGAGGGAGAGGGCTGGGGTGAGGGGGGTACTAATGGTTAATGGTTAATTGTTAATGGTCAATGGTTAATTGTTAATTGTTAATGGTTCCCACGCAGGAGCGTGGGAATGCTTATCACATGCGTCCTCGCATGTGGGCAGACACGTAGGTCTGCCCCTACTGAACAATGTCATTCCTTTTTCTGTCATGCTGAAACTTGTTTCAGCATCTCAGCATCCTATAGCACAATACTGATTTCTCGCAAGAGATTCTGAGGGCAAGCCTCAGAATGACAAATGGGGGCTTATCAATATCACAGTGAACAATAATTACTTTTTTCAACATTAGAGACCTTTGCACAAAAGATATGACAAGTAAAAAAGTAAAAAATCGCCCTGATTGTCGTTGTGAAATTTGCGAAGACGGACGTATTAGCTTCATTTCACGCCTCAATCAGAACAATTTTTTATCTTTTTTCTTTTGCCATACTTTTATGCAAAGGTCTCTTTAAGTAAAAAAAGAAAAAATCCACAAAATAATGGTTAATTGTTAATTGTCAATGGTTAATGGTTCCCACGCTCCTGCGTGGGAACGAGTAAAAGGGAGGACGCTGGCTCCCTCTCCCTGAGGGAGAGGGCTGGGGTGAGGGGGGAGATTTAATGTTCAAAAAAGTAATTATTGTTCACTGTGATATTGATAAGTCCCCCGTTTGTCATTCTGAGGCTTGCCCTCAGAATCTCTTTGTTCTATAGGAGGCTGAGATGCTGAAACAAGTTTCAGGATGACAGGTTTGGAGATTGTTCAGGATGACAAGGAACAATTAACAACTAACCATTAACAATTAATAACCCCCCTCACCCCAGCCCTCTCCCTGAGGGAGAGGGAGCTTATTTGTGCTCCTACGTTGGAATGAGTAATACTCCGTGCAAGAGATTCTGAGGGCAAGTCTCAGGATGACAGGAAAAGGAAAAATTAACAACTAACCATTAACCATTGACCATTAACCATTGACAATTAACCATTAATAACCACCCCGCCACTTCGTGGCACCCCTCCACGGGAGGGGAATTACTCGTTCCCACGCTCTTGCGTGGGAACCATTAACAATTAACAATTAACCATTAACAAACTATTCTGTGGATTAGTGCAGGAGTTGTGTAAGACGTGCGATTTCTTTTTGGTGGTCGCTGTCGTTTTTTATGGAGTCTATGGCGATAAGTAGTTGGGTTCCACGGACGCATATCCAAAGGCGAGAGATGGGGAGGTAGAACATACAGAAAACTCCAATAACAAGTAGTAAACAGCCAAGATAGACCCAAAATTGTCCTGGGGCTTTGGTGAGTTGCAGACCAGAGGCTTGTATCTGTGTGAAGTTATCTAAGCGAAAGAATATTGGGTTTTGGTATTGATGGAGGGTGGATAGGGTGTTGATGGTTTGTTGGTAGAATTGTTGTTGTTGGGCGGTGAGTTCGGTTTGTGGGTTGTAGTCTTCGGTTTCTTGCAGTAGGGCAATGTACATTTCTGAAAAAATAAGTTGTAGAAGCTGAAAGAAGGCTTGGCTGATTTGTTGTTTTTTATCAGGGTCTTGAATTTGCGAAAAATGCTTGGTGAGGGCAGTTGTTCCTTCTTGGATAAAGGTTTTGATGATTTTTTTGTGAATATCAAGTGTGAATTGTGGGGGGGTGTTTTTTTTGAGTATTTCTGATTGGGCGAAGACTTGTTCTATCTTGGAGTCGTCTTGTAGCCAGTTTAAGTAGGTGAAGAAACGATTGGGGGAGAGTGTTTTATCGAGAGGTATATAGAGGTATTGAAAGGGTTCTTGTGGGTTGTTGCGAATGCCGCTAATTAAGAAGTGGTTTTTATCTTTTTTAATGGGGAGCATATAGTTTTCGTATTCTGTGGCAGTTCCATTTGGTCGGCGAATTTTATAGTGAAAGCTGGGGCCTTGGTTGCGAAATTTATTGGTGCTGTGTTCTAAGGGTTGAATGTTGAAGAGGCGAAAATCGGTGAGTTCAAAGTGTCGTTTTTGTTGGTTTAGCGTGAGTGTTTTTTGTTTGTGTACGCTGAGGCGGAAGGTGCTTTCTTTTGCAGGGTAGAGGGGGAACATGGTGAAGTCTAAGATTGAGCCGCCGTCTTCAAAACTTGATTGATAGATACTTATGCCTTGTACGGTGAGGGGGTGATTGACATCAATGGTTTTGGTGGTGATTATATCGCCGTTAAGTGAGCGAATAATAAGTTCGCTTTCAAAGGATTTGGGTTGTCCGGTAGGGTAGTGCTGGGTTTTAAAATCAATTAGTTGAATAATAAAAGGGAGTTTTTGTACCAGATAGCCTTCATCCCAAGGAAGAAAAGCAAAGCGGGTGCTTTTGCCTTCGGGGATTGAGATTGAGCCTCGAAAAGTACGGTTGTCGGCAGGGAGAAAGGCTTTGGAGTCAATTTGACTGATGGGAATATTGCGGGTTTCGTAGGTGAGGTTTCCTATCCATTGATCGAATTTAAGCAGGATTGAGCTGTCTAATAAGGCACCAAGACAGATAATAACAACTCCAATATGGGTGAATAAGTAGCCAAGTTTTTGTCCATTTCCTCGTTTGCCCGTGAGTTGGGTGTAGTTTCCTTGTTTATCTTGGTAGTGGTTGATGGAGGAGAGTTTATAGCTTTTATTTTCGTGTAATTTTTGTTGAATTTGTTCGATGGTGTGAGAGGTGGTTTGTAATTTGGCGTGTTTAAAATGGCTGAGGTTTTGCCAAGTTTGTTGTGCTGGGTAGGATTTTATTTCTCTCCATAGGGTTGGGGTGTGTCGCCATAGGCAAAAGCAGATGGATATAACGAGAAAGGCAAGTACGCTAAGAAACCATATTTGGCTATAAACGTTGTAGAGACCGAGCATTTCAAAAACTTCAAACCAAAAGGGTCCAAATTTGATAGCATAAACTGTATGTGGTTGGTTTTGTTGGAGGATTGTGCCAATAATCGAGGCAATGGCAAGCATTATTAGCAGGGTAATTGCTAAGTCCATTGAAGATAAAAAACGCACCAAAGGATGATGCCTTGCTCCCAGTGATTTTTTCATAGGATTGTTTGTTAATGGTTAGTTGTTAATGGTTAATGGTTAATGGTCAATTGTTAATTGTTAATGGTTAGTTGTTAATGGTTAGTTGTTAATGGTAAAAATAATCCACAGATTACACAGATTTTTTTAACCATTAGTAACCACCCCGCCACTTCGTGGCACCCCTCCACGGGAGGGGAATTACTCGTTCCTTTTTATGGAGTATGAGGTGAGGCTGGGCTCCTGAGACCCTGAGACAAGTCTCAGGATGACAAATGGGGGACTCTGACTCCCTCTGCCTTAGGGAGAGGGAGCCAGCCTCTTACAGTCATACCGAACCGAGCAACCACCCTGCCACTTCGTGGCACCCCTCCACGGGAGGGGAATTAGTCATTTCCACTCGTTACTCTACTTTTATTGTTTTTTCCATATAAAGCGGATGAGCAGGGAGAGTGTTAGTAGTATTAGTGCGCTAAGAAGTGGTATCCAGTAGTATTGATCGGTTGTGCGGAAAATATCGTTTTCATCTTGGGTGGGTAGAATTTTATTAATTTTTTGGTAGATGTGTTTTAGTTGGGCAGTGTTTTGTACTAAGAAAGATTGTCCGCCGGATTTACTCGCTATCGTGTTGAGCATTTTTATATCAATGCTACGATTGTAGATGGAGGATCTGCCAATGCCAATGGTGTAGATTTTCATATTGATATTTTGCGCAAATTGGCTGGCGGTGAGTGGGTGCGTTACGCCAGCGGTGTTTTGCCCATCGGTAAGAAGAATAAGTAGTTTTTCTCCTTTAAATTTTTCCATATGTTTAACGGTGAGCCCAATGGCATCTCCAATCGCTGTATTTTGTCCAGCTAAACCAATGGCTGATTCTGAAAGTAGGGTGCGCACGGTTTCTAAGTCATAGGATAGGGGGCTTTGTACAAAGGCTTGTGTGCCGAAAAGGATTAGCCCAAGTTTGTCTCCTTTGCGCTGTTTGATAAATTCATCGACCACGGCTTTTACCATCGTAAGGCGATCAACACGGCGGCTTTCTAATACCATATCTCGTTCCCTCATACTGCCTGAAATATCAACGGCGAGCATAATGTTGCGACCCTCGCGAGGTAGGGTGATAATTTCTCCGATAATAATTGGGCGTGCAAGAGAGACACATAGTAGTGCCCAGATTATCCACCATAAAAAAATGTTTTTATTGAGGTGGAGGGGGTTGTTGCTAAAGGGGGATGATTTGATGGTTTGGATTTTTTCAGCGTGGGGGAAAAAAAGCGTTTCTGTATTTTTTTTATTGGGGATAAATATCAGCAATAGTGGTAGCGGGATTAGCCATAGAGCTTGTATCCATACCCATTCAATGGTGTGTATTATATTGATGATTTCAGCCATTAGAATAGTCGATTAGTGCAGTTTTTTTAACCAGTGAGATAATTTTTTATACCAGTCTTTGGGTGGTTGGTGATTTTGTAGGTAGCCTTGAGATAACCAGTAGTTCCATTCTTGATTAAGTTTAATGCCGTTATTTTCAATCCATCGTACCCATTGTTCGCCTTGTAAGCGGTTGGCTTTTTGGGGTGCTTTTTTGATGGCAGCTGCTTTGAGTGTCATAATGATTTTTAGAGGGCGTTGCTCTTTGGGGAGGTTTAATAGGGTATGAATTTGTTTTTTGATTTTTCTATTTTTGATTGTGTGCCAGTATAAGTAGATACATAGCAGAGCGATTAGAAAGAATACAATAAACCAACCAGGGGTGTTTGGATGCCACCATACAATAGGGTCTGGGAGGTGAATATCCCGTAGTTGTTCAAGTGGGTTTTGAGGGTTCATTGGGGTGGAGCTATGTGGTGAGTGTTGTAATCATTTCTTGTGGTTCATTGTCGGTGGCACAGGTGAGAATTTGCCCACCGAATTTTTTAAATCTATTGGTTAGTTTGTCTATTTTTTTGGTGTATTGTCTTCTTTGGGCTTTGTTGATGCCATTAAATTTGAATATATTTTCGCCGTCGGTAAAAGAGGTGTGATTTAAGGGTGGGAGGTTTTCTTCAAATTTATCGTAAATGTGTATGCCACTAATTTGATGATGACGACTGGCGTGCATTAGCAAATCAATGTGATTTTCTTGTAAGTAGATTAAATCGCCGATGATGATTAGATGTGTGCCAGTGGACATTAGTTGTAGGCAACGGTTAATGCTTGCTTGCCAGTCAGCTGGTTGGGGTCTTGTATTATTGACTAATTGTTCGGTTGATAGGGCAAGTTTACCTAACCAGTAGCAGAATTTTTTGGCGTTAAGGGTTTGCTTGAGAAAATGGGATTGAGGTCCTTCAATCATTGCACCAATGCGGTTTTTACTTTCGATACTTGACCAACCAATTAGGGCAGCAAGATGAGCCGCTTGTACGGATTTAAGTTTATGGGTGGTGGCAAAACGCATTGGTAGGGATTGATCAATAAGCAAGAATTGATTTTGTTCGTGATCTTGTTGAAATTCACGGGTATGGACGGTGGTTTTGCGTGCTGTGATACGCCAATCAATATTTCTTACATCATCGCCGTAGGTGTAGGGGCGAGCTTCGTGAAATTCAATCCCATGTCCACGCTTGCGAGTGCGTAAATTACCACTAAAAGCATTGAGCACGGGCTTTTTAGTTTTTTTTAATTCCCGTGCCTTGTACCTCAGGCGAATCAGCTCTGTGCTGTTGGTTGTCAACATTTTTAATAATGGTTAATTGTTAATTGTTAATGGTTAATGGTTAGTTGTTAATGGTTAGTTGTTAATAGTTAGTTGTTAATGGTTAGTTGTTAATGGAATTATTAATAATTGTTAATTGTTAATGTTGGCTTTTGTAGATTTTATGATACTTGTTATCAGCTTGATGATTTCAATAGCATCGGTATTAAGACTTTTAAATTCCGATTGATTTAAATAATCCGTTTTTTTTAGTAACTCTAACCAATAAATACTTTCATTTATTTCTTTTTGTGCAATTGCCATTTTATGAATAAAATCTTTCTTAGTTTCTGCCTGTTCAGCTTCTCGAATTAGTGCGCCAACACTTGTTCCTGAACGTAATAATTGTTTACTTAGAACGTACTCTTTTTTCTCAGTTAGCAAAAACTGATTTAGGCGAACAATTCTTATGGCAAACCCAAAACTCTTATCCTTAACTATATTTTTACTCATTAATCATTTACCATTTAACATTAATAATCCATTAACAGCGACTTGATCATTCCCACGCTCCTGCGTGGGAACCATTAACCATTAACAATTAACCATTAGTAAGCTGAGAGTGCTGGTTTTGCTTAATATTTGAACTGTTTTTTTTGCTATTTTCATAAACTTTTAGAGTGCCTATATAGCTGGTGTTAGGTCAAGTAGGCGAGTGATCACTTGGTCGCTGGTAATTCCTTGGGATTCGGCTTCTAAGCTGAGAAGGATGCGGTGCCTCAGTACGTCGTGAGCCACTTGTTGTACTTCTAAGGCAGTAACGTATTCATTACCATTTAGCCAGCTTAGGGCACGCGCACAATGCAATAGTGAAAGCGTGCCACGAGGGCTTGCTCCGTATTCAATTAAATTGGCAAGTTCTTCATCGTAGGCTTGTGGGTTTCTGGTGGCAGCAATCAGTTGAATGATGTATATTTCTGTTGCTTCTGGGACATTGATTTGGAGAATTTCTTGTTTGGCTTGTTTGAGCTGTTGTTGGCTTAAGGTGAATTGATTTTCGATGATTTCTTGTTTTTCACGATCAACAAGGCGGAGAATTTCTCGTTCTTCATCAACATCCGGATAATCAACTAATATGTGCATTAGAAAGCGATCTAATTGGGCTTCGGGTAGAGGGTAGGTGCCTTCTTGTTCAATTGGGTTTTGGGTTGCCATTACCATAAATAGTTCAGGCATCGGGTAGGTGGTTGTACCGATGGTTACTTGTCCTTCTCCCATCGCTTCAAGTAATGCTGATTGCACTTTGGCAGGGGCTCTATTAATTTCATCAGCAAGTACCATATTATTGAAAATGGGTCCCGATTGAAAAATAAATTCTCCCGTTTCTTGACGGTAAATGTCGGTGCCGGTTAAATCACTGGGAAGTAAGTCAGGAGTGAATTGAATACGGTGAAATTCTCCTTCAATAAGTTCTGAAAGTGTGCGAACGGCACGAGTTTTTGCTAATCCAGGTGCGCCTTCAACTAATAGATGTCCACCACATAGAAGGGCGACAATCATTCTCTCTATTAGATGTTGTTGTCCGATAATGGATTTACCAAGAGCATTTTTAAGAAGCAAAATTTGCTCTAATACTGAAGAGGAGTTGGTAGGGGTGTTTTCTATATTTTCCATATTTTCTGTGTTTTCCATAATTATGTTTTTTATTTTATTGTGGATAAAGTGAGGGGAGGTCTGAGGGTATCTTTTTTTTGTTTTGTTGAGCTGATTTTTGCAGTAAATTTTCAAGAGATTTAAAGTTGATTTTTGTATTTTGTTGGGGGTTGTTTGTTATATTTTGCAGTTGTTTAATTTGTTTGAGCCATTGGGAATTTAATTCTAAGGTGAGTTCTCTTTGATATTTGGTGTAGCAACGAAGCATCATTTGATAAATGATATGTGCTTTTTTTGTGTTACGATTTTTGATAGCATTTTGTAGTTGGCTAAGTGCTTCTTGTAGAGAGGCTGGGGTTTTTTGTGGTATATGGGAGGTTTGCTTTCCTTTTTTTCCAACCCATAGACCAAGTAGTATCATCAGTAGAGAATAGCTAAGAATACTAAAAATTAATAAAGCCTTGTTGGCAAGAAGGAGGTTGAGAATGGAGGTTTCAGTTTGTTTTTGTAAAACAGGATTAGCGTCTGGATTAACAGAGTTTATTTCTATGGGATTTGTTTGTTGATTGATTGGGTCCGAGTTGGTCGGCGTGTTTAGGATAGTTGCTATCGAGTTTGAGCTATTATTGGATGTTTGGTTAGGGTTTTTATTATTCAGTATTTGTACTGTTCGGGCAGGGAGAATCGCATAACGTAGTTGATTTTTTTTGGTATCCCACCAAGGGATTTTTATTTCTGGGATTGTGGCTATTCCAGCTTTATTAGGAACGTAGTCTATTTGATGAGTATATTTTCCTTTATGTCCTTGTTCGTTGAGTTGATCATTGCGAGTTGGTTTTTGTGGGTAAATAGATAGATTGGGTTGGTTGAGTTTGATATTCAGGGCAGCAAGTTGTTTGGCTTCAATGCCTTCGGCATCTAATTGGATTTCACGGCGATAGCGTTTGCCAGTCTCCCATTCATTTACAGAGGGTTGCCATTTTTCCCATATATTTAGGTTTTTGGCTGGTAGCCATTCGGCATTAATTTGGTTCCAAGCGTTCGCTTGTGGTTTGATTTTTAGTTTGATTAGGTCGGTTGCAAGGCGGATATTTTTTCTGCCTTGAGGGGGGGTTACAGTGCCTTGAAATGTGAGTTGATTAATGTTTAAGTCTCCGCTTAATTGTGGGATAAGGGCAAAACGCCATTCGATAATATTATATTTTTTGCCTTTGTGAATAGAGGTGTAGCGTTTGTCTTTGGTAATGGTTTTAATGGGGAGGTTTGAGATTCTAAGGTGTGAGACTTGCCCGCTTAAAATTGGGTGAGTGTATAGTAGTTTAAGAGAGTAGATTACTTCGGATTTTACGTATGGAGTTAGATTATCTACTGTGCCAAGAAGTAAAAAATCAGCAGGTGCACCATTTTTTGGCTGGGTAGTTTGAATGGGTGTGACCGTTACTTGAAAGGGTTGTGAAGTTTGCTTTCCTACTTTAATTCCAGGGAGTTTATGTGTCCCTAATTGAGAAGCAGAAATTATCAGAATCCAAGAATTATTAACGCTTTTTTTGCCGTTGATAAATTGTAATTGCTGTTGATGAGAGTTGCCATGAATTTGAAAAACTTGTTGTAGAGCTGTGAGAGAATTAGGGTCTAAGTCTCCTTCGGCATCAGAGGAAATAACCATTTGGATTTGTTCGCCTATTTCCATTGTTAGCTTGTCCAGTGTAATTTGTACCGCAGCTTTGACTTCAAAGGATAATATCGCCATCAAGCTAATACATAGCAAGGTAAAAAAGGTTTTTATGGGGGAGAGGGAGGTGTTTACCATTGTTTATCTGTTGTTGTAGCGGAGAATTTTTTTGAGTTTTGACGTTTTTTATGTTGGTAGGCAAATTTTCTTTTAAGCAGTGAGTTTGAGTTTTCTGGTAGGGTGCGTAGCCATTGTTGGAAATTACTGTTTTTTTCTAATTCTTTTAATTCTTCTTCTGTAAGTTCTCGTTGGGTTGTTTTTTGCTCGGTGCTATCGCCTTCTGTTGGGTTATTCAGTTGTGCATTTTGGAGTGAGTTATTGTTTTTCTCTTGGTCGTCTTTTTTTGCTTGTTGTTCGGCATCTTCTCCTTTGCCTTTTTCATCTTTTTTTTGTTCTGATTTTTCTGCTTGCTGTTCAGTTCCTTGCTGTTGTTTTTGTTGTTCTTTTTCTTTTTCAGCGTCTTTTTGTGCTTCGTTCAGGTGGCTTTGGTCTTTTTCTAAGGATTGTTGTTTGCTTTGTTGATTTTGCTGTTGTCCATCTTGTTTTTGTTGTTGGTTTTGTGAATCTCCTTGTTGGTTTTGCTGATCTTGTTGTTCGCCTTGCTCACCTTGCTGTTGGTCTTGTTGCTCGCTTTGTTCACCCTGTTGATTCTGTTGTTGGTTTGGTTGAGTTTGTTTTTTTAGGTTTTCTAAAATTTCTAAATTGTGCTTGGCATCGTTGTGTTCAGGATTTTGCTTTAATGTTTTTTTATAGGCATTAATTGCTTGATCAATTTTTCCTAAATTGGCTAAGGCATTCCCTTGGTTATAGTAATTTTTTTGTGTTGCAAAATCTTTGGCTGCTTTTTCATAATCGGCAGAGCGGTATTTAGCTGCCGCTTTCCAGTTTGGGTCTTCAAATGTTTGGCTGGCTTCTTGATATTTTTCTTCTTTTAAGAGTTGATAGGCTTGTTGGTCTTTGCTTTGAAACCAATCTAACCAGCCAGCATAACTGGAGTTTGCTGCACTCATTATATAGAAGACGCACGATAAGAGAAAAAATTTACCTTGATTCATTAGTACAAAAGAGCTTAGAGAATATTGCTACGCATTAAAAATATAAGTAATAGCAGTAGTGGAATGTTAAGCCAGTAGCCTAAATCGTGCCATTGTTTAAGATGTTGTTGCTGTTTAAGTTGTTGTTGTTTTTGGTGTTCAAATTGTGTCGAGAGTTTGGATAAAATGCTTGAGTCTAATTGATCGCTTAAATAATATTTAATGCCATTTTGTACTGCCGATAGTTGCATTGTTGTGAGTGGGGTTTTGCTGATGGCAAGTGAGTTATTTTTAGCGTAGAGTGGTCCATTTGATAGAGGGATAATTGCGCCTTCTTCAGTGCCAATAGCAATCATAACCAGTTCTTGAGAATGAGCTTCGGCAAGAGCCTTAGCCTGGCTTATATCTTGCTGAGTGGCCTCATCCGTTATCCAAATAATGCGCCCGGCTGGGTTGCCAAGTTGTGCTATCACTTGAGTGATTAGCTCAAATGCTTGTACTGGATTTGAACCATAAATAGGCATAATTTCAGGGTTAAGTTTGGGTAGTTGAAAAAGAGTGGTTTCTATATCTTCAGTGAGTGGAGTGACAATATGTGCCGATCCAGAATAAACCGTTAGTGAGATTAGCCCATCTTTTTGTTGGCGTAACATATCTGTGATTCGATATTTAGCTACTTCAAGACGACTCGGCGGTACATCTTCACTGAGCATTGAGAGCGATAAATCTAACACAATAAATAGAGGGGTTTTGCTTTTTTGTAAGGAAGTTTGTTGAGTATTTTGTGAGGGACCAAGCAAGGCAATAATGCTAATGCAAAGAAATAAAAATAGTAGTATTGGATATTTTTTCGAGGTATGTTGATTTTTTACTAATAGAGAAAGCATAGGTTCTTTTATCCAAGTAGCCCATTTTCCATAGGTCGATAGTTTACTGGCTATCCAATAACATAAGAAGGGTAATAATAGTAAAGCCCATAGCCAGTCTAATCTCTTCCAATGAAGAGTTTGTATAAAAGAGGGTATTAAGGGTAAATGTTCGTTAAACCAAGTATATATAAATTCCATCTGTATTGAAAAATTTAATCACCTATTTCAATTATCAAGGTTGTTGGAGAATATCTGTAGTAATTATGGGGATATTTTTTAAAAAAACGAGAGAGGGGTATTAAAAATAAAGATGATATTGTGAGGCTATTTTTGTGTTGCGCATTATTTTTGTTTGAATTGCTGTATTCACTGTAGGATTAGCTTAGTGCAGTATAACTTTAGAATGAAAAATTATTGCGGATAGGGGGAGCTATTCGCAAAATCTTGTAGGTAGTCTTGCCAGTCGATTTTTTTTGGTTCTGGTGTGTTGTTTTTTGTGTCTTTGCTACCAATGTAGATAAAGCCGATGATGTGTTGGTTTTTTGCAAGGTTGAGTTTTTGATGGAGGGTGGGGTTGTAGCAGAGGCTTCCTGTGCGCCAGATGGCGGCGTAGTCAAGTTGGTGGGTGGCGTGGAGAATGTTTGTAATGGCAGCTGCAGTGGCGAGCTTTTGTTCTATAAGGGGGACTTTGGGATGTTCTGTATGATGGCAGTAGGCGAGTAGAACACAGGGGGAGCGAAGGGGCATATTGCGAAATTTTTGTTGGCTTTGCTCATCTAATTCTTGTGGTTTTTGGTTTTCTATGGCACTTTGGAGAAACATTTCTCCAAGTTGGTGGCGGGTTTGATGGGTAAAACGAATAAATCTCCACGGTTTGAGATTGAAGTGATCAGGGGCACGCATAGCAGCTTGCATAATGAGGGAGAATTCCTCATTAGTGGGCATTGGGTCAATTTGCTTACCGCAGGATTTGCGATTAATAAGAGATGATATTTCTGTTGTATTCGGCATTTTCTAATACGTTGAGACTTTTGCACAAAAGATATGACAAGTGAAAAAGTAAAAAATTGCCCTGATTTTTGTTAGTAGTTATGCTGATTTTTTTAGTAAACGATATTTGTTGAGTGTTGGTTCAGTATATCCATTAGGTTCAATAGTACCATTAAAAATCAAATCATAAGCCGCTTTATAGGCGTAGCCATTGAAAGATGGTGCCATATTTTGATAGTTAGGATCAGTGGCATTTTGCCCATCAACAATTTTTGCCATTTTTTGCAGAGTTTGTTCAACTTGTTGTTTGCTAATGATGTTTTGATGTAGCCAATTGGCTATATGCTGGCTGGATATTCTAAGAGTTGCTCTATCTTCCATTAGTTCAACGCCGCTAAGATCTTTGATTTTAGAGCAACCTATGCCTTGGTCTATCCAACGAACAACATAACCTAACAGTCCTTGACAATTATTTTCTAATTCTTTTTGAATTTCTTCAGCATTGAGGGTTTTATCATTGATAGGAACGGTTAGCATATCTTCAATATCACGATGTTTACGAGCCATTATTTGCTGTTGATTTTCCCAAACATCTGTTAAATGGTAGTGCAGCGAGTGCAAAGTGGCTGCCATTGGGGAGGGAACCCATGCGGTGTTTGCACCTGATTTGGGTTGATCAATTTTAGCTTCTATCATAGATGACATATCATCAGGTATTGCCCACATTCCTTTGCCTATTTGGGCACGTTTTTGGAAACCACTGGCAAGACCAATATTTACATTTTGATCTTCGTAGGCATTTAACCATTTGGCTTGTTTTAATTCAGCTTTCATCTTGAATGCGCCCACTTCCATTGAGGTATGAATTTCATCACCCGTTCTATCTAAGAAGCCAGTGTTAATGAAGAAAACACGATTACGGGCAGCTCTAATACATTCTTTAAGATTAAGGCTGGTTCTTCGTTCTTCGTCCATAATTCCCATTTTGAGGGTGTATTGAGGAAGTCCAAAAAGTTCTTCAACAGCGGCAAAAATTTCAGTGGTGAATTCGACTTCTTTTGGACCGTGCATTTTGGGTTTAACAATATATAAATTGCCAGTTTTGCTATTTTGTTGTGTGTTTTTGCCATAGATGTCATTTAGGGCACAAAGTGTGGTAACGAGAGCATCAAGAAGTCCTTCTTGAACTTGTTTGCCATCTTCTGTTAGTACGGCTGGTGTGGTTGTTAAATGACCAACATTGCGTACAAGGAGTAGGCATCGACCAGAAAGCTCAAATTCTTTATTTGCTAAATTTTTGAATTTTTTATTTTTAGCTAATACACGTTTTAGGTCTTTTCCATCACGTTGGTATTCAGCGGTTAGTGTGCCTTGTAATAGTTCAAACCAGTTGTTATAAACGATAGCTTTATCTTCACCGTCCACAGCTGCTACTGAGTCTTCACAATCTTGGATAACAGTGACCGCAGATTCCATAATAATATCTTTAATGCCTGCTGAGTTTTCCTTGCCAATGATATGTTCAGGGTCTATTTGGATTTCAATATGAAGAGAATTGTGCTTAAATAACAAGGAGTTTGGACTTTCTTTTTCACCTGTATATCCAATTAAAAGTGCGTTATCTTTTAGAGTTGTATTTTTTGTATCAAGGGATATTTGTAGTTGATTATCGATAATACTAAAGTGCGTGATTTGTTCAAAGCCACCTTCGTTTAAAGGGAGTACTTTGTTGAGAAAATCGAAGCTGTATTGAATGACTTTTTGACCAAAAACAGGGTCGTAGCCTTTACTATTTGTTTTTCCTGATAATAAATTGGAGCCGTAAATGGCATTAAAGAGTGAGCCCCAACGAGTATTTGTGGCGTTTACTGCAAATCGCGGTTTATCGACAGGAACAACGAGTTGTGGACCTGGAGTAAGGGCGATTTCATCATCAATTTTTTGTGTTTCAATGGTGAAGTCTTCACCTTCAGGTACAAGGTATCCAATGTCAAATAACATTGCCTTGTAGTCTTCCATTTTATAAGGATAGGGGTTTTCTTTGTGCCATCGGTTGATTTGTTCTTGTAAGCGATCACGCTCGCTTAGCAAGTTTTTATTTTTGGCAGAAAGTCGATTAATGACTTCTGCACTTTTTTGCCAAAATTCTTCAGAATTAAAATTGACTGTTGGACAAATTTTTGAGGAAACAAGATTGAAAAGTGTGTTTTCAACGTGTAATCCAGCAATTGATGTGTAATTTTGTAGTGACATAATAGTAGCTCCTAAAAGGTTAAAGATAATGAGGTTTTTTTTGCAAAAAAGCAATTTGAGATTTTTACAGAAAAAACTTGTTACTTAAATGTTACTTAAAAGAGACAACGATTAATAATTATAAGTGAGAAGCACTATTGACTAATCATTATGATATAAAACAAGGTTAAGAAAGGTTGGTTTTTTTTGGTAGGCGTTTTTTTCTTGTGCCACATCTTAGGTCACAGGCGTAGATGACGGGGAGGAATAAGGTGGTTAGAATGGCTGAAATAATTAGTCCAAAGACGATGGCTGAGGCGACTGGTCCCCAGATTAGGGATTTGCCTCCAAGTCCAATGGCGAGTGAGAATAGACCGGCAACGGTGGTCATTGTGGTGATTAGGATAGGGGTTAGGCGCCTTTTGGCAGCGTAGAATATTGCTCGAATTTTGGGTATTCCCATTTTTCGATTGCGATTGGCAGTGGCAATCATTACGATGGAGGCATTGAGGGATATTCCAGAGAGGGCAACAATGCCATATAGGGCAAAGAGGCTAAGTGCGTAGCCAGTAATAAGGGTGCCGATAATTACGCCGGTAATTGCCATTGGAATAGCAGTGAGGACAATGAGGGGCTGGATGTAGCTGCGAAATTGAGTGCCGAGAATAAGGTACATTAAGCCAATGCCCATAATGAATAGACTTAGCATTGCATCAAGGCTTTCTTGAATATCATCAAGCTGACCAGAAAAATCAAGGCTTACGTTGGGATGTTTTGGTTTGATTTTTTTCCAATGTTCTTTAATTTTATTATTGGCTTGTATGGTGTCGATTTTGGTTTCATCGATATCCGCTTCAATGGTGATGGCAAGATCAAAATTGTAGTGTTTTATGATTTCTTTGGAGAGGACAATGTTTATGTTGATCAGTTCACGTAGGGCAATGAGGTTCCCATCTGGGGCAATGATTTGGGTGTTTAGAAGTTGGTTAGCAAGTGAGTTTTTGTCGTTTTTTGTGTTTAGTGCATTGGAGCTGAGACGAACATCTACTTGTTCGTTATTAATATTGACGGAGGTAAGAAGTATGCCGTCAATAAGTGATGAAATTGCTTGGATAAGGTATTGTGAGGAGATGCCGAGCTCTCTAAGGTTGGGGTAGTTGAGTTTTATTTCTAAACTTTCAGCTCCGGGAACGGCATCATCAGCAATGTTTTTAATGGAGGGAATGCCTTTCATATAGGCTTTTAATTCTTGAGTGGCATTGAAAATATCTTGGTAGTTGCTACCCAGTAGTTTGAGTCCAATCGGTTTACTTGCAGGGGGACCTCCGGCAAGGGTTAAAAAGCTGGTTTTTTGTACGCCGGTTGTTTGCTCGACAATATCTCTTAGGGGTTCAATAATATCTTCAACTTCACGTGGTATGAGGTTGAGTTTTTTGGTTTCTTCTTTGGATTTTAGGCTAACTTGGATTTGTCCATAACGCTTGCCGATAAAGGGTTCGGTTTGGGTAAACATAAGGCCGGCGTAATTGACGATGGAGCGATATTCGTCTGTAGGAAGTTTTTGATGGATTTGTTTGCTGATTTGTTGCACTTTGCTCATCGTTTGCGTAACGGGGGTACCTGGGGGCATATAGACGTTGATGTAGAATAGGCGGATGGTATCTGAGGCAAAAAAATCAAATTTGATTAAGCCAGTGGCAGGTACGTATAAGGCACTGGATAAAATGCCGAGAAGGGCAAAAATACAGAGAATAGGGTGCCTGAGTAGGCGAATGATGATTTTTCCGTAGTAGTATTGTAATTTTTTGAGAAAGTTGTTGCGGATGGTTTGGACGCGTCCGGGGTTTTTAAAATTAGGTTTAACAAGCATTGCGTGGCTGGGAAGTAGCCAGTAGGCTTCGATTAGGCTGATGGCAAGAGCAATAGTCACCACGAGGGGAACAATTAGCATAAATTTACCGAGTATGCCGGGCATAAGCATTAGCGGTAAAAAAGCGGAAATAGTGGTTAGGACACTGGTGGTGACGGGGGCGACAACTTCCTTAATACCAGAGAGTATCGCACTAATATTGTTTATTCCACTGCGCATTTTAAAGTAGATTGTCTCTATAACTACAATGGCATCATCAACGAGCATCCCAAGAGCGATAACAATGCCGAGTAATACGGAGGTGTTGAGTGTAAAGCCAGCAACATTAAGCACAATAAAAACTCCGGCGATAGTGAAGGGGATGCTTATGGTGGTAATTATGGCAATTTTTGTTCCGAGAAATAACCAAGTAACGAGTAGTACCAATAATAAACCAATGAAAAGGTTATTTTGCATAATGTTGATGGAGGTGCGGGTAATTTCCGTTTGATCATCGGTAATGGATAGTTCAAAGCCGAGCGGTTTGAGGAATTTGTTTTGTTGTTTGACGTAGGTGGTTAATTCTTGTACTAATTTGAGGGTATTTTCATTGTCTTTTTTCATTACTGCAAAGAGTATTGATGGCTTATTGTTATATTGCACTATTGAGGTGGCTTCGCTACGTGTGTATTGCACTTGGGCAACACTTCCTAAGTTGATTTCTGCGGTGGGTGTAAAAATGGGTATTTCAGCTATTTTTTGTGGTGTTTTATCAACCCCAAGTAGGCGTACAAGCCAGCTTTGATTATTATGGTTAATATCTCCAGGTGCAATATCTTGTAGTGCCATACGAATAGATGAGGTTAAATTTTCAACCGTTAGTCCATAGTTGTTGAGTGTTTGATTATCGTAGTTAATGCGGATTTGAGGGTCTAATAATCCAGTAGGATTTACTCGGTCTACTCGTTTCATCCGTCCAATTTCACTTTCAATGCGGCGAGCTTGAAAGTGTAGTTGTTCGCCATTGTTTTCACCATTGAGAACTAAGGTTGCTGAGGGGAAGGCATTAGAGCTTGTAATTTCAAAAATATTTGGCTCAAGTGCATCTTCAGGTAATTCATCGTTTTTTTGTTGAATAATACGCCGTAAATCAGAGAGTCTTTTATCAAAGGTGCGTGTATTTACATCATTAAAGCGTATGAGAATACTGGAAATTCCTTCACGGCTGTTACTTGAGACAAATTTAACGTCTTTAAGGTTTTTTAATCCTTTTTCTAATATGTTTGTTACTTTTTTTTCAATATCAGAGGCAGAGGCTCCGGGAAAAATCGTGGTAATTTGTATCCAATTAAAGTTGATAGAGGGGTCTTGCTGGCGAGGGAGTTGGGTGTAGCTTAGCGTACCAAGAATGATAACTAATAAGAATAGTAGATTAGCTAATACGTGATTAGAGAGGATTGAAGTAAAAAAAGAAGAGGATTGGCTCTTTTCTTGAGACATAGTGAGAGGGGATGATTAAGACAAGAAGTTAATAGAGGTAGCCTAAGGTTATTGCTTCGTTATATCTTCACCAAGTTGAAGAAGTTCTTTGTTAATGATAACAGATGTATTGCTTGGTAGCTTAATGGCATTAGCACGACCTTCTTGAGCATTTTTGAGAGTGTGAAAGTCAATTTTATTATCTTTGGAAATAATGTATATTCCCAGTTGATTTTTATGTCTTCTTAAATATTTGGCAGGAAGATAGGAGGTTTCGCTCTGCCATTTAATAATCCCTCGGGTACCGACAGTAATCGGTTTATTGGATCTAAGTCTAACTTCAATGGTTCGATTGGTATTCACTTGTGGGATAATCAGTTCTTTTTCTAAGTGGTACGTTTTGTCAGCAATAAAGCGAATATTTTTGGCTCTGGAATATTCTTCACGAAGATGTTGTGGAATGTTTGCTTGAATCTGTATTTTTTTGGTGTTTAATAAAGTGAATAGGCTAATAGCAGGTGAGGCAGATTGCCCCAGCTGTGCACTTTTTTGTATGATTGTGCCACTAAAAGGAGCTTTTATTTGACACAAAGAAACTGTATAAGATAGCGATTTTATGCGAATTTTTTGCTCTTGTAGCGAGGTTTCTGTAATGTTTTTATTTGTTTCGCTTTGATCAACCTCAGTTTGGCTAATGTTTTGAGTTTTTAATAAACTTAATTGACGCTTGAGTATTTTTTCTTGGAGAGCTAATTGATTGAGCGTTTTTTGACGTTGAGCTTTTGCCGCTAATAAGTTTTGCTGGTGAAGAGTGCAATCTAAAGTGGCAAGTGTTTGCCCTTTTGATACTTGATCACCTACATAGGCGAGAATGGATTGAATATGCCCTGATAATTGTGGGGAAATTTTACTACGTTGCAAGGCTATCGATTTGGCATTAATCTGGTGGTTTGGGTGGTAGGTTAATTCTTCTATAGGTTTTGTATCTATTTCCGCATAGGCATTTGAGAAAAAAAATAGGACGTAGAAAACAATAATGAAAAGTGATTTTTCTAAGCAAATTCTCAAGTTGATATTTAATAGAGTTGGAAATATTTGATGCATTTTTTAATTTTTTTATTTAGAGAGGATGGTATCACCAATACGTAAGTTAAAGAACATCTTTAGAGTATCGCCATACATTGGAATTCCTATTTAGCAAAAATAGATAGAAAAGTAGAGAGCAAAGAAAGTTGCTTAAATCCCAATAATATAGATAAGTGTTGTACGTTAAATGTGGCTTGCTTTTTAGGAGCTTTTCTTATGTTGGATTTGAGCAAATATTTTATAGCCAATAGACAAAAATAAATAGCCCAATCCATACGACATCAACAAAATGCCAGTACCAAGCAACTGCTTCAAAGGCAAAATGGTTTTCCTTTGAAAAATGCCCTTTCATACAGCGTAATAGAATCACAATAAGCATTACTGTTCCAAGGGTTACGTGAAATCCGTGAAATCCAGTGAGCATAAAGAAGGTGCTACCATAAATTCCAGAATCCAGCTTTAAATTAAGGTCGTTATAGGCGTGCCCATATTCGACAGCTTGGAAGTATAAAAAAAGTATGCCAAGGGCGACGGTGGCAGCCATTCCTAAAATAAGTTGCTTTCTGTTATTTTCTTTAAGAGCCCAGTGTGCCCAAGTGATTGTGCCACCAGAGCTAAGCAGTAGAATAGTGTTTAAAAATGGGATTTCCCAAGCACTAACAAGAGCAGTGGGAACGCTTAAGCCTGTGTTGTCTGGATAGCTCATCAGAGGCCATACGGCTTCAAAGTCAGGCCATATAACTGAGTTAAATACACCAGCTCCTTCGCCTCCAAGCCAAGGAATGGTTAGGACACGTACATAGAATAATGCTCCAAAAAATGCGAAGAAAAACATTACTTCGGAAAAAATAAACCACCACATCCCAAGGCGAAAAGAATAATCGACCTGTTTGTTGTACATTCCTTTATGGCTTTCATCGATGACCGTGCGGAACCAGCCAAATACCATAAATAAAACAATAGCGAGACCAACAAACATTAAAGTTAAGCCAATATCTGCACCGTGTAGTAAGTTGCCGAGACCGACAAACATAGTGAATAGACCGATTGATCCGATGATTGGCCAGTTGGTGCCGTGTGGTATGTAATATTGGTCAGAAGAGGTCTGTGCCATAGTAAAAGCTCCTAAATTATTAAATTGTTTGTTGTTTTAGCCCGAAGGCATGGTTTTAATTTTTGAAAAATCTTCGTTATGGGTACGAATAACGGTTTTATCTGAGGTTTTTTGTGCATTTTTTTTGAGGTAGAAGGTGTAGGCTAAGCTGACATCTTTAACTTCTGTATCGACCGCTGGATCAACTGTGAAACGTACTGGCATTTCAACTTTGTCTCTTGGAGCAAATTGCTGTTCCTGAAAGCAAAAACATTCCATTTTACGAAAGTGTACTGCCGCTTGAGGAGGGCTAACGCTGGGGATGGCTTGTCCGATAATTGTTTTATCAGAACGGTTTTCGGCAATGAATGTTGCTTGGTATATTTTCCCAGGGATAATCTCAATGGCATCACCTTTGGGGTAAAAAACCATCGGTAATCCTGGTGCTACATTAGTCACAAAGGTTACCGAAACTTTACGAGAAAAATCTAAATCTTGTCCTTTTTCTGAGTAATTTTCAGCTTCAATAAGTGTGCTTGATTTGCCATTAAAACCAGTTAAATCGCAAAACACAGTGTACAAAGGAACCAGAGAAAAAGCAAAACCAAACATCGCAACTGGAATAGCGACGATTTTCCATAGTTTTACAGGTTTTCTTTCGGAAGACATTTTGCTTGTTTTATAAGGATTTATTTATACCACCAATAATGGTGTAAGAAAATACAAAAACAACGACGCAAGCTAATAGGAAAAAAGTTATCCATATATTTCTTTTGACTTTTTTAGGGTCTTTTTCTGGTTGGTTTTGCACGAATTTTCTTAGTGTGTATGAATATGTTGAGAAGCTCTATCGATTTGTTCTTGAGTCGGTGGGGTTTCAAAGCTATGATATGGAGCAGGTGTTGGAATCACCCATTCTAAAGTAGTGGCACTTTCCCATGGGGCATTTTCTTCTACTTTTTTACCAGCAACAATCCCTTTAATTAAAATGTAAGCATAAAGAATAAAGGAGGCTCCAAAAGCAAAACCACCAATAGAAGAAAGGACGTTAAAATCGGTGAATTGTATGGAGTAGTCGGCGTATCTGCGTGGCATACCAGCTAAGCCAAGGAAGTGTTGAGGAAAGAAAAGCACATTCACGCTAATCACTGCCCACCAAAAATGAATTTTTGCTAATTTTTCGTCGTACATACGTCCTGTCCATTTAGGGAACCAATAGTACACGCCAGCAATGATTGCCCATAAGGCACCAGTCACTAATACATAGTGGAAATGTGCAACAACAAAGTAGGTATCGTGGTATTGAATGTCAGCAGGAACTACGCCAAGCATTAGTCCAGTAAATCCGCCAACAGTGAAGAGTATCACAAAAGATAGTGCCCATAGCATTGGGGCTTCAAAGGTCATTGAGCCTCGCCACATTGTGGCAATCCAGTTAAAGACTTTAATGCCTGTCGGTACAGAAATTAAAATGGTGGCGTACATAAAATAAAGTTGCCCTTCAATTGGCATACCAACAAGGAACATATGGTGAGCCCAAACAACGAATGAGAGTATAGCTATTGACGCCGTAGCATAGACCATAGAGGCGTAACCAAATAAAGGTTTTCTTGCAAAAGTTGGGATAATTTGTGAGGCAATCCCAAAGGCAGGAAGAATCATAATATATACCTCAGGGTGTCCGAAGAACCAAAAAATATGCTGAAACATTACTGGATCACCACCACCAGCAGCTGAGAAGAAGCTAGTACCGAAGTTTCTATCGGTTAGCATCATCGTTACCGCTCCAGCAAGTACAGGCATAACAGCAATAAGAAGGAAAGCTGTGATTAACCATGTCCATACAAATAAAGGCATATCCATCAAACGCATTCCAGGAGCACGCATATTTGTAATGGTTGCAATAATGTTAATTGCTCCCATAATGGATGAAAAACCAAGCAAATGGATAGCAAAGATAACAAAATCCATACTCTTAGGTGCATATGTGGTTGAAAGTGGTGCGTACATTGTCCACCCTGAACCCGGTGCTCCGCCTTCAACAAAAAATGAGGAGATGAGTAAAGTGGCAGCAAAAGGTAGAATCCAAAAACTCCAGTTATTCATCCGAGGTAATGCCATATCAGGAGCTCCAATCATCATCGGAACTTGCCAGTTGGCAAGTCCAACAAAGGCAGGCATAATGGCTCCAAACACCATAATTAATCCGTGCATTGTGGTGAGTGAGTTGAAAAATTGAGGATCAACGTATTGCAAGCCAGGAGCCAATAGTTCTAAGCGAATCATCATTGCCATAGCTCCACCAGTGAGTAGCATAATGAATGAGAACCATAAGTAGAGGGTTCCTATATCTTTATGGTTAGTTGTTCTGACCCATCGCATTAGTCCTTTTTCAGGTCCGTGATGATGAGCATCGTCATTATGAGTGGTTGCGGTGGCTGTTGACATTTATGACTCCTTAAAAATATTGTAAATTAGGGTTAGTATTTGTATTTTGGTTTTATCTCCAAGCTTTAACTTCAGATGGCTGAGTAATATCGCCAACTTTGTTAAAGCCGTTTCTTAAAAATTGCATCACTGCAGCAATTTGAGCATCGTCAAGTTGATCCCGGAAGGCTGACATTGCTCCTTTTCCATTTAAAATTTGCATCGCAAGTTCTTTTTTATCTCCAATAACCATGGCACTATCTACAACGGAGGGGAAGATGCCTTCAATGCCTTTTCCTGTCGCTTGATGGCAAGCAGCACAGTAGCTTCCGTAGGCTTGTTCTCCAGCAGTCATTAAGTCTTTTTCAGTCCATTCTTTATTGGCGTTTTTTTGTGCATCTTTTTTGGCGTTATGAAATTCGCCTACCCAACGGGTAAATTCTTCTTGCGATACAGCTTCAACAACAACTGGCATATAGGCATGATCTTTGCCACATAATTCAGCACATTCACCACGATACACCCCTTCTTTCCCAGGTGGGATAATTGCCCATGTGGCATTAACAAATCCAGGGATAGCATCTTGCTTAACACCAAAATCAGGAACCCACCAAGAATGGATAACATCTGATGCAGTGATGAGAAATCGAATTTTCACTCCCGTAGGGACAATAAGGCGATTATCAACATTGACAAGATAATTTTCATAGCTTGGAGAAACGCCTGTATCGATAGAGGTTTGTAGTTGCTCACGGCTTCTTTTATCTAAGTTGCTGAAAAATGAAATTCCTTTGGCATCGCTATCCATATATTCATAGCGCCATTTCCATTGCGAGCCGGTTACTTTAATATTTATATCAGCTTTTGAAACATCTTCTCTTTCGATAAGCACTTTAGTAGCAGGAATGGCAATGATGATAAGGATAATTAGAGGAATAATTGTCCAAATGATTTCAACTTTAATATTTTCGTGAAAATTGGCAGCTTTACTGCCTTTGGATTTTCTGTGTTTGTACATTGAATAGCCCATCACACCAAAAACTCCAATCCCGATGGCGACACATACATAGAATATGATCATATGTAAGTCATAAATTTGGTGGCTCATCTCGGTAACACCGCGGGGCATATTGTAGCCATTTGATGTGTTGAGTCCGAAATTAGCGTATGCATTAAAGGCAAACAAAAAAGAGGAGATAGCAATTATTGAAGAAACAAAACGCTTGGCGAAAATATTGACGCTTGAAAGCGTTTTCTTAGTATTTTTCATTTGGATTCCCATGTAGTGTATAAAGAATTAATAAGTTATAGGGTTGAATTTTTTTTGTTTATAGGGGTTTTTCTGCATCACCTTTATTCTATAATTGTCTCGCGTTGCTCCAAGTTATGATTGATAGGGGTCAATAAAATGGTTAGCATTTCAGCGTGATATATTTTTTGTAAAAAAACCACCGTAAACAGGTTAATTATAGCAGGAATAGGGAATTTTTTTAGTTTTTTAAGCGAATATGCTTAATGAGAAGTTGTAGAGAGGATTTTCCTGCGTAATTTTTTTCCTTGAGTTCATAGACAAGGTGAATTTCATCGCCAATTTTGTGCTCACTGGGTAATTGTTGATTAAAGGCAATACACTCAAGATGTCGTTTTTCATCAATTTTGACAGCGAATAGTGAGTGTTTGCCACGTTTTTGGTGCCATAGTATTTGAAAATATCCATCAAATACTGGGCTTGGAAAGGCGTTTCCCCAAGGGATATGGCGTAATTGCCGTACAGTGTTTAAGCAAAAATCCTTACTTTGCAATAAGCCATCTGTTTCGACCGTATGCTTGAGCGAGCCAAGTTTTTTTATGAGGGTGTTGAGGTATTGGTTAAGATGTTGTTTGAAAACGGGAAGATCTTTTTTTGCGATTGTGACTCCTGCTGCCATGGAGTGTCCACCGTAATTGATGATTAGCTTAGGATGTTTTTGATTTAGTTTTTCAAGCATTGTATTTAAATTAATTCCCTCTATAGAGCGTCCTGAACCTTTGATGGTGTTATCTATCTCTTCGCAAAAGATAAAGCAAGGACGGTTATATTGCTGTTTTACTTTGCCTGCAACTATGCCTATCACTCCAGGATGCCATTTTGCACTGTAGGCTATTTTTGCAAAATCATCGGGCATTTGCTCATTATTGATAATATATTCTGCTTCGGCTTGGATTTTGCTTTCTATTAATTTTCTTTGTGTGTTATAAGCATTTAGTTTTTGAGAGAGTTCGTCGGCTTCTTTGAGATTATTAGTGAGTAACCATTCTACGCCTTCACTCATACAGCGCATTCTGCCGGCTGAATTAAGGCGAGGGATGAGTTGATAAGAGAGATCTTGAGTATCGGGAGTATTGATATTGCCATATTTTTCTAATAACACGGAAATTCCTAAACGACATTGTTTTTCTTGAATAAGTCTTAACCCTCTTGCTACCAAAATTTTATTATTTTTATCCAATTGCATTACATCGGCGATGGTGCCGATAGCGACTAAGTCTAAGTATTTTGCTAAGTTTGGTTTATTGTGTTTTGAGGTTGTGAACCAACCTTTTTTTTCCAAAGCGTTGCGCAAGCCAGAAAGAGTATAAAAAGCAACCCCTACACCGGCAAGGTGTTTGCTGGGGAAATTACATTGGGGGAGATTGGGATTAACGATACTATCGGCATTAGGTAATACACTGGGGGGGAGATGATGGTCTGTAATAACAACTTGATATCCCAATTCTTTGGCGTGCTGGACTCCTTCATTTGCACTAATGCCTAAGTCCACGGTGAGAATAAGATCAAAGTCAAACTTCTTATGAAGTTTTGCTACTAAAGGTTTGGACATTCCATAACCTTCATCGAATCGATTGGTGCTGTAGTATTGAACATTGCCGCCCATTTCTTTGAGAACTAAAAAAGATAGTGCGGTGGCAGTTGCACCATCCGCATCGTAGTCGCCGACAATTAAAATCGATTTGTTGTTTATTATTGCCTCGCTTAGAATTTCTGAGGCGTTTTCAATGCCGTTAAGCTGAGTGTTGGGGAGCAAATTTTTGAGTGCAAAACTTATTTCATCAGGAGAGTTTATTTGGCGTTGTGCAAAAATACGCCGAATTAGCGGTGAAAGATTTTTCGGCAATTCTTCAAGTAATGAAGTATTGGCGTTTCGACGAATAATATTAATGGTATGTAGCATTCTTAAAAACTAAAAATTTTATTTCTCTTTCTATTAATTTTAATAGGATATTTTTATTGAGAGGGATTTTCGCATTAAATTAAAGTAGTTTGAGAGCTTTTGTAAAGGTTTGCTAATTCGCTGACCAGATTGAGACCTTTGCACAAAAGATATGACAAGTAAAAAAGCAAAAAACCGCTCTGATTTTTATTCGCAAGCGCTTCAAACACTGTTACTCTAAGGCTCGTAAACTCGCCAAGAGTAAAAACGTTTTTTGTGCCATACTTTTATGCAAAGGTCTCAGATTATAATTTTATTACTCGTTCCCACGCTCCTGCGTGGGAACGAGCAACACATCTCTTTACCAAAACGTCTAATAGGATTAATTATGTTATAATAATTTTAATTTAGTGTATTTATTTGGAATAAAAGATGCCATTTTGCCTTTGTTTTTTCCTCGGACTACTATTTTAATTTTTGAACCCTATCAAACTATGCGTA
>CAKMZV010000028.1 GCA_929200535.1 uncultured Gammaproteobacteria bacterium
TGAGTTTACGAACCATAGAGTAACAGCGTTTGAAGCGCTTGCGAATAAAAATCAGTGCGATTTTTTATCTTTTTTACTTGTCATATCTTTTGAGCAAAGGTCTCAAAGGTAACTATATAAATATTTTACAGCATATTTGCCTTTTTTCAAACTATAGCGAATAGTTAAGATATATTAAATCTTGGAGATGTGGGGCTGTTATTTTTTCCAAGAAGTTGTCATTTTACCAATAATAATGGGGATGTTGCAGTGTAAACTTTCCATAGGTCTGGTTTGGGTTTTGTGGCAGATTTTTTTATAGTCTTGAAAGATTGTTATCTCTATTTCCGATGGGTTTATAATTATTTGAGAATGTTTAAAATTACAAATTACAATAAAACGAGAAAATAGCAAAAAAAATTCCTTGACACCCTTATATTTTGCAATAATCTCTAAAATAAGAAAATTATGAAAGACACACGATTGGTTGAATTAGCACAGTTATTAGTCAATTATTCAATTAAACTCCAAAAGGGAGAGAAAGTCCTTGTTATTCTTTATGGAATGGAGGGTTATCCACTTCTTAAAGAGGTGTATCGTGAATGTGTTAGGGTAGGGGCTCATTGTACCTACGAATTAAGAGATTCTGAACTTGTACGTCTGTTTTTTGAGAATGCAACTCAAGAGCAAATAGAAAACCCACCGTCAAAAGCTCGATTGATGCAGGCAAAAGAAGTCGATGCAATGATTCAAATTCTTGCAGATAGAAATAGTTCAGAATTAGCTAATGTTGATCAGCAAAAAATGATTGCACAAAGAAAGGTGAATAAGGTGGTTTCTGATATATTGCATAAAAAACGCTGGGTATTATTTGAGTATCCAACGGTTGTCGCAGCAAGCAATGCTAAACAAAGCACGGAACAATGGGAGGATTTTGTGTTTCAGGCTTGTTTGGTGGATTGGAAAAAAGTTGGTGAGGAGCAACAGGCTCTTAAAGAGTTGCTGACCTTAGCTAAGGAAGTACATATTGTGGCAAACAAAACTGATTTAAGAGTTAATATTGAAAATCAAAGCTGGATCAAGTGCAATGGCATTCATAATATGCCAGATGGGGAAATTTTTACCTCGCCACACCGTACTGGTGTGAATGGGAATATTCATTTCAACACGCCAACTCAGTATATGGGTAAAGATTTTCAGTGGATTAGCTTAGAGTTTAAAAAAGGTCAAGTTATTGGTTTTGATAGTGATAATAAAGAAGAACTTAAAAAAATTCTAAATACAGATACCGGTGCTCGCTATCTTGGAGAGTTTGCTTTTGGAACGAATAAGATGATTCAGACTCCTGTGAATTCGATTCTTTTTGATGAAAAAATAGGGGGTAGTAATCATATGGCTCTTGGTAAGTGTTATGATGAGGCACCTAATGGTAATGATTCCAGCATCCATTGGGATTTAATTATCCGTCATAAAGATATCCAAGGAAAGGTCTATCTTGATGGTGAGCTTATCCAAGAAAATGGAATTTGGGTACATCCCAAACTATTGCAGTATAACTAATGCCTTCTCTTGGGGGTTTTTTGGTTTCTTACTATTCTACATAATTAAACTGGCTCTATATGGCAACAATAAAAACAAATGAATTTAAAAATGGTTTAAAAATCATTCAAGATGGTGTTCCTTATAATATCGTCTCGTATGAACACGTGCAACCCGGGAAGGGGCAAGCATTTGTGCGAGTCAATTATCGAAATTTGTTCACTAATAGGGTGCTTGAAAAAACCTTTAAATCGAGCGAAACTGTTGAGGTGGCAGAAGTGATGGAGTTGGAATTGCAGTATTTGTATAACGATGGTGAGTTTTGGCATTTTATGGATTCTTCAAGTTATGAACAATACCAAGCAGATAAAAAAGCCGTGGGAGAAAATGGTGTATGGCTGGTTGAACAAGATGAGGCTGTTGTTACTCTCTGGAATGGTAATATTATTAGTGTTGAACCTGCTAATTTTGTGCAGCTTCAAGTAGCAAACACAGAGCCTGGCTTGAAAGGGGATACCACTGGAAGTGTAACTAAACCCGCAACCCTTAGTAATGGCGTAATTATTCAAGTCCCACTTTTTATCAATCAAGATGAAATCATTAAAATTGATACTCGAGATGGTAGTTATAGCTCAAGAGTGAAAAGCTAATATATAATTTATTCGTGAACTTTCATACCGTTCCAGCTAAAGAATCTGAATCTACCTTGCAATGGAATATAGGTGCGGCACCCGAAATTCTCAAAAAAAGAAATGAGTTTAATGGGTTAGTACGTTCTTTTTTTGCCCGAAAGAATGTTCTTGAAGTCGAAATACCTTTATTGGGTAATTACACTGCAACGGATGCTTTTACGGCATCAATAAAAAGTTGTTTTGATGATTTTTGTGGTTATTTGCAAACTTCTCCAGAGAGTTATTTAAAGCAATATCTTGCGCATTATCCTGGTAATGATGTTTTTCATTTAAATAAAGTCTTTCGAGCAGATTTTCCAGCTACTTATCATCAACCAGAGTTCACTCTTTTAGAATGGTATCGACATAATTTTAGTTGGCAACAGTTAGGTGATGAAGTTATTGAGCTTATCCGCTTTTTATCAGAGTATCAGGAGAGTGCACCTTCCATAAAAATCCAAAAATATTCTTATCATCAATGTTTTTTAGAGGTCGTTGGTATTTCACCGTTTGAAGAAAATGTTGAGTGGAAAAAAATCTATGAAAATAATAAAACACGCCTCCCTCCTGTACAAGGAGTAGAGGAGAATGATAATAAGTTATGGCAACAACTTGTGTGGAGTTATCTCATTGAACCTACGTTTAAAAATTCTGAATATCCGACCATTACACTGGTATATGATTATCCTAAAGAGTTGTCAATTATGGCTAAACTAAGCGTTGCAGAAAAGGAGCAAGGAAACTCTCAACAAGTTGTAGCCAAGCGTTTTGAAATATATTACAATGGAGTTGAATTGGCTAATGGATGGGAGGAGTGTAACTGCTCAAAAATGCTAAGAGAAAGAATGTTAAATGATGCTAAAGAAAGAGCCCAAAGAGGTTTAGATAGCGTACCTTTGGATGAACCACTACTTAACTCTATCGATAAGCTAAAAGCAATGAGTGGAGTTGCACTTGGTATTGATCGTCTATATACCGAACTACAGGGCTTTGATTCTATCAAAAAAACACTTGCTTTCTATACTTCTTAAAATTTTTTAAAAAAGCTATGAAATTAAAAATCAGCATTATTTTTCTGACTCTTTCTATACTATACAGTCTTCCGCTCACTGCACAAACTATTTTTTTTACAGCGTATTCAGAGCAAGAAAATATTAAAATTGCTGTTCGTGATGCCCAAAAAATACTCAGTAAAAAGATTTATGAAAAAACATTGTCTAAACATCTCTTCACCGCTGAAAACTTTATTTTCCCTCATGAAATGCTAACAGTGCGTAATTTAGGACGTAGCAAAGATGGAAAGAAAACCAAAGTAATGATCCGACTTACAAAGAAAAATTACATAGAAGCATTGCAAAAACTTGCTGATCAAAGTAATCAAAAAATTAATAATTATAATAACTGGAAATCAAATTCAATTGAAGATATAACTAAAAATCTTAATTACCTTAAAGCGTTTCTTAGTTTAGAGCTTGACCCTTCCTTAATAAAGATTCAAGAAAGCTATCGCAGAGAACACCAAAAATTAATATCCCGTCTTAATAATTTAACTTCAAAGGCAACGTTAGTATTCATTGGTGAAACAGAAGGTGCTGAAATTATTCTCAATGGCATTAAGCAAACTCGACTGCAAATAAATGATTTACTACCCGGTAAGCATTTTTTTGAAGTTTCTAAAGAAGGTAATATCCCCATTAAAGGTGCTTTTTATTTGAACCCGGGGGAAAGAAGGCAATTTTTCATTTCTCTAATCAAAGCGTACGAAAAACCGCTATTTGCATACTTAAATTTATCGCCATCACTTGAACCATACAAAAAAGAAATCATTGCTATACTCTCAGATTTAGGTATTAAAACAAAAAACAAAGAGCAAGCGAAATACACCATCGATATTAACTTAGAGCATCACACCATTATTTTTGGTGCCGAAAAAAAGATAGATAAAAAAGTCTATTTTGTTAATTCTAAATTGTTTAAAAAAATCAATCCAAACCCAATAATTCAAACAATTTGGCGACAAGTATATAATGCTGAAAGCGTAAGTTCAGAAAGCAAAAACCAAGAAAAAAACAATGATGAAGCTGATGAAAAAATCCTTAAGGAAACAATACAAAAAGCAATTTATCGCTTCCGCCAAGCAGTTGATCAAATTAATCTCTAAAAAGAAAAAATCACTCATTCTTAGTCATTCTCTTTTTTGCCTGACATTCAGAAAGTATAATTGATAGTGCGGACACACGTGAACTATGCAAGAAGAAGTATGGCGGATGTAGCTCAGTTGGTAGAGCGCAGGATTGTGACTCCTGTTGTCGCGGGTTCGATCCCCGTCATTCGCCCCATTAGTTACGTATCGATAACAAACTAATGCAATCATTTTGTGCTTCCTAACTCATTTAACATTTTAAATAGCCTTTAAAACTAACGCATGAAATATAGCTTTTGGACTCTTTTTAAAGAAGGGCTTAAGGGTCATAAAAATTGGCAACCTGCTTGGCAATCCAGTACGCCTAAATCTAATTATGATGTCATTATCATCGGTGGTGGTGGTCATGGCTTGGCAACTGCTTATTACCTTGCAAAGAATTACGGTATTCAAAATGTAGCTGTATTAGAAAAAGGCTATATCGGTGGCGGAAACACCGGTAGAAACACCACCATTGTGCGTTCCAATTATCTATGGACTGAGGCAGCTTTACTCTATGAACATTCCTTAAAACTTTGGGAAGGGCTAACCGAAGATTTAAATTACAATGTGATGTTTAGCCAACGAGGTGTTTATAATCTTGGGCATTCCTTGCAAGATATACGTGATATTGAAAGGCGAGTGAGTGCCAATCAAGCTAATGGAATTGATGCCTATATGGTAAGCCCTGAGGAAATTAAAGCTGCCATACCGATTATCGATATTTCTTCAAAAACTCGCTATCCTATCCTCGGAGCATCTTATCAACCGCGTGCTGGAGTAGCTCGCCATGATGCTGTTGCTTGGGGTTTTGCTCGAGCTGCGGCAAGCCTTGGGGTGGATATTATCGAGAATTGTGAAGTAACCGCAATGGATATTGAAAACGGACAAATCAAAGGCTTGCAAACGACCCAAGGGGAAATTAAGAGCGATAGAGTCGGTTGTGTTGCTGCCGGGCATTCATCAGTATTAGCTAAAATGGCAGGGCTTCGTTTGCCGGTGGAAAGCCATCCCTTACAGGCTTTTGTCTCTGAACCAATTAAGCCGATACTTAATACGGTGGTGATGTCAAATGGTGTACACGGTTATATTAGCCAATCGGATAAAGGCGATTTAGTTATCGGGGCAGGCATTGATCAATATCAAGGTTATGGGCAACGTGGTAGCATACATTCGGTTAATCATTGTGCTCAAGCAATTATCGAATTATTCCCAGGGCTTTCTCGGGTAAAAATGAATCGCCAATGGGGCGGAATTGTCGATATTTGCCCAGATGCTTGCCCGATTATTAGCCAGACTCAAGTGCAAGGATTATATTTTAATTGTGGTTGGGGTACTGGTGGATTTAAAGCCACTCCAGGTTCTGGTGATGTATTTGCTTCGACCATTGCCAAAGACTCTCCCCACCCACTTGCCGTTCCCTTTAATTTAGATCGTTTCATTACTGGTGCTTTAATCGATGAACACGGAGCCGCTGGCGTTGCTCATTAGATAAGTTGTTATTTACGTAGAATTTAAATTTGTGATAGAGCTATTAACTATTAAAGAAGCAAGTAATTGGGCAAGTGAATACACTCAAAAAAATGTTACTGCCTCTAATATCTCCTATCTTATTCAGTATGGTAAGGTCAAAAAATATGGAAATAATGGTAGTACTTCAATCAACAAAGCTGAACTTATTGAATATTATCAAACCTTCATCGGGCAGAGAGAAATCGATTGGAAAGACAAACTTGGCAATGATTTAAATTGGTCATTATCTTTTGATTATTTAAAAGAAAAGGATACAACCAAGCATGTTCACCGCTTGCATCCTTATAAAGGTAAATTTATCCCACAATTGGTAGAGTATTTTTTAGATAATCGTACGGATGAATTTAAGCAGGAAGCCTGTTTTAAACAAGGAGATATCATCCTTGACCCATTTTGTGGAAGTGGAACAACGATGGTGCAAGGAAGTGAATTAGGGTTTCATATTATTGGATTAGACGTATCGGCTTTTAACGCCCTTATTTCTAACGTAAAGGTTAGCAGAGCGGACTTTGCAAACTTACGTTTGGAAATTGATGAAATTACTGATAAACTGAAAAATTTTATTGTTCAAAATACTAATCACCAGTTTGAGAATGAATTGCTTGATGAGCTTAATATATTCAATAAAAAATATTTCCCATCCCCAGAATTTAAAATAAAAATTCGTCAAAGAGAGATTGTAGAAAAAACATACTCGGCAGAAAAAGAAGCCTTGTTTTTGGATACCTTTAATCGCCTTATTCGTAAATACAACTTAGAAGTACGACAAAATAATCAAGATAGTTTTTTGTGTAAATGGTTTCTCCTTCCTGTTCGACGGGAGATTGATTTTGTATTTGAACAGTTAAAGCAAATCAAAAACCCAACCACAAAGAAAATAATGGCAATCATTCTAAGCCGAACTATTCGTTCTTGCAGGGCAACGACCCATGCGGATCTTGCGACCTTAAAAGAACCTATCACACAAACTTACTATTGCAAGAAACACGGAAAAATTTGTAAGCCGATTTTTTCTATTTTTTCATGGTGGGATAGATATAGTAAAGATACCCTTAACAGATTACTTGATTTTGCTAATTTGAGGACAGAAACTTATCAACTGTGTCTTCAAGGAGATTCTCGCAATATTGATATTTTCTCTGAATTACAAAAGAAAAATAAGGGGTTTGTGGATTTAGCAGAGAAACAAAAGATAAAAGGAATTTTCTCAAGCCCTCCTTATGTTGGCTTAATTGATTATCATGAACAACATTCCTATGCGTATGATTTATTTGGCTTTAATCGTAATGATGAATTAGAAATTGGACCTCTTTATAAAGGGCAAGGCAAGGTTGCACGAGAATCTTATATTGAAGGAATCGCCCAGGTCTTAAATAATTCAAAACGATTTATGCAAAAGGACTATGATGTATTTTTAGTCGCCAATGACAAATATAATATGTATCCAACTATCGCAGAAAAAGCAGGAATGCGAATTGTTAATCAACACAAAAGACCTGTATTGAATAGGACAGAAAAAGACAAGGGAGCGTATGCTGAAATTATTTTCCATTTGAAGGAAAACACGAAAATTAAAGTATAGCCAATAATCAAAAATTTAAAGGATGAGTAAAAACATGGGAAATGAACAGTTAGAAAGATTATTAAGAAGTATTGGTAAAAGATGTTTTGAAAATTGTTATTCAATAGCGGAACAAAGAAATCAAGATTTATCAATAGAAGAACTGATTCAACATGACCCTGACTTAGAAGGAACTTCCCCAAAATGGCTTGCTACTCGTTTAAGCCTTATTAAAAAAATATTTAGGGAAAAAAAGGCTATACGCGAACTTGCTTTGGAGTTAGCTGAAGCAAGAAGAGGATAAAATCTACTATGAAACCATTTTTGATTTAAAAGAACGTTTTTGATGGGACTAACTCAAGCACAAATGCAATCAATAGAAAATACAATCAAGACGAGCTTAAGGAATCGTTTCAAAAGCTATAATCCTGAGCCTGCCATAATGCCTTTCCATACTCGTTTGCTTGGAAAAGATAGACTTGCTTTGTATGCTTTTATTCATTCTTTAAATACAAATTTTGGAACAACTATATTTGAGCCAGTAGCAATGTCTTTAGCTGAAGGTCGTTTTAAAGAGGTTAAATTGCAAGTAAAGTCAGGTAGTAGAATAAGTGAACAGGCACAGTATGAAATTCAAAAAATAATGGATAATTTAGCCTCGGCAAATGATGCACCAGATAAGCAAAAAGAAATTGAAATTATCAGAAAAGTTTGCCAAAGTGGTGAAATGAGAATAAACAAACCGACAAGAGTTGATATTTTTTTAAAAAATGATAATGATGAAATATACTTAATTGACATTAAAACCGCTAAACCAAATAAAGGGGGTTTTAAAGAATTTAAGCGAACCCTTTTAGAATGGGTTGCAACAGTGTTATCAGAAGAACCTACTGCAAAAATCAATACATTGATAGCTATTCCATACAACCCTTATGAGCCAAAACCTTATAGCCGATGGACAATGGCTGGAATGCTTGATCTCGAAAGTGAACTAAAAGTTGCAGAAGAGTTTTGGGATTTTCTTGGAGGCGAAGGTGCTTATAATGATTTATTAGCTTGTTTTGAAAAAGTTGGATTAGAATTAAGAGAAGAAATAGATGACTATTTCAAGCGGTTTAATACCTGATAAAAAACATATTCACAATATCCCTTAAATTTATTTATCACTTATGTTAAAAATACACTGCCCCTATTGTCAGGAAGATAGAGAAGAGATTGAGTTTCACTGTGCTGGTGAGGCTTTTATTGCTCGTCCTGCGAATACGGAGGAGTTAGATGATACACAGTGGGCGGATTACCTTTTTCATCGGGATAATCATAAGGGTTGGCATTATGAGCAGTGGGTGCATAATGCGGCTTGTCGTAAGTATTTTATAGTTAAGCGTAATACAGCTACTCATCAAATTGAGCAAAGTTGGCGTTTTGATGAAGCCCCTAATCCTAATCAATCCACCTAATTTTTTTTTTGCTGATGTCTTATCGTATTAAGCCTTTATCTTCTGATACTTCAATTGAAAAACAGCCAATGGTTGAGTTTTATTGGAATAACACAAAACTTTCAGCAGCTCAGGGAGAGAAATTATCGACTGCTTTATTGGCCAATGGTATTAGGACTGTTGGGCGTAGTTTTAAATATGGGCGTGTGCGTGGGCTTTTGGGTTATGGAGTGGAAGAGCCGAATGCATTAGTGACTTTAGAACCTGATACAGAGTTTCAAATTCCTAATGTACGAGCTACTGAGATTGTGATTTATGATCAAATGCGTGCAGTTTCAGCAACGGCTCATCCTTCGATTAGTTTTGATTGGCGACAATTATTTAAGCCCATTCATCAATTTATGCCGGTGGGTTTTTACTATAAAACTTTTAAGGCACCGATAAAACTTTGGTCTTTTTATGAGAAAATTATCCGTCAAATGGCTGGGTTTTCTCATCATAATCCAGCACTTCGCGATAAGGAAAGTTATCTTACTCAGCATTGCTATGGCGATGTATTGATTGTTGGTGCAGGGATTAGCGGTTGTCAAACAGCGGTGGAGTTAAGCAAAAACAATCCTAAACTTAGGATTATTTTGTGTGAACAAAGTAGTGAAATAGGAGGTGAAACTCTGGGGGAGGTTTTGCAAGACTCGGAGGCTCGAAAAATATTACAGGATTTAAACCAGCAAATAGCTGAAAATGCGAATATTCGCTTGCTCACTCAAACCACTGTCTTTGGACATTACGATGATGGATTAAGCCAAGCCTTACAAAAAATTCAAGTAAGCATTCCAATTAAAGATAGGGATTTGCAATCGCCTGCACAAAAGCTATTAACTATTCGTACGAAAATAACGGTGCTTGCTACAGGTGCAATTGAAAGACCTTTGCTTTTTAAAAATAATGATTTACCAGGTATTATGCTTGCTTCTGCGGCTCGGCGTTATCTCATTAATGATAAGGTGCTTTTTGCACGTCAGCCGATTATTGCTGGGGATAATAATAGTATTTATGCCCTGGCAAAAGATTTGATGCACTATCAAGTTAAGCCTGTGATTGTTGATATTCGCAGTGCAGAGGAAATTCCTGAAGAATGTGTTGAGTATTGTAAAAACCAACATATTAGGCATTATGCAGGATATGCTCCAATCAAGGCTCATATGATGGGAATGGGGCATAAAATCACCGTGTGTCATTTAGAAATTGCGCCTGTAAAATGGCACAAAACATCAACCAATTCCATTGAGTGGAATGTTGTCGGCGATGAGGAGAAAATTGCCACGGATGGTGTGGCTATGAGTGGTGGTTTTAACCCGGTACTACATTTATCTGCACACAGTGGCAATAAGCCCCAATTTGATGAGATTACCCAAAGTTATTTACCTACTAATGATGTGGCTGGGTTATTCTATTGTGGTAGTGTGAATGGTATTACTCATTGGCAGGATTGTCTTCAAGATAGCAAACAGCAGGTTGAAAACATTGTCACATTTTTAAAAGGAAATAAAACACATAGTATTTCTATTCCGGCATTATTTCAAAGTTCACCAATTTTTCATCTGAGTGAACAAAAAAATGTTTTTGTGGATTTTCAAACCGATGTAAAGAGTAGTGATATTGCATTGGCTATTCGTGAAAATTATCGCTCTGTTGAGCATATTAAACGTTATACTGCGACTGGTTTTGGAACCGATCAAGGAAAGACTTCAAATATCAATGCGATTGCCATTGCGGCTGGGATACTTCGTCAGCCAATGAAGGAATTTGCAACCACTACTTTCCGCCCTCCATATACAGCTGTGACTTTTGCAGCAATGGGGGGAGGGCATCAAAATGATTTGTTTGATGCTAAGCGTTACACTTCAATGCATCCAGCTCATTGCAGGCATAATCCAGTATGGGAGTTGGTAGGGCAGTGGTATCGCCCACGATATTACCCTCAAGAAAAAGAAACAATGCAGGATGCATTAAATCGTGAATGTCTTGCAGTTCGTCAAAATCTTGCAATGATGGATGTTTCCACCTTAGGAAAAATAGAGATTCATGGTAAAGATGCCCGTGAATTTTTATCAAGAGTTTATACCAATTCTTGGCATAAATTACCTGTTGGACAATGCCGATATGGCATTATGTGTGATGAAAAGGGAATGATTATGGACGATGGGGTAAGTTCTTGTATCGATGATAATCATTTTTATATGACTACCACCACAGGCGGAGCCGGTAGAGTTTATGAGTGGATGGAGCTTTGGCTACAAACGGAATGGCAGGATTTGGATGTGGTATTAAGCAGTGTGACAGATCAATGGGCAGCCGTTGCCGTGGTAGGTCCACAAAGTCGAGAATTTATGCAAAGTATTGAGAGTGATATTGATTTTTCTGCTGAGGCATTTCCCTTTATGCACTGGCGTTCAGGTCAATGGGGCGATTTTCAAGTACGTATTATGCGTGTGAGTTTTTCTGGTGAATTATCCTTTGAAATTAATGTGAATGCTGATAAAGGACTGGAATTATGGCAAAGCATTGAGCATTATAGCGAGAAAAATAATCTTAAAATCACGCCTTACGGTACAGAGGCAATGCATGTACTAAGAGCTGAAAAAGGGTTTATTATTGTCGGGCAGGATACCGATGGCTCAAATACCCCACAAGATATGGGGATGGATTGGATAGTAAAAGCGAATGAAAAAATGAGTTTTATTGGAGAAAGATCGCAAAAACGTAGCGACATGCTTAGAGAAAAACGCAAGCAACTGGTAGGCTTAAAAACAGTCGATAATCCGCAATATACACTCATAGAGGGATTATCCGTAATGCGTTCAAAAGAAGATAAATCATCAACTAATCCAGTTATTGGGCATATTACTTCAAGCTATTACAGTCCAATTCTTGGCTATTCTATTGCTCTTGCAGTGGTTGAAGATGGGCAAAAAATTCACAACTCAATTGTTAATGTTCGTGAAAAAGATGGTAGTATGACAAAAGTTAAAGTCTGTCCGCCTGCTTTTTATGACTTGAATAATGCCATTATGAGAGGATGAACAACAGATGAATAATTTGCTTAACTCAAATGATGTAGTCACCGAATCTATTTGCCAATTGATAGAAATTCATTGTGAAAATTGGGTGTTACGTGCGGATGCTGGAAAGCCTTCAATTCAACAGTTTTTTTCGCAAAAAGAAATCCCATTGCCTAAGCCCACTCAAGTGCAAAATTTTGTACAAACAGGAGGCACTGAGATAACTGGACTGGGTATAAGTACGGATGAAAGCTGGTGGTTAGTTCCACAAGAATCTCATTTAAAAACCTCAAACTCTTCATTTTCTGTACAACTTGCAAGCCTTGTTGAAGAACACAATAAACAAGAAAACGAACGTACGCTTGCATTGATTGAACAAAGTGCGGCTTATAAGAGTTACCAACTGAGCGGCATTGAAAACGCTGCCACTGAATTGCTGACTCACTTAATTCCCTATGATTGGTATGGTTTGCAAAATAGTGTCGGCGTATCAGAAAACAAAGTTATTTCTACCGTTATGCAATCTGTTCCTATTGTTATTTACAGCTTGGATGCATCTCATCACTATAAACTACTTATTCGCCGCTCTTTCGCTGATTATGCACTCTCACTTATGCAGCATACAGCACAACTACTTTAGTAAACAACCCTTAACTTATGATTCAGTTTGAAAATGTTAATCTGCATCGTAACGACCAATTAGTATTAAAAGATATTTCATTTTCTTTAAGCGAAAAACGTGTCGCTATCATTGGGGCTAATGGCTCGGGTAAATCTTCTTTAGTTCGCCTAATCAATGGCTTATTAACTCCGCAAAATGGGCGTGTGTTAATTGATGGTATGGAAGTACACAAAGAGGGTAAAAAAGCTCGTAGGCGAGTTGGGTTTTTATTTCAAAATCCTGAGCATCAAATTGTGTTGCCCATCGTTTGTGATGATGTCGCACTGGCATTAAAAAATCGTGGGATAAATAAGCAGGAGCGATTACTCAAGGTAAATAAAATAATGCAAAGTATGGGGATTGAGCATCTCTGTAATCGTTCTTCTCATACTTTAAGTGGCGGTGAAAAGCAATTAGTCGCTTTGGCAGGTATTTTAATTGGTAATCCTGAAATTTTAGTGATGGATGAACCAAGCACGCTTTTAGATTTACGCCACTTCAACCATTTAAAAATACGCATAGCAAAGTTGGAGCAACAACTGATTATTGTCACCCATAATATGGAACTGGCAGAACTATGTGAGCGTGTTTTAGTGCTGAATGAAGGAGAGTTAGTTTATGATGGCTTGCCACAATTGGCAATTCCATATTATCAAAAAATGATGGTCGTAACGTGATTATTGGTTTGTACGCTCCTGGAGAGAGTTTATTTCACAGGCTCAGTGCTGGGATAAAAATAGGCAGTTTATTTGTTTTGGGGACGCTTCTTGTGTTAATGCCTTATTGGTGGACACAAGTATTTGCATTAAATATTGTGCTTGTGCTATGGTATTTTTCACAACTGGGATTTAAGCGTTTAACCCAAATAGGGTGGGTGGTGCCAATGTTTGTGTTAATGACAATTTTACTTAATGGGTATTTTAGTCATTGGGAACACGGTTTTGTTATGGGTGTTAGGCTTGTTGCTTTGGTGATTTTTAGTATGTTAGTCACTTACACCACCACTTTAGATGAGATGAGTGAATTTATTACAAGAATAATGACACCCATTAAATACGTTGGTGGTAATCCAGCACTTGTCGGGTTTGCCGTGAGTTTTTGCTTACGTTTTATTCCGGTGATAACCTCGGCAATGGCAGATATTCGCGAGGCTCAAATCGCACGAGGTCAAACAGCCACTGCCGCTACCTTGGTTGCCCCTTTAATCATCCGTCTGTTGAGAATTTCAACCGAAATTGCAGAAAGTTTAGATGCTAGAGGGTTTGACGGACGCACTTAGTGTTTATTTGCACTAAAGTATAATTATAGGCTCTCTCTACTAAATGGCATTTTATTGGCGTTTTATTTTTTTATATTCAAAGGAGCTACCTCTTATGACAAAAAATTTAGTACTTATATGTATTTTTGCGGGCTTGACTGCGGTTTTAGGTTTAATCCCAGCAATTCAATTACCGGTGGGGGCACCAATTACAGCTCAAAACTTAGGGCTAATGCTGGCAGGAGGTATTTTGGGAGCTAAACGTGGCTTCTTGGCTCAGGGATTATTTTTGATTTTAATTGCCATAGGTCTGCCTGTATTATCAGGAGGACGTGGTGGTTTAGGGATTTTTACGGGTCCTACCGTTGGGTTTTTGCTCGCTTGGCCAATTGCCGCTGCATTTACTGGTTATGCGATTGAAAAAATGTGGGCAAATTTGAATTTTATTAAGGCTCTTATTCCGTGTATTTTATTCGGTGTGTTAATTGTTTATGTGATTGGAATTCCAGTATTATCGATAATGCTTGGTGCTCCTCTTGACAAAGTTATTGTTGGCTCAGCTGCTTTTATCCCCGGTGATATTTTAAAAGCAGTGATTGCAGCATTTATTATTATCAGCGTTAAGAAAAGCTATCCTTTAATCAATTCTTAATTCTATTATTGCCCTCCTGTGGAGAGATGCCCGAAGAGTGAGATAGTTAGTTAGTTATTTGACAGCGTTATGTAATTACAATATAATAACTTTTGTATATTTATTTTAAAACAGCTTTTTATTATGACTACACTTATTCAAATTGGTAATTCAAAAGGGGTTCGCATACCTAAGGCATTGATAGAGCAAACAAACTTGGCTGATGTGGAGCTTGAGTTTGAGGTATTGCCTGAAAAAGGTTTGTTGCTTAAGCCTGTGGTTAAGCAACCTCGTCAGGATTGGGAGAATCAAATCTGCGAAGCCCAAGCACAGTATGGTGAGCAAGCAGATGAGGGTTTATTGCTTGATGTTTTAAATCATAATGATGATGCCAATGATTGGCAATGGTGATTTTCGCCGCTTTAGCATTTGTATCATTAGGCTCAACCCAGTTGTAGGTAGTGAGATTTGCAAAACAAGACCGTGCGTTATTATCTCACCGAATGAAATGAACCGTCGTTTGCGTACAATCATTATCGCCCCAATGACAAGCAAAGGCTTTCCCTATCCCAGCAGAGTGCCAATTAAATTTAAGAATAAAGAGGGTTTGGTTTTATTAGATCAAATCAGAACTGTTGATAAACAACGCATTGTTGATGAAATTGGTGAACTCAAAAATAGCGAAGCTAAAGCCGTATCTCTTCTTTTACAGGAAATGTTTTGCCTTTAGGCTACCTCTATATAACTTCTAATCAACGATTAACTTTCCATTCTATCCATTGCCTAAAGTTTAGGCGAAATAGTACGCTCAAAAGTAAATATGCCATAACGCTAATGGCAATAATACCCATTAATGTGATACTTTGTTGTAATTTGCTCCAATCTTGCCATTCATTGAGTAAAGCAGGGGTTTGAAGTAGAGCAACTGCAAATAGAACATTAATAGCGAAAATTTTCAATAGTTCTTTTAGGGATTGAAAAAATAAAATTTTCTTTTGCTGAATAAGAAAAAAATACAACAACAATGCATTTGCCCATACGGAGATAGAAGTAGCGAGAGCTAAGCCAACATGAGCAAGTGAATCAATCAATAATAAACTCAGACTAATATTGATAATCACAGTGATAATTGAGCATCGTAATGGAGTTTTGGTATCGTGATGAGCAAAAAAGCAGGGTGAATATATCTTAATCAGCATAAAGGCAGGTAATCCCAAAGCGTAGGCTGATAATGCTTTGGCAGCATTGCTTACATCGTTATTCTCAAAGGCACCTCCTTGAAATAACATTGAAATAATCCTCTCATCTAAATAGACTAAACCAAGCATTGAGGGGAGTGTGATAAATAATCCAAGCAAAACAGCACGATCAACATTAGAGCTAAATTCACTGGGACTTTTTTCCTTTATCAAATACGAAAAAGTCGGTAGAATAACCGTGCTAATAGCAACAATAAAAATTCCATTGGGAAGTTCCATCAAACGTTGTCCGTAATATAGCCAAGAAATACTACCCTCTGGCAAGGTGGAGGCAAGAAGCATATCCACCAATAAATTGATTTGTATAACTGAGACACTTAACAAAGCTGGAATAAGCATTATTTTCATTTTGTGCATTTGCTCTTTGACCTGTGGTGAGACTCGCCATCGAGGCATAATCAATAAGCCTCGGTGATACGCAGCGATTGTTAAAATAAGTAATTGCAAAAAACCAGCAATAAACACCGAAACAGCGAGAACCTTTATCGAGGGGTTGAAAACTTCACGAGCATATAAAATAGCGAGAACAAAACATATATTAAGCACAATAGGTACCATCGCACCAATGGCAAAACGACCGCCTATATTAAGCAAGCTACTCAAAAGTGCGACAACAGTAATAAATAATAAATATGGAAAAGTGATTCGTAGCAAATCGGCACTTAATGTGGCTTGTTCAGGATTATCACTAAAGCCTGGGGCAAAAATGGAAATAAGAACTGGAGCGGCAATAATCCCGATAGTGCAAAAAATAAAAATGGTGGTATAAAGACGGGCAGAGATGCCAGCAACTAATTCTTTTTGAGTCGGACTTAGGGTGGTATTCGCATTTCCATCGTTTTGTGGGGTGGTGGTTTTTTCTTTGCTACCAATAACAATCGGTACAAAGGCTTGAGAAAAAGCTCCCTCAGCAAATAAACGCCGAAAAAAATTAGGAATTTTAAAGGCAATTAAAAAAGCATCCATCAGCCCATCAGCCCCAAAAAAACGAGCAAATAACCAGTCACGAACCAACCCAAATAATCGTGAGATAAAGGTAAGACCTGAGAATTGAGAAATAGATTTAAGGATTTTCATTAATTATCAATTTTACCGTGGGAAAAAGTAAATCCGCAGATTTCAAGTAAATCCACAGATTTCACACATTTTCGCAGATTGTTTTTTATCTACTTTAAGAAACACTTCGTCTTATATGATTGAACCTATTATAATTTTTATAAGCAATTCAAATATCAAAAAACTAAAAATTGGCAGTATGAGACCTTTGCATAAAAGTATGGCACAAAAAACGTTTTTACTCTTGGCGAGTTTGCGAGCCGTAGAGTAACAGTGTTTGAACTGCTTGCAGGTAAAAGAAAAAAGATAAAAAATCGTTCTGATTGAGGCGTGAAATGAAGCTAATACGTCCGTCTTCGCAAATTTCACAACGATAATCAGGGCGATTTTTTGCTTTTTTACTTGTCATATCTTTTGTGCAAAGGTCTCAGTATATTGTTTATAATTTTTGCCAATTCTTGTATCCATTGTACTGAGTTTATTATTTTAATTTTATATTTCCATACTATGTCAGAAGAACAAATAAAAAAAGCCGCATTAGATTATCATCGCACTTACCCACCGGGTAAGTTGGAAATTGTAGCTACTAAACCTATGTCTAATCGCTTTGATTTAAGCTTGGCGTATTCTCCGGGAGTAGCAGCCGCTTGTGAGGAAATTCAGCGTGATGTAGGGGAATCTTTTAATTTAACCACAAGGGGTAATGCCGTTGCCGTTATTTCTAATGGAACAGCGGTATTAGGATTAGGAAATATTGGTCCTCATGCTTCTAAACCTGTGATGGAAGGTAAGGCGGTCTTGTTTAAAAAATTTGCCAATATTGATGGCATTGATTTAGAGGTCGATTGCACTGATGTTGATAAATTTTGTGATTTAGTGGCTGCTTTGGAACCTTCTTTTGGAGGTATCAATCTTGAGGATATTAAAGCACCTGAGTGCTTTGAAATTGAGCAAAGATTGGTTGAACGAATGAATATTCCAGTATTTCATGATGATCAACACGGCACAGCAATTATTGCAACCGCAGGTTTACTCAATGCTTTGGAGTTAAATGGTAAGGATATTGCCAAAATTAAGGTAGTGTGTAATGGAGCTGGGGCAGCTGGCTTATCTATTTTAAATATGTTTATTGCGGTTGGAATATCTAAGGATAATATTCTTTTATGTGATTCCAAAGGGGTAGTTCATAGCGATAGAGAAGATTTAAATTCATATAAAAAACGTTATGTGCAAAAAACGGATAAACGTAGTTTAAAAGAGGCACTTGATGGGGCGGATGTATTTGTTGGGGTATCGGTAGCTGGTGCTCTTTCAGGGGATATGTTAGTTGCAATGAATAAGGACCCGGTTGTTTTTGCCTTAGCAAACCCAATGCCTGAAATTTTGCCAGAAGTTGCACAAAAAATACGTCCAGATGTGATTATTGCAACGGGTCGCTCGGACTACCCTAATCAAATTAATAATGTATTGTGCTTTCCTTTTTTATTTCGAGGTGCCTTGGATGTGAGGGCAACTACCATCAATATGGAAATGAAGCTGGCAGCAGCTAAGGCAATTGCACAACTTGCCAAGCGTGAATTAGATGAATCTGCACGAAACGCTTATAGTGGTGAGGAATTATTATTTAGTCGTGAAATGATTATTCCTAAGCCGTTTGATTTGCGGTTGATAGAAGTCGTTTCAACAGCAGTAGCAGAGGCGGCGATGAATTCAGGCGTGGCTACTAAGCCTATTGATAGTCTTTATTCATATCGACAAAAGTTACGTTCTTTTGTGGAACGTTCAGCAAGCATTGTTCAGCGTCTGCTTGTAGAGCCAGTAGAAGATAAAGAGCTTAAACGAGTTATTTTTTCTGATGGTGAAGATATGCGAGTTTTAAATGCAGCACAAATGTTAATCAATGATGGGGTTGCAAAGCCTGTTTTAATTGCTCGCCGTCGTGTGATTGAATTGTATATAAAGCGTTATGGCTTAAATTTTTCATTGAATAATGATGTGGAGGTAGTGGATCCTGAAGATGATTCAAGGTATCGTGAATATCATAAACAATATCATGAAATTGCTGGACGTTCTGGAGTTTCTCCAGAATATGCTAAAGTCTTGTTACGTACAAATACCACAATCATTGCTAGTATGCTTCTCAAAATGGGAGAAGGGGACGCAATGATATGCGGCTTAACGGGTGATTTTGCTAATGATTTAAAAAATGTGACAGAAATTATTGGTTTGGAAAAGGGGGTGAGTGCTCCAGTGGCAGTCAATACAGTTTTATTAGCTGGCAAGCCACTTTTTATTGCAGATACAAGAGTTTCACAATCACCAAATGAGGATCGTATAGTGGAAATCGCTCACCTTGCTTCTCAAGTGGTTCGTGAGTTTTCTATAGAGCCTAAAATAGCACTTGTTTCACATAGCAGTTATGGTTCTTCTGATCTTGATAGTGCGAAAAAAATGCGCCGAGCCACTGAAATATTGAAAGCACGTTATCCGCAATTAGACGTTGAAGGAGAAATCACTCCTGAAGCGGCTTTGGACGGTAAAAAACGTTCCCTTTTATTGCCATCTAACACAATGCAGGGGTCAGCAAATTTGTTGGTTATGCCGGACCTTGATGCGGCAAATATTGCTTATCGTTTGGTTCGTGCTTCGTACCGAGACGGGTTTACGATCGGTCCTATTTTTGTTGGATTGGAACAACCTGTGAGTATTATTAGTAAAGTGGCAAATGCCAGGAGTGTTTATAATATGACTGCGGTTACAATTAACCAACATCGCTCAAAACAAAAAGACCGCTCAAAATAAAAACTTTAGGAAAAAGTAATTTTAAATTAATAAAATCAATAAATTATGAGCAAAGAATATCGTATTGAAAAGGATAGTATGGGGGAGTTAAAAGTTCCTAAAGAAGCTTTGTGGCAAGCGCAAACCCAACGTGCGGTAGAAAATTTTGGCATCAGTGACAAAACGATGCCAAACGCTTTTATTCAAGCCTTAGCACGTGTTAAACAAGCAGCCGCAAGGGCTAATGTAAGATTGGGCGTATTGGCAGAAAATAAGGCCGAAGCAATTATTGAGGTAGCACAAACAATTATTGATGGCAAGCATTTACAACATTTTCCGGTGGATGTCTATCAAACAGGCTCTGGCACAAGTTCAAATATGAATATGAATGAAGTGTTATCAACTTTGGCTTCAACAGAAACTTTAACTATTCACCCAAATGATGATGTTAATGCTGGGCAAAGCTCTAATGATGTCATCCCTACAGCGTTACAAGCCTCTGCTTGTTTATTGGTGAGTGAGGCATTATTACCTAATTTGACTTACCTGCAAGAGACAATGATTAGTAAAGCAGAAGAGGTAGAGGGAATAGTTAAAACCGGACGTACGCATTTAATGGATGCTATGCCGGTGACAATGGCTCAAGAATTGATGACTTGGGCAACTCAAATTGATCTTGCAAAAGCACGCCTTAATCATAGCTTAACTCGTCTGTCCGCCCTTCCTCTCGGAGGAACTGCTGTTGGCACAGGGGTTAATTCTCATCCTGATTTCCCAGCGGCTTTTTGTAGCGAAATTAGCCGTTTATCGGGTTTCTCTTTTCATCCTGCCAGTAATTTATTTATTGGTATTAGCACTCAGGATAATTCAGTCGAATTGAGCGGTCAGTTAAAAACCTTAGCAACGGCTTTGATGAAAATATCAAATGACTTGCGTTGGATGAATTCGGGTCCTTTATCTGGACTTGCTGAAATCAGCCTGCCAGCGCTGCAACCGGGAAGTTCAATTATGCCTGGTAAGGTGAATCCAGTGATTCCCGAAGCGGTTTGTATGGCATCAGCTCGTGTTATCGGCTTAGATACAGCAATCACCGTAGGTGGGCAATCTGGTAATTTCCAACTAAATGTTATGCTTCCAATGATTGCAGATAGTTTATTAGAGGGCATTTCTCTAATGGCAAACTCAGCCTTGTTATTGGCAGATAAAGCGATTAAAGAATTTAAGGTCAATGAAGAAAATATCACAAAAAATTTATCAGCTAATCCAATTTTAGTCACCTCACTTAATAGTGTCATTGGTTATGAAAAAGGTGCAGCTATTGCTAAAGAGGCTTATGCTAACAAACGCCCAGTTATAGAAGTGGCTATGGAATATACGGATTTGAGCAGAGAAGAATTAGAAGAGTTATTAAATCCGAGCAAACTAACGCAACCTTAAATTTTTTATAATGGCTACTACTCCAAAATATAAAAAACGATTGCTTAGTGCCTATTTTTTAGTGCTTTTTTTGAGTTTTATTACTAATTTTTCTATACAAAATTATTCTATTTTTTTTAGTTCATCAATTATTAGTACACCTTCGATAATTGTCAATATTAAAAAAAACTCCACATCAAAAAAAATTGCTCAACAACTGTACGAAGAAAAAGTCATTGCCTCACCTTTTTTATTTTCTACGTATATCTTTTTAAAGGAATGGGGAAAACATTTAAAATACGGTAAATACGAGTTTTTTCAAGGAGAAACTATTATAGATATTGCTGAAAAACTTTATAGAGGAGATATAAAAAATCATCGATTAACCATTATTGAAGGTTGGAAATTTAGTGATTTAAGAAAAAAAATAGCAGAGACAAAATATATTAAGCACACTATTCAAAAACAAACTAATCAAGAAATTGCCACAATAATAGGCATACCTAAAGAGTTTTTAGATGGTGCATTTTTCCCAGATACTTATCATTATATGGATGGTGAGTTAGATACTAACTTGCTACTTCAAGCATATACGAAAATGAAAAAGGTTTACCAGAATGAATTTAAAAACCGAAAACAACTTAAACACAGTGCTTTTACTTCTTGGACCGGAACAGTTCAAGATCAGTATAAGGTGCTTTCTCTTGCGGCAATTATTGAAAAAGAAAGTTTTATCGAAAGAGAATATGGGATTATTTCAAGTGTATTTCATAATCGTTTACGCAAGAATATGTTGCTACAAGCGGATCCCACTGTTATTTATGCAGTCGGTAATAAATATCAAGGGAAAATTAAAAAAAAGCATTTGCGTTTTAAAAGTCCTTACAATACATACACGACCAAAGGCCTGCCTCCATTTCCTATCGCTTTTTCTGGAGAAAAAGCTATTCGGGCAGCATTAAATCCACAAAAAACAGATTACATTTATTTTGTTGCAAAAGGGAACGGGCGTGAACATCATTTTAATAGCACTTTGTTAGAGCATAACAAGGATGTTGATGCTTATTGGTTACGAGTTGAAGCGCAAAGAAGATTGAATAAACAATCTAAATAGCCAAATAATCTAAAGTTGTGAAAGCAGTCATATTTAATTCTGCCAATGATTCGTGGGTACGATATGAATATCCTGAAAAGATACTATATGCGTATTCACTCAATGAAGTTTTACCTGTTCTTTATGAGGCTGAAAAATTGTCTCAGCAGGGTTACCATTGCATTGGATTTGTCTCTTACGAAGCCTCACCTGCTTTTGATAGTAAAATTCAAGCACATCCTTATTCTAAGGGCTTGCCTCTATGTTGTTTTGGCGTTTATAAAGACTATCAGCCTTTTGAGTTTCCACAAAAAATACATAAGTTGCCTGAATTATCATGGCAACCTTCAATTAATGTAGAAGAGTATAAAAAAAAGCTTCATTCAATTAAAAAACATCTAATTCAAGGGGATTGCTACCAAGTTAATTTTACCTACCATTTAAGAACTCCCTTTAGAGGGTCGCCATTTAACTATTTTTTGAGTTTAATTCATAATCAAAAAACCACCTTAGGTAGTTATATAGAGGATGAAAATTTTGCAATTTGTTCAGTTTCTCCTGAATTATTTTTTCAATTAGACAATCAACAATTAACAGCACGCCCAATGAAAGGAACTGCGAGTAGGGGGAGGTATTATGAGGAAGATGAAGAGCAAAAGCAATGGCTACACAATTCTGAAAAGAATCGGGCAGAAAATACAATGATTGTAGATATGATTCGCAATGATATGGGAAAAATATCCTCGGCAAACAATATACAAACGACGAGCTTACATCATATTGAACAATATAAAACAGCTTTACAAATGACCTCGACAATTAGTACACAAACAAATCAATCCATTGTTGATATTTTTAAAGCAATGTTTCCTTGTGCCTCTATTACTGGAGCTCCTAAAGTAAAGACAACGCAAATTATCAAGGAATTAGAGCAAGGTGCCAGAGGGATTTATACAGGGAGCATAGGCTGTATTTTGCCGAATAGAAAAGCACGCTTTAATGTAGCAATACGCACGGTATGTATTGATAAAAATAATGAAATAGCTGAATTTGGTATCGGTGGTGGAATTGTTTGGGATTCAAAAATTGAGGAAGAATATCAAGAAAGCCTAACGAAAGCCTCTATTCTTTCAGCAAAAAATCATAAAGTGGAGCTTTTAGAGACTATTTTATGGGACAAAAATAATGGCTATTTTTTAATAGAGTATCATTTACAACGTTTGAAAAAATCAGCTGCTTTTCTTCTATTTAAATGGGATGAAAACAAAATTGAAAAAACACTTCAAAAATTTGAAAATTATTTACAGCTTAACTTTAATTCGCCACAAATAGTGCGACTTATTTATAGCGAAAACGGGTCAATAAAAATTGAAAATAAAGAAATTGGCAAGGTGAAAGAAACACTTAAAATAAGTTTAAGTAAACGTGTTATAAACTCTTATGAGTGGTCTTTTTTTCATAAAACGACTAATCGAAGTTTTTATGACAAAGCGCTCGAGCTTTCGACTACTCAGGAAGCTGATGAAGTTATTTTATGTAATGAGAAAGGCGAGCTGTGTGAAACAACGCGACACAATATAGTTTTGCATCTTGAAGGCGAACTTTATACTCCTATTTTAGATAGTGGATTGCTTAATGGTACATTCAGACAACAACTTTTAAAGCAAGGCAAAATTAAAGAACGCAGGCTTTATATTCAAGATTTACATAATGCCAAAGAAATTTACCTCATTAATTCAGTAAGGAAGTGGATAAAAGCAGAATTTATTCCCTCTAAGATAAAGGAAAAAAGTACAAAATAATTCTAATTTTCCTTATTTTTTTTGCTATTTAACAGTAGGTAAAATAAGCAAGAAAAAGATACCCATATTGTAGAATATATGCAGAATGGTGCAACTGATAATGTGTCGATGGCGATCTTTAAACATTCCAAAAATTAAAGAAGGGATGATGATTCCATAGGCAGTATAGTCATCTGGGCGGATTATGATATGCAAAACAGAAAAAAGCAAGGATACACTCATATTAGCGACACTAATCCCTAAAGAACTGATTCTCGCCCAAGAATATCTCCTAAGCCAAGTTTGAGCTCCTCCACGAAAAATAATTTCTTCAACAATTGGGTAGCCAATAACAATATAAAGAAAAGATTTCCACTGGTTTAAGGTTAGCATTTCTCTAGGCCAATTTGTCGGGTAAATCAATGAGTAGATTACCCAAAAAGAGATTGCGACTAAAAAATAAACGTAGAACAGATAATCTTGATACCAGTGAATAGATACAGGCTGTAGTATAGGAGAAGATTTTAGTTTGACTTTTTTTAATTTCTTTGCCTTAGAGAGGTTTTTTAAATTGTCTGTTAGAGGTTTTTTATGGGATGGTTTTGCAAGTTTTTCGCTTATTTCGTCAAGGTAAGGATGAGCTTTTTGTTGAATGTGTATGCTAAAACTTTTTAGAACTTCTACATCAAAAGGAATAGAGGTTTGGAAAGTGTTCATCCCACAAAAATATTGCCAATAAGGATTTTCTAACCATAATGAGAGTGCTAACTGGTGGTTAAATAAATTTTGTTTGCTAAGGATATACATTGCTGATAGTTGGCGTATATCGTAATTTTGCTTTTTGTATTGGTAGTTTTCGCCTAATTCTTGTTTAATTTTTTGCCAATCTGTATTATTTGTTAATTGATAGATAAGGCTCTGATTATCCAATAAATTGGCTAATTTAGCAGAAGAGGGCAGCGAACTATCTTTATCCTCAGGTGAGAAAACCTGTGTTTCTGATTGTCTATTGCTGTTATCCTGTTGTGGATTTATAGCCTCTTTAGAAGACTGTTCAGCATTGATATTACTGGGAATAGGGTAGTCATTTGCAAATAAATCATCTTGAATATGAGGAATCTTTGAGTTTGGCATATTTTTTGATAACTTCTAACCTAACAATGAGACCTTTGCATAAAAGTATGGCACAAAAAACGTTTTTACTCTTGGCGAGTTTACGAGCCTTAGAGTAACAGTGTTTGAACTGCTTGCAGGTAAAAGAAAAAAGATAAAAAATTGTTCTGACTGAGGCGTGAAACGCAGCCAATACGTCCGTCTTCGCAAGTGAGACCTTTGCATAAAAGTATGGCAAAAGAAAAAAGATAAAAAATTGTTCTGACTGAGGCGTGAAACGCAGCCAATACGTCCGTCTTCGCAAGTGAGACCTTTGCATAAAAGTATGGCAAAAGAAAAAAGATAAAAAATTGTTCTGACTGAGGCGTGAAACGCAGCCAATACG
>CAKMZV010000029.1 GCA_929200535.1 uncultured Gammaproteobacteria bacterium
CAATCACATCTACCTGAGCGAGTGCCATTTCTAAGCCACCTACGCGGCGGTTCATTAAGTTCAAATGTTTCTATTGAAAATAGGGTATTTCTAAGCCACCTACGCGGCGGTTCATAAACATCTTTTCCTGCAAATGAATTTGCGAGCTTTCTAAGCCACCTACGCGGCGGTTCATTTTTTCATTAAAGACAGGTTTCCCACCTGATCTTTCTAAGCCACCTACGCGGCGGTTCATTAGAGCAATCACATCTACCTGAGCGAGTGCCATTTCTAAGCCACCTACGCGGCGGTTCATGTTGGCTTAAGGGATATCGATATGGCTTGGACTTTCTAAGCCACCTACGCGGCGGTTCATGTTGGCTTAAGGGATATCGATATGGCTTGGACTTTCTAAGCCACCTACGCGGCGGTTCATCCAGATTTCATAACATAAAAAGGTTCATTCAATTTCTAAGCCACCTACGCGGCGGTTCATTGATTTCTATTTGTGAAGCTATCAATTTTCGTTTTCTAAGCCACCTACGCGGCGGTTCATGTAATTCTAACATTAGTGGTTACGCTCATATTTTTCTAAGCCACCTACGCGGCGGTTCATATATTTTATTTTCTTGTTTTGAGTGCCTTTCTTTTCTAAGCCACCTACGCGGCGGTTCATGCTTCATTAGACTGGTTGCTTACCTTTAGGTTTTTCTAAGCCACCTACGCGGCGGTTCATTTGTTAAATTCTTCGAAATTCACCGTCATTATTTTCTAAGCCACCTACGCGGCGGTTCATTCCACTGCCGTTACATCACCAATTTCCCATGATTTCTAAGCCACCTACGCGGCGGTTCATATACTCTTGAGTGCCTTTTTTAGGAAGTTTAATTTCTAAGCCACCTACGCGGCGGTTCATAGGGTGGATTATAGAGATAAGAGAAAGTAGTCTTTCTAAGCCACCTACGCGGCGGTTCATCCGCCGTTACATCACCAAGGGTAGCGGTAGCATTTCTAAGCCACCTACGCGGCGGTTCATTAATTTCTATTTGTGAAGCTATCAATTTTCGTTTTCTAAGCCACCTACGCGGCGGTTCATGAGGATCGACAATACCTGGAGGATCTACAGGATTTCTAAGCCACCTACGCGGCGGTTCATTTGGATAGGAATGCCGTTCATTATCACAACGTTTTCTAAGCCACCTACGCGGCGGTTCATCCCTTACCGAAATACATTGTATTTTTAACGATTTTCTAAGCCACCTACGCGGCGGTTCATGAAACCCGTAAATTTTTGACAATCTGATACTTTTTCTAAGCCACCTACGCGGCGGTTCATACAATTAGAAAGATATGAAAGCAAGCTAAAAATTTCTAAGCCACCTACGCGGCGGTTCATATATTTTCACAATAGTAGCGAAACAGAAATAATTTCTAAGCCACCTACGCGGCGGTTCATATAACTAACCACAGAAACGACAACATTGTAACTTTCTAAGCCACCTACGCGGCGGTTCATTTTACTATGTTGCCGTCTTGACCAATTTTTTCTTTCTAAGCCACCTACGCGGCGGTTCATACCACGATCGCCCAGCCATCCATTGAAAGTTTTTTCTAAGCCACCTACGCGGCGGTTCATGACATATGCCGAGTGAGTAGTATTTTACGTTCTTTCTAAGCCACCTACGCGGCGGTTCATGGTTCAAGCCAATACTCACCCTATAATACTTGTTTCTAAGCCACCTACGCGGCGGTTCATGCCATTCGTACAACTTGACTGGCTTTTGAGTATTTCTAAGCCACCTACGCGGCGGTTCATCGTTGAAAGTTAGTTGGGATAAGAATTACGGTTTTCTAAGCCACCTACGCGGCGGTTCATTCAATATCAGGGTCAGCGATCGAAAATTGAACTTTCTAAGCCACCTACGCGGCGGTTCATAAAAGACAACCAGACTTAGGGCGTAAACTACTTTTCTAAGCCACCTACGCGGCGGTTCATAGACTATCAAGACTCTAATCACCGAAAAGTACTTTCTAAGCCACCTACGCGGCGGTTCATCGTATAAAAAACAGTAATCCAAAAAGCCAAGATTTCTAAGCCACCTACGCGGCGGTTCATTATATAACCTTTTTGCTTTGGCTGTCTATGATTTTCTAAGCCACCTACGCGGCGGTTCATCAAAATTTCTAACGACAGCGAATCACGCACTTTTTCTAAGCCACCTACGCGGCGGTTCATACGATGGCGGACAAATGTTCTGGGTCTCATTATTTCTAAGCCACCTACGCGGCGGTTCATAACAGAGAGTAAGCTTGCGAGGCGAGTGGATTTTTCTAAGCCACCTACGCGGCGGTTCATGGCAACAACTGGACAGTTTAATCCTTAATGCTTTTCTAAGCCACCTACGCGGCGGTTCATTGTGCCTTGTGCCTCGTGTACCTGATTGTCTGTTTCTAAGCCACCTACGCGGCGGTTCATAATACCAAATGGCTTTTAGAACCGTAGAGGGCTTTCTAAGCCACCTACGCGGCGGTTCATTGCCAATAGTACCCTTGAATGAAAATCCGATATTTCTAAGCCACCTACGCGGCGGTTCATCAGACTACGACGCGTTAGCGGCTAATCCAACATTTCTAAGCCACCTACGCGGCGGTTCATATTAGCGAACAATCAGCCAAAATAAATCGCCTTTTCTAAGCCACCTACGCGGCGGTTCATAGTAGTTTAATTTTGTTTTTATATTATTTTTCAGTTAGTTATATGGAAAAAATAGGGGGTTACCAAAGATTTTTGTTGCCATTTTAAGTATTTGATTTAACTAAAAATATTTTTTAGTTAAAAAATATGGGTTAAAAAATGGGTACTGTGGCTGTAGAGCTTAGTCCAAAGTGGTTGAAATTTCCCTGTGTTGCTTGTGAGTGTATTTCACTGGGTTGGATAAATATTCTGTAGCGTTGGTTGGTGCTGACGCTATTGAGTTCTACAAAGGGGTATTTTAAGCCTTGTTTGTACCAGTCGGCTTTGTATTGTTGTATTTGCTGTTCGTTGAGTTGATTTCGTTTTATTGCCCTCCTTAATTTGGCGTTGCTTTTGGTTTGTTTTTTTCGGCTATAGATTTGATAGCCTTGTATTTCTTGAGGTATTGGCTTGATTGGGTGTATTTCGCAGTAATCAGATAATGTGTTTAACCAATTGCTTTTTTGTAAATCCTCTAAACGATTTTGCTCACTATGTAAACGAATGGCATTGCCCAGCTTGTATTGTATAATGCCCAAGCTGGGAGAGTCTTCATTGTTTGTCGATGTGTTTTCTTTAGTAATATTTGGAAAGCTGACTCCAATATTATCGCTTTTGAGGTCGTATAAAGTTTTGTGCAATTTATCATACACTTTATTGCGTAATAGAAATAGGTTTATATCGCTATTAGGTTTTAGGGTGATGTCTTGATAGTGGTTCATTTTCCGCTCTCCCCAAATACGCCTCCTCTAACTAATACGGCAACAACAAAGTGTTGTTCATCCGTTTCAATTTCTTCACCTTGTGCCCACTTGTCAAATAGAGTGAAGAAGTCCGTTTTTTCTTTTGGTGAGCGAAAGGCTCGCCCTAAGGTGGTTACTGCTCCGTATGGATCTGCTGAAATGGGTTGTTGTTGCTCTTCGTGCTCTTTGTACCAAGTATCAACGGTTCTTATGGCGTTACCTATTTTTTGGGAATGTAGGGCAGCAACGTTATTAACATCATAGAGTATTTTACTTTTCTTTTCTTTGTTATCATTGCTTTTATCTAATACGAGTTCTTCGCTCGGATAGACGTCTTGAGCTTTGCCTATTTTTGCATAAGCGGTGATTTCCAAAAGTAAGTATTCTTCTTTTCCTGAAAGGGCGCCAGCTATTAATTGAGCAAGTTTTTTACTGTCTTGGTTATGATCTGCAAATTGCTTATGTTCTTGGGCATTAAAGTTGGCAACAAAATCATGATTTGAGTTTAATGATTTTATATGTATTTCAATATGTTCACATCCAACACGATTTCTCCATAAAAATCGACCATTGGCTAAGTTGATGGCATATCGTTCGGATAATTCATTAAATTGATGTTGTGAAATATAGTTTTTAATTGCTGTTTGATAGCTTGAAAGAAATTCTTGGCTATTGCAGGCAGAGGGGTTTTCTATACCACTAAGCACTTTTAGGGTGAATTGTAACTTTAAAGTGTCTTGCTCTGGAGATAGGGCACAGCTATCAACTCGTTGTAGGTTCGCCTTGTCAATTTCTTTATTGAGCTTTGTAGGGTCATTGCTAATGTTAGCTTTCATTCTATTGGAAATAGTTCCTCGTACCGATTTTTCTTGTAATTCAAGAGCAGTGCTCTTGGTTGCTTCTAATCGATTTTCCCAATTTGTGCCGTACAATAATCCATCGGATGGAATTAGTTTTTTTTCAAATGCTAGTACTGATGCTGATATTTTACTCATAGTCTTTTCTCTTAGTTTATGTTTAAAATTGAAATGTGTTTTTACAAAGGTATAAATCGTTATTAATTTCTTCTGGGTAGTGCCAAAAGAGCTGGGTTATATCGTTAAATTGAGTGGGCATAATAAATTCACCTAAGGTAAGCACGCTTTCGGCGAATAGGTGAGGGGTGTTTTCATCACGGGTAATTTTTGCGTTTTGAGGTTCTGTAAGCCCTTGATAACCAATTGGGATAGGGATTATCCATCCTTTTTCTTGTTCTTTTTTGTAAGTATTGTATGTGGTTGATTTATTTTTTTCTTTGTTAAGTTCTGTGGTTACGGTGAGGTAGTCAAGTATTGCTTGCAGAGCTGATTTTCCTTGTTGCATTTTTTCTGTAACTAATTCTTGACGTGATATTAGGCAATAGCCGGGCATTAGCTTTCTTTTTAGGTCTTTAAATTCTTTATCTTCAGAATTTTCCTCATCTATATTGAATAGTTTGATTTCACTGTCTGAAAAAGATATAACATCGCCAGAGGCTATTTTATTTTGATAAATCAGAGAGGTGAGGGTGTCGAATAATTGATTTTGTAGGTCTTGGGTCAGTCGTGTGTTGAGTTCAATAGCAATAGTTACATCGAGCGAGGCTCTGGCTTCTTCAACAAAAGAGGGGCGTTTTCCTTGTGCGTCTAATGGGTTTGAAGTTCCTATAATATAGCTTTGATAATCGCTTTGGGAGGTGTGTAGGTCAATATCATGGCAAGAGATGCATATTCCTTTGAATTGAATATTTTGTAGTTTTTCGTTTGCTTGCTCTGTTGTGAATTTTGCGTGCAGTTTTCTTTGTATGTTGTGCATCCAACCGAGCCATGCGGTCATAGCTGGAAATCCAATGGTATAGGGGCTGGAAAGTGCGTTAGCATTGTGGATGCTAATTTTTGGGATAAGTAGAATGGTTTTCATCGGATTATCTCTTTGGATTGTTTTAAAATTTTGCTAAATTCTTTGAGTTCTGCATCGCCAATATTAACAGAAAAAAGCTCTCGATATTGATTTGTTATCCATCGTGCACTTTCTTCGAGGCATTTTTCTTTGAAGCTATGATTTTTTTCTTTAGTGTCTCTTATATTTTGATAGGCTTCATCAAGATAAATTTTTTGCCATTTGGGTAGATTGTCGTAGGTTGGATAGTTTGACCAATTTTGTGGTAATTTACGTACTCTTAAAGCAAAAAGATGGATTTGGAAAAGGATTTGTTGCAAAATATCTTTTTTTCTTTTTTCCATATTTTCTCGCACAGGAGAATTAACCATTTTATTTAGGTATATAAAAAGTGATTTTATATTGTCATTGACCCATAAGGTGTTGGTATAAAAATCATTTTTGGGAGGTTGTGTTTTTCTTTTGTCTAAGACAGGAGGCATTGAATTTAATAAAAAAGATACGCCTCCATGCTGACTATTAAGTGCACTAACATTTTGTGGTTGTGAACCTCCGAATCCGATTGAGGTAAGGTTTTTTACTTGGTTAATTTTGCCAGTAAATTCGTAGTCATTTTTATCTTTTGCGTTATCTCGTTGTGCTCGGGTATCTTTATTTTCTTCTGAAAAGTTTATATCTTGAATTTGTGATTTAAGCTGGTAGAGTATAGAAGATGAGGTGAGCAATGAGAGTAAATGGTAAGAAGCAGTATCTGTATTTTTTTCAGGGTTTATTGGGAAATAGACTTGTTTAAGTTTTGCAGAGCTTTTGTTGGTGATTTCTGTTTGATTGATTTGCATATACTCATTGCGGATAGGAGCGTAGCTTAGTCCTGTTGAGGTAATTGTTTTTTTTATTAAGTCGGTTTCTTGTTGCAAATTTTCAATAATAGAAAGGTTATTGCTGAGTTTGATGGAAAGAAATTTATGTACGTCCAAACATGCTGCATTGCCCACAACATCAGATATTTCTTGGGTATTGCCTGTGCGCAACAAACCATCTTCTTTCTTATCTTTTAGTGTAATTAAAAGACTAAGCTCACGCTTGATATCAGGGTGTGAGAATTTTGCTGGGTGAGTGGTGTAGGAAAGTTGCTTAGCTCGTGAAGCTGAATCTTGCAACCATTCTTTTAGGGAGAATTTTTTTTGTGCATCATCATTGATTTGTTTAGTTTCTTGTTCAGAAGTATTCGCTTTGAGTTTGTTTTTGAGATAAGCTGCTTTTTTATCTTCTAAAAATTTGGTGATATTTGGTTCCATTTTTCTATTGCTTAGTATATTAAAAATCAAAATTCGAGTGAGTTATAAATCAATACAAGGAATTATATCGTTTATCCAACTTTCTTTTTGTTATTATTGTTCTTGGTTGTCTTTCCATAGTCCTAAGTGGGGAGAGTAGTAAAAGCCCCCATTTTTATCTTCATATTTTCTGATGGTTATTTCTCCAAATGTACGGGCAGTTTTTCGTTCAGATGTTTTCTCTTGTTCCATTTCTTTAAGTAATTTTTTATAATCTCTTCGAAGCCATAGATTAGTGAGTTCATTTTGATTAAGATGCTCTCCAATATTTACTCTTAGGTCATTGGTTGCTTCGGCATCATAGTCTTCATTATTTTGTCTCATTTTATTAAATGGGTCTTTACGATAAAAATCATTATCGTATAAGTAGTAAATTTCATCATTTTGTTGTGATCGGAAGCGGTGAAGTTGTTGGCTTAGTCCTGTCATCCAGCAATAACTTTGTTGATCAATCGATGCGGTTAAGTTATTTAATTCTTGGGAATTTTCGGGTTGTAGGAATTTTTTAAGTAATTTATGTTCGATTGCTCCTAATGGACTGTTGTTTTCTTTTTGCATACGTTCGCTGGCATCTATTCGATACGTAAATCCCTTTTCAGTGTATTGCTCAAGACTTGGATAATTACTGATATTATGTAAGTTGTATTTTTGAAAAAGTTCTTTTGATTCTGAATTGAGATCTTTGAGTTGTCGTTGAAATCCCGGACGACAAAAAGGAATATGTGCAATGTTTTGAGAGTTTTTTAAAAAACGATAGTTGTATTGAAGGATGGCAATATTTGGTGGTGTAATTTGATTGTGTTCTATTGTTCTATGCCTAAATACTCTCCCTGCCATTTGAATAATTGAGCGTATGGAAGAGGGTTCAATAACGCACCAATCAAAATCATGGTCTCTGCCGACTTCTTCAACCGGGGTTGCAACCACAACAAAGAGTATATTATTGCTTTTGCTGTCGTCAATGTGTTTTCGTATGGTGTCATCATTTAGTATATTTTTATTGCCACCGGGGGCGTTAGGGTCTTTACGTTTGAGGATTTTATCAAGATATTCTTCTTGTGAATGTCGCATTATCAGTAGTTGTTGCGAGTGGTAAGCCATTGATTTAATATCATAGTCTGAATTGTCCTCTTGAGAGCCAAGCAAATATTTAGTTAAGTTGATGCAGGGTTTTATATTTGCCATTCGTACGACACCAAGACTGATTCTTTTTTTTGTTTTTGGGTCGATAAAAAAATGGTTGTTATGTAGGCGAATAATATTTTCTTGAATGGTGGGGAAGTAGCTATCTATTGCTGGGGGGCATTCGGCAATGTAGGGTTGTCTTTTGATGGGTTGTTGATTTAATTTTTTTTGTCTATCTTGAATAAATTTATTGTGTGATTGGGAGTAGTTGTTTATTGTTTCGCATTTTGATTTAAATTCATCGCTCCAAAAACAGCTTATGGTTGAATTTATTTTGCAAGTATCTGTATATATTTTCCATCCTGCTTGATAGGCTTTATAAAACCCTTCGGCTATGTCTGGTGTGATTGTTGCTGAGGATAGGAGTACTTTTTTTCCAAGCATTGCGGTGAGGTGTATTAATCTCCCAATTGATACCAGATCTTCGGGTTCAAAATCATCGACTTCATCGATAACTAAGTCTGAGGAGAGTAGTCTAAATATGGGTAAAATATGTTTGCCACCTCGGGTCGTTTCTGTGGCTCCTATAATATGGTCAATGGTGCATGCAAGTACGGGGGCAAAGAGTAATTTTCGTGCTTTTTTTCGTTCAAGGATTGTGCTCCACTCTCCTTGATTGTCAATGACTCCGTTGTATTTAATGTCGTTTTCAAATAGTGCTTCTCTTGATTCTGAGCCATCATCGATTTCATTATTTTCTTTGTCTTCTTCTTTTTGATTGTTGTGTAACTCAATCATCGCTTTTGAACCAATGATTACGGCTAATTCTTCTTTGGAGAGTTTTATCCTATCTCGGTATTCATCGCCAGTTTGTAGAGTTAGGGTTCTTAATCCAAGGGCAAGTATGTATCTTAGAGAATTGCTTTGAGGGGATAGAGCTTGCATAATTTTGGCGTTGGCGGTTGTTTTTCCTGTGCCTGTTGAGGCAATATTAATTCCAAAAAAACCAAATGGGATATTTATGGTTTGGGTTTTTCGCCATTCTTTTATTGCAGTTACCGCCTTATCTTGCCATTGGTATATTCCTGTGCTTTTGGTGTTGATTTCTTTATTGTTTTCAACAGTTGGTAGGGTAGATAATTCTGTGATTTTGTTGCAATTTAGTATGCTACTTTTTGCAACTCCGATTAGGTGTTCTTCTAAGGGCTGATCAATTGTGCCAAATCGAGTGTTGGCATATAGCTCGGTTTCGGGCATAACATCAGGAGCAAGATTATTTCTGTAATTATCTTCTTTAGATAAAGATGAATAAAAATGATCGGCGAGAATTAGGCAAGTTCTTGATAGGGTAAGTATTAGTTGAGAATTTCCATTGCGCACACAGTCAGTTAGCTCATTGATGTAAGGATTTATTTGCATGGCATTTCTTTTCATTAATAATTGCCAGTAGGGGTTGGTACTTGGTAGCCCTTTTTTAAATTGATGACATTCGTCTGCCTTTGTTTGTTTGTCTTTATTGGTATCGTACCCCCATTCTTCGCTGATTTCATCAAGAGTATTTTCTAAGGTAGAAAAATCTTCAATTGTATAACTCTTAGCATTTTTAGTGTTTGTTGTTGGCAATTTGTGGTGAGATAGGATTAGCCATGCAATCATTTGGGCTATAGGTGGTAAATTTTTCAAAGGCTCTTCGTTGAATGCTTCTTTCTTGATGATTGCTGTTAATGATTGATGGATTTTATTTTCTATGCCATCTTGTATCCATTCATTATCTTTTCGAGAATTGACAAAACTGGAGAATAGTACAACTGAAATCCATTCATGTCTATAGTAGTCGTAGTATTTTGTTTGATTTAATTTTTTTTGAAAGGCGTTTGAGGCTTTACCCATATCGTGAAATAATGCGGCTATTGCCGTGAGTGCTTGTATCGCATTCATTGGGAAATTCATTTTTTCTCCTATAAATTGCTCGGTTTGGGTGGTGTTTACTGGTACATTCCCTTGGGGATTGAATTTATTTTTATTGCCTACTATCCATTGTAGTTCACTACGAACTCGGCTTTTAATGCGATGGCAACTGACGGCTGTGTTTTTTGTGGCAGTATTTTTTAGCAGAGTTTTAACTGCATCTAATCCTTCTTCGGTGATAACGGTTTGCCATGTGTTTGAGCCTATGCGGTCAGCGAAAGCATCGAGCACTCGTCTTGTTTTTTTAAGTGCTTTTTTTTCACATTCGCTGATAAAGGTGACGATCATTTTGAGTTTTTGATAGGGGTTTTATAGTTGTTCTACATTGCTGCAAATATCTTTGATGGTGTTGAACATAGTGTCTAAGGCTTTATGTTTGGTGAAATTTTGTAGGCAGTGTTGGCGAAATTCTTGTTCGCTGGCGTTTTCTTTAGCGTAGATAAATGCCCAGGGTAGGATGAGGGTGTCTTTGATTAAATCGGCAATATCGAAAACAAGAGCACCTCTTCTTGTTTTGCCGTGCATTACGGCAAATCCATGAGGAATGCCAAGCACCCAGAGAGTTGAGGCGGCTAAGCCGTAGGTGAGGTAGTTTCCGTGGTTGAGAAATTCATTGGCTTTGTCAGTGTTTTCGTGGGTTCGGGTGAAGTTTTTTGTTTTGGTGTTGTTGGCTGCAATTTTGTAAAGGGCTTTGGTGAGTTGCATTTCATCAGTTAGCAGTTTATTGACGCTGTCTGCTTGTTTTATTTTTTCAGTGTAGGTGGTGATGAGTTTGTGGTCTGGCACAAAGCCTTCGTTTTGGAGGTCTTTGTCTTTACTCCATATTTGAGTTAAGTAGGTTAGGCGTGTGAGTTGCAGTTGTTTGGCAACTTTAAGGCGTTTTTGCTCATCAAACCAAAATTGTAGCCATTGTTGTACGTATTCGGTTGGTCTGTATTCACTTTGAGGGTTTAGCCATTCAATTTCATTGGCACTGATTAGTGGTGTTCCTCCTGTTCCGCTAAATCCAATGAGTACGCCTGCTTGGGCAAGCATACGAACTGCGGCTTGGGTGATGGAGGTGCCTCCCCCTAATAGCAGGCAGGTGGTGTTGGCAATGGGTATATTCCAGTAGGTTTTTTTATCTTGTTCTTCTGTGAGGTAGAGAACTCTACCATCTTTTTGCATTATTCTACAGTGTTCTAAGTAGTAGATATTAGCACGTTTTGAGTGGAGTATTGCTTTTAGGTTAGTTAGTTGTTCCACAATTCAATAGAGTTTGAAGTTTGCTTGATTATTTGTAAAGTTCATTAGGTAGCGCTTTTGTTTGGTTTGTAATCTATCCATTGTATCTTCTTGAATATGTTCTATGTTTCTTTATCGTATCTTTAATTACAAAGACTCTAAATAGAAATTATGTATGAATTGGTGGACAAAACTTGTCCCTATTTTTATTTTTTGTAGTTTTTTTGCATTTGGTTGATTTTGTGTTGGATTTCTTGAATGAGTTCGGTGGGGGAGAGGATGGTGGCTTCTTCGCCCCATTTGAGGATGTCGGCAATGAGTTCAGTGGGGTTGTGGTAGGGGATTTGGATGTTGATGCTGCCGTTGGGGTTTTCTTGGACGGTTTGTTCGGGGTGCCATTGGCAGTATTTTATCCAGCGTGCTGTTTTTGCGGTGAATTGTATGATGGCAGTTTTGTCGTTTTGTCCGCCATAAATGCCGTAGCTTGAGGTGTAGTTTTGTTTGAGTTGTTTTTTTGAGATTTTTTTTGAGGGGGTTTCTAAGGTTTGAATGTTGGTGATGGCGAGGAGGTTGAAGGTGCGGAGTGCATTTTTATTGTGGCAGTAGGCATCGAGGTACCATTGGTCTTTGTAGAGAACGAGTTTTTGTGGGGAGATGGTTCTTTCGGTTTGGATATCAGTGTTTCTGTTCCAGTAGTGAATGTGGAGTTGTTTTTTTTCAAGGAGTGAGTTGATAATGGTTTGAAAGGTGGGTTGGTGGGTTTTTACGGGTTGGCTGGGGATAAGTTGGATATGGTTTTTGAGGGGGTTGTTTTTTTGTGGTTCAGTTCCGAGGGCGATGAGGGTTTGTTTAAGGTTTTGTTGGGCTGTGGTGGCGAGTTCTTTGGGTAGGTTGGAGATGAGTTGGTAGGTGTTGATTAGGTTTTCAATGTTTTTTTTGTCTAACCAGTAGCCGTTGATTAGGTTGGTGTTTTGTCTTTGTTGTGAGTCTATTTCAATGTAGCCATTTTTAATGAAGTAGGGGGCTCTGCGGTGGTATTCAAGTTCTGAAATATAGCGTCGGATGGTTTTTGGATTGCAGTTTAGTTGTTGTGCAAGGGTTTTTATTTTTAGAGGGTGGAGGCTTTGTTCAAGTAGGGTGATAAGTTCGTTTAGACGATGTGTTTTTTGGGTGATTTGCATTGGGTTTTAATTTTGTGTTTATTGGTTACCTCTATCAAATGTGGAGATATATCAATGCCATGTCTATACGTTTATTAGTCGTAATGATTTGTCTTTTGGTTTCGCTCAAGAATTAATGAAATATCGAATAATTCCATAGATATACAAGAGAGAGAAGATAATGTTTATGTATTTAAGTTGGCGTTCTGTGTGTAGCCATGCACAATATATCCAAATGAGACAAAAGGGTAGACTAATAAACATTGTGAGTGGGTACCAGTCTTGAATAATTGCAATGGTGCTGAGGATGCCCAGCATTAGTGCAATCTATTTTAGTTTTTGTTCGTGTTTGGCAAGGTAATTTAAATAGATTGTCATTAGTTGTTATTGAGCCTGATTTTTTAGATAAAACCGATTTTTTGGTGGATGGTATCTAAGGTTTTTTGGGCAAGTTCTTGGGCGGCTTTGGCGCCTCGAGTAAGGATTTTATCGAGTTCGGCTTTGTCGCTAATGAGTTGTTTTTGTTTTTCTTGGAGGGGGCGGAGGTGTTCGATAAGGGCTTCGGCAAGATCGACTTTGAGGTATCCATAGCCTTTGCCTTGGTAGCTTTGGACGATTTCATCAATGTTTTGTTGGGTGATGAGGGAGTAGATGGTGAGGAGGTTGGCTATGCCGGGTTTGGTTTTTTCATCGTAGGTGATTTCTGAGCCACTGTCGGTAACGCAACGTTTGATTTTCTTTTCGATGGTTTTGGGGTCATCAAGCAGGAAGATAACGTTTTGCTCGTTGGTATCGGATTTAGACATTTTGACAGTTGGGTCTTGTAATGCCATAATTCTGCCTCCCGAAGTTTTGGGTGGAATATAGGGGTCGGGCATTTTTAGGAGTGGTTTTTCTTCGGTGGCGTATTCGTGGTTGAGACGTTGGGCAAGGTTACGACAGAGTTCAAGATGTTGTTTTTGATCTTCACCAACGGGGACAAGGTCACTTTGATAAAGCAGAATATCTGCTGCCATTAGGACTGGGTAGCTGTATAGTCCGGCGTTGATGTTGCTTGCGTGTTTTTGGGATTTATCTTTAAATTGGGTCATTCTGTTGAGTTCGCCCATATAGGTAAAGCAGTTGAGAATCCAAGAGAATTGGGCGTGTTGAGGGACGTGAGATTGGACAAAGATGGTGCTTTTTTTTGGGTTTAAACCACAGGCGATGTAGAGGGAGAGAAATTCGTAACTACGTTGTCTAAGGAGTTTGGGATCTTGGCGGACGGTGATGGCGTGAAGATCAACAAGTGGAAATAGGCAGTTGTATTCATCTTGCATTGTCACCCATTGTTTGACAACGCCAAGGTAGTTGCCAATCATTAGTTTTCCAGAGGGTTGTATGCCTGAGAGGAGGGTGGGATTATTCATTTTGTTGTTTTATTTTTTTAAATGGCGCGCCCAGGAGGATTTGAACCCCCGACCCACGGCTTAGAAGGCCGTTGCTCTATCCAGCTGAGCTATGGGCGCGTTTTACGACAATAAACTTAAAAATTGAATTGGTGTTGGAGTAAAAAACTTTGTTTTTGTTCGCCAAGAAATCCAGTGTAGTCTTTGTTGTTAGAGCCTAAGTTGCCGCTAATCACAATTCGGTTGTGTTTGTCTATTTGATAGGCAGTTCCGAGGTATATGAGGAGTTGGCTTTTTACGTTTTTATCAAATGCCTCATAGCCCCTTAGGTAAACTTGCCAGAATCGGTTTGGAGTCCAGTCAATTTGTAGCTGTGATGCGGTGCGTGTTTGTGCTGAGAGGCTTGCGAAGGCATGTTCAACTTGGGTGTAGTTGTAAAATATTCCCCAAAGAGGAGAGATATCAATGTCAATACCAAAGTCAAAGTATTTGGTGGCGTGGTAGGTTTGTGTAAAGGTGCTGCTATTTTCATAGTCTTGCACTGCGAAGCTTCCTTGAATGGTTAAAAGCTGTCCTACTTGATAACTTAAACGAGTGGCTAATAGTGGTGCTTCTCCAAGGCTTTCGGTAATTTTGGTTTCGGTGCTGATAAATATTGAGCGATAGGCGGGGTTGTAGATACCAAAATCAAAATTCCAGCGTTCTTGATTAAATTGGAATTGCAGACCTGTGGCTTGTTGTATTCCCATTAAATAATTAACACCATCAATGCCAAGGACATTTGTTTGCTCTTGCTTGAGCATTCCAAATGGGACGTTTTTTAGACCTATCATAAAACGCCAGTGAGTGCTTAAGTTAGTTCCTGTATAGGCTTCACGAATAATAGAAGGTGGTGCGTTTTGATAGATGCTGGTGGTATTGAGTTTATCCAGTTGTAAATTAAGGTGAGCAAAGCCTTTTGGGGTGTATGCGTTAAAGCCAAACCAAGTACGATCAGCGTAAACATTTTTTTCTGGATTATCTTTAATTTGGAGGGAGTTGTGTAGTTGCCCATTCATCCCAAATTTAATTTCTGCTTTGGTGTTTTGCGTTGTAAAGGCAAATAGCAAGGTGGCTATTAGCGTTGTAGCAAGCAGAGAGATTGGCTTGATAGATTGCTTAGGAGAGTTCCAGCAATAAAGTTCAGTGCTTTTTTTCAAAATTTTTTAGTCGTTAAAAATAGGGGGATTTTTACTTAGATTTTTCCTTAAGATAGATATTAATTTTACATTATTTCACATTATAAAGTGTAAAAACCTATTTAGAATATTAAATCATTTATAGATTGTTCTTGGTAGAAAATTATTTGAGATAATTGTAAGGATAAAGATATATGGATTTAATAGCTGAGTGGAATTAGGTGTGGTATAATTATCAGATTGTGCGTTCGGTTTTTGTGTTTTTTGTTAAATAAAAAATTTATTATATATAGTATGGTAGTAATTCGATTGGCTCGTTCAGGCTCTAAAAAGAAACCTTTTTATAATGTGGTTGCCACAGATAGGCGTTTTCCCCGTGATGGTCGGTTTATTGAAAAAATTGGTTTTTATAATCCAGTAGCTCGTGGTCAAGAGATTGCTTTGCATTTATCTACTGAAAAATACGATTCTTGGATTAACAAAGGAGCACAGCCATCAGCACGTGTGTCCTCTTTATATGCTTTATGGTTGAAAAATGATGCAAAAGATTTAGAGGCAAGAACCCCTAAAACAACCAGAACTCCTATTGATCTTAATGATAAGCCTGCTCAGCGTAAGCCTAAAGTGGTTGAGGAAGCTGTAAGCGAAGAAAAGGTTTCTGAAGAGGTTGTTAGTGAAGAGACTACAAATGAGGAAGTAGTTAGCGAAGAAAAGACTTCTGAAGAGGTTGTTAGTGAAGAGACTACAAATGAGGAAGTCGTTAGTGAAGAAAAGGCTACTGAAGAGGTTGTTAGTGAAGAGACTACAAATGAGAAAACTGTTAGCGAAGAAAAGGCTTCTAAAAAATAAAAAGTTTATTTTACCCATATTAAAAAACCTCGAGTTATCGAGGTTTTTTTTTCTCTGAAAATTCAATATTTCAATGAGTGATTCTTTTATTTTAATTGGTCAATTTGGTGGTGTATGGGGTTTGCGTGGTGAGCTCAAGGTGATTTCTTGGAGTACGCCGAGAGAAAATATTTTTTCTTATAATCCTTGGTATGTATGCGATGAGAAAATAAAACAGCCAACCGAGGAAGATTTAATCGATTATCAAGTTGCTAACCATCGAGTTTTACGTTCTGGGCGTTCTTTATCCGTTGATTTAATGGGTATTGATAGCGTTGAGCAAGCCCAGCTACTACAAGGAAAAAAAATCTATATTGCCAGAGAACAATTACCTTCTCTTAAAGATGAGTATTATTGGGATGAGTTAATTGGGATGAGTGTTATCAATGCTCAGGAAATGCCTTTGGGTAAGGTAGTAGAGGTGCTTTCCACTGGCGTTCATGATGTATTGAAAGTTAGGCAGGAAATAGGTGATAAAACAACGTATTTAATTCCTTATATTCATAATCGTTTTGTGCTTTCAGTGGATAGAAAATTAAGGCAAATTGAGGTTGATTGGGATGTTTCTTGGGTGACTTAATGGATAAAAAAGCGATTTCCCTTTTAAGCGAGGTTAATAATAATGCGATTGGCTTTGCTTTGAGTCGTTTTGTTGTCTCCAATAAAGGAACCTATGTTTGTTTTGTTGATAGCATTTCCTTTGCTGAATTTTTATACAAACAAATTCGCTATTTTATCCCGTTGCTACAGGGGGATAATGCTCAAAAAAAGGGAGCCAAAGCGTTATTACTAAAAGATCGTGAAACGCTTCCTTATGATACCGTTTCACCACCTGCCGAGTTAGTCTCTCAACGTCTAAAAACTTTGGCTGAATGGAAGTATTGTGATAATGGTATTTTAATTGTTGCGGTGAGCACAGCGATGCATCGCTTGCCACCAGTGAGTTTTATTAGCCGTTCGCAGTTATCGCTTAAAAAAGGTCAAAGCTATGGTTATGATGCATTACTTGGACAGTTAATAAGTGCTGGTTATGAACGAGTTGGGCAAGTCAGCGAAGCAGGGCAGTATAGCCAAAGAGGTGGAGTAGTTGACGTGTTTATGATGGGCACGCAAATATCATTGCCTTTAAGGATTGAGTTTTTTGATGATGAGATTGAGGAAATACGTTGCTTTGATCCGAATTCTCAGCGTTCTATCGAGAGCTTACCAGAGGTTAATCTTGCCGTTGCCAATGAATATACTCTACAACAAGAAACTCAAGATTATTTTTGTGAGCAATTTGAGTATTTTTTTCCCAATCAGAGTTATCACAAAATTTATCAAAGTATTGCAGCTGGTGATAAATTTGAGGGTATTGAGTATTTTTTACCCCTATTGCATCAACAAGAATTAGCTTCTATTTTAGATTATTGTCCAGAGGGAACTCAATGTTTATTGACGCCAAAGGTGAAAAAATCAGCAAATGAATTTTATCGTGAGTGCCAAAGAGTTTATGAAAAAATCAGTGATGGAGATGAACATCTATCTCTACCTGTCAATGAAATTTTTTTTCGTTTTGATGAATTAATTGGAGGCTTTGAACAGAAGATTAGTTTACAGAGTGCTTTAAGTTCTGAGCAACATTCTGAGGTAGCTGGTTTGGTATCCTTACCAGTCTTTATTAGCGAGGAAATTGACTTTCAAGAAAAGGTTAAGCGGTTATTAAGTTACGCAGAAAAATATCACTATCATCTTGTTTTTTCTTTTATTAGTGCTGTTCGCACAGAAATGTTAGGGAGTTATTTTGTTTCCTTAAATCTTAGTTGGCAAGATAACATAACAGACCTGCTAAAAACTCAGGAAGAGATAACCATTGCCATTATCAACTCGCCGTTGGAAAAAGGCTTTATTGATAAGAAAAATAAGCTACTATTTTGCACTGAATCGGATATTTATGGCAAAGTTATTCCGCATAAAGAGCTGACCCAAGAAACAAGTCCCTCGGTTGCGGTAAAAAATCACCTGAATTATATAGACTTGCCGAATTTACAACTTGGGCAACTTGTCACGCACATTGAGCATGGCTTGGGTATATTTAAAGGCTTACAAGTGATGGACGTTGGGGGATATAAACAAGATGTTGTAGTGATTGAATATGCAGATAATAGCACGCTCTATGTGCCAGTTGATCGCCTGCATTATATTGAACGCTATATTGGCAATAGTGAGAGTGCATTCTTAGATAGCTTAGGGGGTAATTCCTGGGGTAAGCGCAAGGAAAAAGCGAAGCAGCGTATTTTTGATGCAGCTGCTGAATTATTAGAAGTTTATGCTAAGCGCAACCAAGTAGAACGTTCAGCCATTCCTATACCTGAGGATTACAAGCGTTTTGTGGAAGAATTTCCCTATATAGAAACGCCCGATCAAAGCAAAGCAATTCAAGAGGTACTTGCCGATTTAAAATTACCCAAACCAATGGATCGCCTGATTTGTGGTGATGTTGGTTTTGGTAAAACAGAAGTCGCTATGCGAGCCTCCTATGCGGTGGTTGCTAATGGTAAACAAGTGGCAATTTTAGTACCGACCACATTGCTGGCTAATCAGCATTATCAATCGTTTTGTGAGCGTTTTGCTAATTGGGCTGTGCGTATTGGAATGGTTTCTCGTTTGCAAAACAACAAGAAAAACCAAGAAGTGTTGGCACAAGTGAGTAATGGAGAAATTGATATTATTATTGGAACGCATCGCCTACTACAAAAAGATGTGGGCTTTAAACAACTTGGTTTAGTTGTTATTGATGAAGAACATCGCTTTGGAGTAAGACAAAAAGAGAGTTTTAAAACTCTGCGTACAGAAGTTGATTTAATTAGTATGACCGCAACTCCTATCCCACGAACATTGAACCTAACCTTTTCTAATTTGCGTGATGTCTCCATTATCGCAGAGGCTCCAGCAGGGCGTTTAAGCGTGCAAACCTTTGTTTTTGAGCATTCAGATAATATTGTTAAAGAAGCTATTTTGCGTGAAATTAAACGTGGTGGACAAGTCTATTTTGTGCATAATAGCGTTGCCACCATTCTAAGGAGAAGACAAGAAATTATCGATTTATTACCCGATGTGAGTATTGGCGTTGCCCATGGGCAAATGCCTGAAAAAGAAATGGAAAGTGTGATGGAGGGATTTTATGTTGGTAACTATCAAATTCTCCTATGTACAACCATTATCGAAATGGGCTTGGATATTCCCAATGCAAATACTATTCTTATCGACAGGGCAGATAAATTTGGCTTAGCTCAACTACATCAACTACGTGGTAGAGTAGGGCGTTCATCTCATCAGGCTTATGCCTATTTATTTACGCCAGAAATGAGCATACTAAAAACAGATGCCAAAAAACGTTTACTCGCCATTCAAGAAGCTCAACAACTCGGAGCAGGATTTAGATTAGCATTAGAAGATATGGAGATTCGTGGAGTAGGGGAGATTCTTGGTGAAGAACAACAAGGGCACGCCCAAAAAATTGGCTTAAGTCTATACCTTGAAATATTAGATGAGGCAATCCAAAGCCAAAATTCGGAAAATTATCAAAAAACCCTTGAAGAAAAACAAAAACAAAAAAACTGTGAGGTTGATTTAAATACAGAAGCCATTTTCCCCCAAGAATATATCGATGATGTTAATGTACGACTCTCTTTATACCAACGCCTCGGAGTGTGTGATGAAAAACAATTAGAAGAATTATGGTTTGAAGTCAGAGACCGTTTCGGCAGACCACTCCCAGCCGTAGAAAATTTATTTGATCTCTATCGAGTACGCCATCTCTGTCTAAAGGTTGGCATAGAAGAATTAAAAGCAACTCAAAAAGGTTTAAAACTAAAATTAAGTGCCGAGCACAAACTATCTATCGACAAACTCCTATCCCAAATCCAAAAAAACCCAACCGCCTGGCAACTCAAAAAAAACAACGAGCTATTTATCACCAAAGAAACTGTTTTAAAAAAGGAAGAAGAGAGTATTGGTTTTGTGCATTTTGATACTCTTATTGATAAAATAAGTTAGAAAAAATAAACTCAACAAAAAATCACAAGAAATATAACAACCTATAAGAACCCACTGTCTTAATATATTTTGAGACCTTTGCACAAAAGATATGACAAGTAAAAAAGCAAAAAATCGCTCTGATTTTCGTTGTGAAATTTGCAAAGACGGACGTATTAGCTTCATTTCACGCCTCAATCAGAACGATTTTTTATCTTTTTTCTTTTTCCATACTTTTATGCAAGGGTCTCAGATTAGCTATCTAACTTACTAACTAAGAGACGATTCATCCGAGTGACAAAATCTCCTGGATTACCAAGTTGTGCTCCTTCGGCTAATAATGCCTGTTCAAATAGCAGAGCAGCCCAGTCATCAAAATTATCGAGTTTACCATCATTGAGTTGTTGCACCAATTGATGTGAGGGATTAATTTCTAAAATAGGCTTAGTTTCTGGAGTTTTTTGCCCCATAGCTTGCATAATTTTTTGCATATTATGAGTCATTTGTGCATCATCTGTGACCACGCAAGCGGGTGAGGAGCGTAAACGCTTTGATTCTCGTACATCAGAAACACGTTCTCCTAAGCTACTTTTTAGTTTCTCAAGTAATTTCTTACAATCGACCACCTCTTCTGCAACGTCTGTTGTATCTTTAGAAGCAATTTTGCCGAGCTCTTCTTGTCCCTCACCGCGGTTTGCCGCACAGAGTTTTTTGCCATTAAATTCGGTTAAATGACTACTTACCCATTCATCAATACGATCGGTGAGTAATAATACTTCAATACCTTTTTCTTTAAAAAGTTCTAAGTGTGGGCTGGATTTTGCTGCTTCCAAATTCTCTGCACATAGGTAGAAAATGCTTTCTTGGTTTTCCTGCATACGCTCGCAATATTGTGAAAGGGAAACCTCTTCTTTGGCATTCTCGGTTGAAGCAAAGCGTAGCAAAGAGGCGATTTTTTCTTTATTCTCGTGGTCTTCTATAATCCCCTCTTTAATGACTTTGCCAAACTCGGTCCATAAAATTGTGAAATCATCAGGCTTATTTTTTGCTAATTCTTCCAGCTTAGTAATAATTCTTTTTACCAAAGCAGCACGGATTTTACGTACCACCTTATTATCTTGCAAAATTTCCCTTGAAACATTTAAAGGAATATCTGAGCAATCAACAACCCCTCGCACAAAACGTAACCAATTTGGCAATAGGCTTTCGCTTTCATCCATAATAAAAACTCGTTTTACATAGAGTTTTAAGCCATGTTTTTGCTCTCTATCAAAGAGATCAAACGGTGCTTTTTTAGGGATAAAGAGGATGGAGGAATATTCTAATGTTCCCTCTACTCGATTATGCATCCAAGCCAAGGGTGGTTCAAAATCATAAGAAAGACTTTTATAAAAAGATTCGTATTCGGCATTTTTTACACTACGAGGTGATTTAAGCCATAATGCTTCGGCAGAGTTCACACTTTTTAATTCTGTTTTTTCTTCTGTTTTCTTTTTCTTGTCTTGCCCTTCTTCTCCCTCCTCTTGCTGGATTTTTTCAGGCATTAACACGGGGAAAGAAATATGCTCTGAATATTGCCCAATAATTTCTTTTATCTTCCAGTCATCAAGATATTCCGCAGCATCTTCACGAATGTGTAAAGTGATTTTTGTGCCACGGGTGGCACGGTTCACCGCTTGTAAATTAAATTTGCCATCACCAGAGGATGACCATAAAATTCCGCTATTTGCCTCTTCTGCCGCCTTGCGGGTTTCTAAGCTAACTTGATCTGCCACCATAAAGCAAGAATAAAATCCGACCCCAAACTGACCAATCATATTACTATCTTTAACTTCCCCTTTGTCCAACTGCTCTAAAAATTTTTTGGTGCCTGAGTTTGCAATAGTACCGATATTAGCGATTACCTCTTCCTCATTCATACCGATGCCATTATCCTCTACGATAATCGTTTTTTTCTCCTTATCGACAGATATGATAATCCGATAATCACTATCTTTTTCTAAGATTTTTTCATCTGAAATAGCACAAAAACGGACCTTGTCCAAAGCATCACTCGCATTTGATATAAGCTCACGCAAAAAAACATCACGATTACTATACATCGAATGAATCATTAAATTTAATAATTGGCTAACTTCTGTTTTAAAATTGAGAGTACGTTTGTTATTTTTATCAGACATAATTTTTTATTAGGGTTTACTTTTGGACTTGTTAGTTTGAAATTATTTTTTCAAATGACTTTCCTTTTATAAGAACTTCCGATAAAAATTCAATACTGAGAAAAATTTCTGTAAAAATTTTAACTATTACTGAATGAAAAATTTTATTAATCGTTTGTGGCAAAATATTCTCCCTCAACATTGGTTGAGTCGTTGGGGAGGTAGAGTGGCAGATTGTAAAAACCCTGCGATTAAAAACTGGCTATGTAAAAAAGCAATCAAAGCATTCTCTATTAACCTCTCAGAAGCGAATAGTCAAAATTTGGAGGACTATCAAAGCTTCAATGATTTTTTTGATCGTTATCTATTACCTACCGCTCGTCCGATTGATAAAGAAGAGAGTGTGATTATTAGCCCTGCCGATGGTGTCGTCAGTGAATATGGACGTATAGAAAATGACAATGCTGAACCAACGCTAATTCAAACCAAAGGAAAGCACTACTCACTCGCCAAACTGATTAATGATGAAGTGCTTGCTAAGGAATATGTGAATGGGCATTATGCCACGGTATATCTCTCACCACGTGATTATCATCGTGTGCATAACCCAATCGCTGGAACTCTATCAAAAAGTGAATATATTGCTGGTAAATTATTTGCGGTTAATGAGGGCAGCGTTAATGCCATTGATGGCTTGTTTTGTCAGAATGAACGTCTAATTTGTCATCTTGACACATCCATAGGGCGAGTGCTGGTGATTTTTGTTGGTGCACTTCTCGTCAATGGTATTCGTACCAAATGGTTACAAGATAAACCCAGTAATGGCGTGCATTCATTAGATAAACTATGGTCCTTTGGTAAAGGGGCAGAATTAGGGCTATTTCGTTTTGGTTCGACAGTCATATTGGTTTTCCCACCAGATGGCATCCAAAAATTTTCTATCACCAAAGAGCAAAAAATTCAAATGGGGCAACCCCTTGCGATAATCAAAAAATGAAACCTTATTTTTTTATTGGTGTTGAAAATACAACACTTAGCTCACAAGATATTAAAAATTTAATGCACCCAGCTGTGGCTGGTGCTATTTTATTTACACGTAACTATGAAAACAAGCAACAATTAAAAGAATTGTGCCAAGCGATTCACCAGCTAAAACCAAGCTACCCCTTAAAAATTGCGGTTGATCACGAAGGAGGGCGAGTACAACGTTTCATAGAGCAATTTACTAAAATCCCCTCAGCTAAATATTTCTCCCAAGATAAACCCTTTAATTTACAGCAAGCAAAAAAAGAGGTTGAAAAATATAGCTCGATTGCCTCAAAGGAACTTGCTGAATGTGGTATTGATATTAATTTCTCCCCCTGTTTGGATTTGGACTGGGGTAATAGCGAGATAATGAATACAAGATGCTACCACCATAACCCTGATATTGTTGCCGAGTTAAGTATGGCATTTATGCAGGCACACCATCACAATGGTGTAATGAGTGTTGCTAAGCACTTTCCAGGGCATGGCTTTGTGGCGCCTGATTCTCACTTAGAACTTCCTGTTGATAATCGCCCTTATGAAGAAATCGCAACCGATATTAAAGCCTTTCAAAAAGCCCTTCCATATACCCAAGCGATTATGATGGCACACATTGTATTTCCTCAAGTGGATGACGATATTGCGAGTTTTAGCACTCATTGGATGAAGACTATTTTGCGACAGCAATTAGGTTTTAAAGGAATTATTTTTAGTGATGATTTACAAATGAAAGCCTGCAATCAAATTGGTGATGGGTTGGCTCGTGTTGAAAAAGCACTATCGGCAGGTAATGACTATTTAATTTGGGGCAATGACTTGCCTTTACTAAGTGAGCTTTTGGAAAATATTTGATGAGGTTTTTTTAACCTCTTCTTAATTCTTAATTGTGCCACCTGTATTTAACTTTTAAATTGTTAAAATGACCCCAAGATAATATTCTTTGGTGCTGTAAACGACCAACAACAATACCTGGGGAAATTTGAATTTTTTTAGAAAAATCAATAATACTTTTTTGTGTTTGCAAAGAGGGTAAATTACATTGGTGTATCTTAGGTATCAAAACATCCGCAGAAAATTTATCTGCCTCCTCCTTTAATGTTTGATCGCTACCCACATTGCCATTTAAAAATAAAATTTTTCTATGCTTTAAAATATGAGCTATTTCATGAAAAAAGGCGAACCATAGATGATCATTGGTCTTATGTCGTAGGCTCAGCAATAATAATACTTTGTCTTTAGATAACCATTTAGTAGCACCACTCATAGGGCATTGTTCTGGCGTTGGTGTAAAAACAACAGCGATGCCACAACTTGCACAAAGTTTTGTTAATTCCGGTATAAAATTATCAGGGTTTTCTAAAAGAGTTAATTGTCTTAGTTGGTCTAAAGTGTTTTCTAATCTTGCCTTATTAAAGCTGTCACAAGAAATTTTCTGTGCTTCTCGTTCTCCTTGTCTTAACCAAGTTTGAATTGAAATATCATCCTTACTAAACTTATCAGAAGATTTAAAAACGGCTTGAAAATTTTTATTTTGCGTATTGTGCCAAGCCTTAATAGAAGCAACACCATAGAATTTAAGACACTCTTGAATTTGTTGCCCTTGGTCTGAAAATTTATCTACCCAGTGAAATTTAATCATATCCTTTAGTGGGAGTTGTTTTAACCATTCGGTTTGTTGTCTTAGATTTTTTCTCTCTTTTTCCTTTGCTAAAGCTTGACGGTAATTACTTTCTAAATTCATCCAAAAATTTGCAGGAATGTCTAAAACTTTTTCTAATCTTAAAGCTGTATCTTCATTAATTGTTGCTTCACCTTCGATAATTTTATGAATATGCTTAGGAGAGTACCCCATATTTATTGCAAAATTAGCTTTGGAAAGTTTGAGGTCACCCATTCTCTCAAGAATGCTATCCCCAGGCACAACTTCATATTCCCAATCAGGTTGAAATTTATGTAATATTTTACCCATGATAATCTCCAATATAAACAATATTAATTTCTGTAACTTCAGTCCATTTAAAATTTTCGGTATTATTATATTCAGGCTTTACAGCTTTAAAAGTGAGCCTATAGCCAGCACAAATAGTTATAGCAAATTCTGTTTTTCTCTCCCCTTTTAATGGATGAGGTTTATCAAATTTAAATTCTCCTAATTGATTTACACTTTTTAATTGGATTAGTCGAGAGAATAAAGCTTTTGCATTTTTCGTTCCCAATTGCTTTTCTGCTTGTTGTTTATTATTGCAAAGGTTTGCAATTTTTTTTGTATTACAATATATTTCCATAAATATTACCAAATAGGTAATGAATTTTAACATATTTTTTCAAAAAAAGTTGTTGTCAGGGTATTTTTTTGAAGCTATGTAATCGCAGTTGTAGAATTTAACAATAATTTATGGGCAATTCTGTCAACGAATTAGTGAACTTCTACAAGAATGACAAATACGGGGCTCTGGCTCCCTCTCCCTCAGGGAGAGGGAGCCAGCGTCCTCCCTTTTACTCGTTCCCAC
>CAKMZV010000030.1 GCA_929200535.1 uncultured Gammaproteobacteria bacterium
GTATATACGCATAGTTTAACATAGTTCAAAAAATAGGGTTCAAAAATTAAAATAGCATTCCGAGGAAAAAACAACGGCAAAATGGCGTTTTTTTATTCCAAATAAAAAACACACTAAATGAATATTGTAGCATATAGGAGACCTTTGCACAAAAGATATGACAAGTAAAAAAACAAAAAACCGCTCTGATTGTCGTTGTGAAATTTGCGAAGACGGACGTATTAGCTTCATTTCACGCCTCAATCAGAACAATTTTTTATCTTTTTTCTTTTGCCATACTTTTATGCAAAGGTCTCTTTAAGTAAAAAAAGAAAAAATCCACAAAATAATGGTTAATTGTTAATTGTCAATGGTTAATGGTTCCCACGCTCCTGCGTGGGAACGAGTAAAAGGGAGGACTTTGGCTCCCTCTCCCTGAGGGAGAGGGCTGGGGTGAGGGGGGCAGATTTAATGTTCAAAAAAGTAATTATTGTTCACTGTGATATTGATAAGCCCCCGTTTGTCATTCTGAGGCTTGCCCTCAGAAAATCTACAAAAGCCAACATTAACAATTAGCCACTAACCATCAACCATTAACCATTGACCATCAACCACTAACAATTAACCACTAACCATTAACCATTAACCATCAACCACTAACAATTAACCATTAACCATTAACAATTAACCATTAACCATTAACAATTAACCACTAACAATTAACCATTAACCATTAACAATTAACCATTGACCATTAACAGCGGCTTGCCCTCAGAATCTCTTAGCACGGAAGTAGGAGATTCTGAAACAAGTTAAAACTAACTTCAAGGCTATTATAAAATAGATTTTTACCTTATTTTTTGTTATACTTATTGGATAAGCTGTAGCAAGAAGTTTTTCTATCATAAAATCAAAAATGCCCTTCTCCTTGTTCCTTGAAAATAAATTAAGTTTTATTCGCTTTTTATCAATTGGAATATTAACCATTATTCTGAGACCTTTGCACAAAAGATATGACAAGTAAAAAATACAGTCTTCTTTAGAGACCTTTTAAAAAATGGAATGGATTTGGATTTTTCTTGGTACTGTTTTAGTGAATAATTATGTTCTGGTTAAATTTCTTGGACTCTGCCCTTTTATGGGTGTCTCAAAAAATCCAGAAGCGGCTCTGGGAATGGGATTAGCTACCTCTTTTGTACTAACCCTTACTTCTACCCTTACCTACGCTATTTATCACTTTATTCTGATACCTATTGGAGCAGTTTATTTACAAACGATTCTATTTATTATCACCATCGCTACCGTAGTAGGTGTTTGTGAATTAATGATGCGTAGCCTAACCCCAATTCTCTATCAAATGTTAGGAATATATTTGCCACTCATTACAAGTAATTGTGCTGTACTTGGAATTGCTCTCTTAAATACGCGCAACGCTTCTTCTTTATTTGAGTCCGCATGGTATGGCTTTAGTGCTGCAGTTGGATTTACGGTGGTGCTGATTCTCTTTTCAAGCATTCGTGAGCGCCTTGTTGGGGCAGATGTTCCATCACCTTTTCGTGGAGTGCCTATTGCTCTCATCACAGCCGGTGCAATGTCTGTTGCCTTTATGGGGTTTGGAGGATTGACTGGCTAAACTAACTCCATAGATTTTTGCCACTGATTGATTACTATTTGGTAGCTCTCTTTGATTGCTTCTCTAAGCACTAAACCCTTGCTTTTACTTAATACCAGCTGATGCACTAAAGCTCTGTATCGCAAACAAATATCGATTAACACTTCGACATCTAACGTACACTCATAACAATTAGAGAAACCCTGTAATAAGGAGCTGACACTGCGACTACGCAATAAGTTGGGATATTTTGGAATCAATCGCATAGCCCAATATTGTGTTAGAAACTCAATATCAACTAAGCCACCTTCTCCCTGTTTAAGGTCAAAATGTGTTTCATTTGATTTATCCAATGATTTTCGCATTTTTTGCCTCATTTGCACAATTTCATTTTTCAATACTTTAGGGTCTATATCCATAGATAGCACTTGCTTTCTAATTTCTACAAATTGTTTTGCTAAATTTCTCTGACCAGTTACTGAACGTGCTTTAACTAAAGCCTGCTTTTCCCATAACCATGCCCTATTATTCAAATACTCTCGATACTGCCTAATTCCTGTTACTAATGAGCCTTTATCACCATCAGGACGTAGGCGAAAATCCACATCATAACATTTGCCAGTCATTGTATTTAGGCTAAGATTATCAACCATTTTACGTACTAAGCGCATAAAAAATGGCAACCAAGAAGAGGATTCAGGTTGTTCATCATCATACAAAACAACTACGTCTAAATCCGAACCATAACCTAATTCAAAGCTCCCTAACTTGCCATAACCAACACATAAAATCGGCAAACAATCCCAATCAATTTTGATTCTATTTTCCCATTGTGGACGAAGTTCTATAACCGCTATTTGCAAAGCAGCATCAACTATCTGACGTGCAATTGTTGTTAAACAATCACTGACATGATAGGTATCTAAAATCCCACTTTGGCTTAATTCTGCCACTTTAAAAACTGCCGAACGTTTAAGCTCACTCAGTTTGTTTACCTTATGCTCATAATCTAATCTATCATTGTTAACCAAAGATTGCCATTGCTTACGAATATAAACACGTTGAATTTCTGAATACCAACTCTCAGGAGAAACCACACTCTCCAAAAGCACTGGGTAGTCAATTACTTGCTGGATAAGCCAAGGTTGTTGCAAACACCAATTCAATACCTGTTTAAGCACTGCAGGATATTCAGATAATAAACTTAAGTACGCACTACGTTGCAAAACAGCTGCTAATAAGCGAAATAGTTCTGACCAATCTGCATTTGTATCACTATGCAAAAAATCATTAAATCTCGCCTCGTTTTTATTTTGGGAAAGAGGCGTTTTTACTATTTCACGAAGTAAAATTGGCAGCAATTTTGAAAATCTATTCTGTGCCTGTTGTGTCGAACGTCGCCATGAGCGCGAACTTAGCAAAGTCATTAAACAGTCCACAAAGTTCCCTATCAACTGTTCCGGAGGATCAGCTTTTAGAATCCGAGCAAGTAACAGTGTTAATTTCTGTTCATCATATTCTTGCTCACTCTCTAATAGCTCATAATCTTGGATAGGAACATTTGGCAAAACCTGCTCAAACATCTGATGAACTGAAGAACGCACCGTAGTAATTTTTTCCCTTAAATTCTCTACAGAAGTACACTGCATCGTATCTGCCAACCATTGCCATTGAGTTTTATCACTTTCATCGGGTAGTTGGTGGGTTTGTTTATCTTGCCAGATCTGCAAACGTTGCTCAAGACGCCTTAAAAAGCATAAGTTATCATAAAAAATTGCTACATCACCAGCACCAATAAGATCTTGTTTTTTTAACATTTGTAGGAAATTAAAAGCTCCCCTCACCTTAAATTCAGGAAACTTAATGTAAAAAGTAAACTGAATGCTCTGTAAACTAAATTCCAGTAATCGAATTCCGCCAAAACCTACTTTGATATCGTCTTGATAACGATTGTCTCTTAATGTGCTAACAATCTTATCGCGCATATCACGAATAGATTGCAAAATACCGTAATCAGTATATTGCCGATACACATAAGGTCTGATTGCCTGTTTAAATTTATTTTGCACTTCAGTATTAGGACTTAATACGCTTGCTTTAGCATATGCCAAACGCTCCCAATCACGGGCATGGTTATATAAATAATTTTGTATAAAACTATAACTACATATCAAGGCTCCACTATTACCAAAGGGGCGCAATCGCATATCTACACGAAAAACAAACCCTATTTCATTTTGTTGATTTAAGGCAGCAATCAAAGATTTAGAAAAATGCTGGTAAAACTCTTGTACTGAGATACTTTGCTCAAAATCATCCCCCTCCTTTTGAGGTATCGTATGTCCATCCGAATCATAGCACAAAATAATATCAATATCTGAAGAAAAATTAAGCTCCCGACCACCCAATTTCCCCATACATAAAATACTCCACATTGAGGGTTTAGCCTCTCCCTCATTTGTACCATCATCAATACACGGCACACCAAAGCGTTTACAAAGTTCTGCAAAATAATGCTCTGCTACCAAAAACAGACAGGCCTCAGCAAATAAACTTAACTGCCTGCTACCCTCTTCAATTGATAAGCGGTTATTAATCTCTAAATATGCAAATTTTGCAAATACCTCATATCTAAGTTGTCGAATACGCTTCAAACAATCATTTTCGTCCAAGTCATTTGTCTCATCTTTTAACCATCTCAAAAAACTATCTCTATCCGCTTGTATTATCAATGCGTTATCTTCCAAATCAAGATTTGGATAATGCTGTAAGCATTGTTCAATAAAAGGGCATAAAATTGCTGGTTTCATTATATTTTCTTTAAAAAAAAGCTATTTTAATTTTGGAGCATTATTTTTAATGGGTTGATTTTATTTTTATAAGTACATTCGTCCCAAACAATACACGTCTCACATTGAGGTTGGCGTGCTTTGCAAGTGTATCGTCCGTGTAGGATAAGCAGATGATGAGCATCTTGTAAATACTGAGGCGGGGTCACTTTAAGGAGTTTTTCTTCCACTATAAGAGGGGTTTTCCCTGGTGCTAATCCAGTGCGGTTAGATACTCTGAATATATGCGTATCAACCGCCATTGTCGGCTGCCCAAAAGCAGTATTTAGAACAACATTGGCTGTTTTTCTACCAACACCTGGGAGGGCTTCTAACTCTTCTCTTGTTTGAGGGATTTCTCCTTGATGTTGTTGAATTAATTTTGCACAGGTGTTGATAATGTTTTTAGCTTTGCTATGGTATAAACCGATGGTTTTAATGTATGTTTTTAATCCTTCTTCACCAAGAGATAGGATTTGCTCGGGAGTATTGGCGATTTTATAGAGTTTTTTAGTCGCTTTATTAACTCCTACATCAGTAGATTGGGCTGATAGGATAACAGAGATTAAAAGTTCAAAATCTGTACTATAATCAAGTTCTGTCGTTGGCTCCGGAATGGCTTGAGCTAATTTTTGATAGAAAATTTCTCTCTTTTGGGCATTCATAAGGTGGGTTGAGAATTTGTATTGTTGATAGAAGATGATTGGCTACTTTCACTAATGTGAGGCCTTTGTGCAAAGGTCTCAATGTATTGTTTAAAAGCAATCACCAACCCTAAACTGATAAATGCCCCAGCTGGCAGAATGGCAATAAGTAGGCGGAAGTTGGCTATGTGCAATGTCCAATCTTTTGCTTGTTCTCCAAAAAGTAGATGGGCATCTTGAAGGAGCGTACCTTCTCCAAGCAGTTCTCTAATAGCTCCAATTAGAACAAGCACAAGCAGGAAGCCGATACCCATAGCAATGCCATCCAGTAAGGCTGGAAGAGGTTTGTTTTTGCTGGCGTAGCTTTCTGCACGTGCAAGAATAAGACAATTGGTCACAATTAGGGGAATAAAAATGCCGAGTTTAAGGTAGAGGTCGTGCCACCACGCATTGAGAATAAGTTCGATGATAGTAACCACAGAAGCGATAATTCCCACAAAAATAGGGATTCGAGTTTCGTGTGGTACAAAACCGCGAGTGATTGAAATAAGGGTATTCGAGCAAGTGAGCACCAAAAGCGTTGCAATGCCAAGACCTAAGGCACTAATCACTGAGTTAGATACAGCAAGCAAGGGACACAATCCAAGTAGTGCTACGGTTGCTTGATTCTTAGTCCAAATCCCATCAGTGAAAATTTTTTGCCACATAATTTGACTTATTGCCGATGCTTTAATTAGTTTGTCGATTTAGTTTTACGATGTTGGCGCTTACGTATTGTCATAACTGTTACAACAAACATAATCAATAAAATACTTATAAAAACAATCATAGGGAATAGTTTTGGCTTGTTCCACTCATAAACACGCTCTGCTCTTTGTTGTTCATCAATTGAACGATATTTTAGGGTATTGCGCGAAACGGAGTTGGGTATAGCATTATTAACCCATTGGTGATATAGCCCAACTGCCATTGGGTGCCATCCCCAAACCCATGGGCTATCTTCTCTAACGATATCGACCATTTTTTGAATAATGGCAAGACGTTCTGGCGTATTTGGCATTAGTACCATTTTTTCATAAAGAGCATCATATTCTTCATTTTGATAGTTGCTGGCGTTTTCGCCTTTGTGTTTTACTTTTCCATTGGGACCGTAAAGCAAAAATAAGAAATTTTCAGGATCAGGATAATCCGCATTCCAGCCCCAGCCAAATAGTTCAGCTTTACCAGCGATAATTTTTTCACGAAAACGGTTGTAGTCTGTCAAACGAATATTCATTTTAATGCCGATTTCTGATAGCTGGCGACGCATCCATTCCAAACGCTCTCTCGAATCCCCTGCACTGCCAACGGCTTCATAATTAATGCTTAGTTGTTTGCCTGTCACCGAGTCTATACCATTAGGATATCCTGCTTGGCTAAGAAGATTTTTGGCAGCAGCAATAGATTTTCTTTGTGCTCTTCCCTCTTTCCAATCATATACCCAGCGGTTAATCCCTTGTTCGCCTGTAAGGTAGCCAAAAATTCCAGGGGCAATGGGTCCTTGAGCGATAACGCCTCGGCTATTGGCAAAAATGGCAATATATTCTTCATAATCTAAAGCAATAGATATCGCTTGGCGAATTTTTTTATGCTTTTCGTCATAACCTCCAATTTTGTCACTTAACATATTAAAGCCCAAGTAGTAAATCGAGGTGGTTATTTGACTGCGAAGCTGAATGCTTTTATTTTTAAATTCTTTGCTTAGAGCAAAGGCACCGGCATTGCTTAGCTCTATCGCTTGATCAAAATTATCCGAGGCAAGCCCTGAGGCATCATAATAGCCTTGTAGGAATTTTTGCCAATAAGGTACGCTTTCTTTTTCTAAGGTGTAGATTATTTTTTCTAATAGAGGGAGTTTCTTGCCATTAAATGCAGTCGTGTCTTCTGGTAGGTAGGCTTTGTGTTTTTGCTTAAATGTAGGGAATTTTTCCTGATGAAAATTTGGGTTTTTACTCAGCACCATTCGGTAATTTGGATTATTTTCTGTCATCATAAATGGTCCCGTGCCTATGGGGTTCCAATCAATACCAAGATGATTTGCGTCTTGTTGTTTTTTCTTGTGGTGCCAAGCAATTACTTCATAGGGCATTGGGGCAAAAAATGGCATTGCTAACCAGTATTTAAATTGTGGATATTTTTGCACAAGTCGCACTTGATAGTGATATGGGGAAATTACTTTAACTCCTGCCATAGGAAGTGAGGCACTTTCTTCTAAATCTAAGGATTGATCTGTGATAGCTTTGCGGTATTCGCTAAAACCTTGGATATATTTTGCCATCACTGAGGCGATAGGTGAGTGGTTTCTGCTATCGGCAAGGCGTTTGATTTGGTAGGCATAGTCTTTGGCATTTAACTCTCTTTTTTGATTGCCAAAAGCCGGATGAGGAGCGTAGAAAATTTCGCTTTTTAAGAAAATATCATAGACATAATAAGTTTTTCCATCAACTTCTTCAACACGCTCTTTAGGCACTGATTTTGCGGTAAGAGGAATTAAGCGATAAGGGCGATCCAAATAATGATATTGCAGAGGTGGTTCATAGATATTTTCAATGAGAACATGTTCGTCAGAGGAATAGGAACGTGCTGGATCTAAATGTTTTGGAGAGCTTGAGAAGGAGCTGTATAGAATTTTTTTATCGCTATCACCAGACTCATAAGGCGAGTTCCAAACTTCTCCACAACTTGATAGGAGTACTACGTGAATAAGTAAAAAAACTCGATATATTAATGACATTACCCAGAAAATTCAGCAACGGCATCATGTTCATGTAAACTTTCGTAGTGTTCAACTCGTACATAATAACTTGCAATATCAATTTTTGTATAGTTTGCAAGAAGGTTTTTGAGTTTTCTTGCACTATCTTCACAAAACATTAAATTTTGAGCATTAAGCCGAGCAAATTCTTGTTCATCTTCACGCTTAACTGAAGCCTGAACTACTGTGCCCAAAGTGTCTTCAATATCTTTAATGATATGAGCAATAATGTTTAATGAAGCTCCTTCTAAGTTTTCTAAGTCTATTGTAACAATGGCTGAGCTGCGCTGGCTGTGAGGAGTTGCACAAATATTTTCTTCTTGACCAAGCCATTCGGACACTTTAGCAACGTCAAGGACTTGATTGGCAGCAAAATCTTTAAGAAATTTATTTTGAATAAGTTGACGTGAAAGTGCCGCTGAACAAGGACAAGTAGATGAATACATTATTTCTGCAGCTAATTGAAGTGTCATTTTGTCATCTTTTAAATGGGCAATTAAGTCAATTGGATAAGTTCGCCAACCATAATTTTCAGAAAGCAAGGAGCGTCTGAAAGCTCGATATTCAAAAGAAAACCGAACTTGTGCATAATCACTTAAACCTTGATGCGTTTGTAAGATGTGCTTAAGCATATCCTCAAGCAACTTTAGGGTGATTGTTTTATCACTTAAGTAGCTATTGAGTGCGTTGTAGATTCTGGACATATGTATGCCCTTGGCAGAGGTTTGTAAATTTACTCCAGCTTGCACACGACAAATAATATCAATTGACTGGTTTTCCACAGCCAACTTCATAGGCACACTAATACCAGACATTCCAACAAAATCTAAAGATTGATTGTTGGTTTTTATTTTTTGCAATGCCACGTCTGGAAGACTTTTTTTATCCATAGAAACTAATAAAAATAAAACTCAAAAATTGTAAAATAAGGATTTTATTATAAAAGCTAAAACCCAAAGATTAGAGGGAAAAATTGTAAAGCAATAACATATAAAATTAGCTAATCAATTATACTATGATTTATTGATATGTAGCCTCCTTTAGCCCATTACAAATACAAGAAAAGCCAAGAAATATAGGGACATAAATAGCCATATACTCCCTTGGGTCTTTACAAATCTCACGATAAATCGAAATTTACTTATCCTAATTGAGCAAAACGATGAATTTGCTTAAGCATCGCAGATAAGCCATTTTTACGATTTGGGCTTAGATGTTGCACCAAACCAATTTCAACAAGAAAATCCAATTTGGCATTAATAATTTCTTCCGCAGAATGCCCATTATATACTTCCAAAAGCAATGCTATCAAACCACGCACAATAGCCGCATCGCTGTAGGCTTCAATGACAATTATCTCTTTTCCCTCTTGAGGTGTTTTTTGTGCCTTCATCCAAACTTGTGATTGACATCCTTTTACTCGATTTTCTTCTTGTTTTAATTCCTCGCTTGGCTTGGAGAGACTAACCCCTTTTTCAATAAGATATTGATATTTTTGCTCCCATTCCGATAAACTAGAAAATTCTTCAATAATTTTTTGCTGAATACTTTCGATTGACATTAGTGATTTTGAGTATTAGTTTGATGAAAAATGTTGAATTGCCTCAGATAAGGATTTTACGCCAATAACATTAATTTTGTTTTTTGTTCTACTACTTTTAGGTACATTTCCAAAAGGAATAATTGCGGATTTAAAGCCTTGTTTTTGTGCCTCAATCAGGCGTGCTTCACCATCAGCGACTGGTCTCACTTCGCCAGTTAGCCCAACTTCCCCAAAAACTAATAAGTCCATTGGAAGTGGCAAATTTTTATACGATGAGTAAAGTGCCATTAGAATAGCCAGATCAGTTGCTGTTTCTTGTACTTTTAAACCACCTACTATATTGACGTAAAAATCCTGTTCATAAGTGCTAACGCCAACATGACGATGTAGAATTGCCAACAGCATTGATAAGCGATTATAGTCAATTCCTACAGCAAGACGCTTACTGCCTTGCGAAAATGAAGCATCAACTAAGGCTTGAATTTCAATCAACAAAGGTCTTGAACCTTCTTTGATGGCAACAACAACACTACCGGCAATTTGAGGGTTACGGTTAGTGAGGAAAATTGCTGATGGATTAGATACTTGCTTCATTCCCTGCTCTGTCATTGCAAAAACAGCAATTTCATTGACTGCCCCAAAACGGTTTTTAATTGCGCGTAGAATACGATAACGAGGATCGCTCTCCCCTTCAAGGTATAGTACGGTATCCACCATATGCTCTAAAATTCTAGGACCTGCTATATGCCCATCTTTGGTAACGTGTCCAATTACAAACACAGCACATTGATTTGATTTGGCATAACGCACTAATTTGGCACAACATTCTCGAACTTGGGTAATGCTCCCAGTCGCTGAGCTAATTTCATCACTATAAATAGTTTGAATGGAATCCACCACCATAATCGAAGGTTTTTGTTGTTGTGCATTATGTATGATGTCATCAATATTAGTCGCAGTAAGCAACCATAATTTATCTTGTTTTAAATTTAAGCGATGACAACGCTGGCTAATCTGTGCCAAAGACTCTTCACCACTAATGTAAAGAATATTCTGTTGCTGCGATAAATTTGCAATGATTTGGGTGAGCAAAGTCGATTTTCCAACACCAGGATCTCCTCCAATTAAAATAACTGAGCCTCCCACAATACCACCACCAAGCACACGGTCAAACTCACTGCTATCAGTTAGGCATCGGTTCTGCTCATCTAAAGGCACTTTATCTGCAGTAATCGGAATACTACTTTGTGAATCTCCAGTGAGCGTCACTCTTTTAGAGGTGCCTTTAGGAGTGCGACGAGGCATTGTTGGTTCTTCAGCAATGGTATTCCATTCTTTACACGCCAGACATTGCCCACTCCAACGAGAGAATTCATTACCACAAGATTTACAAAAATAAACTACCTTATCCTTTGCCATTACTTGTTATCAATTGATTTAATGTTATAATTTCCTGCTTGACACTTATTTTTAACACGTCCCTTAATATAATTTTAACTTGAGAAAATGACAAATCACTCAGAACAATCAGAATCGGGTTATTCAAACCAAGGTTTTAATACAACCGATGATCTTCGCATTGACTCCTATACTCAAATGATAGCACCTGAACAACTGATTAACGATTTCCCACTCACACCTCAACAAACTGAGGCCATTCTTCGTTTTCGCGAACAAAGCAAGAATATTATTGATAAAAAAGATGATCGCTTGATGGTTGTTGTTGGTCCATGCTCTATTCACGATGTACAATCTGCCATTGATTACACAAAACGTCTCAAAAAACTTGCCGATGAACTCAAAGATGATTTATACATCGTTATGCGCATTTATTTTGAAAAACCACGCACTACTGTCGGATGGAAAGGACTCATCAATGACCCAGATCTTGATGAGAGCTTTGATATAAATAAAGGACTTAAAATAGCTCGCCAGCTTCTTTTAGAAGTCAATTCGATTGGTCTGCCAAGTGCTTCTGAATTTTTAGATCTAATCTCCCCTCAATACATTGCTGATTTAGTTTCTTGGGGCGCTATTGGAGCACGTACTACAGAAAGCCAAGGACACCGTGAGCTATCTTCTGGCTTATCTTGCCCAATAGGATTTAAAAATGGTACCTCTGGGGATGTCGGCATTGCTCGTGATGCCATTCTCTCGAGTTCTCGTCCGCATATTTTTATGTCAATAAACAAAGCTGGACACTGTTCCGCAGTCAAGACAAAAGGCAATGCTCATTGTCATATTATTTTACGTGGAGGGAAAAAGCCCAATTATGAAGCCGTAGATGTCAATAAAGCGTGCGAACAATTGGAAGAAAAAGGCTTACCAACAAGTATTATGATAGATTTTAGCCATGGCAATAGCCTCAAACAACATAAGAGACAACGCCTTGTTGCTGAAGATGTCGCCCAACAAATCTCTAATGGCGATAAACGAATTACTGGTGTGATGATTGAAAGCTTTATAGAAGAAGGCAACCAATCAATTAATGCCGATAAAGAAAAACTTGTTTATGGACAAAGCATTACCGATGCTTGTATTAATTGGGAAGATACGGAAGAAATACTAAGAAACATTCTCGCCCCTGCAGTACGACAAAGACGCAAAAATTGAGGCTATATTACCCTTGTTCGGTAAACGCTTTAACCCAATGTGCAAAAGTCACTCCATCATTTTTTTCATTGAGTGAACCCATCGCATCATCGTATATTTTTTCGGGAAAACGTTCTTTAATAATAGGTAATAACGCTTGTACGTAGTCATTGCTAAATTCAGGGTGCCCTTGGAGTGCCAAAATCCGACTACCAATACTATAAGCTCCAAATCCACATTCACTATTACTCGATAAAAGCTTTGCTCCTGCGGGCAATTTAACGACTTGGTCTTGATGAATATAGAGAATATTGAGAGTGTTTTGCAGAGGTTTCATCCACTGCGTATTTGTAAATTCAGTAGCTTTCATCCCCAAACGCCATCCGCCTTTAGCACGCTCAACCTTACCCTTTAACGCTTGTGCAATAATTTGATGCCCAAAGCATAAACCGACAAGATACTTATCTTCTTTCTCAATCTCTTGAATCAATTCTTCTAAACGACTTATCCATTCAAACCCATCATAAACCGAATAAGTACTGCCTGTAATAATAAATAGATCATAATTCTCAACACGCTTAGGAAATTGATCTTCAAATACACGGTAAATATCAAAAGTCGCCTGAGGAAAAACAGTTGAAAAAAATGCTTTATATTTATAACCGTCGTTAGGATGCTGCGGCTCTAATTCCTTTTTATCAGGATTAGCTTGTAAGATTGCTATTTTATTTATATTAGACATTTTTTTGGTATGTAGCATAACTAAAAAAGTAACTAAACACTTGCAAAACAAAGTTCAAGCGTCTATCAATATCTGTTCTCAAACCTTAAATAGCCACATTCATTTCTACTCTATCAGCTTTTTTTTAATCCAATTACTGAGAGATGCTTCCCTATTTTCTACATAAAAAATTATTATGTAGCAAATATCCAAGCGTTTTAGGTATGTGAAAATAAGTGCAAGGTTTTGCTTCATATTTGTAGTTCCTAGTGTAGGTTTTACCTCCTGTATCCTTTTGAGTCCTCTTGATTCTTTTACCCGATGTATCAAACGTATAATTTATCGTTGATGCATAGCCATCCGATCTAATAAAAATTCCTTGATAATAATTGCCATTAGAGTCATATGTAAAAAGATCGGTTGAATTCTCGTTATTGCTCCTCTCCCCATAATAGGCTGTAAATTTACCTTGTGTATCATACACGAAGGTATGAGTCGAGTAGTTTGACGAAGGAGTTCTGACCCAAGATATTGAGGCGAGTTGGTTAAGAGCATTATAACTATAAATGCTAGTTTCACTACTCTTATTAGTTGCACTACTATTACTGCGCTGATAGTTTTGCTGTATTAAATTACCCGTATTATCGTAAGTATAGGTGTATGTAGATGCGTCTCCTGATGAGTAATACCATCTGCTACTTACTTGTTGATTAAGATTATTATAATCATAATACCGTGCGGACGTTGATGAGTCGGATTCGCTCTTCCAAGTCCAGCTTGAAAGCTTTCCATCTTCGTCATAGTTGTAGTTCCAAACACCATTACCATCATCGATGGTTTTTACACGATAGCTTGAATTTGTGTTATTGACACTACTGTCATCGCTACTACCGCAGGCTGTTATTAGACATATAGCACTGATAGTAACTACCCACTTTAGTAAATTTAGAGTCAAAGAAAATATTTTTTTCATAATTAATTTTTTGTTGGTCCATCCTCGGCTTTTAAGAATAGGTATAGTAAAAAAACTCTCTCAAATCAACCTTAAATTAAAAACCTTTAAACTCAATAGTTTAAGTTTAATTTGTCAAATGGCGCGCTCGGGAGGACTCGAACCCCCAACCGCCTGGTTCGTAGCCAGGTATTCTATCCAGTTGAACTACGAGCGCAAGTAAAGTATGAAATATGAATGGGTAAAATATAAATGAAAAAACACCCAAACAAGGGGTTAATTATATCATAAGACAACACGTTCCAATCCTAAAAGGCTGTGCTAAATAGTAAAAAACCCCTTCATATATGTTATAATTTATTCCTCATATGTTTGTTTGAAAAATGATGCGGGGTAGAGCAGTCTGGTAGCTCGTCGGGCTCATAACCCGGAGGTCGTTGGTTCAAATCCAGCCCCCGCTACCAATAACGGTTGTTTTTTAGCGTCTTACAAACAGCCTTTGTGTTAATTTTGTGAAGCCCTTTAAGGGCTTTTTTTGTTTTTGTAGGCATTTTTTAATAATTTTGTTAGTATCTCTAAACGAAGAAACTCGGACGTTAATCGAAGAGGCAACGAATGCCATGGGTTGTCTATTGTGGGGAATTGAGTCCGCTTCTAATGGGAAAAATAGATTGTTGAGAATCTACATTGATAAGGTAAATGCTGAAGTGGATGTTGATGATTGTGCTAATGTGAGCAGGCAATTGGATTTAATGTTTGAAGTTCAAAACACAACTCCACGAGAATATACTTTAGAAGTTTCCTCTCCAGGTTTGGATAGGAAATTTTTCTCTTTAGAACAAATGCAGCCTTATCTGAAAAAAAAATTGGTGGTGAAATTATATATGGCAATTGCTGGACAAAAACGCTTTAAAGGCGTATTGAATCAAGTAAACGTAGATAAGGCCTCTTTAGAGCTTAAGGTGCAAAATGAACTTATTGTAATACCTTTTGCATCTGTTCAACAGGCCCGTTTACAAATTGACTTATAGGTCGAATTTATATTTAATGCAGAGATAAAAGGGACAAGAAATATGATGAATAAAAAAGAGATGTTGTTTTTTGTGGAGGCAGTTGCTAATGAGAAAGGACTCCCTAAACAAGACATTTTTAGCGTACTGGAAGATGCTTTAGCAAGTGCAATCGTAAAAAGCCAACCAGAAGAAATGCAAATACGTGTTAGCTTGGACCCTCTCACCGGTGATTATGAGGCATTTAGAGAGTGGGTTGTGGTGGATCCGAATAATATGCCTACTATCGAACAAGATGACGTTTTAACACAGCAAGAGTTCAACTCTCAACTAATGATTAGCCTTGACGAAGCACGTGAAAGTGATCCTGAAGTGCAACTTGGTGAAGTATTGGAAGAACCGATGAATGAGGTAGATTTTGGGAGAATTAGCATACAAATTGCTAAGCAGGTAATGTTTCAAAAAATACGTGAATTTAGCCGTCGCAAAATTGTAGAGCAATATGAAAGTCGTATTGGTGAAATTTTCCATGTAACTATTAAACGAATTTTCAAAGGTCAGGTGGTTTTAGACTTAGGAGAAAATACTGAGGGTGTCATCCCACGAGCTCACCAAATACCTAACGAACAATACTCTCCAGGAAGGCGCTTACGTGTTTATTTATACGAAGTTGGTGTGGGAGGACATTCTCCCCAGCTTTATTTTTCACGCTCTATGCCTGCGTTATTAGAAGAATTATTTAAGTTAGAAGTGCCTGAAATTGCTGATGGCATTATTGAGATTCGTGCGGTTGCTCGTGATCCAGGTGAACGTGCAAAAATAGCTGTATATACTGGCGACCCTCATCTTGACCCTGTGGGTTCTTGTGTTGGGGTTCGTGGTACACGAATCCACGCTGTTACCAATGAACTTTCAAATGAAAGAATTGATATTATCGTTTGGAACGATAATCCTGCTGAATTAGTCCTCAATGCTTTAGCACCTGCTGAAGTTGTCGCTATTTCTGTGGATGAAGATAAGCGTAGTATGGACATTTCTGTTCAAGAAGATTTATTACCGCAAGCAATAGGACGTAGCGGACAAAACGTACGTCTTGCCTCTCAGCTAACAGGTTGGGATTTAAATGTTATGTCAGAAAAAGATATGGAAATAAAGAAAAGTTCTGAGCAAAACAAACTTTTAAAATTATTTACAAATTCTCTTGATATTTCTGAGGATAATGCAAAAGCTATTATTAAAGCAGGAGTAAGCAGTATTGAAGAAATTGCTTATATGTCAGAAGATGAATTATCAGCCATTAAAGGATTGGATAGCGAAATTTGTGAACAAATTCGTAATACCGCTAATGATCAAATTCTTCTTGGTTTACTGAGTGGTGATGATGAAGTAACCGAGCAGGATGATGAAGTTACAAACTCGATAGTAAGCGAAGAAGAAGCGACAGAAAAATAATTTAAAAAACAGATTATTTACTTTCCTCTACAAACACACTAAAAAAACTTTATGTCAAAAACTAAAATTACATTAAAAGCTATTGCTACTAGTGTTGGAATAGATGAAAAGATTCTTGTTGAAAGCCTTAGGGAAAACTACGACCTAACAATTGGAAATAAGGATGCATTGACTGACGATGAAAAAAGAACCATTGTTAAATACGTTGGGACTCTAAGAAAAGATGGAGCTACTCAATACTATAAAACAACAAAAAATGTTGCTAAAAAACTTGATGGGAAGCGTAGCGGAATTGATATTGAATACAAACCAACAAGTAAGCCCGCTAAAGGAAAAGAGGTAAATAATAAAGAAGGCTTTAGACCTGTTAAGAAAAAAGTTTCAGTTTCACCCCCTCCACCACCTCCTCCCCCTCCACCACCTCCGCCTCCACCTCCAAAACCTAAGGAAAAAGCATCTGCTAAGGACGAAAAAAATATTGCTTCTAAATCTGCGGATAAGGGAAAATTAAGTAAAAAAATCTCGACTAAATCTGTAGAAAAACCAACAACTAAGGTTGATGACAAACAAACCTTTGAAAAAACCCCTAAAGGTGAAGATACTAAAACAAAAACTCGAAAAAAGATTGTCGCAACTCCAGAAGAAAAAATCAACCCAGATAAACACAGCAAAAGTTTATATACACTTGCACAAGTTGATGATGAAATTATTGCTCCAAATACTACCACTCGTAAAAAGAACCTAACAACTGAAGCTAAATTAACATCGAAAAAGATTAAAACGGTATCTAAACATCAATTTATTGCCCCAAGCAAAACCAAAAAATTAAGCATTGAAATTGGTGAATCCATTAGTATTACAAATCTTGCGAAGAAACTACAAATAAAATCTCAGGCTCTCTCTAAAGCCTTAAGAAAAATGGATGTTGAGATTGATGACGATAACTCTTTAGATTATGAGACGGCTTTTTTAGTGGTCGAAGAAATGGGACATACCGCTATCGAACAAGAAGCTGAAATTCCAGATGTAGAAAATCAAATAACACGTACAGACAAAGCAGAAAAACGCTCTCCCATTGTTACTATTATGGGTCATGTTGATCACGGCAAAACCTCGCTTTTAGACTACATCAGAAAATCAAAAGTTGCCGATAAAGAAGCTGGCGGCATTACGCAACATTTATCTGCTTATCACGTCGTTACCAAACATGGTAATGTAACTTTTGTTGATACCCCCGGGCATGCGGCATTTACGGCTATGCGTGCACGTGGCTCTCAATTTACCGATATTGTAATTTTAATTATTGCTGCCGATGATGGTGTAATGCCTCAAACAATAGAAATCATTCAACACGTTAAAGCAGCTAATGTGCCTATGCTTATCGCTATTAATAAAATTGATAAGCCCGATGTCAATATTGAGAATGTTTTGCAAGGACTTTCACAACACGAAATTATTACTGAATCTTGGGGCGGTGATGTGCCCGTAGTGCAGCTATCCGCAAAAACGGGTAAAGGCGTTGATGATTTATTAGAAACCCTTATCTTACAAGCAGATTTAATGGAGTTAGAAGCGCATCATAAAGGTGATGCCGAAGGCGTTGTATTAGAATGTCGAATTGATAAAGGACGTGGAACCGTTGTTAGTGCATTGGTACAACATGGTGAGTTAAAACAAGGAGATATACTCTTATGTGGCGAGGAGTTTGGTAAAGTGCGTGGTATGGTTGATAGCCATTCTAAAACGCTGAAAAAAGTAGGACCCTCTATTCCAATTGAACTTCTTGGATTTAATGGACTACCTCAAGTTGGGGATAAATTTGTTGCAGTTAAAACTGAAAAACAAGCACGTGAAATAAGTGAGCAGCGCAAAGTAAAAAGTCGTGAGCAAGAGCTAACGAACAATAAAGTGAGCCTTGAAGATTTATTTAGCACACAAGCGGATAAAGAAATTAAGAAAGTTAATTTGGTCATTCGTGCTGATACCAATGGCTCTATGGAAGCTATTGCCGATTCATTAAATAAACTTTCAACCGATAAATTCACTATCTCGATCGTTGCTCAAGGCATTGGAGGCATCAAAGAAGCAGATGCAACATTAGCAATGGCACATCAGGCGATTATCATTGGCTTTAATGTGCGTGCAGATAGAGCTGCCAGAGATATTATTGAGAAAGAAGGTCTTGATTTACATTACTACAGTATTATTTACGAAGTTGTCGATCAAGTTAAACAAGCCATTTTAGGAAAATTAGACCCAGAATATAAAGAAGAAATTATTGGAATCGCTGAAGTAAGAGATGTTTTTCACGCACCAAAAATTGGAGCCATTGCTGGCTGTATGGTTATTGAAGGAGAAATTAAACGTAATAATCCCATTCGGGTACTACGAGGCGACGTAGTAATTTATGAAGGAGTATTAGAATCACTTAGACGCTTTAAAGAAGATGTCTCTAACGTTAAAAATAACACTGAATGTGGTATTGGCGTTAAAAACTATAACGATATTAAAGTAGGTGATAAGATTGAAGTTTACGAGCGTATAGAAATTAAACCTGTAATCTAACCTTCTGAGACCTTCCACTTCATCCGCCCTACCCTAAAAAATATATTTAATGAGATCTTTGCACAAAAGATATGACAAGTAAAAAAGCAAAAAACCGCTCTGATTTTCGTTGTGAAATTTGCGAAGACGGACGTATTAGCTTCATTTCACGCCTCAATCAGAACGATTTTTTATCTTTTTTCTTTTACCATACTTTTATGCAAAGGTCTCCTAATGTCTCAAAGACAACGTAGAGTTTCTACTGAAGTTAGCAAAATATTAGCTCGGCTAATGGTTAGTGAAGCAAGAGACGAACGTTTTAAACACGCCACCATTACCGAAGTTGAAATAAGCCCAGACCTTGGATACACAAAAGTTTATGTTTCTGTGCATCATCTATCACAAGATAGTAACAATTTCTATGAAGCAGAAATCATAGAGGCACTAAACAAAGCTGCCCCATGGTTTCAACGTGGTTTAGGTAAAGAGCTAAGACTACGAAAAACCCCACAAGTGCGATTTTTCATCGACTCCTCAGCTCAAAAATACGCTGAAATTAACGCCTTACTCAAAAAAATCTAAGCTATCCCTCTATCAAGCAAAAAACAAGCAAAAAAACTCCTCAACAGAACCTATATTGTTATAACCACTCCAGTTCTCTTATGCTATCAGGATGACAGGAGGATAGGAAGGAGTTTCAATATGACACTTATTTATTGTGAAGATTGTTCAGTATGACTTTTTGATAAGAGGGTAACTCTTTAACAAGAGGCTGCACAATACCATACGTCGTTTTTTCGTCCATCACCAGACCCACCAATCACCCATATTTTATTATCAAATACCACGGCTTGATGACCATCTCGAGCCGAGAATATTGACGTAGTAGGCGTAGTATCCTTAGTCCAAGTAATTCCATTAGTAGAGCTCCATACGTCGTTTATGCGACCCTCATCGTCTCCACCAATCACCCACATTTTATTATCAAAAACTACGGATTGATGACCATCTCGAGCCGAGAATGCTGCCTTAGCCGTAGTCTTCTTCCAAGTGATACCATTAGTAGAGTTCCATACATCGTTTTTGTTATCACCACCGTAGTACCCACCAATCACCCATATTTCATTCTTAAAAAACACGGATTGATGACCATAGCGAGTCGAGAATTCTATCGAATTCGCATTTGTTTTCCAAGTGATGCCATCGGCAGAGCTCCATACGTTTGATTTACCCTCGCCATCGCCCTGGGTCCCACCAGTCACCCATATTTTTTTATTATTCAATACAACGGCTTGATGCTCTTCTCGAACTGGGAATGCTGCCGTAGCCGTAACCTCAGTCCAAGTGATACCATCGGTCGTGCTCCATACGTCGTTTTTTTCATCACCATCCTCTCCAGCAATCACCCACATTTTATTATCAAATACCACGGCTTGATGACCATATCGAGCCGAGAATACTACCGTAGTCGTAGCCTGAATCCAAGTGATGCCATTAGTAGAGCTCCATACGTCGTTTTTTCTTCGACTATCAAGCCCACCAATCACCCACATTTTCGTACTATCACCATCATTAAATACCACGGCTTGATGATCATATCGAGCCGAGAATGCTGCCGAATCCGTAGCTTTAGTCCAACCAAGCTTAACCTCCTCCTCTAATGTTTTTATCGATGCTACTTCTGAAAAGGCAGAACACATATCACCAATACCACACGCTTTTACCCAATAATAATAAGTCGTGTCAGCGCTTAGCCCACTATCGGTATAAGTCGTATTCGCAGGTTGGCTAATACGCGTAGAAGACAAATTGCTATCGGTAGTATTTCGGAAAACTTCATAGTAGTTTGTTGCAGTAACACTATTCCACAATACTGTAATTTGTGAAGCACTATCCGCACTTAGGCTAACACCCGTTGGGGCACTTGGAATAACAACCAAGGTAGCTTTTGAAGAAACTGTTGAAAAATTAGAGCAGGCTACGCCCCCTTCTGAGTTTTCTTTACACGCTTTTATCCAGTAGTAATAGAGGGTACCAGGATTTAGACCTGTGTCTGTATAAGAATCGCTCTCTGTGGTGGCAACACTCATAGCTGCTGTAGAGGCATCACTGGTATGACGATAAATTTTATAGGAGTCTGCTCCATTGCCCCTCCATGATACGGAAATTTGTGAGGTACTATCCGCATTGAGAGCAAGCTCGGTTGGGACACTTGGAATAACAACCAGGGTAGCTTTTGAGGCAACTTTTGAAAAATCAGAGCAGGATTGTACTCCTTGTGTACTTTTCTTACACGCTGTTACCCAGTAATAATAAGTCGTATCAGCCATTAGACCTGTATCTTCATAGGAGGTGTTGGTTGGCGTGGCAATGGCTGTTAAACCTGCATTGCTATTGTTAGTGTTGCGGTAAAGTTTATAGGAGTTTGCCCCATTGCCGTTCCATGATACCCTCATTTGTGAGGTGCTATCCGCTGTTAATTTAACATCGGTTGGCACATCTGGGGGAAGAACTAAGGTGGTTTTTGAGGCAACTTGAGAAAAATCAGAACATCTTTTTCCAGAAGTATTTGCATTACAGGCTTTTACCCAGTAGTAGTAGGTAGTGTTTGGCTCTAATTCTGTGTTTACATAAGCAACATCGCTTGGGGTAGCAATGGCTGTTGAACCTGCAGTGCTGTTGCTTGTGTTGCGGTAAATTTCATAGGAATGTGCACCATTGCCGATCCACGAGACCGTAAGTTGTGAGGAGCTATCCGCTGTTAAGCTAAGATCGGTTGGGGCACTTGGAATAACAACCAGAGTAGTTTTTGAGGCAACTTGGGAAAAATCAGAGCAGTCATCTCTTCCTTGTGAATTTCTCTTACACGCTTTTACCCAGTAGTAGTAAGTCGTATCAGCCGTTAGACCTGTATCTTCATAGGAGGTGTTGGTTGGCGTGGCAATGGCTGCTAAATTGGTAATGCTATTTATTGTGTTGCGGTAAATTTGATAGGAGGTTGCCTCATTATTGCCAGTCCATGATACCGTTATTTGTGAGGTGCTATCCGCACTTAGGGTTGGAGTGGTAATTCTTGGGGGGGCACCTTGAGGAACAACCCGGGTCTTTGTTGAGGCAACTTGGGAAAAATCAGAACACCTTTCTCCAGAAGTATTTGCATTACAGGCTTTTACCCAGTAGTAATAGGTTGTATTGGGGGTTAAGCCTGTTGTATTTACATAAGAAGAGTCAGTTGGGTCTGAAATTTTTGCTGAGTTTGCTGTATTATTGCTGGTAGAGCGGTAAACCTCATAATAGTCTGCTCCAGTAAGGCTCTTCCACCGTGCCGTAATTTGTGAAGCACTATTAGCTGTTAAGCTAAGATCGGTTGGGACACTTGGAATAACAACCCAAGTAGTTGTTGAGGCAACTGGTGAAAAATTAGAGCAGGCTTTTTCTCCTTTTGAATTTTCCTTACATGCTTTTACCCAGTAGTAATACATCGTATCAGCCGTTAGACCTGTATCTTTATAGGAGACGTTTGTTGTCGTGGCAATGACTGTTGAACCTGCATTACTGTTGCTTGTGTTGCGATAAATTTTATAATAATCTGCTCCAGTAAGGCTATCCCACCGTACCGTAATTTGTGAAGCACTATTAGCTGTTAAGCTAAGATTGGTTGGGACACTTGGAATAACAACCCAGGTCGTTGTTGAGGCAACTGGTGAAAAGGCGGTGCAGGAGTGCCCTGCTGTGTTGGTGGAGCTTCCTGCTGATCCTACTGAGCCTTCTGTTTTACAGACTTTTCCCCAATAGTAATAGGTAGTGTTTGCCTTTAAACCTGTGTTTTTAAAGGTGGTACTGCTTTGAGTACTGAGGGTTGTTAAGCCACTGGTGGTGGTGTTTGTTGTATTCTTATAAATTTCATAGTAGCTGGCTCCGTCAACAGCATTCCATGATAGGGTGATTTGTGAGGTGCTATCCGCTTTTAGGTTAATCATTTTGGGGGTGCTGATAATTTTCTCACCCTGAGATGGCGGTGAACTATCTGAACTTCCACCACAAGCAACAAGGAAAAGGGGTAAAAAAGCGACGATTAAAAGACTTTTAAAAGCCGAGAGGGTAATATGAGATAGTTTCATAGTAATATAAGATAATTTCATAGTAATATGAGATAGTTCACCAAATACATCGTTAAAATAGTTCGGGACCTAACACTTCAGAGTCGGTTCTACCTCTCCATAATTGCTAAATAAATAGCTCTTCAACCAAAAAGCATTCTAATTGATTTTAACATATTTTGAGACCTTTGCACAAAAGATATGACAAGTAAAAAAGCAAAAAACCGCTCTGATTGTCGTTGTGAAATTTGCGAAGACGGACGTATTTGCTACATTTCACGCCTCAATCAGAACGATTTTTTATCTTTTTTCTTTTACCATACTTTTATGCAAAGGTCTCATCTTTTAATAAGTGTTAAGTGCACGTTTTCTCTGTCAACAAATTAGTGAACTTCTACAAGCAGCATGACACTTATTTATTGTGAAGATTGTTCAGTATTGACTTTTTGATAAGAGGGTTATTCTTTAACAGTATGCCATACGTCGTTTTTTGGAATAATAAGACCATCAGAAGAACTACCACCAATCACCCACATTTTTTTATCAAATACCACGGCTCGATGAGCAGTTCGAAGCGAAAATCTTACCGAAGCCACCGCTTTAGTCCAAGTAACACCATCAGCCGAGCTCCATACGTCGTTTTTTACAGTATTAGTATCGTCATACCCACCAATCACCCACATTTTATTATCAAATACCACGGATTGATGATAATATCGAGCCGAGAATGCTGCCGAATCCGTCGCCGTAGTCCAAGTAACCCCATCAGTCGAGCTCCATACGTCGTTTAAGGGATTACGTCCGGCATTTCTCCCACCAATCACCCACATTTTTTTATCAAATACCACGGCTTGATGCCAAACTCGAGCCGAGAATGCTGCCAAATTCGTCGCCGTAGTCCAAATAATCCCATTAGTCGAGCTCCATACGTCGTTTCTTAGTCCACGATCATTCCCCCCAATCACCCACATTTTCGTACTATTACCGTCATTAAATACCACGGCTTGATGATCCGATCGAGGCGAGAATGCTGCCGAATCCGTCGCTTCAGTCCAAGTAACACCATCAGTCGATCTCCATACGTCGTTTAAGAGATTGGCGTCGCGCCCACCAATCACCCACATTTTATTATCAAATACTACTGATATATGACTCCGTCGAGGCGAGAATGCTGCCGAATCCGTCGCGGTAGTCCAAGTAACCCCATTAGTCGAGCTCCATACGTCGTTTTTTCGACTATTAGATTCATTCCCACCAATCACCCACATTTTATTATCAAATACCACAGATTGATGAAAATATCGAGCCGAGAATGCTGCCGAATCCGTAGCAGTAGTCCAATTAAGCTCACCTTTTAATGTTTTTGTTGATGCTTCTTCTGAAAAGTCAGAACATATATCACCAGTACCACACGCTTTTACCCAATAATAATAAGTCGTGTCAGCACTTAGCCCACTATCGGTATAAGTCGTATTCACAGGTTGATTAATAGCCGTAGTTAAGCTCGAATTGCTATCGGTAGTATTTCGGAAAACTTCATAGTAGTTTGTTGCAGTAACACTATCCCACAATACCGTAATTTGTGAAACACTATCCGCTGTTAGGCTAAGACCGGTTGGGACACT
>CAKMZV010000031.1 GCA_929200535.1 uncultured Gammaproteobacteria bacterium
TGTTTGTGCTCCTGCGTGGGAACAATTAACAATTAACAACTAATCATTAACCATTAACCATTAACAAGTATCGCAATGCTTTCAATATGGGCGGTGTAGGGGAATTGGTCGAATAGGGCGAGGTGTTTTAGGGTGTGGGTTGTGTTGAGGGTTTGGAGGTTGTTGCAGAGGGTTTCTGGGTTGCAGGAGACGTAGATAATACGCTTGAATTGTTGTAAGAAGTTTAGGGTTTTTTTATCAATGCCAGCTCGTGGAGGATCGACCAGTACGGTTGAAATTTGATAGCTTTCGATGTCAATTTCTTTTAGGCGGTTGAAAGTTCTGTCATTGCTGAGTGCTTGCGCGGTTTCTTCTGCTGATAGGCGGATGAAGTTTATATTTTGAATGGCGTTTTTTTCTTTGGCGTAATGGGCTAATTTTAAGGATTCTCGGACGATTTCGGTGGCAAGTACAGATCTGAATTGATTGCATAGGGCGATGGAGAAATTGCCGTTACCACAATAAAGTTCTAATAAATCTGTAGTAGAATCTGTGGGTAGATGGCTTTGAATCCAGCTTATCATTTTTTCATTGATTTTGAAGTTGGGTTGGGTGAAGGTGTTGTCATCTTGTCGGTAAATTAGCTTTTTTTGATTGATGTGTAGGGTGTAGTCAAGATGATTTTGCCCACAATGCCATTGTTTTTTATGCGATCTGCCGATAAGGTTCCAGCCGTATTTTTGGTGTAGTTGTTCGAGTTGTTTTTTCCATAGGGGTGGTTTTTCTTCAATTGATTTGCGGTAGATTAGGGTGATGAGTAGTTGCTCTTGTGGGTTGGTGCGAAAGTTGATTTGATGGCAGTGTTGTCCGAGGGTAGGGTGGGTGTTGAGTTGTGCCATTAGGATGGGCATTGCATCGTTTATTGCTTTTGCGGCGTGGTTACATTGTGTGATTTTTATGGGTTCTTTGGTGATGGGGGCAAACATTATGTAGTGTAATTGCCCATCAAGGGTTTTTAGGTTGAATTCAATCCTATCTCTAAAGTGGGTTTTTTGTGAATGAAGGATTTGGGTATTTTCAATAATTGATAGGTCGCAATCTAAGTTTTTTTTGAAAAGCTGTAAGCAGGCATTTTTTTTGATATTAGCTTGTTGTTGATATTTTTGTTCGTTGGCATTGCATGGGGTAAATTGATGCCAATAGTTGGTGTAATCTTGTTTTTGCATTATCATAGTTTATATTATGCATAGAAACATTATAAAAAGAAATTATCGGGGGCGTTTTGCTCCGTCGCCAACGGGTGGTTTGCATCTGGGTTCTTTGGTGAGTGCTTTGGCAAGTTTTTTAGATGCTAAGGTGAATCAGGGGGAGTGGTTGGTGCGTATGGAGGATATTGATCCACCACGAGAGCAAGAGGGGGCAGCACAGCAGATTTTACATTCTTTGGATGAGCATTGTTTGCAGTCGGAATTTCCAGTTATTTGGCAGAGCGAGCAAGGCGAATATTATCAAAGGGCGATTGAACAATTGTGGCAGCAAGGGGATTTGTATCGGTGTGCTTGTAGCAGTAAGCAAATTAAGCAATATCGTAGTCAAAACGAGCATTGTTTGTGTCGAGATAAAAAAAATGATTCGTTTGAGCAGTTGAATGCACAGGGGTATTCTTTGCGTATTAAGGTGGAGGCTGAAAAAGTTGTTGGTTTTAAGGATTGTCAGTATGGTTTGATTGAGCAGAATATTTATCAAGAGGCTGGTGATTTTATTATTCGCCGTAGAGATGGATTGTTTGCTTATCAACTTGCGGTGGTGGTGGATGATGCTTTACAGGGGATTACCAATGTGGTGCGTGGGGTGGATTTATTAGATGTTACTCCACGGCAAATTTATTTGCAACAAAAATTGGGTTTTTCAACGCCTGTTTATAGGCACGTTCCTTTGGTTTGTGATGAACAGGGGAATAAGTTAAGTAAGCAAAATTTTTCTCCTATTTTGAATAGTGCTGAGGCGTTGCAGAACTTACAAAGAGCGTGTGATCATTTAAAAATAGCGATTACTAAAACACAGAAGATTGAGTCATTACTTAATCAAGCTATCGCAGGCTGGGGTAAAATATAAGTGAGACCTTTGCACAAAAGATATGACAAGTAAAAAAGTAAAAAATCGCTCTGATTTGCGTTGTGAAACTTGCGAAGACGGACGTATTAGCTGCGTTTCACGCCTCAATCAGAACAATTTTTTATCTTTTTTCTTTTACCTGCAAGCAGTTCAAACACTGTTACTCTAAGGCTCGTAAACTCGCCAAGAGTAAAAACGTTTTTTGTGCCATACTTTTATGCAAAGGTCTCAGTGTATATAAATCCCAATATCTAATGTAAAAAACTTTAGGCTGAATGCTGACTTTTAACCAAGATTCTGAAAAATTACCAATTCAAGATTTTGCCGAGCAGGCATATTTGAATTATGCAATGTATGTCATTTTAGACAGAGCTTTGCCTAACGTGGCTGATGGTTTAAAGCCTGTGCAACGCAGAATTGTGTATGCAATGTCTGAATTGGGGTTAAAAAATACCGCAAAATTTAAAAAATCAGCACGTACTGTTGGTGATGTGTTAGGTAAGTTCCATCCTCATGGGGATACCGCTTGTTATGAGGCTATGGTGTTGATGGCACAGAGTTTTTCTTATCGTTATCCTTTGGTTGAAGGGCAGGGGAATTGGGGGGCTCCGGATGATCCTAAGTCTTTTGCAGCAATGCGTTATACCGAGGCTCGGTTGTCTCGTTATGCAGAGTTGTTGTTGAGTGAATTAAGTCAGGGTACGGTAGAGTGGGTGCCTAATTTTGATGGTACTTTGTCTGAGCCAGAAAAAATGCCTGCGAGAGTGCCAAATATTTTGCTTAATGGAGGTAGTGGTATTGCTGTTGGGATGGCAACGGATATTCCGCCACATAATTTGCGTGAAATAATAAGCGTTTGTGAGTTGTTGTTGGCTAATCCTAAGGCGGATTTTTCAGAAATATATGAGTTGTTACCGTCCCCAGATTTACCTACTGGCGGTGAGGTGATTAGCAGTAAGGAAGATTTACAAAAATTGTATGCTGAAGGTGTCGGACAGTATCGAGTACGGGCAAAATTTATTAGAGAAAAAAATGATTTAGTGATTACTGAGTTGCCTTATCAAGTTTCTTCAAGCAAGGTATTAGAGCAGATTGGTAAACAGATGCGCGATAAAAAGTTGCCTTGGTTGGAGGATATACGAGATGAGTCTGATCATGAAAATTTAGTGCGTTTGGTGCTTGTTCCTCGTTCTAATCGGGTGGATACAGAGGCTTTGATGTCGCATATTTTTGCGACAACTGATTTGGAAAGAAGTTATCGAGTGAATATGAATGTCATTGGCTTGGATGGTCGTCCACAGGTCAAAAACATTAAGGTGATGCTTTCTGAGTGGTTGGAGTTCCGTCGCCAGACTGTACGCCAGCGTTTACAGCGTCGGTTAGAGAAAATCTTGGATCGTTTGCATGTATTGGAGGGGTTATTAGTAGCTTATCTTAATATTGATGAGGTTATACAGATAATTCGTGAGGCAGATGAGCCAAAACAGGAGTTGATGGCACGCTTTAGTCTTTCTGAAAGGCAGGCTGAGGCAATTCTTGAAATACGTTTACGCCAGCTTGCCAAATTAGAGCAGATCAAAATTGAGGGTGAGGAGGCTGAATTAACGAAGGAGGGTAAAAAAATTGAAGCTATACTCGCTTCTGAACGAAAATTAAAGTCTCTTATAAAAAAAGAATTACAACAAATTGCCGATGAGTATGGTGATGATAGACGGAGCAAGATTGTTGAGCGAGAACGGGCACAGGTCATTAATGAGGATTTACTCATCCCCTCAGAGGTCGTTACTGTGGTGCTTTCTAAACAAGGCTGGATTCGTGCGGCGAGAGGAGTCATTGATGGTAGTACATTGAATTATCGAGGCACCGATAAACTCTCTATTCAAGCAACTGGAAAAAATAATTTACCGTTGGTGCTTATTGATAAATCGGGTAAGAGTTATACGGTTAATATTCGTGATTTGCCTGGTGCTCGTGGGCATGGTGAGCCTTTATCAAGTTTATTGAATATTTCTGATAGTACAAAATTTAGGGATATTTTAATTGATCAAAAAGAGAGTTCTTATTTGGTTTGTAGTAATGATAGTTATGGTTTTTCCGTTCCTTATGAGGCCTTATTGACACGGACTAAAAATGGAAAAAATATCGTGAATCTGGCGCCAGGAGCTAAGTTATTACGTTTTCAAAAATTAGATGGAAAACAGTGGGTGTTGTGTGTTTCTAATGTTGGAAAATTGTTGGTTTTCCCGGTCGAACAATTACCACAGCTTAATCGTGGTAGAGGTAATAAATTGATGGGAATTGCAAGTAAGAAGGATGAGTTTTTGGAGCATGTTATTACGATGAGTAGTAATGAAAATATTGTCTTATGGAGTGGCAAAAGGAAGATGATTTTGCGCCATAAAGATATTGCTAATATGCTTTCTGATAGAAGTAAGAAGGGTAAGTTATTACCACGTGGATTTTCCAAGGTGAGTCGCCTTGAAAGAGAGGTAGTAGAAAAAGCATAGGTGCTTATATGAGTTCTTTTTCTTTACCGGCAATGAAGGATGATAGTTGGCGATTGTCAAGGTTATGCCATGAGAGTGATGATGTCATTATTGAGGTGCATTGGCAGTTAGGACAGTTAAAAGTAGTTATTGAGACAAATAAATCAGTTACTGAGAAAATTTGTCAATCCCTTGTAGAAATACAAGAAGAAATCAGCGAGTTAATTGGCGAGAAAAGAGCTCAGTATGTCTTAAATAATTGGAGTGAAGTGAGTTATCGTAAATGTGAAAAGAGAGATTAAATAATGGATTCTAAAGTAATGGATTCTAAGGTTCAGCATATTCATATGGTTGGTATTGGTGGTGTTGGTATGTCTGGTATTGCTCAGATGCTATATAGTACGGGTTATCAGGTGTCGGGTTCGGATATTGCTTTTTCAAAATCACTCAGAAAATTAGATAATATGGGTATTGCTATTCATATTGGGCATAGTGCTGAATGGGTTGATAAAGCCGATGTGTTGGTTTATTCTTCTGCCATAGGTGAGGATAATATTGAAATGCAAACGGCACGTGAAAAACGTATTCCCGTGATTAGTCGAGCTTCAATGTTAGGGGAGTTAATGCGTTTTCGTAAAGGGATTGCCGTAGCCGGAACTCATGGTAAAACCACCACAACCAGCTTATTGGCTCTGACATTGGCTGAGGCAAACTTAGATCCAACTTATGTGATTGGGGGAATATTAAATTCAACTTCTTCCAATGCTCAACTTGGTGAGGGGGAGTATATTGTTGCGGAGGCGGATGAGAGTGATGCTTCATTTTTGCAGTTACAGCCAGTCCTTTCGATTGTGACAAATATCGATTTAGATCATATGTCCACTTATCAGGATGATCCAGAAAAATTACAGCGTACTTTTATCGAATTTATTCATCAACTTCCTTTTTATGGCGTTTGTATTGTATGTATTGATGATATTGGAGTGCAGAAAATCATCCCACAACTCACTCGCCGAATTATTACTTATGGATTTTATAAAGAGGCAGATTTTCAAATTATTGAATATCGACAAGAAGGCATAACAAGTTTTTTTGAAGTAGAAGATAAAAAAAATCAGCGTAAATTTGAGTGGCAACTTAATATGCCCGGCAAGCATAATGCTTTGAATGCTTTAGCTTGTGCCATTACAGCTGATGAGTTGGGTATAGATAAGAAAGCATCTACAAAGGTGTTGCAAAATTTTAGTGGTGTGGGGCGACGTTTTACAGTAACGGAAAATTGCTTAATTGGTGATAAGGGGTACACTTGGGTAGATGATTATGCGCATCATCCGAGAGAGATTGATGCCACCAGAGAGGCTTTCACAAATGCTTATACACAATCTAAAATTGTTGTTTTTCAGCCGCATCGTTATTCACGTACAAGAGATTTATTTGATGATTTTGTAACTTCTCTAAGTCAGTTTGAGGTACGTATTTTAATTTTGACAGAGGTGTATGCTGCCACAGAAGAACCCATTGTTGGTGCGGATACAGAGGCGTTAATTAGTGCTTTAAGGTTGAGGGGTATTAATAACGTGATATTTGTACATAATCAAGAAGAAATGAATCAAGTTTTGACAAGGGTTATTGAGCAAGATGATGTGGTGTTGAGTATGGGAGCTGGAAGTATTTCAGCGTGGATGAATGAATTTACCCAGTTAGAAAGCAGTTAGAAATCAGTGAATAAATTCGATGTTATTGTTGTTGGAGGAGGACACGCAGGTACTGAGGCAGTACTCGCAGCAGCTCGTATGGGAGCAAAGGCGTTATTGGTAACTCATAATATCGAGACTCTGGGGCAAATGAGTTGTAACCCAGCTATTGGGGGTATTGGTAAGGGGCATTTGGTCAAAGAAATTGATGCACTTGGAGGGGTGATGGCAGGTGCTGCTGATCAGGCTGGAATTCAATTTCGCACACTGAATTCAAGCAAAGGACCTGCGGTACAAGCCACGCGTGCACAAGCGGATCGAGGGCTTTATCGTCAAACAATTCGTTGGCACTTAGAAAATACCGCAAATGTATTTTTGTTTCAACAATCAGTGGATCGCTTACTATTTGAAGGGGAGCGAGTAATTGGGGTGCAAACTCAATCGGGGGTGAAGTTTTTTGCTCAATCGGTTGTTTTAACAGCAGGTACTTTTCTTGCAGGCAAAATTCATATTGGCGATGAGCAGTATGCCGCTGGTCGGGCAGGTGATTCTCCAGCGATAAATTTAGCCTATCAGTTACGAGAAATTTTCCCACATACGCAGCGTTTAAAAACAGGAACACCACCGCGCATTGATAAAAGAACGGTTGATTTTTCTACGTTGAAAGAGCAACACGGTGATACCCCTGTGCCAATATTTTCATATCTTGGTACGCCTCAAGATCACCCTAAGCAAATCTGTTGTCATATTACTCATACAAACGAAAAAACCCATCAAATTATTCGTGATAGCTTACAGAAATCACCCTTGTATAATGGGGCTATTGAAGGGACTGGACCTCGATATTGTCCATCAATTGAGGATAAAGTCGTACGTTTTGCGGATAAAACAGCCCATCAGATTTTTATTGAGCCAGAAACATTAGAGGGTAATGAGTTGTATCCTAACGGTATTTCAACGAGCTTGCCTTATGAGGTTCAAGAACAATTTATTCATAGCATTGTGGGTTTTGAAAATGCACATATTACTCGCCCCGGTTATGCGATTGAGTATGATTTTTTTGATCCTACCCAGCTAATGGCATCTTTGCAAAGCAAGCAGATAGAGGGTTTATTTCTTGCTGGTCAAATTAACGGTACAACCGGTTATGAAGAGGCAGCCGCTCAAGGATTGATTGCTGGAACGAATGCTATGCGTTTTGCCCAAAATAGCGAGCCTCTTATCTTGAATAGAGATCAAGCCTATATTGGCGTGATGATAGATGATCTTATTACCTTAGGAACTCAAGAGCCTTATCGTATGTTTACCAGTCGAGCGGAATATCGCTTGCTATTAAGAGAGGATAATGCAGACCTGCGTCTAACTTCGCTGGGGCGTGAAATAGGGTTGGTTGATGATTTTCGTTGGAGATGCTTTCAACTTAAACAACAGTCCATCGAGCAAGAAACGCAACGTTTACAAAAAACCCGTTTAAAGGATCTTTGTTTATCGGCTGATACACAATTAAAAATTGGTAACCAGTTGAAACAATTGAGCATCTCTGATTTACTTAAACGTTCTGAATGGGAATATGCGAAGTTAATGGAGTTTTCTCCAAATGAAATTAATTTTAGTGAAATGTTGCAGGTAGAGGGTGATGAAAATGAGAGACCGTATAAAGAAACATTATGCCAAAATTTACACCAACAGGTTGAACAGCAGGTTGAAATTCAGCATAAATACGCAGGTTATTTACAGCGACAGCAGCAAGAAATTGAGCGTTTGAAAAATCGCGAGATGCAACATATCCCAAAAGATTTTAGCTATCAGTCAATAGCTGGTTTGTCCAATGAAATTAAGCAGAAATTATCCGATTTTCGCCCTCAAACAATCGGGCAGGCTAGTCGTATTTCTGGTGTTACACCCGCTGCGATATCTATTTTATTAGTCGCTCTAAAAAGAAATTCTAGTGCTTCTATAAACGCATAATTTCAATGCTGTTAGATGATTATTTGGTAAAAATTGCTCTATCTTTGACCACAGAGCAAAAGCAAAAGTTATTCCAGCATATTGAGTTGTTACATCAATGGAATCAGCGAATAAATATTACGGCAGTTAAAAAAGATGAGATGGTGGAGAAACATATTATCGATAGCCTAAGTATTGTGCATTATTTTTCTTCATATAAAAGAGTAGCAGATATAGGTACTGGTGGAGGTTTCCCAGGGTTACCACTTGCTATTGTATATCCTGAAAATCACTATATATTAATTGATTCTAATAATAAAAAATGTGGGTTTTTGCGTTATGTGACCTCGGTTTTAGGATTAAAAAATGTGAGCATTGTTCACACCCGTGTAGAGGATTATTCTTTAGATAAGAACGTGGATGCAATTATTTGTCGAGCTTTGTCGTCTCCGCAAAACGTTTATAATTTATGTGTACACTTAGTAAAAAAGAATGGAAAAATTTTTGTAATGTTTTCTAAAAATTATAAAGAAAGTTGGGAAAATAATAACTCTCATACGGCTTCAAAGCAGTGGAAGCTGCATAAGCTGATGGCTGTTCCTGTATTGGGGGAGCGTTATTTATTAGAATATAGTAAGGTTGAAATTTAGTGAAAGTTTTTTCAATTAGTAATCAAAAAGGTGGTGTTGGTAAAACAACAACCGCTGTTAATATATCCGCCTCATTGGTTACGCTCAAAAAAAAGGTTTTATTAATAGATTTGGACCCACAGTGTAATGCGACTTCTGGATGTGGGATTGAACGTTATGGTTTATCATTTAGCATAGCCAAAGTTTTGCTTGGCAAGTGCAGTCTATCGCAGGCAATTATTCGTCCTGAAAATATGCAATTTGATTTGCTACCTTCTGATAGTGATTTGCTTGGAATGGAGTTGCAATTAGCTAATTTAGCAAATCGTGAGAGAATTTTATCAAACGCCTTAAAAAAACTTGAAGATGATGCTTATGATATTGTTGTTATCGACAGTCCGCCTGCTTTAGGATTACTTTCATTAAATGCCTTAGTGGCAGCTAATTCAGTGATTATTCCAGTGCAGTGTGAATATTATTCTTTAGAAGGGCTAAGCGATTTATTAAATACGATTGAGGCAGTTAAACAGACGTATAATCAAACATTAGAGGTTGATTGTGTAATACGTACGATGTATGACCCACGTAGTCGATTATCTCGTGATGTATCTAATCAGTTGTTTAGACACTTTTCAGATAAAGTAATGAAATGTACAATCCCTCGTACAATACGCCTTGCAGAGGCTCCGAGTCATGGTCGCTCAATTGTTGATTATGATGCTAATTCATCAGGCTCAATAGCCTATCAGGCAATGGCAAATGAATTATTAAGTAGAAAATTAATATGAATAATCAAAATAAAGGCTATCGTGGTCTTGGTAGAGGTTTGGAAACATTATTAAATGCACCAAGAGCGAGTGCAAGTCATTTATCAGCTGATACGAAAATAATTGCTCCAGTAAATACATTATCTACCTCTTCACTACGCTCTGGGCGTTTTCAGCCACGTAAGAGTTTTGATGAAGAAAGCATTAATACCCTTGCTGAATCTATTAAAGCTCAAGGGATTGTACAGCCAATTGTGGTGCGTGAATTATCACAAGGTTCTTATGAAATTGTTGCGGGTGAAAGACGTTGGAGAGCTGCCCAAAAAGCGGGTTTAGAAAATGTTCCGATTATTATTCGCAACGATATTGATGATAGACAATCAATGGCGATTGCCTTGATTGAAAATATTCAACGTGAAGATTTAAATGTGATTGAGGAAGCTGAAGGTCTTAGTCGCTTGAATAGAGAGTTTAGACTAACTCATGAAGAAATTTCTCGTATTGTTGGACGCTCACGCTCTTCTATTACAAATTCCTTACGGCTTTTGGAATTGAATATTGATGTACAAACAATGGTACGCGAGGATAAATTAAAGATGGGGCATGCACGTGCATTATTATCTTTAAACGTGGCAGAGCAAAAACTTGCAGCGGAACAAATTTACCAAAAGAATATGACAACTCGTGAAGTAGAGCAGTTAGTTGGCAGTCTTGTAAAAGGTGATAAAAATAGTAATGTGAGCAAGGCGGTTGCTGTATCAGCAAAGCAAAAAAAATTAGCGACAGCCCTGCAACGACAACTTGCTGAGGTATTAAAAAAACCGGTAAAAATTAACTACAAAGCCGATGGTCAAAGCAGTGTCAATATTCGATTTACCAATATAGAAGAAATTAAAGAGTTAGTAAGTAAATTAACCGATAAATAAAAAATGAGGTAATTATTATGAGTTTTGGTCCATTAGAGTTAATTATTGTGCTTGTCATTGTGTTATTGCTATTTGGCACTAAGCGTTTGCGTAATCTTGGTGGCGACCTTGGTGGTGCTATCAAAGGATTTAAGCGTTCAATGAGTAGTGATACTGAGGATGAAAAAAATAATCAAAAAGAAGAGGGCTCGCAAACAGTCGATGTAGAGGCAGAGCCAATAGATAGGAAATAATAAGGCTTTTGAGTTAGCCTTTTTCCTACAACAAAGCTACCAATGTTTGATGTTGGTTCTTTAGAGATTTTTCTCATTCTTATTGTCGCCTTACTGGTTATTGGACCCACGCGCCTGCCAGAAGTTGCCAGAGAGGTTGGGCGAGCAATTGGCAAAGTAAAGCGAATGATTGAACGCTTTAGACAAGAAAGCCAAATCGATAAACATATTGATGAATTTCGCTCCTACGTGGATTTGGAAGATGATATAGCCGATCTCAAAAAAGATATTAACCCAATCCAAGAAGTAACTGACGAAATTAAAAACACTACCAACCAAATTCAAACTGACATTTCCTCTTTATCTGGAGGCCTTAAACCATCAATAAGTCAAGATAAGCAAGTTTCAGACAAAGATAAAGATGGCGGACAAAAAAAATAAAGAAGCAAACGAAGAAACAACCTCCTCTCAAATACAACAAAACGCAGAGGCATCCGCTTTCAATTCCATTTTAGGACATCTTAGCGAGCTAAGAAATCGTTTGATTAAAAGCATTATTGCCATTGTTGTTACGACGTTAGCGCTCTTCCCCTTTGCCAATGAACTCTACACCTGGCTGGCACAACCATTGATGAGAAATCTTGCAGAGCAAGGCGGGATAATGATTGCCACTCAAGTGGCATCTCCCTTTTTAACCCCCTTCAAACTATCACTAATCAGCGGGATTTTTCTCTCTATGCCGATTCTGCTATATCAACTATGGAGCTTTGTTGCCCCAGGGCTTTATCAAAATGAGAAAAAAAGAGCATTACCACTATTAGTTTTGAGCGTGCTTTTATTCTACGGCGGAATAGCCTTTGCCTACTTTATTGTCTTCCCAATTATCTTTGCTTTTTTAAGCGGCACAGCCCCAGAGGGCGTGCAAGTTTCAACCGATATAGCACTCTATTTAGACTTTAGCATTAAGATATTTTTCGCCTTTGGCTTCTCATTCCAAATCCCCATTATCACGATTTTATTGATTATCAGCGATATAGTCGAACCCCAAAGCCTCACCCACAAAAGACCCTATGTGATAGTCGGCTCATTTATCATAGGAATGCTCCTAACCCCACCCGATATAATCTCCCAAGTCCTCCTCGCCATTCCTATCTGGATACTCTTTGAAATTGGTGTGGTTTGGGGTAAATGGCTAAAGAAAAAAGACTTCGCAAAAATAGCAAAAGAATAACCGCTAAAAGACTTTTAAATTTTATTAAAAGCAAGAGCTTTACTTTAAAATATTTAACAGTAACTTTAAATTCTAAATTAGTAAAATTTTGGTTGCGATACAAGAGATAAAGGGCAAGAGACTAATTTTCAAATTGATAAAGAATTTTTGTTAAATACCCGAATCTCTAAAATTTCCGAAGAAACTCAAAAATCTTTTGTTTCTTTAGTGAAGAGAATATTTTCTAAGCCAAGAGTGACCCTGAGGCAGATATTAGCCACTTAGAAAAACAAATCGACTAAATGGTCTATGAGTTTTATAACCTAACACAGACGGAGATAGCTATTATAGAAGAGGGAAGATGGTTTTTTAAAATATATAGATATTATGAAGGGATTTAATTTAGAGAAAGAGCAAACTTTTGGAAGTGTTCAAGCCAAGTTATATTCTTATAAGGAAAGTCAAAATCAATTAAGCAAATATATTCAAAACAAAATTCAACAGCCTCAAAATAATTTTGAAAATTTATTAAAAAACTCTGCTGGAGATAATATTGATAAAGCGCCTCTTTTAAAAAAATTTCAAGAGTTATCTACTCCTAAAAATCATATTATCCCAGCCTTTGATGTTAAGCGTTCCACGGTTACGGAGTTTATGGCAGAGTTTTTATTAGAAAAAGAGTTTCAGTGTATCTTTTTTGAACAGAGCAATAAAAAAATAAATAAATCTGTGGTCGATACTAATCGCCATAGTACAGGGATTGATTGTGTTGGGATTCAAGACAAAGATAACAGTTTGAGATTTATTGTAGTGGAATCGAAGGCTTCTCAAGATAATGCTATTCCTTGTAATTCTTCTAAAAAAGTAAAGGATGAAGTAGAAAATATTTTGGATTTTGGGAATGATCGATTTTATAGAGAAATATTTTCTATGTTTACTCTATTGGGTTTAGAACAACCATTAAAAAAATACACTGAATTTTTATTAGATTTAATCCAGAAAAAAAATGCACCAAAAATTTTTGCAGAGAAAATTATTATCTTTCCTTTTTTAATTAGAAATAATCCTATCATTTTAGAAAATAAAAATTTAGATGATTTTAGAGATTTTTCTCAATTAGATACAAAACAGGTAGAGACGACAGGTATTGTATGGGCAGTCAATAAAAACCTTGATGAGTTTATAGCAAGTATCTATGGTGATGATTGAGCAATTACAAAAAATTCTATCTACTCAAGGAGAGGAGGTTTCTGCTTTATTAGAAATTCTTTCTACTGGAGAAAAAGAAAAATTAGCAAATTATTTTGATGAAAGTAGGACTCAAAATGAGCAAAATTCTTTGATAGATGATACAGATATTAAGATAAAGTTTTTTGCATTAAATGCTTTATTTATTTACATTAAAAATAATCCAAAAATAGAGGCTGAGTTAGTAGGAAAGACATTTTCTATAGAAAATTTAGCGTATAAAATATACGAGCTTTCTGTCTTGATTTATCAAAAAGATAAAACTGTGGAGAACTATTTTTACCTTAGCTCCTATGCTGTTTTAGCAGATAAAAGAACGCTTTTATCAAATGGAGAAAAAAAATCATTCAAAATAACAGATGCCTTAGAGGCAAATTTTTTGAAATTTTTTATTAGCTTTTGTTTTTCTATTGATTCCACTCAAGATTTAGAACAAAGAAAACGTGATTTACAGGAGCTAAAAACTCTTTTTGAAAAATCACAACAAGCAGAAGAAATAAATTCTCAACAAGATTTATTTAGTATTGTAGCACTTAGTAATTTATTGAGTTTGGCAGAAAAATTACAAGCGTATTTATTAACGGGAGAAGGGAATAATGTTTCTACTGATATTAATAACCAAACAGCTAATGCTATTACAGTTTTTTTTGAAGCAAGTAATAGAGAATGGGAGCATATTTGCAGTTTATTAAGATTTGTTTTACAAAAACATTATCAAAATAGTATTTGGACAGTAGCCAATACATTGCCTGCTTTTAAAGAGTTTGTAAATCAACAAATAGAGCAAGGTTCCATTTTACTTTCTTTATTTCCATCACAAAAAATAGCTTTAACAGATATTCTTTCCTCAAGAAAAAGTACGGTTTTGAGTATGCCAACAAGTTCTGGAAAAACTTTACTCGCAGAATTGAAAATACTTTATATTCGGTCATTAAATCAAAATAATTGTCTTTGTGCTTATATTGTTCCTACTAATGCACTTGTCAATCAAACACTTAAACGTTTGAAAAAAAGCTTTGCTAATTTGAAGGTAGAAAAGCTTCTTGCTTATAATCATTTTGATTCTTTAGAACAAGAGCTTATTGGAGAAAAACCTGACATCCTAATTTCTACGCCTGAAAAATTTAATTTTTTATTAAAGAGTCAAGAACATAATTTTTTAGACAGGTTACGATTAGTGGTTATTGATGAGGCTCATAATCTAAGTGAACCAAATCGTGGTAGTATTTGGGAATTTCTTTTGGCAAATTTAAAAGGCAATGATCAAAATCTTGCGTATTTATTATTAACCCCTTTTATTAATAACCATCAAGCATTAGCGACTTGGTTAGGAGATGAAAATGCGGTATCACAAAGTATAGAGTGGACACCAACTAAACAATATCTCGCTTATCATAGTTTACATAATGGTAAAACTCAAAGTAAGATTAATTATTTACCATCTGCTCGCAATTCTATTATTAAAGAAGCGGTTTCTATTGATTTAAGAATCAATCCACAAGAAATAAAAGAAAAAATTTCAAGTGATAAAACAAATGATTTAGTTCGCAATCATATACTTGTAAAAAAATATACTAAACAAAAAGGGTGTGTTTTAATTTTACATAATGGTCCTGACAGTGCTGAAAAATCAGCCAGTTCATTGGCTACTTCATTTGATTTTTCTGAACATGAAAATAAGCAAAAAATCACTTATGCAAAAGAGCTTATTGGATTAGAGTTAGGAGAAAATCATAGTCTCTTAGATCTATTAGATAAAGCAATTGCATTTCATCATGCAAAATTACCCCCTTTGGTAAAAGAAATAATAGAGGAGTTGGTTATGGATGATTGTATTAAGGTATTAGTAGCGACAACGACACTTGCTCAGGGAATGAATTTCCCAATAAAAACTGTTATTTTTGAAACATTAAATCTTGGAAGTGGAGCAACAATCAAAAAACTTAGCTATAACGACTTTTGGAACATTGCAGGGCGTGCAGGTAGAGCTTATCACAATACAGAAGGGCATATTGTTTTAGGATGGAAAGAGAATAATTCAAAAACCAAAGAAAAATTAGAAAGGTTTATTAAAGAAGATATAGAAGAAACAATATCTTCTTTAAAATTATTCTTTGATATGATTGATGAAAATACTCAAATAGATTATCAATTTATAAAAGATAAACCCATTGCTCAAAATTTTTTACATTACTTGAATCATTTACTAAATGTTTCTTACCAATATAATTTGGATACTATTAGACAACAAGATATTATTAATATTCTATCAAATTCTTTATATTTTAAGCAAAATGAATTTCAAGAAGGGTTTTTGGAGACTCAAGGTAAAGTAGTTAATTTTAGTAATCAATATATTAATCTTATCAAAGAGAAAAGACCACAAGATTTAAAATTAGCCGATACTTTAGGAATTACAGATATTAGTTTGAGTACCATTATTGGAATTAGCATAGAAAATAGACCTTTGTTATCTGAGTCTATTGAAAAGAATGATAGAGAGAATTTAACTCAAATTATTGAATATATCAATAGTATTCCTGAGTTAAAAATTGGGTTAGGTAGGCAAGAAGGGCAGTTTAATGCGGAACTTGTTGCTGGAGTATTATTAAGCTGGATTAATGGCAAATCTATTCAAGAAATTAGTCATAATAATTGTATTAGCATTAATGAATGCTCGGGATATATTTTTTCAAATTTAAAAAATTATATTCCTTGGGGGATGGCAATTTATCAAAATATAAGTAATGATGAAAATCCACTATTACCATCCTATGCTTTTTACGGTGTAAAAGATGAACAAGCTGTAAAACTTTCTTATTTAGGAGTTCCAAGATTTGCTGTAGAAAAAGTAAAAAAATGTATTACAGATGATTCTTTATATAATGATATGGCTCAATTAAAGAAATTTTTGAAAAATCAAGAATTTTTAATTGTAGAAAATATTCCTAATAAAGAGGTAGTTAATAAAATAATTAAATCTTCACTTGATTAAAATGATAAAACTCAATTATTATGTCAAAATTAAATTTATCTTTATTTACGACTTTGATAAAACCTTATCTCCTAAAGGGGTGTAGGAATATTCAATATTTTTATCTGTAGATTCATTTCTCTTAAATTATTATGTTTATGAAAAATTTTAAAATAAAACTATTGTTAGTGGTATTCGCCCAGTTTGGCAAGTGGCAAGGTGGTCAAAAAAGAGGCTGTTTATCAAGGTGAATTAGGGCTTTATCAGAATTAAATAGATAAATAATGGCTAAAAAAAATGACAGGCAGTTAATTAGAAATAGTACCACAGAGTTCTTAATGTTTACTGCACAAGCAGGAGAAAATAGTATTGAGGCGCGGTATGAAGACGAAACCATTTGGTTAAGTCAAAAATTAATGGGTGAGTTGTTCGAGGTCGGTACAAATACAATTAATTACCATCTAAAAGAAATTTTTAAAAGTGGAGAGGCTATAGAAGATTCAGTTATTCGAAAATTTAGAATAAGTGCCACAGATGGTAAAAGTTACAGTACTAATTTTCTTATCTATAACTCACTCTCTTTTAAATCTTAAATTCAAGAATTATTATGTTTATGAAAAATTTTAAAATAAAACTATCGTTAGTCGTATTCGCCTTGATTCCATTTTTGCTTTTAAGCAGTTTGGTAAGTGCTCATTTAATCAAAAAAGAGTTTATTTATCAAGGTAAATTAGGGGATTATCAGAACCAAGTAGTGATGCATTTGGAGGTTGAGGAGGATAGTGTGACGGGTAGTTATTATTATTCAAAACATCAGAAGAAATTGCAGTTAAAGGGTGTGCTTGATCGTTCTAATGGTATGGTTGTTCTTACTGAGTCTTATAAGGGCGTTGCGACTGGGTATTTTAAAGGAGTGTTGTTTCCTTCTAAAATAAAGGGAAGTTGGAGTGCTACGAAGAATTTTGAGGATAAACAAAAGTTTGAATTAGATTTAGTAAATACGGCAACGAGTGCCGAAATATATCGTCAAAATCAATTTAGGAGATATCTAAATACGTTTATCAATAGGTCTTATGATTATTCAACTGATAGCTATGATTTTTATGAGGTGAGTGATATATTGAATGTAAATTTCATAGATAAATTGCATTTTGATTTTTATTATAGTGTTAATGGCTCGAATGGACACACGGGAGGAATACAGGGGGTGGCTAAAATGATTAATAAGAATAATGCGGTCTTTATTTCCCAAGATGGATGTGAGTTAAAATTCGATTTTGCTAATAAAAATAAAGTTGTTATCAAAGCAACGGCAGATAAGTGTGGGGATTACGGGGGAGCTAATATTATTTTCGATAATACTTTGAAGTTACAAAAAAAGTTGTAGTTGCTTTGCAATTATCGATGTGATGAGCGTTAAAAAAATATAATGAATCCAGCTTTTATCTATGCGATTTTAGCCTTTCTTATTTGGGGGTGTTTTCCTATTATTTTTGATTTCTTGAGTTTTGCGACGGCTTGGGAGATATTGTTTCATCGGATTCTTTGGTCGGCTTTGTTGATTACACCGATTACTTTATTTATCAATAAAATTAGTGTGCTTGAGCTAATTTCACGGGTTAGAGAGCATTTGTTGGTGCTTAGTGTGAGTGCTTTATTGATTAGTGTGAATTGGTTGGTTTTTGTGTATGCGGTATTGGAAAATCGGGTATTGGAGACGAGTCTTGGGTATTTTACGAGTCCTTTATGTAGTGTGTTAATAGGGATGACTGTGTTTGCTGAAAAGTTAAGCCGTTATGAGAAAATCGCTTTGGCGTTAATGGTGCTTGCATTGTTGATTAAGGCGATTGAGGAGCAAGGTATTCCGTGGATTGCTTTGAGTTTGGCTTTGACTTTTAGTGCGTATGGGGCAATGCATAAGCGAAATAATATTCCTTCGGATGTGAGTTTAACGCTGGAGACTTGGTTGCTAATGCCTTTTAGTTTATTGGGTATATATTGGTTAGCACAGGCTGAGGTGGCAGTGTTTGGAGAGAGCATTTATGGGACTGTATTGTTAATGATTATGGGGGTGGTGACGGTAACACCTTTATGGTTGTTTATTCGTGCTGCTAAGGGGATGCGGTTGTCGCAATTAGGGTTTTTTAATTATCTTACGCCTTCTGTTTCTTTCCTCCTCGGATTGTTTTATTTTAATGAGTCTTTGGTGTTTTTGGATTTATTGAGTTTTTTACTTATCTGGGTGGCTTTGATTTTGGTTAGTTTTCATAACTTAAGACGTCCGTCTTAGCGAATTTTACAACGCAGATTAGGGCTGTTTTTGTCATTTTTACTTGTTATTTTCTATTTTGCAACGGGCTCAAGTTGTTGAGGTGAAATTCCTTGCAATAAAGTATAATTATTAGTAGCTTTTGAGACTTTTTTTCTATCTGGTGTAACACAAATTTTTCTATGAATGATATAGCCAAATCTATTATTTCTTCTTCGTTGGAAGAGGAAATGCGTACCTCGTATCTTGATTATGCCATGAGCGTTATTGTTGGGCGTGCTTTGCCTGATGTGCGTGATGGTTTAAAACCCGTTCATAGGCGCGTGCTCTTTGCTATGCAGGGGTTGAATAATACCGCTTCGGCTTCTTATAAAAAATCGGCGAGAGTGGTGGGTGATGTGATTGGTAAGTATCATCCGCATGGTGATACGGCTGTTTATGATGCACTTGTGCGTATGGCACAAGATTTCTCAATGCGTGAAATGTTAATTGATGGGCAGGGAAATTTTGGTTCTGTTGATGGTGATTCTCCTGCAGCAATGCGTTATACCGAAGTAAGAATGGCACGAATTACGCAGGAGCTACTTGCGGATTTAGATAAGGGCACAGTTGATTTTATGCCGAATTATGATGAATCTGAGCATGAGCCAATGGTATTGCCAACACGTATTCCCAATTTATTAATTAATGGTTCAAGTGGGATTGCCGTTGGTATGGCAACTAATATTCCGCCACATAATCTTACTGAGGTGGTTGATGCAGCTTTGGCATTGTCAAAAAATTCACAAATAGAGGTGGATGAGATTATGCAATATATGAAAGGTCCTGATTTTCCAACCGCTGCGGAAATTAATGGTATTGATGGTATTAAGCAGGCGTATGAGACAGGGCGCGGCTCTATTCAGATTCGCTCAGTTTCGCATTTTGAAGAGGGGGATCATGGGCAAAATTGCATTATTGTGACAGAACTTCCTTATCAGGTGAATAAGGCACGGTTGATCGAGCGTATTGCCGAGTTGGTTAAAGAAAAGAAAATTAGCGGTATTAGCGGTCTGAGAGACGAAAGTGATAAATCAGGAATGCGTGTTGTTATTGAGTTAAAACGTGGTGAGGTGCCAGAGGTGGTATTAAATCATTTGTATAAGCAAACCGCCTTGCAAGTTTCTTATGGAATTAATATGGTGGCTTTAACGGATGGTCGCCCACAGTTGCTGAATGTGAAGCAAATTTTAGAGGCGTTTTTGGCTCATCGTGGGGAGGTGGTCACACGTCGCACTTTGTATGATTTATCGAAAGCACGTGATCGTGCTCATATATTAGAAGGTCTTTCAGTTGCTCTTGGGAATATTGATGAGATGATTCGCATTATTCGCTCTTCAACAACGCCACAACAGGCAAAAGAGCAGTTATTAGAGAAAGATTGGGATGCTTCATTAGTTAAGCAGATGATTAGTGAGGATCCTAATCAAGTTCGTCCAGAGTGGTTGGATGTGCAGTTTGGCATTCAGCAAGATAATAAGAGTTATCGTTTGTCAGATAAGCAGGCACAAGCTATTCTTGATTTGAGGTTGCATCGCTTAACTGGTTTAGAGCAAGAAAAAATTATTAACGAATATAAGGAGTTACTTGAGAAAATTTTTGATTTTCTTGATATTCTCAGACGTAAGGAAAGATTGTTACAGGTAATACAAGAGGAATTGATTGCTGTTAGAGATCAATATGGCAATGAACGTTTAACGAAAATTAATGCCGATTACCTTAATTTGACTGTTGAAGATCTTATTCCTAAGGAGGAGAGGGTGGTAACTTTATCACGTGAGGGTTATATTAAATCTCAGCCTTTGGATGAGTATTCGGCACAGCGTCGTGGTGGTGTTGGACGATCGGCAACTAATATTAAGGAAGATGATTTAATTAAAGGGTTGTTTGTAACGCATTCTCATAATACTTTGTTGTGCTTTACTTCAAAAGGTCGTGTTTTTTGGAAGAAGGTGTATGAAATTCCGAATGCAAGCCGCCAAGCTCGAGGTAAGCCAATTATTAATTTATTGCCTTTAGAGGATAAGGAGATGGTTACTGCGGTGTTGCCAGTCAAAGAATATGATGATGATAAATTTATCTTTATGGCAACGAAAAATGGTATTGTTAAGAAAACTAGTTTAGAGCAATTTTCACGCCCAAGAGCTAATGGTATTATTGCCCTGACTTTGGATGATGGTGATAATATGATTGAAGCTGGATTAACTGATGGAAATCAGTCTATTATGCTTTTTACCAACAGTGGCAAGGTGAATCATTTTAGCGAAGCTGATGTGCGTGCAGTTGGGCGTACGGCTCGTGGCGTAATAGGCATTCGAGTACCCCCAAAAGAAGAGACATTAGCAATGATTATTTGCGAGCCGGAGACCTCTGCTCAGGTTTTGACAATGACTGAAAATGGCTATGGTAAGCGTAGTGAACTTAGGCATTATAAAGTCAAAGGAAGGGGTGGTAAGGGAATGAAATCAATTGCTCCGAGTGAACGTAATGGTCAAGTTATTTCATCACTTCTTGTAGAGGATGATGATCAGATTATGCTTATTTCTAGTAGCGGCACTATGGTGCGTATTCGTAGTTCAGAAATTGCTTCTTCTCATCGTAGCACCCAAGGGGTGCGTCTTCTTCGCTTGAACCAAAAAGGGAAACACCCTGAAAAATTGGTTGATGTTGCAAGGGTGCAAATAGAGGATATTGACGAAATTGAAGACATTGAAAATATTGAAGAGAGTGATAACCAGCATTCTTCTGAAGAGTAGTTAATTTATCAAAGTTCCCAAATTTCGAATGGTTGAACTTAATACCTTAATTGAATATACCAATACTTTACTGGGTAGCGAGCAGATACAAGACTATTGTCCGAATGGTTTGCAAGTCGAGGGAAAGCAATCTATTGACAAAATAGTTGGCGGAGTAACAGCTAATCAAAAGTTGATTTCGCAGGCGATTGAACATAATGCCGATGCTATTCTTGTTCATCATGGTTATTTTTGGAAAAATGAAAATCCATGTTTGATTGGAATGAAAGGGGCTCGTATTCGGCAACTCATTCAGCATAATATCAACTTAATTGCCTATCATCTTCCGTTAGATTTACATACCGTTTATGGCAATAATGCCTTGTGGGGAAAGGCAATGGGTTTTGATGGCAAGCCCAGTGATTTAGATCCTCTAATTTATCATGCTCAGTTATCAAACCCAATAGCAACTCAAGATTTTATCGCACTACTATCTAAGTGCCTTAATCGCTCGCCTCTGCATCTTTGCGGCGGGAATAAAAAACTTACTCATATTGCTTGGTGTAGCGGTGGTGCCCAAGGTTTTATTGAAAAAGCCGCTCAATTAGGAGTTGATGCTTTTCTAAGCGGTGAGGTCTCTGAACAAACCATGCATATTGCGAGTGAACTTGGTATAGATTATTTTTCGTGCGGTCATCATGCGACTGAAATTTTTGGCGTGCGTGCCTTAGGTGAGCACTTGGTTAGAAAATTCTCGATAGAATATCAATTTATTGATATTCCTAATCCGGTATAAAACACAAATTATCTCTATCAATTATGCTGCAATATCTTGAGATAATTTTATTAGTTGCAGTACCTCTTGGTTTGTGGTTAATGGTGGTTATTGTGCGTAAAATAAATAAAAATCAGGAGTAAAAATGCCCGAAATTACCTTAGCGGCAATTTTATTTACTATCGGTTTTAACGTGGTAGGTTTGTATTTGTTATCACGTCAGCAAGTCGCACCTGCGGTCGATCCTACCGCTAAGAAAAGAATGCCGATGAGCACCATTGCTTATATGGTCATAGGGGTTAATATGTTGGTTTTTCTTTATGTTTGGATTGAGGTGGTGCAGAGTTATGCGATACCAAGAAATCTTCCTATGAGCCTTGCTCTTGGGATATTTGGGGGGAGTATTTTAGCTTGGTGGACAACAAAAAATCTTCCAACCCAATGTGCGGAGGGTTCTAATCTATTCAAAAAAAATGCTAGCTTGCATCGTCTCTACGGTATAGAAACTTTGAGTGTGTTGGGGGGACAATTAACGGTTATAGCAACCAGTATGACAATCCCAGTGGCTGTAATGATATTAAGTGCAGCTATTCTATCCTTGTGTATCCATATTCCATTAGGAAAATGGAAATATCGCATTTTCCCTATTACTTACAGTGCAATATGGATGTCGATAAATTTACTTATTTTAGATTTTTTTGGCTCTTTAATTGCTGTTTTATTATCTTATGCAATAGTAAGAGCTCTTATTAGCCGTAAGGCTCTTTCCATAGACGCAACAACCTAAAGACGTTTTATTAAAATATCTCAATTCAAGAGGTATGAGTTTGAGTGGTTGACTTTCTTAAAAGCCAACACCCATATTAAAAGTAAATAGGTTATGCTCAGCTATTTGGCGTGCTTGTAAGCCTACATTGGCTATGCCGAAGATATTTAGACGTACACCAATAAGACCATCTAAGGAGCTTGTTTCTACTTTTTTTAGAGTAATAGGAGAGTTCGTTTCGAGCTTGGGGTCAAATGATCCATGAGAGGCTCCCAAATTAGCATAGACTGTAAATAATAAAAAGTCTTGAGCAACTCCAAGGTTATAAGCCAGTGCGTTGCTTTTTAGGGTGTCTGCACCGTTCATACTGGAGTAATTAATATTTGCTGATAATGCAGGCCAGAACTTACTGCCATCAAGGATATTGTATTTAAGTTTATATCCACTAATATTTACTCCTTCATATAAAGGAGTATAAGTGGCAGCAAACCCAAAAGAAAAAACATTCAGTTCACCATATAAACGTGGTAATAAAACAGAGGATGCATCAAAACCCACTTCCTTTAGTTCGTCTTTGCTGTTTATGCCTATTTGTGAAATATTAAGGCCAACCTCAAAACCAAAAGGAATAATCCCTGATTTAGATATTGCAGGTTGGGAATCCTCATACGAAATAATGGCGTGCAAATCTGTTGTCAAATTTTTAAATTTTTGCTGAGCGTCTCCAGTGAATTTAGACAAATCAATTTCATTTTTTGCATAACTGCTCTGCGAAGCTAATACGCCTATTGCCAGTAAAGAAAGTGAGAGGACCTTGCATAATTTAGTTAATTGAATATTCATTCTTAAACTCGTTTTTTTAGTTAATTAGTTAAAAAGGTAGGAACCATAAATGGGCATTATCAGGATAAATTATAATGAATAAAAATATTTAAGTGTTGGTTTGTTGGAAAATATAATTGCGGGGTTTTCAAGTTGAGTTCAAGAGTGCGACATACCTCATTTTTATCTTTTTTCTTTTACCTGCAAGCAGTTCAAACACTGTTATTCTAAGGCTCGCAAACTCGCCAAGAGTAAAAACGTTTTTTGTGCCATACTTTTATGCAAGGTGTAAAGGTTAGCTAATTCGCTGATAGGATTATAATTTTATTACTCGTTCCCACGCTCCTGCGTGGGAACGAGCAACACATCTCTTTACCAAAACGTCTAATAGGATTAAATATGTTATAATAATTTTAATTTAGTATATTTATTTGGAATAAAAGATGCCATTTTGCCGTTGTTTTTTCCTCGGACTACTATTTTAATTTTTGAGCCATATCAAACTATGCGTATATGTACCTATT
>CAKMZV010000032.1:0-10875 GCA_929200535.1 uncultured Gammaproteobacteria bacterium
CGTGGGAATGCATACTGCATGCGTCCTCGCATGCGGGCAGACACATAGGTCTGCCCCTACTGAACAATGTCATTCCTTTTTCTGTCATCCTGAAACAAGTTTCAGAATGACAAATGGGGGCTTGGGGTTAATAATTGGGGTCAGAGTGAATAATTAACCATTATTTCTATCCCATAGGGGGATAAATGTGTTTAACCAGTTGGTTTTGCTTTGCTCAATAGTGATTTGTGGATACCATCTTTGAATATGAGTGACAGCTTGTGAGAGACCGCAGGGGTTGATGTATTGGAAGGGGGTGAGGTTCATATTGATGTTAATGCTTACGCCGTGGTAGGTGCCTTGTTGCTTGCAGTTTAGACCGAGGGCAGCTATTTTTCCGTGTTGAGTGTAGATGCCGGGGTGTCCAGTTTTTCGCTCAGAAGGTATGTTTAGTGTTTGTAGGTAGTCTATGACGCTTTGTTCGATTAGACGTACAAAGTTTTTAATGCCTATACCGTCTCTTCTGATGTCGAAAAGTAGGTAGGCAATAAGTTGTCCTGGTCCGTGATAGGTGATGTCGCCGCCACGATCTGTTTTTACTAATGGGATGTTTGTTTGTTGGTGGAGGTTGGAGGCTTTGCCAACACGTCCGAGGGTAAAGATGGGAGGATGCTCTACAAGCCAAATTTGATTGCTTGAAGTTTGATTACGAGAGAGGGTGTAATCTTTCATTTTTTGCCATATCTTATGGTAGTCTTGCATTCCAAGATCATAAATTTCAGGCGTAGATGGTGAGGCTGGCTGTTGCATTAGAGAATATTAGCGATATGATTGGTGAAATCTTGTAAGTGTGTTGGGGTGTTTTGTAGGTGTAGGTTGTGGGGCAATGGTTCGTGGCGTGGGGGGTAGTTTTTTCGGTAGTCTGTAAATTGTTGTGAGCGTTGTTGAGGGTTTAATTCTTGGCTAAGGTTATCACGTGAGGGAAGGTAATAGTGCTGGTGGATGGCAAGAATGATTTCTTCTTTTGTTTGGCAGTGTGCTAAGTCAATTTTTATCGGTGTTTCTTGGGATAGTGAGCTTGAAATAAGGCTTGGTATTTGCGCTGAGGGATTTTCTTGTGCTATCCAAGTAAGGAGGTCTTTATAGCAGTGTAGGGTGCCTTGTTGTTTGGCTTGAATGCTGTGTCCTGCAATGTGGGGGGTGGCAATATAGGTGTGTTGGCGCAATTGCTGGTTAATATCAGGTTCATTTTGCCAGCAGTCAATAATAAGGTTTAGTTTGTTTTGAGTATGTGAGAGGTGTTCAAGTAAGGCGTTTTCATCGATTATTTCACCACGGCTGGTATTGAGAAAAATGGTTTCTGGGTTAAGTTGTTGGATGTGTTTTTTATTGATTAATTGATGGCTTGGATAGGGGGCATTGGTGTGCAGTGCTGGGTGCAGGCTGATAATATTGCAACGCATAATATCGGCAAGGTTGTCGGTGCTGTTGGTGTAGGGTTGATGTTTTGCGGTTATGGTTTTTTTGTCTTTTTGAAAGTAGGGTGGGTCGTAGCAGAGTATGGAGGCTCCTAAGATGCCGAGTTTATCGATAAATTTTTGTGCCGTAGCACCATAGCCAATAGTCCCAATTTGTTGATTTTCTAAGGTGATTTTTTGTTGGGTAGCTTTTAGAGTTTGCAGAATAGCAAGTAGGCAGTAATTAGCCACCGAGTTGGCATTGCAGCCTTTGGCTATCGATAGATAAATGTTGTTTTTTGTGACATAGGAAAAATCGATATGTTCTGTGCCAGAGACTGTTGAACCAATAAATTTAACAGGGGTGTTGGCAAGAAGGTTTTGATTGATTTGGTTTTTGGAACGAGTTAGTAGAATATCTGCTTTTTTAAGAGTTTGAGCGGTGATTTGTGGGGCTGGGAGTAGAGTGACCTTTCCTACTTTACTAAAGTATTTTTCTACTTGATAGGTGTTTTCATCGGCAATAATATGAAGGGGTTTCGTTGCCAAGTTGTCGCTATTTATCATCGGCACAGAAAGATTAGTTGTCTGCTCTTTTTTGATGATGCTCTAAACTATCAGTTTCTTCAACTTGCATAGCTGTAGAAACCCTTAACCAAATACCAACTCGTTTTTTATCGTTCATAGGAATAATTAGTAATTAATTTTGATATATAGAGTTATTGTACTCAAAGGCAATGAACGATATGATGTGTTGCCGCTTATTTGTTTAGAATAGCATCTACTCCTTCAAAAAGATTATCAAAACTAACTCCTAAACATTTTGCTATATTAGCTAAACTCTCAATATTAAAATGAGTTCCTTTATAGTATATTTCAGCCATAGCAACAGGGCTTGTTGATTTATATCCCAACTCGGTTGATAGATCTAATTGAGAGTATCCTTTTTCTTTTCGGTATTTTTTCACATTGCTACCTATCTGCAAATATACTCTCTTTATTTCTTGTTCTGATAATTTTTGAAACACAATATTTTTCCATAAAATCTATTATGGTAGATATTTTGGTGTTAAAATATACTCTATTCACTCTATTATGATAGAGTTTTTTTTTAATATGAATAATTTAGGAGATAAATATGTTAGAGCTACTTTTATTAATGGGAATGGCTGCAGGTATTTGGGTTTTTCAAGTTGACCATTTAAATGATAGTGCAACAAGTAGAGTTGAGCTTAGAGAATTACGTCAAGAATATCGTAAACAAGAATGTTATAAAACAGACCCCCCATCTCTTGAGCTTTGTGAGCAATTACAAAAAGATATAGATAAAGTTAAATAAATAACTATTTTTCAGAGAGTGTTATAAAGATGAAGGCTGACTTTAGAAATGCTACTCAAATGTTTAAAGGTGGAGTTTATAATAGCTATCTTAGTAAAGGCGAAAGTAAATATTATTATATTTCTGCAAGTAATGTGGGATATTATTTAGATATAAAAACTACTGGAAATACAGATACTCGTTGTTCTCTATATGATACTGATAATAATTTAATAAGATTAGATGATGACAGTGGTGAAGGTTTAAATTGTTCTATCTATATTCTTGTTTCTCCAGGCATTTACTTCATTAAAGTTGATGGATACAATGAATTAGAAGCAGGATCTTATAGTCTTAATATTGAGTTAGAGGATTTATAGAATTGTGTTTTTGTAAAATAAGAAATTTGGAAAAGGGTGTACACTTTTGGGATTTGCTAATATTATGATAAAATGGTAATATCCCCCTTTCCCGATTTTTTCTTTAACCAACATGGCAAAAAAAAATGATATATAAAGTAACAGTAGCTCTATTTGTATTGATAACACTCTCCTCGTGTGGTGGAGCTTCCTCTGACTCTGATCCTCAAGATGGAAATTCCAAAAAAACCAGTTTAATTGTTAATGCATCTGGCGTTGATGAAAATAATAAATTCTATTTTTTCAAAGGGCATAGTGATGAAGTTTATTTATTCACCAATTCAACAAAATCTGTTGCTTACAAACTTGTTGATGCCCCTTTAGGCATTGAATTGGATGGCAGTAAAATCACTCTCTCTAAAAGCGCTAATGCTGAAAATGTGCAATTAAAAGTTCAAGCGTCTAATGACAAAGAATTCGGTGAGACAACAATTAATCTACGAGGTTTAGAACCAGTTGTCTTAATAGATGAAGTTACCTCAGGCGGTGCCGAGTTGTTTACTGACCAATATAACTTGGTACAAATCAATATTCCTGAAATTAATAATGTACCAGTGGAAACAAAAATTCAATATATTGGTGCAAAAAAGGATGATGATTTATGGGTATTTCAAGCACTGATAGATGAGAGTATTGATAGTGATTCCATAGAGATTTTGTTACTGGGAGATAGTGCAAAATTTAATACAATTTATGGGCGACAATCAGCTCCCAATCAAAAATCTATAAAGGCATTAAATACTATTTTACAACCATCATATTTACATACTAAATTTAATAGAAACAATGAAAAATGTAATGGTTCAACAAGCGCCACTCCACATTATTGGGCTCATACAGAAGATACGTTTATTGACAACACTTATAGAGTCGGTTCTGGATATTTCTTCGGTAAAAAACATCCTACAGATGCTTCTATTCTTTGTTCTAGCGAACCTCACCCAAACAACAATAAAATGCAAAATAAAATCCCTATTTTATTTATTCATGGATTCCACCGCCCATTGCTTCCTTTCAGTAAACTGTTTGGTGGTGATAATGGGACTTGGGGCAAATTTCTTGATTATGCTAAGAGCTGGGGTGATGACTTTGGCAGAGATACAATTATTTTTAACTTTCAGTGGCGAACTAATGCAAAATTTCAAGTGGTTGCTAGTGATTTGCGAGATTATATAGCACAAATTTCTCTTATAACGGGGGAGAGAGTGCATATTATTGCACATTCTTTTGGTGGCGTATTGGCCAGAGTATACTTACAAGGTTTAGCTAATTCTTATGGTGGTCTGGGAAAAGACGATTATGGTGGCTCAAGCTATGGTGTTCCAGTTGCATCTTTAACAACAATTGGAACGCCGCATTCAGGCTTAGGGGATGAAGGTGGATATGATACTAAGATCAATATTGCTCTTGCCTTCTTTGCCTCAAAGTATTGTCAACAAATAAGTTGCTACCAAATGGGGGATGACACTCTCCCGTCATTTTCAAAAATTTATGAGTGGGAAAAAATTAAAAAAAATATTACATTAAATGAAATAACTAATTTGATTAATAGAAAAGATTTTATTTCAGTATTTAAATCTACAAATGGAATTCCTATTCAGATTTTAATAGGCTTAAGGAAGAGACTTTTAGGATTAACATGGGGTACTGGGGATGGATTAATTTCTTACGATGGGCAAAGGTTTAAGGCAAATGATGTTATAAGTATATTCAAAGAAGAGAATGTTCTACTTAGAAGACATGTTAAAGAAAATAACGCAATTATTACAGAGGATTTTCTAGATACAAAAACCTCATATGTTCATACATCTGCTAACAAGTTTGGTGGGACGCCAGAGGTAGAGGTTGAGAGTGAATATCATCCTAGTGTTATCAAATCAAAATCATGGATAGCAAATAATTTACTTAATCCTGTGGATATTAGAAGAATTAAATATACAGTAAATATAGTAAATCAATATGGCAATCCATATAATGGTAGATTCAAAGTAATATCTAAAGATGGAAGTATTCTTACTACAGAAGGTAATGCAATAAATGGGGTTGCTACAATCCATATTGCCTATAAAGAGCAAGCATTAAGATGGATTGAGTTCAATATAGAACCCACAAATAACTTACTATATAGCAACAATCCAAGAATCGTAATATTTGAACCCGAAAATTATATAGATATTGTTAATACTGGAAAAACAATAAATTTGAGGAGTGATTTTTATGATGAGTCAGATGATGTAATAACAGGAAAAATTAAACTTAATTCAGCCACTCAAACAGATGCTTCAAATTTCACTATTAACGGAGAAAATTTATTAGGTGATATAAGGGTTTGTGTTATTAAATATGGTGGTTATTGCCAAAATGTAGAAATATTAAGCAAAAACAATACCAGCATAGAGGCTCGGTTAGATTCCTTAGGCGGTGTTAGAAAAGTATTCGCTGAAAAGAAAAACTCTCTCGGCGTTAATATAGACAACGATAGTCTGGGCGTTAATTTTGTAAAAATACAGGATAACAACTTATCAATATCAACCCTAACACCAGATAACATTAATGCATCTGATTACATTCAAAAAATCACTATTAATGGTTCTGGCTTTACTAGGGATTCCTTTGTTCATGCACAAGAGGGGAAAAATAGTTATGAACTTAAATCCTCTCGTTTTATTGATGAAAACACCATAAGTTTTAAACTTAGAACGGGTCTTAATACTCAATCTCCTTGGTATATATGGGTAGAAACATCAAGTAAAAAATCAAATAAATTGGCACTTGTTGTTAATACCAATGTTAATAATACTTGCACAGCAAATGACTTTGAACATAAAAGCTGTTCTATTGCTAATGGAGTGGGTTGGAAATATAGATCTTGTGCTGTGGATGGCAATTCTTGGAGTGAATACAGTAGTTGCTATGTTAGACGTTGTAATAATGGCTATCATTTATCTGGCACTAATTGCGTAGCCGATGTTGTTAATCCACCCACAGCACCCACAACACCCACAACACCCACAACCCCAGTACCCGATAGACCTTCTGGATTGACTCCAGGAGGTGATAGCGATAGTCCCAGTGAATTAGACACAACAAATACTATCTTACGTTGGTCAGCAACAAATGGGGTAAGTAAATATAAGCTCAGCATATTTGATTTAAATATTCAGAGTTATGTTGTAGAAGATAGGTATGTAGAAGGTAGCAGTTTTCATACAAATAATTTGCTTCGTTATGGACATAAATACTTTTGGAGTTTGCATGCTTGTAATAGTGATAATAAATGTAGCAGTCGAACCAGAGTTTATTTTAATATTGCAGGCAAGGTGGTAACTCCTGATATGCCAACTGGATTAACGCCTGGCTCAACCTCTGTTAGTAATCCAGAAAGAGTAAGCGGAGCAACTCAAGAATTAAGGTGGAATACGGTTAGCAATGCCAGTTGGTACAGAGTAGATGTTATTAAGGCACGCTTAAGTAAGTCTGGTAAGATTATTTTCAATAATTTACAAACGAATAACAACAGCTATACTGTAAATAATTTGGAGGCGGGAAAAAATTATTGGTGGAGTGTCGAGGCTTGTAATGATGATGGTTGTAGCGATGATAGCCGTGCAGGAATTTTTATTAACGATGATGTAAAAACATATGATTTTTATTTAAGTAATGCCAGCCTAAGTAAAACTTCTATTCAGGCTGGCGGCAAGGTAACGGCTCGAGTTGATGTTAACTATTCTGGTAATGTTTTAGATGCCGATATGAGCAGTGTTAATACAGGATACTATTTATCATCCAATTCTAATTTTGATAGCAATGATAAGTTACTGGATGACGATAGCTCAAGCTTAGGGTCTGATGATACTTCTGATTCAGAAAATCAAACATTATCAATACCAAAAAATCTATCCTCTGGTATTTACTACATCCTATTTGTAACTGATTATAATAATCGGTTTAATGAGACTAATGAAAATAATAATATTAAATATGTACAAATGAATATTACAGCCTGTCCTCTTCGTCACTTTCAGAATTCAGATTATGAAATTACGGAAGATTTAGAGCGAGGACAGGGTGATAAAGATCAAGGTGGTAGCAAGACTCAAATTAGGCAACTACAAGAATTTTTAAATGAAGTAGGCTTTGACCCAAATGGTATAGATGGTCTTTTTGGTCCTGGAACAGAATCTGCGGTAAAAGCATTCCAAAAGAGCGAGGGGTTAACTGCTGATGGCAAGGTTGGGCACAACACAAGAAGAGCTATAAATGAATCGTGTGATTAGTTGCAAGAAGATAGATTTATTCAAAATCCTTCTCATAACCACAATCAACCAATCCACTACCGAATTTACGGCGGTATGTAGAAAATGGTATCCTCACGTCATTGCTTTAGATATCCAAAATATATACTTATAATTTTTGTCGGCGAATTATCTAATCTTTACAAGTGCACTTATGTATTCCCGAAAAACTGAGGGCTGAGCTGGACTTAGAGGAGCAAGAAAAGTGCACTGTAAGAACGGTAGATGGAAAAAAACATTCTGTTCCCTATGTGGGACCAGTCAAAATTTCTTTTAATGAAAATAGGAGTTGTCTGACTGGGGCATTAGTTTTAAGCCCTTTAAGAAAAGAGATAACAGTCAATCCATTAAGTCCAGATGTTCCTATGTCAATTGCTACAGGTGTTTGTTAAAAAATAATTATTAATTATTCACTCTGACCTGAATTATTTCTGACCCCAATTATTTCAGGGATTTTAGGTATTCTTACACGGCAATTACAACTTCCCGAATGTTTTCATTTTCATATGATGAGACAATGGCTTGTAAATAATCTTGAATCGCCTCACTAATATTTGTTATAGCCTCTTCTTCGGTTTTTCCTTGTGACCAGCAACCGGGAAGCCCAGGACAGGAAACACTAGAACCCTCGTTAGATTGTTTGAGTAGTATCTTATATTTCATATTTATATGATTTCGATAGACAATGATTGTGGTATGCACAAAAAAAAGAGTTATTATTATATACCCATTGGAAATAGAGGTAGATTGGAATAGTTGGGGTTGAATATTAATTGTTAATTATTCAAGAATGACTTGATTTTTTATCTTTTTAAAGCTATTAAATAGTATAATTCAAAGAACACTTTTTTTTAAATATTTAATAGAAAAAAGATTGCCTCAGTTGTTTTTTAATTTTTTAAATCTCAATCTATAAATTAATTGTAAATGTTATTTTTGCCTACTCGATTTTTCAAACGTCTCCTAATTGCTTTTTTAGTACCTCTTCTCGTAGCTTGCGGTAGTAGCAGCAGTGGTGGCGGTGATAACCCAGCTCCACCACCTCAAATAAGCTTTAGCTTAAAAGCGAATAGCACCACAGTAATCACGATAATCGCTAAGAATTTTGACAGCACTAATAATTATTACGTCATTTACCGTGGAACAAAAAGCGATGCTTCAGATCGGAGAAAGATTTCTAGCTCGACTTCTACATCTTACGTAGATAGAGAACTTAGTGCTGACACGCTCTATTATTATTGGATGCAAGTATGTGTGTCAGGAGAAGCCTCTTGCTCTACCAGTTTATCTTCAGCTATCTCCGCGAGAACACGTTTACATACGCCAAAAAACATTAGCTTAAACGTGAATAGCACCTCGCAAATTACGGTATCATGGGATAATGTAATAGGAACAAACTACTATGAAATTTACCGTGGCACAAATAGCAATGCCTCAGACCGTAATAAGATTTCCAGCCGGGCCTCCAATTCTTATGCCGATACTGGGCTTGAGTCCAATACCCTTTATTACTACTGGGTAAAAGCCTGTAATGCAGGAGGCACTTGCTCTGATTTCTCCCAAGCCAGCTTAGCTACCACGCTTCTAAATGCACCAAAAAACATTAGCTCCGACGTGAATAGCACCTCGCAAATTACGGTATCATGGGATAACGTAACAGGAACAAACCACTATGAAATTCACCGTGGAACAAAAAAAGATGCTTCCGATCGTAGTGAGATTTCCAGCCCGACCTCTACATCTTATGCCGATACTGGGCTTGAGTCCAATACCCTTTATTACTACTGGGTAAAAGCCTGTAATGCACAAGATATCTGTTCTGAATTTTCCTCAGTTAAATCTGACAAAACTCAGAGAGAATTAGACTCTCCAGAGAATATAAACTTAAATATTAATAGCAGTTCTCAAATTAGGGTATCATGGAGCGAAATTACACAAGCAGACCTCTATGAAATTTACCGTGGAACAAGAAGCGATGCTTCAGATCGGAGAAAGATTTCCAGCTCAACTTCAAACACCCCTTATCTCGATATAGGGCTTACCCCCAACACAACCTATTACTACTGGATAAGAGCATGCAATACAAAAGATAATAGTTGCTCAGCTTTCTCCTCGGCAACATCAGCAACCACCGAATTAGTAACGGGTGTCCCACAAAATCTTAACTTACGCGTGAACAGTGCCTCCGAAATTACGGTATTATGGGATAGTGTTGCTGAAACCAATCACTATCAAATTTACCGTGGCACAAATAGCGATGCCTCAGATCGTAGTGAGATTTCCAGCCCGACCTCCAATTCTTATGCCGATACTGGTCTTGACTCAAATACCATCTACTATTACTGGATAAAAGCCTGCAATGCAGGAGGCACTTGCTCTGATTTCTCCCAAGCCGACTCAGCTACCACGCTTCTAAATGCACCAAAAAACATTCGCTTAAGCGTGAATAGCACCTCCCAAATTACGGTATTATGGGACAATATAACAGGAACAAATCACTATGAAATTCACCGTGGCACAAATAGCGATGCCTCAGACCGTAATAAGATTTCCAGCCTGACCGTCACTTCTTATGCCGATACTGGTCTTGGCTCAAATACCACCTACTACTACTGGATAAAAGCCTGTAATGCAGGAGGCACCTGCTCTGATTTCTCTCAAGCCTCCTCAGCTACCACGCCTCTAAATGCACCAAAAAACATTCACTTCAACGTGAATAGCGCCTCCAAAATTACGGTATTATGGGATAGTGTTGCTGAAACCAATCACTATCAGATTTACCGTGGCACAAATAGCGATGCCTCAGATCGTAGTGAGATTTCCAGCCCGACCTCCACTTCTTATGCCGATACTGGCCTTGGTTCAAATACTACCTACTACTACTGGATAAAAGCCTGCAATGCACAAGGCACCTGCTCTAATTTCTCTCAAGCCAGCTCAGCTACCACGTCTCTAAATGCACCAAAAAACATTCACCTCAACGTGAATAGTACCTCTCAAATTACGGTATCATGGGATAGTGTTGCTGACGCTAACTACTATGAAATTTACCGTGCAACAATCTCTAATACCTCAAATAGCACTAAAATTGCCGAGCCCTCAGATAGTGAAGGCAATTCCTATATCGATAATAGCCTAACTCCCAATACTGTTTACTACTACTGGATGAAAGCCTGTCAAACTGGTGGCACTTGCTCTGATTTTTCCTTACCGGTTACTACAAGAACTTTCACCTCCGCCTCCCATGACACTGCCACTTATACTTGGACTGAAGTGACTTCCTCGACAGCATTCTCGGATCGATATGATCATTCATCCGTAGTATTTGATAAGAAAATGTGGTTGATTGGTGGTAGTGAGTCTTATAATTCTAATGTCAAAAACGACGTATGGAGTTCTACTAATGG
>CAKMZV010000032.1:10975-21415 GCA_929200535.1 uncultured Gammaproteobacteria bacterium
TGTCACTTGGACTGAGGTTAAGGCTAATAATTCAGAAGGATTCTCGAAGCGCTATGATTATATATCCGTAGTATTTGATGATAAAATGTGGGTGATGGGTGGTTTAGAGGATGGTTCTAATGTCAAAAACGACGTATGGAGTTCTACTAATGGTGTCACTTGGACTGAGGTTAAGGCTAATAATTCAGAAGGATTCTCGAAGCGCTATAGTCATACATCCGTAGTATTTAATGATGGTAATGGTGAGAAAATGTGGGTAATAGGTGGTTTCGACATTAGTATCACAAACGACGTATGGAGCTCTACCAATGGTGCCACTTGGACTGAGGTTAAGGCTAATAATTCAGAAGGATTCTCGAAGCGCTATAATCATACATCCGTAGTATTTAATGATGGTAATGGTGAGAAAATGTGGGTGATAGGTGGGCACGGTAAATTCGGTAATTTCCTAAATGACGTATGGAGCTCTACCAATGGTAAAACTTGGACTAAGGTTAAGGCTAATAATTCAGCAGGATTCTCGAAACGCGAGGAGCATACATCGGTGGTATTTGATAGTAAAATATGGGTCATTGGTGGGAACGATGGTGGGCGCGACTCAGGTGATAATCCCCTAAATACAAATGACGTATGGAGCTCTACCAATGGTGAAACTTGGACTGAGGTTAAGGCTAATAATTCAGAAGGATTCTCGAAACGCAAGGGGCATACATCGGTGGTATTTGATAGTAGAGTATGGGTGATTGGGGGGGCTGCCGAAAACGACGTATGGTTTATGGCTAAATAAACCTCGCTACTAAGTCAAACCCAATATAAACGCAGTTTAACAAAACACCAAATAATTGGCTCACTCCCACACTGTACAAACCGCTCCCTCTCCCTAAGGGAGAGGACCGGGGTGAGGGGGTTTACTCGCACGGGCAGACACGTAGGTCAGCCCCTACTGAACAATATCATTCCTCTTTCTGTCATTCCTGTAGAAGTTCACTAATTCGTTGACAGAATTTTAATTTTACTCTGACCCCAATTAACAATTATTCAAGACCTTTGCATAAAAGTATGGCACAAAAAACGTTTTTACTCTTGGCGAGTTTACGAGCCTTAGAGTAACAGTGTTTGAACTGCTTGCAGGTAAAAGAAAAAAGATAAAAAATCGTTCTGATTGAGGCGTGAAACGTAGCTAATACGTCCGTCTTCGCAAGTCTCTATTCATATTTTGTGATGAGTGATGGTGTAGTTTAGTTTTTGGTAGCGTCTATAACATTCACGACCGATAATTTTCTCTTGTTCTTGATTGCCAATAATTTCAATAATATTATTGTTTTTAAATTGGTTGATAGAATAGGGGGATAAATTAATCATAATGCCTTCCCATTGCGGGGTTGGCATTGCCATGCTGATGATGATGTGTTGGTTTTCGGGTTTAAATTCGGTGTAGTGTTGAATAATTTGATGGGGGATAAAGCTGTCTTTTTGATGATTCCAGAGTAGGTCATCGATGCGATTTAACGCGGCTTGATTATCGCATAAAACCCATAGTGGAATAGCGTTTTCTCCTTGAGTTTGTTGTTTGCGCCATAGCTGACTGGCTAATTTGCTTGAGAACTCGAATTTATCTAATTCGGGGGAAAGACTGTAAAAGGTGGCTTGATTTGTCATTACTCTAATTCTAATTTATCCATTGCTTGGTTGGCAAGGATGTCGGCTTGTTCGTTTTCTGGATGTCCGTTATGCCCTTTAACCCATTGGCACGTTACTTGGTGGGTTTCTAAGAGTTGTGAGAGTTGTTGCCATAAATCTTTATTAAGTACGGGTTTTTTGCTGGCAGTTAACCAATTTTTTTTAATCCAGTTTGATAGCCATTTTTCAATGCCATCACAGACATATTTTGAGTCGCTAATGAGCAAGACCTCGCAAGGTTGTTTGAGTTGTTGTAAGCCTTGAATAACAGCGGTGAGTTCCATTCGGTTATTGGTAGTGTGTTTTTCACTACCATAAAGTTCTTTGACTTCCCCTTCATATTTAAGCAGACAACCCCAACCTCCAATCCCCGGATTTCCACGACAACCTCCATCGGTGTAAAGCGTTATTTTTTTGTGCATTTGTATTCTGAAGAGCGTGTTTCAAGGAGTAGCTTGGGAGGGTAAAAACTTTTTTTGTGTTTTTTTGAGGTTATGGGTTGGATTGTTTTCTTTTGTAGTATAAGTACGCCGTATTGCCCAATTGGGAGTGGGGATTTATAGCACCAACCATCTAATTTTCCTTGTATAAAGGGTATTTTCTCAATCAGTAGGGGAGGAAGTAGGGAGAAGCTGAAATTTTCAATAATTTCAAAATTCCATTGATGTGCTGTAGCGACAATTGCTGAGGTGGGAAGGGCATTTGTTGTTTGATGAATTTTTCTGATATTCGATGATATTATTTTCCATAAAAAATTACTTTTATTTGGATAAAATAGGATGAGAAATCCTTCTGGTTTAAGGGCGAGGTGGCACTCGTGTGTTAGTGCCGATAATTTATCGAGTGGCGTTCCGAGTGAGAGGATAATGTTGGGAGCAGAAGCGGGTAAAAGGGGTAGGGCGGTAATGTCGGTATTGATGATTTTTTTGGGAGAGCTTTGTAGCGATTGGGTGGCTATTTCCGGGTTTGTATTTTTGCCATCGTTGATACTAATCCATTGCTCGTTTTCAATACGAGAAAAATCTTGGGGAGCAGAGCAAAGGGTGATGCAGTGGGTGAGATTAAGATAGTTGCTTAGATAAATGAGAATATCGGTTTGGCGTATTTGTAGGTGTTGCCAGTGTGGATGGGAGAAATCAATTTGCATCACGTTTAAGAGAGGTTCCTGTAAGGGTTTTTTCGAAGAGTGTGCTTTTTAGTACATTGGGTATTCTGCCATCGATAATTTGCACATTATTAACGCCTTTGTTTAGGGCATCTAATGCACAGTTTATTTTTGGTATCATTCCATCACTAATGGTTCTATCAGCGATAAGGCTATCGATTTGGGAGGGTGTGAGCTGGGGAATGAGTACATTTTGCTTATCTAAAACGCCTCGAATGTTGGTCAGTAATAATAATTTTTCTGCCTGTAAAGAGGCAGCAATTGCCGCTGCTGCAAAATCCGCATTTACATTGTAAGTAATGCCCTCTTGGCTGGTGCTTACTGGAGAGATAATAGGAATAAAATCATTTTCAATCAGTGTATGAAGAATCGCTGGATTAACCTTGGATACTTTGCCAACAAAGCCTAAATGTTTTTTTTGTGGGTCAGTAGTGGCATAAATTAAATGAGCATCTTTACCGCTGATTCCAACAGCATTCGCTCCTGCTTTTTGGGTGAGCTGAACAATATGTTTATTGACATTACCGCTGAGCACCATTTCGACAATTTCTAAGGTGGGTTTGTCAGTAACTCTTTCACCATTAATAAATTGAGTTTTTATGCCATTTTTGTTAAGTGCCTCAGATATTTGCGGACCTCCTCCGTGTATCACAACAGGGTGGAAATGCTTGTCTTTGAGTTGGGCAAGATTATTGGCAAAATCTTTTTGTAACTGTTCATCAATCATCGCGTTTCCGCCGTATTTAATAACAATAATTGAATTTTTCATAGGGCTAAAAAATTAAAAAGGGATGTTGCTGCAATAGGGAGATAGCAAATCCTTAAATTTTTGTTGTATTTTTTTAAGGCTGTGTTGATCTTTTGCTTCAAAACGTAATACTAATACAGGGGTTGTATTTGAGGGGCGAACCAAGCCCCAACCATCAGCAAAATCAACTCTTATGCCATCTAAGGTACTGATTTTAGCATCTGCAAAATGAGCATTTTTTTTGATTTTTTCCATTACGATAATGTGTTCACCCTCGGCAAAAGCAATATTGAGTTCTGGGGTATTTACGCTATCGGGCAAGGTTGCAAATAAGGCTTCGCTGGAACAATCGCTTTGACTTAAAATACTGAGCAGGCGAGCGGTGGAGTAAAGTGCATCATCAAAACCATACCAGCAATCATTGAAAAATATATGCCCACTCATTTCACCAGCGAGCTTTGCGCCAGTTTCTTGCAGGGCTTTTTTAACGAAGGAATGTCCAGTGCGGCACATTGTTGCTTTACCACCGTGCTTTTCAATCCACAGAGGTAAATTAGAGCTGCATTTAACATCAAATAAAATCTCTGCTTTGGGGTTTTCTTGTAGCAGATATTGGGCATAGAGCATCAGTAATCTATCGGCATTGATGGTATTTCCTTTGCTATCAATAACGCCAATTCTATCGCCATCACCATCATAGGCAATACCAATATCGGCATTGTTTTTGAGAACAGCGTTTTGTAAATCCTGTAAATTTTCGGGCTTACTGGGGTCTGGGTGATGATTGGGGAAATGCCCATCAATTTCACAAAACAATTCAATCACCTCGCACCCTAATTTTGTTAATAGCTTGGGGGCAATTTCTCCTGTTACTCCATTGCCACAATCAAGGGCAACTTTAAGTGGTTTTTGCAGTTTATTTTGAGTGTATATCTCCTCAAGGTAGGTGTTCTCTAAGGATTGCTTAGTGAGTTTTCCTTCTCCCTTAGCATATTTTTCTGCTAAGGTTTCTGCGATTATTTGCTGAATACTTTCCGCGGATAGAGTCGTGTTTTGCAAAACCATTTTTAGCCCATTGTATTGTGCTGGATTATGCGATCCGGTGATGGCAATACAATTACCCTGTGAGAGTTTTTTGCTAGCATAATAGACCAAAGGTGAGGGCACCATTCCAATATCAATTACATTGCAACCAGTGCTTAATATGCCATTACATAAGGAGTCGCTAAGCGCTTTGCCACTGAGGCGACCATCTCTGCCGATGGCAATTGTTGGTGTTGATGTGGCAGTTCTTAACAAGCGAGAGGCAAGGGCTTTGCCAATATGTTCAACTGCTTCTAACGTGAGGTCTTGTTCATAAATACCTCGAATATCATAGGCGCGAAAAATTGCTGGGTTAATTTTCATCAAAAAAGTGCCGTAAACTATGCCCAAACGGCTGTTTTAAGGTTTATTTCAGATGGGATATCAAGCCATTCTTGGGTAATTAAAACCATATTTCGATTGATTGCTTGTGCTATGATGGCAAGGTCTAATTGACCGATAGAGAGTTTATGTTGTTCAAAAATTTTTAAAATTTCAATGCTTTTGCTTCCATCTTGGGTAATAAATTCAATGGTGCGAAAACAATTTAGAAGATTTGTTAAACTTTCAGTATTTTGTGCACTCTTTTCGCTTTGATATGCCGATAGATACAATTCATAGGCACTGATGCTAGATATACCAACCTGCTCAAAACCAACCATCTCAATCCTTTGAATAAAAGAAGGAGAGTGTGATTTAATAAAATATCTTATAATTTCGGTTGAGAGTATATAACGCAAAAGATAACCTCTATTTTTTTCCTAAAATTACTTGCTTTATTACGGGAATATGAAAACTTGGATCAAATTCTTGCAAAATTTTTGGAAGTTTATCAACAGGAATAGAAATCGGAGATAGAAGCACTGAGTTACCATGTGAAGAGATGATAACTTCTTCTCCTGTAAAACGAAAGGCTTGTGGAAGTCGTACTGCTTGAGAATGACCGTTAGGGAATATTTTAGCTTTTTTTTGAGAGGTTGGTTTTTGCATATTAATTCCAAATTTGATATTGATTAAATTTTAATAATTGATACAGGGACATTATCTTTAAATAATTGATATTCTAATATTTGTGAACTATTTTTCATTTGCCCTAAGCTATCTCCTTTTTCAATAACACTTCCAGACTTATGATTGACGGAAGACAGATTATCATAGATGCTAATGTATTTTTCTGAGTGCTTGACAATAGCGAGATAATTATTATTTTCAGTTTTGTGTACAAAAATAAGCACCCCTTTTTGAATGTTTTGTACCACAGTATTATCCTTTTTGGGAGTGAAATAAAACAGAGTTGGTTTTTCTGGGTTTTGTGAAATAACTTTATAGTCTTTTTTAAGAATAGGGAGAGTCCATGTTGCAATTTTACCAAAACTGGTATAGAGTGCGGTAGGTAAGACTATGTGCGGCGGCGTGACTGTTTGCAATGATTTTTGATTGATTCTTGTTAGGAAAGATAAATTCCAATGACATTCTTTAGCTAATGTTTTAAGCTGCTCTTCTAATTTTTCATTAGCTATCTTTTTGATTTTTTTCTGGGTACAAACTTTAACAACTCGCTCTTTTATAGGGTTCCATTTATGTTTTTTAAGTTTAGTTTTGGAGCTGTCTGTCTTAACAAAATTATCAATAAGTGGGGGTAGGAGTATTGTTTGTTCTTGAGTAGCAACAAGACTCAGACTTTTAGCGTTAATTGCAATTAGTTGATCAATATCCCAATTACATGTATTGCTAAGTTTTATAAGATCATCATTTACGTTAAACAGATAAGATTTTTTATTGCAGAGGATATCATAATTTATTGTTTTTACAGCCTTAATTGGCTTAACTTTTTTGACTTGCGTTTTTTGTTTTAATTTTAGGGAAGCTGGGAAAAGGATTTCATCACCGATTTGTAAAATAGCAGATGAGCTTATTTGGTTGATTCTTAGGAGCAGTTTTTGGTTCCATTGGCAGGTTGATGCAATTTTGCCAAAACTCATACCGTACTCTACTTTGTAAACACGTTTCTTACAATTTTTTAGATCCAAAGGGAACTTATATTTTTTACGTTTTATTTTACGCTTTAATCCTGCCGGCATAATAATTTTTTTTCCAGCGGGGATATTTTGCTTGGCTGAGAACTTATTGAGAACTGCCATCAACAAAGGATTAAACTTACATTTCAGAGATATGGATTCAATTGATTGTTCGTTATTTTTTGGGGTGTAACTTTTTTCTTGACAAAATTGTGGAATTTTTGTTATTTTTTTTGGTATATTATTATCAATGACCAAATCACTATGTTTTAGTTGCCCGGCACTATGCTTGCTTTTTAATTTTGGAATAGCGGGTGGAAGCACAATAGTGTATTGTGCGTTTTTCAAAGCAAACTTCTTGTTTAGATCATTAATTTGCACGAGCTCCTTACTTTTCCAATGACACTTTTTCGCAATAGCCTCAACTTCCTTGAGTGTTGAAATCTTAGCAGTATCTGATAGACAGTTGACTGTACTCGTCTGCCCAACAAGTCCTTGAGCGGATGGGTGATAGATAGCTGGTGGGAAAAAGATTTTCATTTCCGAATAAAAATCTTTTTTATTGAGAATATTATTCATTTTCAACAATAATGGGAGATTCCAGCCACAATTGATAGTAAGACGCGTTAAATCATTATAGTGTTTAAATGAGCCTGATAATTCATTGCATTGTTTCTTATTAACCGATGATTTTTCTTTATTATCAAGTTCTAATCTGGCTTTAGAATTGAAATGTATTTGAGCGACTTGATTTATTTTTTCATTCGTAGATTTAGCTGCTTGCACGTCTGTATCCTTATTTAAATCAAGTTTTTTTTGTGACGTTTTTTTTATCTTATTTGGTGTTTCAACTTTAATCTCAATTGTTTTCTCCGCATCGTAGGCAAGGTTTTTTTCTATGGTTTTTTCATCGATAGAAAAATCGACTACTTTAGGATCGTCAAAGGTTTCTACGTCAAATTTTTCAGTTGCCTGAATTGCTTTTTGTGTTTGATGTTCAATATCATTAAGCCTTTTTGCCTCTTTGGTTGCACTTGTTTTTTCTGAAAAATCAGTAGCACGAGTTTTACCACCTCCTTGATTTTCTTTATTTTGTGCTATTTGTTCTAATTGTTTCTTATCGAGATTACTAAAATGTTCAAGCTCATCGATTGAAACATCCTTATCTTCTTGTTGTATGACTGAAGGAGAAGAGGAGCAACCACCAAGAAATGAAACACTCAAAAATAGGCTTGTGAAAGATATGAGAACAAGCCTATTTTTGTTAAAAAAAACATTATTCATAAAAAATTTATGTTGTGAGATGAATGAGAATATAGATTAAAATTATAGCAAAAATTCCCCAACCAATGATATCTAAATACTTATATACTCGGTTAACAATTTTCTTCCCAAACGACTTCACTAACCAACAAATAAGCCCATAACGCAAGCCCCTACCAATAAGAGACATAATAATAAATAAAGGCAAATTCATTGATAGAGCCCCAGCGGCAACGGTAAAAATTTTATATGGGACTGGTGTAAAACTGGCAATAAGAATGCTAAGGATTCCATAATCAGCAAACCATTGTTTAGCTTGCTCGTATTTAGGTAGTTGCCCCCACTGTTCCAATAGTGGCAGAATTTCTGTGATAAGTAAGTAACCAATGAGGTAACCAAATAAACCACCAAGCACGGAGGTGACGGTCGTAATAGTAGCGAGTTTAAACCATTCTTGGGGCTTGGCAAGCGTCATTGGAGCTAACATAATATCTGGGGGAACGATAAAAAAAGAAGATTCTGTAAAACTGACAATACCTAACCAAAGATTAGCCAAACGATGTTGAGACCATTCTATTGATTTTTCATAGAGAGCAGTAAATATTTTCACTGTTGAGTTTATACTTTGTTTTTTAAGCTCGCAATAATAAAATCATCTAAATCACCATCAAGCACTGCCTGGGTATTGCCGGTTTCTATGCCGGTTCTTAAATCTTTGATACGTCCTGAATCTAAAACATAAGAGCGTATTTGGCTACCCCATCCAATATCTGATTTGCTATCCTCTAATTTTTGCTTTTCAGAATTTTGTTTTTTTATTTCTAATTCATAAAGCTTGGCTCGTAGCTGCTTCATTGCCTCAGCTTTATTACTATGTTGCGAACGAGAGTTTTGACATTGAGTGACTGTATTTGTTGGTAAATGTGTTAAACGCACTGCAGATTCAGTACGATTTACGTGCTGTCCGCCAGCACCACTCGCACGATACACATCCACGCGAATATCGGCTGGATTAAGATCTATTTCAAAATTATCATCAATTTCGGGTGAGATAAACACGGATGCAAAAGAAGTATGACGTTTATTATTAGCATTAAAAGGTGATTTTCTTACTAAGCGATGCACACCGGTCTCTGTGCGTAACCAACCATAAGCATAATCACCTATTACTTTGACTGTAGCACTCTTAATTCCAGCAACCTCGCCATCAGAATACTCCAAAATTTCGGCTTTGAATTGATGCCTCTCAATCCAACGAAGATACTGTCTTAGTAACATATCTGCCCAGTCTTGCGCCTCAGTCCCTCCAGAGCCAGACTGAATTTCTAAATAGCAATCATTACTATCTAATTCATTGCTAAACATTTGTTGAAACTCTAAGCCATCCAACTGCTTGTTGAGATCTTCAATGTCTTTATTGAGTTCAGGTAGGATACTTTCATCTTGCTCTATGCTAATTAATTCTAACAATTCTTGAGCACTCTTGAGATTATTATTGATAGAATCGTATTGGGCAATATTTTTTTCTAACAATGTGCGTTTTTTCCCTAATGCTTTACTCTTTTCAAGATCCTGCCAAATAGCACTATCTTCTAATTGAGTACTAAGATTTTGTAACTCCTCTTTTTGATTATTAATATTGAGCAAGATATTAAGGGCATCTAAACGTTTTACACATTGTGCTATTTGGGATAAGCTTTGAGCAGTATCTAACATATTTCGTAAAAGTGGCTGAGACTATTCATCCTTTTGATCAATAATAATAGAATGTCGCTGACTATTTTTTTTAGCATTTTTTTGCAAACCTAACCATATTTTTTGTAGCAGCTTTCCTTTTATCCAAGGAATAAATAAAACGCACGCTAAAATATCAGTGAAAAACCCCGGAACAATTAACATAACACTGCCGATAATATTTAGAAGATTAGGCATTGCATCTATTTGTGGGGCATTACCTTGCTGTACATCATAGCGCATTTGAGTAAGCAATTTAAAGCCCTCTAAGCGAATAAAATTCCATCCGATTATTGCAGAAACAATAAACTCTAATAAGGTCATCACAATCCCTATATCAGCTCCCCAAGTAATGAGTAGCCAAACTTCAATAATAAAAATTACGAGAAAAATCCAAGATAAGCGCATAAGCAAAGGTTTGTATAGATTATAAAAAAGAATATACTAATTGTTATAATCCTAATTTTGTAAAAATCAATTAAAATTTTATCACGATTTAGTCAATAGAGACCTTTGCATAAAAGTATGGTAAAAGAAAAAAGATAAAAAATCGTTTTGTTAATGGTTAATTGTCAATGGTTAATTGTTAATGATTAGTTGTTAATTGTCCCTTTTTCTGTCATCCTGAGGTCTTTTCCTGTCATGCTGAGACTTGTCTCAGCATCTCATACTTCCATGCAAGAGATTCTGAGGACAAGCCTCAGAATGACAAATGGGGGCTTATCAATATCACAGTGAACAATAATTAC
>CAKMZV010000033.1 GCA_929200535.1 uncultured Gammaproteobacteria bacterium
TTCTAAAAATCTAATGGTGCGCCCGAGACGATTCGAACGTCCGACTCCCAGCTTCGGAGGCTGGTGCTCTATCCAACTGAGCTACGGGCGCAAAAACAAACGTAAGCTAATAAATTACCAACCTCAAGACCTTTGCAAAAAGACCTTGTTTTTAGTTTTGGATAAGGGTGGTTAGCTTATCTATTGTAATACGTTTGCCAAGTTGCTCAAGAAATTGAATATAAACTAATCGTATTTGGTTTTGAAAAATTAGGATGTTGGATTTTCTTAAATTTTCTGTCATTGGCAAAAGATGAAACAGAATTTTTCCAGTATGGATAGAGAGTTCTTTGAGTTCTTGATGAGCACGGTTAAAGTGCTGTTCGGTTAATTTTTCTTCTCCTTCATACCAATCAGGAGATGAGGTTACATAAATGGTGTGTGCCTCAATAATGCTTTGTTGTAATTTTTTGCTTTGTTTAACATTTTCTATTTTGCTAAGACGTGCGATAAGATGACCTAAATCAGCTAAAATTTCCGCATGAATGGTTATTTGGCAACGTATTAACTCTTGGTTATAGTCCTCATTTTCGCGGGTTAAATTGTAGTGAATTTTGCCAAGACGTTTTTGGGCGTATTTAACGATGATTTGCCCTGAATTTTTTGCACTGTAGGAATATAAAAAATTTTTTAAGTCCGCTATATCTTCGATTTTTTTTATTCCCCAATTGTGACGCATTTTTTGCAATAAGGTTAACATCGTTTTATCCTCCAAATATGAGTTTGACCAAGTCATTTTCTAAAGGGAAGGAGAGGGTGCCAAATTGATTAAAAAAGATAAGTGGAAGAACATAAAAACGTATCATATAGAACCACCATGCAACGTACACGGGAACAAGTATAGGTACTAAAAAAGCAGGTGTAATTCGTTTGAAAAAACGGATAACGGGGTTGGTGATTTGACGGAATACTCGAGCAATAACCATATCATTATCAGGAGCAATGAATAAATCTAATACAAATCTACCCAGCAATGTCCACATAATAACCCCTAAAATGTAGTCTATGATGAGTACTGGGATTGGATATATTTCTAATAGTTCCATTGGATTTAAGAAACGAAAACGCCCCGCATAAAGCGAGGCGTTGACGAGAGTTTTGTCGTATTAACTTGATGCGTTTTTTGCATTCATTTGATCAACGATCGTTTCTCCAGCAGGGTAACGAATTTCGTCAATCATATCTTGGATTTCTTGATCTGGCTCAGGTGTTGCTAAAGAGACAGCAATCATTGTAATAGCACAGACAACCATTCCTACGATACCAAAACGAAGGTCATCAAGTGATAAAATTGGCGTTCCATCCAAACCTTTGAGGTAGTATAAGTAGAAGCTACCAGAGATAAACCCAGCGGCAATACCTGCAATGGCTCCTTGTTTATTGGCTCTCTTCCACCATACGCCTAAGACCAGTGGTACAAATAGACCAGAGGCTGCAAAGGAGAATGCCCAAATAACGCCTCCAAGAATTCCCGTCAGTCTTTGGGCAGCAATCCAAGCAGCAAAAATACCAACAATAACGAGTAGTATTCGAGCGACTATCAATCTTTTAGTGGTTGATGCTTTTGGATCTAAAATCTTGCCGTATAAATCATGCGATAAAGCATTTGCAATAGCAAGAAGAAGACCGTCCGCAGTAGATAAAGCAGCCGCTAAACCGCCAGCAGCGACTAATCCTGATACCCAGTAAGGTAAGCCTGCCATTTCAGGTGTGGCAAGTACGATGACGTCAGCACGAATCATTAATTCTCCCATACCAACTAAGCCATCGGTATTGATGTCTTTGAAGTCAACAAATTGCACTTCTTTCCAGCGTGCAAACCAATTGGCAGCTTCTAAGGCAGTTGCTTCCATTCCTACTAAATTTTCCAAGAAATTAAACTTGGCAAAAGTAGCTAATGCAGGTGCAGTAAAGTAAAGCAAGAAGATAAAGAGTAGTGACCAAGCAACTGATACACGCGCTTGTTTAACTGAAGGAGTCGTAAAGAAGCGCATCAATACGTGCGGTAGAGAGGCGGTTCCTGCCATCAAACAGAAGACCAAGGTTGCGAATTTCCAAAGAGCTTCACCACTGGTGCCTGGAATCCAGTGAGCATTGCTAATTGCTTTAACTCCTTTATAAGCAGAGGTTGCTTTTTCGTAACTGGCTGTTCCTAAACCGTATTCTGCTTCTAATTTGGCAATTTCTGGTAATAAGGAGCCATACGAAAATTGAGGAAGTGGGCCATGTCCCCATTCTAATGATAGCCAAATAACTGGGAATACGTAGGCAAAAATAAGGACGATGTATTGAGCAACTTGTGTCCATGTTACCGCACGCATTCCACCCAGCATAGAGCATAGCAAAATGCCGGCTAAGCCAAGAAAAACAGCAATTTCAAAAGGAACACCGAAGGCTCGTGATGCAATCGTTCCTGTGGCGTTAATTTGTGATGTAACATAGGCTAATGAACATACTACTAATACGATAACCCCTAATAATCGGGCAGTATTGCCACCATAGCGTGCACCAAGAAAATCAGGTACAGTATAAGCCCCAAATTTGCGTAAGTAAGGAGCTAATAGCGAAGCTACTAATACATAACCACCGGTCCAGCCAATAAGCAGTGCAGTGTAGCCGTAGCCCGTGAAGAATATCCCACCAGCCATTGCCACAAAAGATGCTCCACTCATCCAGTCTGCACCAGTTGCCATACCGTTATATACTGCAGGAACTTGCCTGCCAGCAACGTAGTATTCACTCACCTGTGTTGTGCGTGAGATAATACCAATGGTGGCATAGATTAAGATGGTAAAGCCTACAAAACCATAACTTATGATAGTCTCACTAACTCCTGCTGTGTCTAAAATTGCCATTAACACGACAAATATTAGAAAGCCACCAGCATATAACCCATAAATTTTGTTTAAATTATTTTGAAATTGAGAACTCATTTTTTTTCTCCTTTAAAAGTAAAAATAATTATTCTTCGTCTATTTCAGCAAGTCCAAATTCTTCATCAATTTGATTTTGCTTTTTAGCAAAGAAGTAAATAATCACTACGAAGGCAAATAAAGACCCTTGTGCTGCCATATAGTACCCAAGGGGAAAACCAATAAATGAAATTTCATTTAAGCTGCCAACGAAAAAATGTAGAACGTAGGCAAAGAAAAACCAAAAAGCAAGAACAATTTTTAATAATCCGCTTGTCTTTTTCCAATGTGCTTCTATATTTGTTTTATTGCTCATATTTAAAACTCCCTATTTCTAAAAAAATTAAATTAGTAAAACATTTTGTTAAAACAATACACAATTACGATGTAATTATGAATTTAGGAGAAGGCTTGTTTCGTTCTTCTCCTTGGACTAATTGTAATGTAAAAAAATAGCACAAATAATAATACTTTGTACCTATTCCTCGGAATTGTACCATAAAACTGAGGGGAACCACTATTTTAGGAATAGAAATAATTATTTCGTTTATTTTTGGTTCAAAAATATTTACTATAACTGAATTTATAAAACTTGTATCTGGAGACCTTTGCACAAAAGATATTACAAGTAAAAAAGTAAAAAAACGTCCTGATTTTTATTCGCAAGCGCTTCAAACGCTGTTACTCTAAGGTTCGTAAACTCACCAAGAGTAAAAACGCTTTTTGTGTTGTGAAACTTGCGAAGACGGACGTATTAGCTGCGTTCCACGCCTCAATCAGAACGATTTTTTATTTTTTTTCTTTTACCTGCAAGCAGTTCAAACACTGTTACCTAAGGCTCGCAAGCTCGCCAAGAGTAAAAACGTTTTTTGTGCCATACTGTTATGCAAAGGTCTCATCTCATATAAAATTAAGAGTATGGTGTTTTAAATTTTTATTTGGATTGACCTGACGTTAATTATTTATGTAAATATGCAAAAATTATGCAAAAAATTTCTGTTGTAAAGGGTATCGTAGTACCGATTAATCGTACTAATATAGATACGGATGCAATTATTCCTAAGCAGTTTTTAAAATCAATCAAGCGTACTGGCTTTGGTCCTAATTTGTTTGATGAGTGGCGTTATTTAAATAACGGTGAAATAGGGATGGATTGTAGTAAGCGCCCATTAAATATGGATTTTAGTCTTAATCAACCCCGTTATGCGGGTGCGAAAATTTTGTTAGCACAGGCTAATTTTGGTTGTGGGTCAAGCCGTGAGCACGCTCCTTGGGCAATTAAAGATTATGGGATTGATGTGGTTGTTGCACCGAGTTTTGCCGATATTTTTTATGATAATTCAATGAAGAATGCGTTGCTTCCAGTGGTGCTTGCTCAGGAGGAGGTGGATTTTTTATTTGAGGCTGTTGAGAAAAATGAGGGCTATCAGTTGAATGTTGATTTGCTTGAGCAGGTAGTGATAACGCCAGATGGTCAAAAATTTTCATTCCCTATCAATGAGTTTTCTAAGGAGTGTTTAATTAATGGGCTGGATGATATTGGCTTAACTTTAAAACATGCTGATGCGATTAAGGATTTTGAGCAAAGGCGACAGTTAGAGAAGCCTTGGTTAGCTTAGTTTGTCAAATTTGTGAAAATAAACGTCGTTTCCTTATTTCCTGATTATTTTCTTGAGCTTACCAAATTAGGTGTTGTTGGACGTGCACACCAAAGAGGGATTTGGGATTTAAGCGTTACTAATCTTCGTGATTTTTCTACCAATAGTTATGGTAGTGTGGATGATCGTCCTTATGGCGGTGGTGCAGGGATGGTGATGAGTTACGAGCCGTTGCGGCAGTGCTTAGATGCTATTCGTTCTGCTGCACAGCCTCAAAATGCAGAAAAAAAAATCCCAGTTATTTGTTTGTCTCCAAGTGGTACAAAACTTTCTCAATCTAAGGTTCAAGAGTATGCCGAGCTATCTGAATTTACATTAGTTTGTGGTCGCTATGAGGGGGTTGATCAACGTTTTATAGATCTTTGTGTTGACGAGGAAGTCTCAGTAGGGGATTTTGTGTTGTCTGGGGGTGAGCCAGCTGCGTTATGTTTGATCGATGCGGTGGTTCGCTTGTTGCCTCAAGTGTTGGGTAATGAGGATTCAAAAGAAATAGAGTCATTTAGTGAGTGTTGGAAGGGGGTTTTAGATTATCCTCATTACACTCGTCCAGAAAAAATAGAGGGGGTGGATGAGGGTGATGTTCCAGCAGTGTTGTTGCAGGGTGATCATAAAAAAATTGAACAATGGCGTCGTCAAATGAGCTTACAGAAAACGATTGAAAAACGTCCGGATTTAATGAACGAGGAGTTGTTAGCGGAGTATGAAAGGCTTTTAATAGTAAATTCAAAAATCGCACGAACTTTCTGTAAATAAAGAAAATGAATAAGAGCATAAACCATTAATTTGGTAAAAAAGCAAAGAGAGTTTTACATTCTTGGTTTTTTTATGTTAAAATTAACTGCTTTGGTGGGTGAAACTGTTCTGTTTTTGTAAGAAAAAATTTTATTGCAATGATATATTGAAATAGAGTTTTTATGGGGTAACGTTTTTCTCTCTTTTAGTTATAAAGTAGGGCTTAGTCGTCCGAGGCTTTTTATCGTTAGAGCCTTAGGGCGATTTTTTTATTTGCTTTTTAGATTTTTTTGAAAGTAATTAAAATTTGTTGATTTGTTAAATTTTTGTATTTATATATAAGTATGGCTGTTAATCAAAATATGCGTATTCGTCTCAAAGCTTTCGATTATCGATTGATTGATAAGTCTGTGCATGAGATTGTGAATACGGTGCAAAGAACTGGTGCTAAGGTTCGTGGTCCAATTCCATTGCCAACTAAAATAGAGCGTTATAATGTTTTGTCGTCGCCTCATAAATACAAGGATGCAAGAGATCAGTTAGAAATTCGCACCCACAAGCGTTTATTAGATATTTTAGGTCCAACAGATAAGACTGTGGATGCTTTGATGCGTTTGGAGTTGGCTGCAGGTGTTGAAGTTGATTTAAAACTTCATTGATTTTAAAAGTTAAAGTTATAGAGTGTTAGGATTATGGCATTTGGCATTATAGGCAAAAAAATTGGAATGACTCGAGTATTTGATGAGTCCGGAGAGCATATTCCTGTTACGGTAGTGCTTGCTGAGCCAAATCGAGTGTTGCAAGTGAAGCAGATTGAAAGTGATAATTACAACGCAATTCAAGTTGCGTATGGCACAAAGAGAACAAAGTTGATTAACAAACCGCAGAAAGAACAATATGCCAAAACAGGTGTCGCACCAGGTGCGGGGATTTGTGAGTTCCGTTTGGATGATGTTTCAGAATATAAGGTTCAAAGCGAGATTACATTGAGTATCTTTGAGAATATTAAGTTTGTTGATGTTCAGGCGATATCAAAAGGTAAGGGTTTTCAGGGTGGGGTTAAGCGTCATAATTTCCATATGCAGGATGCCACACATGGTAATTCATTATCGCATCGTGCAATCGGCTCGACCGGACAAAACCAGTCTCCAGGGAAAGTGTTCAAAGGCAAGAAAATGCCTGGACAGATGGGAGCAAAAAAAGTTTCTGTGCTTTCGCAGAAGCTAATTAAGGTTGATAGCGAAAAAAATTTACTTCTAATTAAAGGTACTGTTCCAGGTGCTAATGGGGCATTTGTTAGGGTGCAGCCTGCCGTTAAGAAGGTATTACAAAATAATAAAGTAGCGTAAGGAGTTATCTGTGAGTGCATCGAACAATCAATCCGCTGGCAAGGAACTTTTTGATGATGTAATGAGAATGCCATTAATTCATCAAGTAGTAGTGGCAGAGCAGTCAGCACAGCGATCTGGCACAAAAGCTCAGAAAAATCGTTCGGCTGTTCGTGGAGGAGGCGCTAAGCCTTGGAAGCAGAAAGGAACAGGTAGAGCAAGAGCAGGAACTTCACGTAGTCCAATTTGGCGTAGTGGTGGTGTAACTTTTGCAGCCACTCCCAGGGATTATTCTCAAAAAGTTAATCGTAAGATGTTTAAAGGAGCAATGCGTTCGGCATTGTCTGAATTAAAACGTCAAGGTGTTGTAGTAACTTGTAAAGATATTGCTATTAAGCAGCCTAAAACAAAAGAGTTACTGAAAAAACTTTCTTCTCTTAAAATACAAGATGCTCTTATTATCAAGGATGTTATTGATGATAATCTTTATCTTGCGAGTCGTAATTTATATTCTGTTGGGATTGTGGAGGCTAGTCAAGTTTGTGTTTCTCATTTATTGCAGTATCAAAATGTTGTGATTACAAATGCTGCTTTGTCTATTTTGCAAGAGAGGGTCAAATGAGTCAGATGGGAAGAATGTATGGCATTATTAGGAAAGTAGTTATTTCTGAAAAAGCCTCACAATTAACGCAGTATCAGCAGTGCTATGCTTTTGTTGTTGCAAAAGATGCGAATAAGGCTGAAATAAAATCTGCAGTGGAAACCATTTTCTCTGTTGATGTGGTTGCGGTAACTACGGTTAATGTAAGGGGGAAGGTGAAACGTTTTCGTGGTCGCTTGGGTAAGCAAGCTAGTTCCAAAAAAGCCTATGTAAGACTTGCTGCAGGTCAGACGATTGAGTTATCTACCAGTTAGAAGTAAAAAATAAATTATGTCTAAAGTTGTTAAAAGTAAGCCAACATCTCCAGGTCGTCGATTTGTTGTTCGTGTCGTTGATCCAGAATTATATTCTGGTCGCCCTTATAAGCCATTGGTAAAAGGGAAAACAAAGACTGGCGGACGCAATAACCAAGGTAGAATTACTAAGCGTCATACTGGTGGTGGGCATAAAAAGTTATATCGTGAGATAGATTTCCGTCGCTTAAAGGATAATATCCCAGCAGTGGTTGAACGTATAGAGTATGACCCAAATCGTAGTGCTAATATTGCGTTATTAAAATATGCGGATGGCGAAAGAAGGTATATTCTTTCGGCAAAAGGTTTGCATGTTGGAAGTCAGGTTATATCTGGTGTGGATGTGCCGGTTGAAGTAGGTAATTGTTTGCCTTGTGAGAATATTCCCCTGGGTTCAATTGTTCATTGTATTGAAATGAGACCCAATAAGGGGGCACAAATTGCTCGTAGTGCTGGTGCTTCTGCTCAAATTTTGGCACGTGAGGGGTTGTATGTAACGCTTAGGTTGCGTTCTGGAGAAGTAAGAAAAGTGCTTATGGCGTGTCGTGCTACTTTAGGCGAAGTTGGTAATTCTGAGCATGGCTTGCGGAAGCTTGGTAAGGCTGGAGCAAGTCGTTGGAGAGGAATTAGACCTTCGGTTAGAGGTGTTGCTATGAATCCTGTAGATCATCCACATGGAGGTGGAGAGGGTCGTACTTCAGGAGGACGTCATCCAGTAAGTCCTTGGGGAACACCAACTAAAGGGTATAAAACTAGAAAAAATAAGCGAACAAATAAGTTAATTGTTCGTCGTAGGAATGCTAAGTAAATAAATATAGGTATATGACTCGTTCAGTTAAAAAAGGTCCTTTTATTGACCATCACTTACAGAAGAAGGTTGAAAAGGCTTGGGAAGAAAAAAGTCGTAAGCCAATTAAAACATGGTCTCGACGTTCTACTATATTGCCTAAGATGGTCGATTTGACAATTGCTGTGCATAATGGCAGAGAGCATGTGCCGGTGTTTATTTCTAAAGATATGGTTGGTCATAAGTTGGGCGAGTTTGTTTTGACAAGAACGTTCAGAATGCACTCTGGTGATAGAAAGGCTAAGTAAGATTGAATAATATAAAGACGTTAATAAGAGAAAAATATGAAATCACTCGCCAAACATCGTTATGCAAGAATTTCTGCCACTAAGGTAAGGTTGGTTGCACGTATGATTTCTGGTAAACCAGTCAGTATTGCGTTAGATGAGCTAACTTTTAATAAGCGTAAAAGTGCAACTTTGCTGAGAAAAGTGTTGAATTCAGCTATTTCTAATGCAGAGCATAATCAAGGTGCTGATGTTGATGATTTGATTATTTCTAAAGTTTGTGTGGATGAAGGTCCAACAATGAAACGATTTAGAGCTAGGGCGCGCGGTCGTTCAAGCAAAATTTTTAAACGTACAAGCCACATTACAGTAGAAGTGGCTGAAATTAACGAGTAGTTTAATATGGGACAAAAAGTCAACCCTATTGGTATTCGCCTTGGTATTGTTAAGGACTGGAATGCCACTTGGTATGCTGATGGTAGAAAATTTGCTGATAATTTAGCACAAGATTTGAAAATTCGTTCTTTGCTGTCTGAGCGTCTGGCGGATGCTTCCGTTGGACACATTCAAATTGAGCGACTGGCGAATAATGCACGTGTTACGGTGCATACTTCTCGCCCAGGTGTTGTGATTGGTAAGAAGGGCTCTGATATTGAAAAATTAAGAGCAGAGGTTTCGTTGATTGTTGGAACTCCAGCAACAATTAATATTGAAGAGATTAGAAAACCAGAGATGGATGCCTATTTGGTGGCTGAGGGAATATGTCGCCAATTGGAGAAAAGAATTATGTTTAGGCGTGCAATGAAGCGTGCGATGAGCAATGCAATGCGCCTTGGTGCAAAAGGAATAAAGGTTTCTGTTTCTGGACGATTGAATGGTGCGGATATTGCTCGTACAGAATGGTATCGTGAGGGAAGGGTTCCTTTGCATACTTTGCGTGCGGATATTTCTTATGGTTTTTGTGAGGCGGATACAACTTATGGAAAAATCGGTGTTAAGGTATGGATTTTCCTCGGTGAGATTTTCCGTAAAAGTGAGCCTAAGTTAATGAGTGGTGCACCTTTGGATGCTGATGAGAAGAAAAATGCACCTAAGTTGCGTGTTCGTAAGAGTCAAGAGCAGGCGGCTGGTAAAAAAAGTTCAACAAACGTAAAAGACGGGAAGTAGGGAGATTTTGCTATGTTAATGCCTAAGCGTACTAAGTTTAGAAAAACTCAGAAGGGGCGAAATAGAGGTATCCCTAGCTCTGGTAACCAAGTTAATTTTGGAGAGTATGGTTTGCGTAGTACTGGTCATGCAAGGATTACCGCAAGACAAATTGAGGCGGCTCGTAGAGCGATGACTCGCCATGTGAAACGTGGTGCTAAAATATGGATTCGTCTTTTCCCAGATAAGCCAATTACGCAAAAACCTCTTGAGGTTCGTATGGGTAAAGGGAAGGGTTCTGTTGAATATTGGGTTTCTGAGGTTGGTCCAGGTACGATTCTGTATGAAATTCAAGGTGTTCCAGAAAATTTAGCAAGAGAAGCTTTTGCCCTTGCTGCGGCAAAATTGCCAGTTTCTACAACGTTTGTGAAAAGGATGGTAATGTAATGAATGTGAGTGAAATGAGAGCAAAGTCAGTAGCTGAATTAAAAACTGAATTGGTTGAATTGCAGAAAGAACAGTTTAATTTGCGGCTTCAAGTTGCTTCTGGACAAAATAAAAATACGGCACGTGTTAATTCAGTGCGTAAGGATGTAGCTCGTATTAAGACGCTCATCAATGAAAAGAACCAAGTTGATCAGGTTGTTAGCGATTCAACAGATACAGATAAATAAGAGAAATGGCAGAAAAAACAATTAGAACACTCTCGGGCGTTATAGTAAGCAATAAGATGGATAAGTCAGTTGTTGTGTTGGTAACTCGTCAGGTTACGCATCCTTTGTATAAAAAAGTTATGCGTCGTAGCACTAAGGTAATGGCTCATGATGAGAGTAACCAGTGTAATATAGGTGACGTCGTCACGATTAGAGAGTGCCCTCCAATTTCTCGTAGAAAGTTTTGGGATTTGGTTCAGATTAATAAAAAAGCAGTTCAGGAGTAGCTTCTTATGATTCAGATGCAGAGTAAAATGGCAGTTGCTGATAATAGCGGTGCTAAGAAAGTTCAATGTATCAAGGTGCTTGGTGGTTCTAAGCGTCGGTATGCATCTATTGGTGATGTGATTAAGGTTTCAGTTAAAGAAGCGGATCCACGTGGGCGTGTGAAAAAAGGTGAAATTTATAGTGCTGTTTTGGTTCGTACAGCAAGTGGTGTTCGTCGTCCAGATGGATCGTTGATTCGTTTCGATGAGAATGCGGCGGTGCTTTTGAGTGCTAAATTAGAGCCTATTGGTACGCGTATTTTTGGTCCCGTAACAAGAGAATTAAGAACAGCCAATTTTATGAAGATTATTTCATTGGCTCCAGAGGTTATTTAAGTCATACGTTTATTTAGAAGCGGTAAAATTATGCAACGGATTAAGAAAGGTGATGAGGTTGTGGTCATCGCAGGAAAAGATAAGGGTCGTCGTGGTACGGTTAGTCATTTTATTACAAAAAAAGGCAAGTGCCGTGCTGTGGTTGAAGGTTTGAATTTGGCTAAGAAACATACCAAGCCAAATCCACAAGCGAATGTGCAGGGCGGTATCGTTGATAAGGAAATGCCGATTGATTTATCAAATTTGATGCTGTTTAATCCAAAAACTGAGAAGGGTAGTCGTGTTGGTTTTCGTGTCGATGAAGATGGGAAAAAATATCGTTTTTTCAGATCAACAGGTGAAAAAGTATAAGTAGATATTAGATATGTTAGATTTACGTAGTAAGTATAATCAGGAAATTCGTCCGCAATTGTTAAAAACTCTTGGTTTGTCGAATCTTAATGAGGTGCCTAAGATTCAGAAAATCACAGTTAATATGGGCGTTGGCGAAGCGGTTAGTAACAAAAAATCCTTAGAGGGAGCGGTTGCTGATTTACAGTTAATTACAGGTCAAAAACCATTGACGACATTGGCACGTAAGTCTGTGGCAAGTTTTAAGCTTAGAGAGGGATGGCCGGTTGGTTGTAAGGTAACATTGCGTGGTCCAAGAATGTATGATTTCTTGTTTAGAGTGATTCATATTGGGTTGCCTCGTGTGAGAGATTTTAGAGGGCTTTCTGCTAAGAGTTTTGATGGGCGTGGTAATTATAGCTTCGGTGTTAAGGAGCAAATTATTTTCCCTGAAATTGATTATGATAAGGTTGATGCTTTACGTGGTTTGGATATTACAATCACCACAAGTAGTATTAACGATGCAAATGCTTTAGAGTTACTTAAAGCTTTTAATTTTCCAATTACAGAATAACAAATTAAATAAAAATTACTTTTTATGGCAAAGCAAAGTATGAAGCAGCGGGAATTTAAACGAGCAAGATTAATTGCTAAGTACGCTGTTAGACGTGAAGAGATAAAGGAAAAAATAAGAGATCCTAAGGTTTCTATAAAAGAAAAAATGGAGCTTCAGGTGGCTTTACAAAAATTACCAAGAGATTCTTCTCCAAGCAGAGCAAGAAATCGCTGCGGTGTGACAGGGCGTCCACATGGTTATTTCCGACGTTTTGGCTTATCACGTAATAAGCTAAGAGAAAACGCGATGTGGGGTAATGTGCCAGGTATTATGAAGTCAAGTTGGTAGAGTAAGGAGAAAATCATTATGAGTATGAGTGACCCAATTGCTGATATGTTAACGCGTATTAGAAATGCTCAGGCAGTGAACAAAGTTGAAGTTGAAATGCCTGCGTCAAAGAAAAAAGCCTCTATCCTTAAAGTTCTTAAGGATGAAGGTTATATTGCGGATTATCAAGTAGTCGAAGGCGAAAAAATCAGTGAGAAAAAAATCAATGTATCGCTTAAGTATTACCAAGGTCAGCCAGTGATTGAATCTATTCAGCGAGTAAGTAAGCCAGGTTTGCGAGTATATTGCAATAAAAATAATATGCCAAAAGTGTTGGCAGGTCTTGGGGTAGCAATTATTTCTACTTCAAAAGGGATGATGCCAGATCGCCAAGCTCGTGCAGAAGGGATTGGCGGAGAAGTTATTTGCACTATTGTCTAATACATAAGTAAAGAGAATATTATGTCAAGAATTGCTAAACTTCCAGTAACTGTTCCATCAGATGTGGAGGTTAATGTAAACGGTAATCGTATTGCCATCAAAGGTTCTAAAGGTTCTTTAGAGCGTGAAGTGCATAAGAGTGTTGAGTTGAAACTTGAAGATAATACGGTTAAGTTTTCAATGCTTGAGGTTGATGCTAAAAATTGGGCTCAAGCTGGCACTGAACGTGCATTAATCAATAATATGGTTATTGGTGTTTCTCAAGGTTATGAGAAAAAATTGGAGTTGGTTGGCGTTGGGTATCGTGCACAAATGAAAGGTGCTGTATTAAATTTGGCATTGGGTTATTCTCACGATATTAATTTTACTGCTCCAGAGGGAATACAAATTGCGACACCTTCGCAAACAGAGGTTGTGATACGCGGTATTGATAAGCAGGTAGTTGGTCAGGTGGCTGCTCAAATTCGCTCTTATCGTTCGCCTGAGCCTTATAAAGGTAAAGGTGTACGTTATTCGGATGAAAAAGTTCGTCGCAAAGAAGTTAAGAAAAGCTAATTAAAAATTAAAAAATACGAGAATAGGTATGCTGAATAAGAAGGTGGCAAGATTGAGAAGAGCCAAGAAAACTCGAAAAAGAATCTATCTTTCTGGGAAGCCACGGTTATCTGTTTTTAAATCTTCACGTCATTTATATGCACAAGTGTTTAGTCATGATGGGGCAAAAGTGTTGGTCTCGTGCTGTACACTTGAAGAGGAAGTAAAGAAAAAGGTCCCTTATACGGGAAATATTCAAGCGGCTGAAGTGGTTGGTAAGTTAATTGCCGAAAGAACAATAAAAGCTGGGATTACTGAGGTTGCCTTTGATCGTTCCGGTTTTATGTATCACGGGCGTCTAAAAGCATTAGCTGATCAGGCGCGTGAAGTTGGATTGAAATTTTAAAAACTTGAAATAAAAAAGAAAGAGTTTATGTCAACAGTAATGCAGGAATTGGGTGATGGTTACATTGAAAAGATGGTTTCCGTTAGCCGTGTCTCTAAAGTAGTTAAGGGCGGTCGAATTTTTGGTTTTGCCGTTTTGGCTGTTGTTGGTGATGGTGAAGGGCGAGTAGGATATGGTCGTGGTAAGGCTCGTGAGGTTCCTGTAGCAGTAAAAAAAGCGATGCAAAAAGCACGCAGAAATATGTATGATATTCCGATTAAAGATGGCTCTTTACAACATATGATTGTTGATAAACACGGGGCTTCTAAGGTTCTTATGTTGCCTGCACCAGAAGGTACCGGCGTTATTGCAGGTGGTGCGATGCGTGCTGTGTTTGAAGCAGTCGGTGTGCATAATGTGGTTGCTAAATGTATAGGATCGACCAATACTACTAATGTCGTACAAGCGACAATTAAAGGGTTAAGACGTATGCATGAACCAGATTATATTGCAAAGAAAAGAGGTAAATCACTTGACCAAATATTGGGTAGTTAATTTTGATTGAGTAGAGCGAGAACAATTATGGCACAGAAAAATGATTCTAAATTAGTCGTTACATTGAAAAAAAGCCTTATTGGCTGTTCGGAAAAACAACGAGCTAATGTTCGTGGCTTAGGTTTACGTAAGCGTAATCATCAGGTTGAGGTTCTTGATACCCCCGAAAATAGAGGAATGATCAATAAAGTTTCATTTTTATTACTTGTAGAAACAAAATAGTTATGTTGAAATTAAATACGTTGTCACCTGCAGAAGGCTCTAAGAAATCACGTAAAAGAGTGGGTAGAGGGGCAGCTTCTGGATGGGGTAAAACTTGCGGTAAAGGTAACAAAGGTCAAAAATCTCGTTCTGGTGGTGGCGTAAGAGCTGGGTTTGAAGGTGGGCAAATGCCTTTACAAATGCGCCTACCAAAATTTGGTTTTACTTCAAGAATTTCTTCGGTCACACAGAGTATTCGTTTATCAGAATTGAACAAATGTGAGCCGGGTGATATAACATTTGAGGTTTTAGTGGAAAATGGATTGGTTCGTAAAAATATGAAGCGTGCACGAATTTTTTTATCAGGAAGTGTTACCAATGCCTATAATATTTCTGAAATTGCCGTTACGAAAGGGGCTAAGGAAATGATAGAAAAAGCTGGTGGAAAAGTTTCATAATTTGAATTAATACAGAGGAAAGCATTGTCCACTCCAACCACTAACTCGATTACTCCAGACCTTTCAAAGCGAATTTTATTCATTTTGGGGGCGTTGATTATTTATCGCTTAGGAACGCATATTCCTTTGCCTTTTGTGGATTCAATTGCGTTGCAGTCATTTTTTAATCAAAGTGGCGGTGGAATTCTCGATATGTTTAATATGTTTTCTGGTGGTGCATTGCAAAGACTTTCAATTTTTGCATTAGGCGTAATGCCGTATATTTCAGCGTCGATTATTATGCAATTGATGTCGGTGGTCATTCCATATTTTGAGCAGTTAAAAAAAGAAGGACAAGCGGGTCAACGCAAGATTACTCAGTATACACGTTATGGTACCGTTGCTTTAGCTACTTTCCAAGGTCTTGGAGTGGCAATTGCTTTTGAAAGCCAAAGCGCCGGCGGTATTCCTGTGATTACCAATCCAGGTTTACTGTTCAAGGTTATAACAGTAGCAAGTTTAGTAACAGGCACTGTGTTTTTAATGTGGTTAGGTGAGCAAATTACCGAACGTGGTTTAGGGAATGGTATTTCATTATTGATTTTTGCAGGTATTGTAGCAGGATTGCCTTCGGCTCTCGCAGGTACTGGAGAATTAGTGAGAAATGGTGATTTAAGTAGTTTCTTTGTTATTATTCTTGCATTGTTGATGCTGGCAGTAACCGCCTTTGTGGTTTTTGTGGAGCGTGGACAAAGGAGAATACCCGTTAATTACGCACAAAGGCAAAGAGGACGTAAAATGACGGGAGGGCAAACTAGCCATTTACCACTTAAATTAAATATGGCTGGTGTGATTCCTCCAATTTTTGCTTCAAGTATTATTTTATTTCCAACAACAATTGCTACTTGGTTGGGATCTGGTTCATTTGGGTGGATGAAAGATTTAGCACTTACATTAAGTCCAGGTCAACCTTTGTATGTGATGTTTTATGCAGCTGCGATTATACTGTTTTGCTTTTTTTATACGGCAGTGATTTTTAATCCTCGAGAAACAGCAGAAAATTTGAAAAAATCAGGGGCATTTTTACCAGGTATTCGCCCTGGAGAGCAAACGGCTAATCATATTGATGGCATTCTTTCAAGGTTAACTTTGGCAGGAGCAACGTACATTACAGCAGTTTGTTTATTACCCGAATTTTTGATTTTGTATTGGAATATTCCTTTTTATTTTGGAGGAACTTCCTTGTTGATTATTGTTGTTGTTGTAATGGATTTTATGACGCAACTGCAATCTCATTTGCTTAGCCATCAATATGCTAGCTTAATGAAGCAAGCAAATTTAGGTAGGAATGGTTAATTTAAAAAATATTTTATAAGGTATAGGAGAATTTAGTATATGGCACGAATTGCAGGCATTAACCTTCCTGATCGTAAGCATGTCGGGATAGCTCTACAATCGATTTATGGAGTTGGTCATACAACGGCTTTAGATATTTGTAAGAAGGTAAAAGTACCTGCAAATAAAAAACTATCAGAATTGAATGAAGCTAAATTAGAGCTTTTGCGCAAAGCAGTTGCAGAATATACTGTAGAAGGTGATTTACGTCGTGAAGTTTCGATGAATATTAAGCGCCTAATGGATTTAGGAACTTATAGAGGTATTCGGCATCGCCGTCGTTTGCCTGTTCGTGGACAGCGTACACGTACAAATGCTCGGACTCGTAAGGGACCTCGTCGTTTAATTAAGAAATAAAGAGATTTTATAATGGCTGATAAAAAAAGTAGTTCTCGCTCTCGTAAGTCGCGTCGAGTTGTCAGTGATGCAATCGCTCACGTGCAAGCAACTTTTAATAATACAATTATAATGATTACGGATTCTAAAGGAGATGCCTTATGTTGGGCAACTTCAGGTGGTAGTGGTTTTAGAGGTTCAAGAAAAAGCACTCCTTTTGCTGCACAGATGGCAGCGACAAAGGCAGCAGAAAAAGCAATGGAATTGTATGGTGTGCAAAATGTGGAAGTGCGTGTTAAGGGTCCAGGTCCAGGTCGTGATTCATCAGTGAGGGCATTGCATGCGGCTGGATTGGTTGTGAATAAGATTACCGATATAACGCCCATTCCTCATAATGGTTGTCGCCCATCTAAGTGCCGTCGTGTGTAATACAAACTATTGCGAAAAACTAAAGCAGATTGATTTTTTAAAAGAATAATTTATTATGGCAAGATATATAGGACCTAAATGTAAGCTCTCACGTCGTGAAGGAGTGGATCTTGATTTAAAAAGTGGTATTCGTGATATTGGCTCAAAATGCAAGATAGAGCAACCACCAGGTCATCGTGGCTCCTCAATGAATACACGTGTTAGTGAATATGGATTGCAATTGCGTGAAAAGCAAAAAGTGCGTCGTACCTATGGTGTATTGGAAAAACAGTTTGTTAATTATTATAAAGAAGCAGCGCGTATGCGCGGTTCAACAGGTGAAAATTTGCTTAAACTATTAGAATGCCGCTTGGATAACGTTGTTTATCGTTGTGGTTTTGCATCTACTCGTAGTGAAGCCAGACAATTAGTTAGTCATAAAGCCGTTTTAGTGAACAAGAATGTGATAAACATTCCTTCATACCAAGTTTCTTTAGGAGATGAAATTATGATTCGCCCCTCTAAGCAAGGACAAGAAAGAATAGCCTTCGCTTTGGAGCTTTCTGAGGAAAATGGTTTTCCAGCGTGGATAGAAGTGAATGCAGATAAGAAGCAAGCTGTTTTTAAATCTTATCCTGAGCGTTCAGACTTATCTTCGAGCATTCACGAAAACTTAATTGTTGAATTGTACTCCAAATAATTATAGCTTTATTCTCATTTTTTAAAACAGTTAAATAAAAAAGGCATTATGCAAGAACCAAATAACTTTTTAACTCCAGATTACGCCGAAATTAAAGAACATAATCCTATGTACGCTGAGGTAACACTCGAGCCCTTAGAAAGGGGATACGGACATACCTTAGGAAATGCTTTACGCAGGGTATTGCTTTCTTCAATTCCAGGTGCAGCTGTTATTTCCGTGAAAATAGAAGGCGTACAGCATGAATACTCAACGCTTGAGGGTGTGCAAGAAGATGTAATAGATATTCTGTTGAATTTAAAGCAGTTAGCAATTAGGATTTTCGAATCAAATGAAGCTGAGTTAAAAATCAACTGTCAGGGTCCTAAGGTCATTACTGCAGCTGATATTGTGGCTCCTCATAATGTTGAAATAACCAATAAAGATTTAGTTATTGCTAATATTACGCAAAAATCGACGGTTCTTAATATGGTTATCAAAGCTGCAAGTGGTACAGGTTATCGAACTGTGTCGGAATTAAAAGACGAAAGCGAACATTCTTTTGATAGTGTTGGAGAAATTTATCTTGATGCTTTTTATTCTCCTATTAAACAGGTTAATTATTCTGTAGATAGAGCACGCCTCGGTAATCGTACTGATCTTGATAAGCTGAATATTGTATTAGAGACTAACGGTACAATAAGTCCTCGTGAAGCAATTGATACTGCTGCGACTATCTTATATCGCCAGTTATCGGCTTTTGTTGATTTACGTGCTTTTGATAAGCCAGAAGAAGATGAAAATCGAGTCGTTCCTGATGCCAAGTTTATGTACTTAATAGAAGATTTGGAGCTTACTGTGCGTTCGGCGAATTGCTTGAAAAGTGCTCAAATCACCTATATGGGTGACTTAGTTTCAATGAGTGTAGATCAACTAATGAAAATAGCCAATTTTGGTAGAAAGTCTCTTGTAGAAATACAAGGTTTATTAGAGTCTAAAGGGCTTTCTCTTGGAATGGAAGTTCCAGGTTGGCCACCAGTTGAATAAAAATTATATCCACTGGGTATATTAAAAAAGATTTTTTAAGGTAAAACAGATATGCGTCACTTAAAAACTGGAAGAAAACTTAATCGTAATTCCTCACACCGTAAAGCGATGTTTCGTAATATGGCAGTTTCATTATTTGCACATGAAATGATTAAAACTACATTGCCTAAAGCAAAAGAATTGAGGCGTGTTGCTGAACCGCTAATCACTTTGGCAAAAAAGGACAGTGTTGCCAACCGTCGTTTGGCCTTTTCTCGTCTTCGTGATAAAGAAGCAGTACAAAAGCTTTTTGTTGAATTAGGACCACGCTTCAATGAACGTCCAGGGGGTTATTTATCAGTGTTAAAATGTGGTTTTCGTCGAGGAGATTCTGCCCCAATGGCAATTGTTACATTGGTAGGGGAACAAGAAGGAAGCACCCAAGATACTGTTAACACAACCACAGAGACCAAAGAGATCACGGAGGTCAAAGAGACCACAGAGGCTAAAGAGGTTGAAGAGACCACAGAAGCTAAAGAGCAAGCTCCTGCCACAGAAGAAACAGAGGATTCAGAACAAGTTGATGAAACATCTGCGACAACAGAAGCTGATGCCGAGTCTCAATCTGACGAAACAAAAACTGCTGATGATAAAAAAGAATCGGACGAAGCAGTTGCTGCAAAAGCAGAAGATGCTTCAGAAGAAAACAAGGAAGCCGACAAGTCTCCCAAAAGCTCTTAAGCTATAAAATAGACTTATTACTGTTACTTTGAATTTAGCACGAATTGCTTCGAAATCTGTCTGATTTTTTGGCTCTGCAAAATTACAAATAAGTTCAAATTCTCGCCGTGTGTCAAGCAAGTAAATATGTTTGCACACAACAAGGAATAGCCGAGAAACGAGAGAAAAATTTTTGATTAAATATTCGCTTTCTTTTTCCTTTCCTTATCAAAAAAGCTATTAGCAAAGAAAAAATTAAACAATGCCTTCCACTCCCCGCTCAAACAACGTAAAGGCTAACTCCTCTCATAAAGCTAACAATAATTCTAAACCTAAAAGCCGCACCTCATTTGGCGGCTCGCGTGATGGAAAGAGTTCTGATAATCGTTCCTCGTCTGGAGGTTCTCGCGATGGGCGGAGGTCGGATAATCGCTCCTCGTCTGGGGGTTCTCGCGATGGGCGGAGTTCTGATAATCGCTCCTCGTTTGGGGGTCCTCGCGATGGACGGAGGTCGGATAATCGTTCCTCGTCTGGAGGTTCTCGCGATGGGCGGAGGTCGGATAATCGCT
>CAKMZV010000034.1 GCA_929200535.1 uncultured Gammaproteobacteria bacterium
GATCAATAGAAGCAAAATCACCTCGAGTGTTTTTAAGAACATTACCTGGATTAAAATCTGTTTCAGCAATAATATGGCGAAAAACAGTCACATTACTCCGTGGAGCATGTTTATGTTTATAAACCATGAAGCCATTTGCTTCATATGCATCGTTAAAATCTTTAGCGTTTTTGACCCAAAATTGAGCTAAGGTATTATCATCAACACGAACGGTAGGAGGCACGACATCAAACCCTAAACGACGACTTAAACGATAACTGGCAATTTCCTTTGAAATTAAAGCTTTTGATGAGGTTTTACCACCTTCATATGGATATAGATCAGTTGGAGGAGGTTTTTTAATCAATAAGCGATATTTTCCAGTGTCAACGATGTAAGAATCCATAGAACTGCCTCCAGCTAAATCACCAAGGGGTATTTTTCTATAAGTTTTTAGGAGCTTTAGCTTATCTTCCATATCTAAAGTTATTAATTTACCCAATGTATCGACTTCTTTTGGTGAAACCAATCTCGCCGCTTTTTGGGCTAAGAAAAAATCCCCTTTGTTATATAAATCAATAACCGTTGGACTTTTTAAATCTAAAACAGAAACGACAGCAATAGAACTATTACTGAGTAAAAATAAGAAAACAAAGAATGCTTTTTTAAGCAAGTGTGGGAAGACAGAGTGAAACATAGAGGAGGAGCTCATAAATAATTTATTACTAAAATTTTCGATTCATCTATCAATCCATGGACTCGTTAGCTTCAATATGAAAAATTACTCAAAATAAAGCAAAATTAATTTAGTTATAAGTTACTTTACAATGAAAATTTAATTAAATTATGAAAACACAAAAGAATAAATTGTAACACGACTTTAAGTTGCTTGCTTCTTTTGAAAGTCCCTACAATCGCCCAGTGAATAAATATGCAGTATAGATTGCTATAGAGGTAGCCCTTAATCAATAGGTGAGCTTATTTGATGTTTTGTAAAGCTAATTTAATAAGTTCGGGAAGTGGTCGGTTTTTATCGGATAGAGCTTCAATTGCTTTATTCGCTTCGTTGGCTTTATAGCCTAATGAGACAAGGGCAGATACTGCTTGATTAATTTGCCCAAAAGGTTGTTCTGATAGGTTTATTTGATTTGCTTGGTTGTTTGTGTTATTGGAAGTTATGTTGAGGTTTTTTAGCTTATCTTGCATATCGAGGAGGAGCCTCTCGGCTGTTTTTTTACCTACTCCAGGGAGCTTGGTTAGGGCAATAGAATCTCGATTTTCAACACATATATAAAATTCACTAACACTCATACTGGACAGTATGGCAATTGCCATTTTTGCTCCAATTCCATTGACTTTTATTAATTCTCTAAATAGACTGCGTTGTTCAATTTGGGTAAAGCCATAGAGTTGAAAAATGTCTTCACGAACTAATGTATGAATGTAAATTTCAATTTCTGTATTGAGTTCACCTATTTCCCCAAAACAGTTAAGTGGTAACGCAACTTCATAACCCACTCCATTGGCTTGAAGCAAAATTTCAGGAGGGTTTTTGTAGATAATATTTCCTTTAAGATGTCCAATCATAGCGTTTTTTTCTGTTAGATATATTTCTTCTTCTAATGTTGTCAATGCTTTCTGTACCGAGATGAAAGGTATGACAGATGGCACAAGCAAGAGCATCAGCTGCATCTTCTTGAAGTTCTGTTGAGAGATTGAGTATTTTTTTTACCATAAATTGAATTTGCTCCTTGCTGGCACGCCCATTGCCAACAAGAGATTTTTTGATTTGAGTTGCGGCATACTCAAAAACCGGTAAATCATTTTGGGTTGTTATGGTAATGGCACATCCTCTTGCTTGCCCTAATTTTAAAGCGGAATTTGGATTAAGGTGAATAAAAACTTCTTCAATTGCAACAACATTTGGCTTAAAATTGTGTATGACTTCATCTAATTCAAAGGCAATTTTTTTGAGTTTCAGTGGGAGCTTGAGGGCAGTTGTCTTGATGTGTCCGCAGGTGATATAGTTGCGACGATTCCCTTCTAAATTGATAATGCCATAACCTGTTTTATTTAAACCAGGGTCAATACCAAGAATAAGCATAAAAGGGGTGTTTTTATTTAGTTTTTAATAGTCTTGTTAGGCATACAGGTTTCGTGTCATAAAGTTAATTATATAATGAAAAAAACATTGATTCTTATGCGACATGCTAAGTCAGATTGGTATGCTGGAGTGGCTTCGGATTTTGATCGTCCATTAAACGAGCGTGGTAGAAAAAGTAGCGATTGTGTGGGGGCTTATTTTCAACGTGAACAAGTAGTGCCAGATAAAATTCTTCATTCAAGTGCCTTAAGAACGACCCAAACAGCTAATCGAGTATTTGAAGGTGCTGGTTGGAAACAAAATTCTCAACAACTCATCGTTGAAGCAAGTCCTAATTTATATCTTTGTTCGGAACAACAGTTGATTGGAGAAATCTCAAAAACACAGCCCGACGTGAATGTGTTATTTGTTGTTAATCATCAACCAACGTGTAGTGAAACAGTTCAGCAACTATGCAAAAAATGGGTTGATTTTAAGACCGCGAGTTTTGTAATTATGGAATTTGAGATGGAGGATTGGGGATTGGTAGAGGTTGCTCCTAATATTTTGGTAGAAGGTGCTCCTCATAATATTACTTCTATTTTAAATACGTAAATATTTTCTTGTGAGTATTCTGTATCGATTTAGGATAGTAACATGCTTGATGTTTGGATTGTTTAGTAATACGGTCATCTTCACTGTTGCACAAGCTTTCGATAAGTATGAAGAATGCCCAATTGATTATCGGCAATCATCCTCAAAAACTCCTAAATTTAGCTTGGCAAATACTGATACAAGAACTTCCTCTACGGTGTTAATAGGTGCTGATAAAGTGAAATATCTTAGTTCTTTAAAGCACGTGTATCTTAATGGCTCAGCGTTTCTTAAAAGGGGTGAAACAGAAATTTATGGCGAGCAATTATTTTATAACTTTAGTAGTGATACTGCCCACTTTGAAAATTCGTATGCAAGTTATAAAGATTTACGGTTTTGGTCTGAACTTGCAATCTTAGCAGCGAATGAAGATATGTTTTATGAGAGGACTACTTTCTCACGTTGTGAGGGTCCTAAAAGTGAATTAGCATGGCAGATGGATGCAAGTGCCATAGAATATGATAGAGAGGATGATGAAGTCAATTTATACAATAGTATATTACGTTTTTATAGTATTCCGGTTTTTTATTTTCCGAGGATAAACATTCCCTTGAGTCGGCGTACGGGTTTTTTATTTTCAAAAGTAGGGCAACAAAGACTTAGCGAGTACGATTGGGAGGGGTATTTTTATCAACTCCCTTTCTTTTTTGATATAGCTCCTAATTTTGATATTACAACGGGATTTACTTGGTTACAACACAGAGGTTTATTGCTTTCTAATCAACTCAGATATCTTGCCCCTTGGGTGAATTTAGAAATTAACTACGATTGGAAAGAAGTCGATGATGTCCTTAGGCGGGCTGCAGAAAATGCCAAAAATTACCGCCGTTTAACCATTAACACACAATCAAAATTTTTAACCCATTGGAATTTAACCACCCAGTGGTTAGATGTTTCACCTCGCTTATTTCACGATCTTTTTCCCTCCAATGCAATTGAAAAACCCCTTAGTGTTTCCTTTAATCAGCAAGTTAAGTTAAAAGGTGATTATGGCAAACACCAATACGATGCAGAGGTTTATCAAAATATCTCTCTAAAAAATGAAGAGTCGGATGGCTATCTTGGGCTTCCTCGCCTATCATATCTTTATCGAACCGCTTTTTTTCAAGACCAAGAATTTTCCTTTGCTGTGTTAGGTTCACGCTTTGTTAGTCCAACTAAAAGAAATTTGAGAAATTATCAATATCTGCAACTTAAACCCACTTGGCAATTCAGTACCTATAAAAATTTTTATCACAGCTATGCACAGCTTGGTCTTTATAGGAATCATTATCAAATAGATTCCTTTATTTCTGATAATCAGGTTGTAGATAAAGAAGAAACAGTCGATTATAGCAATGGCTATGCGAAAATTGGTGGAGAGTTATATTTCAATAATACTCAATCGTGGTTCCCTCGCTCAATTTACGCCAAACTCTCTCCTCTTGCCTATTATATTTATTCACCATATAAAGACCCAGAAAGCATACCATTTGCCAGCTATTTAGCCAACAAGGTTGATACTTTTCGAGGTTTATTACAGGTGAATCGCTATAACCGCGAGGATTTTATTGGCGAGTCAAATCGGGTGGTTAGTGGGATTAGCCAAAGCCTATTTTCTCACCGCTGGAACTTGCGAGCAACCATTGGTAAAAATAATGATTTAGAGGAGCCAACAACAGCAACCTCATTACCCGAGTTTGATAAAGCTTTTTCTTATTGGTTTGGTGAAGTAGCCTATAACTATGAATTATTTCGGGCAAATATCAATACTCAATGGGAAAAATTAACCGATAATTCCCCTAAGCGAATTTTCTCTCAAGTCTATTATGAGGATACCCGTAAAAATATTTTTCGCCTAAACTATAGCAGACATAAAGCCCAAGCAGGTGTAGAGGCTTTAGAAACCGATATAACCGAAATTGTTGGCTTTGGCTTCTCTGTGGCATACAATTCTTTCCGTTTTGCCTATCAAACAGATTATCGCCTTTCGGATGACAGAGTCAATAGTTCTATGTTAGGATTAGTATATGGCTCCTGCTGTTGGCAAGTCAGTAGCATCATCGAAGGCAAAGTTGCCACCGACGATAATTCAAAAATGGATTATGTCATTAACTTAGGGTTGACCTTTAAAGGTATGGTATCGGTTGGCTCAGTCAATAATGCTAATGAAACAATCTATAATGCTATTGGGGGTAATCGTTAATTTCTTTTGCCATATTTTTATGCAAAGGTCTCATGCTATGAGTTTTTGACGTAGAATAAATTGTTAGGTTTAGTTTGTATAATTTATAGTTAGCTAAAATTTTTTAATTTAAATAATAATAATGATGAGTAAATTTAATATAACGCGTATGGTATGCATAATTGTCCAATGGAGTATTGGGGGATTGATTTTGGCTTTTTCTTTTGCAGTGAATGCAGATGATGATTGGCGGCAAACGGTTAAAGAAGCCAAAGGGCAGACGGTTTATTTTAATGCTTGGGGTGGCAGTGAAACTATTAATGATTATATTGAATGGGCTGGTAATAAGGTTAAGCAACGCTATGGTGTTACTGTTAAGCAGGTTAAGGTTAGCGATACTGCCAATGTGGTGAATCGAGTATTGGCTGAGAAAGCGGCGGGTAAAGATACGCAGGGTTCTGTAGATTTGGTTTGGATTAATGGTGAGAATTTCAAACGAATGAAGGAGAACGGATTGTTATTGCCCTCATGGACAAATACGTTGCCTAACTATCATTTGATTGATAAAAATAATCCTGCTGCACTGTATGATTTTTCTATTCCAGTGGATAACCAAGAGGCTCCTTGGGGTAAGGCTCAATTGGTTTTTATGTATGATTCTAAACGCTTAAAAAACCCACCTCAGTCGATGGCAGATTTTGCTAAGGTCGCCAAGGAAAATCCAGCAAGATTGAGCTATCCTGCTCCTCCTGAGTTTCATGGGACAACCTTTCTTAAGCAAGCATTGAGTGAGTTAATTACGGATAAGAGTGCACTTTCTAAACCAGTGAATCAAAATACCTTTGCTGAATTAACCGCGCCACTTTGGAGTTATTTGGATGCTCTTCATCCTAACTTATGGCAAAAGGGAAGAAATTTCCCTAAAGGCATTGCTGAGATGAAAAAGATGCTTGCTGATAGTGAGTTAATGATTGCCCTAAGTTTCAACCCAAATGATGCCAGTAATTCGATTGAAAATGGCGAGTTACCTAATTCAGTTCGTACTTACGTACATAAAGAAGGGACGATTGGTAATGTGCATTTTGTTGCCATTCCCTTTAATTCACCTAACTCGGCAGGTGCCAAAATTTTTGCTAATTTCTTAATGTCTGTTGAGGCACAAATACGTAAGGCAAATGTGAAAATTTGGGGCGATCCTACGGTATTAGCTTTAAATAGATTAAATCAAGCAGAAAGAAAGCGTTTTCAAGCTCTTCCTCAAGGAGTCGCAACATTAACCCCTAAAGATTTATCTAAAATTCTTCCTGAACCTCATCCAAGCTGGGTTGGGGCAATTGAAAAAGAATGGCAGAAACGCTACGGTAGTTAAACTTATAAACCTATTTTAAATTTAGTAGAGAGGCTGCACGCAACCTCTCTACTACAATACAAATCACCACTACAAATTAGTGAGACCTTTACAAAAGGTCTCTAGTTTGGTGTTTGTATCTGACAATTTTTATAATACGTTATAATTGATAGCTAACCTTATGAACTTTAAAGAGGTAGCCCTTAATCAATTTATTAGAAAAACATCTTTTATAAATAAAAAATTATATGCCTAATATAACTATTCACAATCCTGATAATTTTGAGTATTCTCTTATTTCTTTTAAACGTGCTTGTGATCGTGCAGGGATTGTTGCTGAAGTGCGTAGAAGAGAGGCTTATGAAAAGCCAACTACAGTAAGAAAAAAAGCCAAGGCTTTCGCTAAAAAAAGATTACGCCTTCGCTTACGTCGTGAAAGAATTAATGCTACTCGCCGTTTTTAAGTTTATTTTCCAGTAATTGCAAAGGTCTCATAGTTATTGCAATTAAAAACTCTCTCTATAATTTCTGTTGTGTCTAATTTAAAAGCAGTTTTAAAGGCGGATATGATTGCGGCAATGAAGGCTGGAGATAAGCCTTTATTAGCGACGGTTCGATCAATCAATGCGCTAATTAAGCAATATGAGGTGGATCAACGTCAGGAAGTGGATGATGCCAAAATTATTGAGTTATTAGAAAAAGCTCGTAAACAAAGAGTTGAATCTATTAACCAATACCAACAGGCGAAGCGTGATGATTTGGTAAAAATAGAGCAGTTAGAGCTTGAAATTATCGAAAAATATTTGCCAGCTAAGTTATCTTCTGCAGAGGTTCAGAAAGTGGTAACCTCAATTATTGAAGAATTGCAACCAAATGGTATGGCAGATATGGGTAAGATTATGGGACAAGCTAAGGCTAAATTACAAGGTCAGGCAGATATGGCTGAGGTGAGTAGTTTAGTGAAAAAAAGCCTTTCTTAAATTTGCTATTTTATCTCCAGATTAAGGAGGTAGCCCTATGTTTTATTTTGCCCCTTTCTATTCTGCAACGGTCTTTTAAATCTAAGTGAAAAGGTTACAATCTGCATTAACTCATATCTCTGTTCGAGGGGTACGTACTCATAATCTTAAAAATATTGATATCGACATACCCCATAATCAGTTGGTGGTAATTACTGGTTTATCAGGTTCGGGTAAATCGTCTTTGGCTTTTGATACTATTTACGCCGAAGGTCAGCGTCGTTATGTTGAATCTTTATCTTCTTATGCTCGTCAATTTTTATCCGTAATGGAAAAACCGGATTTAGATTCTATCGAAGGGCTTTCTCCAGCAATCTCCATTGATCAAAAATCTTCTTCTCATAATCCTCGTTCAACAGTGGGCACGGTTACTGAAATTTATGATTATTTACGTTTATTGTATGCCCGAGTAGGGACGCCTTATTGCCCAACGCATAAGCAACCATTACACGCACAATCTGTCAAAGAAATGGTTTCACGGGTGAGCAGTATTGAGGAGGGGATGCGATTGGCAATATTAGCTCCCGTGGTACGACAACGTAAGGGAGAATACCTACAGCTTTTGGAGGGCTTACAAGGACAGGGTTTTATTCGTGCCAGAATTGATGGAGAAATTTATTCTTTAGAGGATACGCCTACTTTAGATGCTAATCGAAAACATACGATTGAGGTGGTGGTTGATCGTTTTAAAAGTGGTAATGATGGAAGTTCACGTATTAGCGAGTCGATAGAGACTGCCTTACGATTGGCAAATGGTTTAGTTGGGGTGTTGGATATTGATAGCAATGGAAAAAAAATTAACTGGTTGCTTTCTAATACGCATGCTTGTCCGCATTGTGGTTTTGCATTATCTGAATTAGAGCCAAGAATTTTTTCTTTTAATAGTCCGCTGGGTGCTTGTAAAAAGTGTGATGGTATTGGGGTATTAGAGTATATAGACCCTGCTTTGGTGATTACGGACGAAAAGTTAAGCTTGGCGGATGGATGCTTAAATGGTTGGGATGAACGAGCCAGTTATTATTTTAATATCTTAAAAGCAGTCGCTGATTTTTATGGTTTTAGCACGCATACTCCCTTTAATAAACTTTCAGATGAGCATCAAAAAATTATTCTTTATGGTAGTGGTAAGCAACGCTTAAATTTACCCGGGGGAATGTACTCAAACAAGCGTGTTTTTGAGGGAGTTATCCCAAATTTAGAGCGCCGATACAATGATACTGAAATTAAACAAGTTAGGGAAGCACTATCTGTTTTTCGGGTCAGTAATGTATGTGCGGAATGTTCGGGTGGTCGCTTAAATTTATCTGCGAGAAACGTATTTATTCAAGAAAAAAATCTGCCGTATCTTACCGGCTTATCAATCGCTGACTTGCATCAATTTTTCCAACAGTTAGAGCTTGAAGGTGCAAGTAAAATTATTGCGGATAAAATCATCAAAGAAATTATTAGTCGCTTGAGTTTTTTGGTGAACGTGGGCTTGGGTTATCTTAGTTTATCCCGTTCAGCAAATACGCTTTCTGGTGGTGAAGCACAACGTATTCGATTAGCAAGTCAAGTGGGTGCAGGTTTGGTAGGAGTTATGTATGTGCTTGATGAACCCTCTATTGGTTTACATCAGCGGGATAATGATCGCTTATTAAAAACTTTATATCATTTGCGTGATATTGGTAATACTGTTATTGTGGTTGAGCATGATGAGGATACGGTGCGTAATGCGGATTGTATTTTTGATATTGGACCAATGGCTGGTGAGCATGGGGGAGAGGTTGTTGCGCAAGGGAGTGTAAAAGATATTTGTCACAATAAAGATTCCATCACAGGGCAATATTTAAGTGGTAAACGAAAAATTGAGGTTCCTAAAAAACGCCTTAAAGCAAGTGATAAAAAAATTAGAATTATTGATGCAAATACCAATAATCTGCAAAAGGTTAGTGTCGATTTGCCAGTGGGTTTAACCACTTGTGTGACTGGTGTTTCTGGTTCGGGAAAATCCACTTTGATTAACCGCACTCTTCAACCTGTTGCGGCACATCGACTTAATCGTGCGACCTTAACGGGCAATGTGAAATGCAAAATTGAGGGCTTAGAGCATTTTGAAAAAGTAGTGACTATAGATCAAAGCCCAATTGGTAGAACTCCACGCAGTAATCCAGCCACTTATGTTGGCTTGTTTACGGTGATTCGTGATTTATTTGCAGCCACTCAAGATGCACGTGCAAGAGGCTATAAGGCAGGGCGTTTTAGTTTTAATGTGAAGGGTGGGCGCTGTGAGAGTTGCCAAGGCGATGGGATGATTCGTGTTGAAATGCACTTTCTACCGGATGTGTTTGTGATGTGCGATCATTGCCAAGGTAAACGTTATAATGATGAGACGCTAACGATTAAATACAAAGAAAAAAATATTGCCGAAGTGCTTGCTATGACGGTAGATGAGGCAAGAGCATTTTTTTCCTCTATTCCAATGCTGGCAAGGCGTTTGGATATGCTACACGAAGTTGGTTTATCCTATATTAGACTTGGGCAGAGTGCAACGACTTTATCTGGTGGTGAAGCACAACGAGTTAAATTGTCTAAAGAGTTATCCAGACGGAGTAATGGGCAAACTTTATACATTCTTGATGAACCCACAACTGGCTTACATTTTTATGATATTGATTTGCTTATTCAAGTGATTACAAAATTGCGTGATCAAGGGAACACCATTGTGATTATTGAGCATAATCTTGATGTGATTAAAACCGCAGATTGGATTATTGATCTTGGTCCAGAGGGTGGTGATGGTGGTGGTAAAATTATTGCTAAAGGAACGCCTGAAGAAGTTGCCAAAGTAAAAGGCTCTTTTACTGGACAATTTTTAAAGAAAGTGCTTAATTAATTTAACTATATTTATAGTAAAATAATGCAAAAAACAATGCAGGCAGAAGAGCTTACTTCTCAAAAATCCATTAAAACTGAGACTCGTTTTAAGCGAGTGATTGCTCCTCTGTTTGTATTAGTGCTAACGCTTTATTTTTTTGTTATTTTTCTTAGTCCAAAGTCAATAGATGTTGGTTTTATTGGTGAATGGTTACGTTATCACTTAAACCTTTTTATTGGTGCAACGACAATTTTTGTCCCTTTGGGTGGTTTGTATTGGGTTTTAGAACGCTATGTTATTGCAGAAAAATATCACAATAAACAGCACTCTTCAGCCTTATCATTCATTGGCTTTGTTTTCCTCATTTTAGGTCTTTGCCTATTTTTTAATCTTATAAATGTACCTCGTGGTGGTGGTTTTTTTGGGCTGTGGTTCTCACAAATTTTGCTTTCGAGTTTAGGTTTTTTTGGTTCTTTGCTGGCGTGTGTTTTTATGATTGTTTTTGCACTTAGCTTATTTATTTCGATCAATTGGCGATTGTTATTTATAGCTACTGGAATGAAAGCAATGTCAATTTCTACTTCTTCAGACATAGCGGATGCAAGCAAAGGAGAGCTAAAGAGAGAGTCTCTTGAGGAAGTACCCTCAAACTCGTATATTATTCAAAAAAGAGAAATAAAATCCGAAAATTTGGATAGAAAAAGTGCAAAACTCGGTGAGGGCATAGATATAGAAGTTGATGAATTGCCTGCTTTGTCTATTGAAGAGAAAAAATCATTAAAAAATCGCTTAAGTGCTTTATGGGCAAAAAAGCCAATACTATCTGCTCATAAAGAGATAACTGATAAAAAGGATGAAAATCATTCTGTTTTTTTAGCAGAAAAAGAAGCAAGCGTGAGTAATGAAGTGCCTTTAACAGCTCTCAAATCTATTGATGATGTTTTAGATGATGAACAAGATAAATTGCCTATTCCTATATTAAAACCAAGCAGTGAAGTTGAAGAGATAGAAACGACAACTAAGCTACAAAAAAAGGTTAAGTCGGTGAGCAAAAAAGCACCTCAAACTGTTATTAAATTAAAAACAAAAGAACTACCGCCTTTAAATCTACTTAATGCAGATAAGGTAGAGGTTGTTTCATACACGGATGAGCAATTAACTGAGATGGGGCAGAGGTTAGAAAACAATCTAAAATCCTTTAATATTGAGGCAGTCGTTAAAGCTATTCAGCCGGGTCCGGTGGTAACCCTCTTTGAAATTAACCCTGCAGCGGGAGTGAAAGTTGGGCAGATTGTGCAATTAGCAAAAGACTTAGCTCGTTCTTTGGTAGTTGCCAGCGTGCGTGTGGTTGAGGTGATTCCAGGGAAATCCTATATTGGTATTGAAATACCGAATAATCAACGTGAACCTGTAAACTTCCATGAAATGCTTTCATCAGCTGAATTTCAGAAGCAAGAAAAACCACTGACAATTGCTCTTGGTAAGGATATTGGTGGTGCTCCAGTAGTGATTGATTTGGCGAAAACACCGCACTTATTAGTTGCAGGGACAACGGGTTCAGGTAAATCTGTCGGTATTAATTCAATGATTGTTAGCTTGCTGTATAAGAGTTTGCCTGATGAAGTGAAAATGATTTTAATTGATCCAAAAATGTTAGAACTTTCGGTTTATGAAGGTATTCCCCATCTTATTACTCCAGTGGTAACTGATATGGGGGAATCCACGGCTGCCTTAAAATGGGCAGTGGCAGAAATGGAAAAACGTTATAAACTAATGTCTTTACTTGGTGTACGTAATATCATTGGTTTTAATGAGAAAATTATCAAGGCAAAAAAAGAGGGCAAGCCACTTAAAGATCCTATGTATAAAACTACAGCTGTGTATTCTTTAGAAGAAGGAGAGGCAGCACCATTATTGGAAAAAATGCCATATATCGTTATTGTTATTGATGAATTTGCGGATTTGATTATGGTCGTGGGCAAACAAATAGAGGAACTTATTGCTCGTATTGCCCAAAAAGCAAGGGCGGCAGGCATTCATCTAATTCTTGCCACCCAACGCCCATCAGTGAATGTGATTACCGGGTTAATTAAAGCCAATATTCCAACGCGCCTTTCTTTTCAAGTATCAACAAAAATTGATTCAAGAACTATTTTAGATCAAGGAGGTGCAGAACAGCTTCTTGGTCTTGGAGATATGCTTTATTCAGCACCTGGTCAAGGTGTGCCTTTGCGTGCTCACGGAGCATTTGTATCGGATGAAGAGGTTCACAATGCAGTAGAATGGTTAAAACAAAATCACCATCCTCCTGTTTATATTGAAAACCTTGAAGAAAAAACGGAACAGGCAAATTTGGAATTAGGTATTAGTGGAAAAGAGGGTGAAGATGACCTTTTTAGTGCGGCTTGTGAAATTGTTTTTCGTACCCGTAAGGCGAGCATTTCTCGCATCCAAAGAGAGTTAAGGATTGGATACAATCGTGCCGCTCGTCTGATTGAAGAAATGGAGCAACAGGGATTGCTTTCTGCTCCCGATGAACGTGGGAATAGAGACATTCTTGCTGGAAAAACTGGAGAACAATAATGAAATATCATTTTAAATTTTTTATATTATTTGGCGTTGTGAGTATGTTTTTTCCGACGTATATTTATGCCAATAGCTTGCAACATTTTTTGGATAATTTGAAAACCCTGAATGTGCGTTTTGCTCAAATTGAAGAGGGAAAAAATCATAAAGGTAAGGTAATTTATGGTGATTTAATCGTTAAGGTGCCAGATCGTTTTATATGGCGTAGTGAAGATAAACAGCAGCAGGATATTGTGGCAGATGGAAAAAAAATATGGATTTATGAAAAAGATCTTGCTCAAGTGAGTGTTTATTCACAAGCAGAAACCTTACCGAACACACCTGCTGTATTGATTAGTTCACCACAAAAATTTAAACAAAATTTTATTATTAAAGAACAGCGTGATAAGGATGAGGGTATTTGGTACGGGCTTTCTCCAAAGCAACAAAATAGCTTTTATGATTACATTGAAGTGTATGTATCACACCAAAAAATAACCAAGCTGATTATCTCCAATCGCATTAGTGATGCAGTAACTCATATTGATTTATACTACTCAGAAGGGAGTTTAAATGGTGAGATAAGCAATGATACTTTTAAATTTAATGTGCCGGATGGAGTGGATCTATTGCAATAATTAGCGCCCCTGTCAGAACATTCAAAATGCAAGAAGCTCAATCCTTATTTACCCAAACTTCAAAGTCTCATTCAAGCCTTGCCGAAAGAATACGCCCTGAGGGCATTGAAGCGGTTTTTGGTCAACAGCATCTTCTTTCTCCCGGCAAGCCTCTTTATCAAGCAATACAAGGCAAAAATCCTCATTCAATGATCTTATGGGGACCGCCAGGATGTGGCAAAACCACCATTGCAAAATTACTTTCTCAGCATAAAAATTTTCTATTTATCAAACTTTCGGCAGTATTAGATAACCTGCAAAATGTACGCTCTGCAATCCAGCAAGCAAAGGCGGTTAAACCTAAGCAAACCATTTTATTTATTGATGAAGTTCATCGCTTCAATAAATCTCAACAAGATGCTTTTTTACCGCATATAGAAGATGGTACCATTATTTTTGTGGGGGCAACCACTGAAAACCCCTCATTTGAAATTAATCGTGCTTTGCTATCTCGTTGTCAAACTTACACCCTAAAAGCTCTTGAGGATAATGCCTTAGAGCAAAGCCTTGCCAATGGAAAAAAGCACTTAGAACAAGAAAATAAAATCACCATTACCTTTGAGCCCGATGCTGAAAAATTGCTTATTTCGGGTTGTAATCGTGATGCCAGACGTTTACTTAATGTATTAGAATTGAGCTTTCAAATGAGCAACCAAAGTGAAGAAAATGCCACGGTTCTGGAGATAAACACGGAAGTTGTACAACAGGCACTTGGTGCAAAAGTAGCTAATTTTGATAAAGGAGCTGATATATGGTATGATCAAATTTCTGCATTGCATAAATCAGTAAGAGGCTCATCTCCCGATGGTGCGTTATATTGGTGTTGTCGTATGCTCGCAGGGGGCTGTGACCCGCTTTATATTGCCAGAAGATTACTTGCCATTGCCTCTGAGGATGTTGGAAATGCTGATCCCAGAGCCTTACCTCTTGCTCTATCTGCTTGGCAAACCTATGAAAGACTGGGGGCTTATGAAGGCGAACGAGCGATTGCTCATGCCTGTATTTATCTTGCTTGTGCCCCTAAAAGCAATGCCATTGATGTGGCACTTAAAGAAGCAAAAAAATTAGTACAGCAAAATGAAGATTATGAAGTTCCGCTTCACCTTAGAAATGCCCCTACCAAACTAATGAAAGATTTAAAATACGGAGAAGGTTACCGCTACGCTCACAATGAACCTGATGCCTACGCCAGTGGTGAAAGCTATTTTCCTAAAGAATTAGAGGGTACTCAATTTTACAAGCCTACAGAAAGAGGCTTAGAGATTAAAATTAAAGAAAAATTACAACGCCTTAAACAACTTGATCAAAAAAGTTCTCAAAAACGTTGGTAAACAGAAATTTAATAGAAAAATAATATCGCAAAATAAATGATAAAATCGGAAAATAGTTTGGTAGAAGAAGCACTTTTTTTGTGTGATAAAATCGCTACTTTTAGTGCTAAGAGAAACAGTATAGAACGTTTTTGTTTATCTCCGCAGATGGCTGACGTGCATCAGTACTTAACTGATTATTTTGTGGATTCTTTAGAGGCTGAAAATGATCGTGTGGGGAATATTTTATTTGTACCGAAAAAAATTCAAGGCGAAAATAAAACACCCAAGAGAAAAATATTGATAGGCTCGCATCTCGACACAGTGAGTAATGCCGGTAGGTATGATGGTATTCTCGGGGTGGTTATTGGTCTATTATGTGCCCGAGAATATACAAATAATGACATTCAATTTGATGCAGTTGGTTTTGCTGATGAGGAAGGTGGGCGCTTCGGGTGTCGATTTCTTGGGAGTTTAAATTTTATTGGTCAACTGCCAGCCGATTATTTACCTCAACAAGACACAAAAGGAATCTCTTTAGAACAGGCTTTGCTGACTGATGTAAGGGAGGATTTTAGCGATTATTTTACTTCTGATAATGATGTGAAAAATACCTTTATTGAACTTCACATTGAACAAGGTCTGAATTTGCATCAGGCAGATAAATCACTGGGCATTGTTAAACAAATATGTGGGCAGGCTGTCGTCAGCTTGATTTTTAAAGGTAAAACCGCTCATGCGGTCTCTAAATTACCAAGGAAAGATGCCTTATTAAGTGCTTGTGAGTTTGTTTCGCAAGTACAAAAATTTAGAAAATATGCACCGGATTTACACCTAACAGTTGGCGCTATTGAAAATTTTCCTAATCAAAGTAATGTCGTCAGTAGCCAAACCGTCGTAAGGGTTGATGTACGACATATTGAGGATAAAATTCGTGCTGAAGTAATCGAAAAAATGATTGCCTTGGCAAGAGAGACTTGCTCCTCTCTTTCAACCGAGTTAGCGTATGATATTAGTGAGCAAAAAACTGTTTTTATGGATGGTTCGATGACCAAAGAATTGAAAGATTTGTGTCACAGTGAAACAATCTCTCATCAAATGATGACGAGCTATGCTGGGCATGATGCCCTTATTATGAGCAGTAAAATTTCGACCGGATTTTTGTTTTTGAGAGATGATAAGGGAATAAGTCATCATCCGGAAGAGTCTGTTGATAAACAAGCAATTGGTGATGCTTTTCAGGTATTATCAGAGCTTGTTAATAATTGTTAATGGTTAAGGGTTCCCACGTTCCAAATAATTGGGGTCAGAGTATAATTAAATCTACTAAACTAATCCTCCACTAACAATTATTAATAATCCATTAATTATTAACATGGCAATCTCAAACGAAAAAAACGAGCCTCGTAATTTTACAGAGCTTTTGGCTGTATTAAAGGAGACGACAAGAAGCATTGATAAAGTAAAGAAAAGCATTATTGAAGAACGCGAAAGCATGATTGAAGTAAAGCAAAATACGATTGAAATGGGGAAAAATATTGACAAGCTCCATAAATCTTCTCTTCAATACAGTAGTTACATAAAAAACGAAAGCGACTATACAGAGGATTTTTTCCGTTTGGCAATTGAAAAAAATGGTTATCGTATTGGCGATATTGTTTTTGAAGAGGTTCAACCGAATACCAAGCGAGGGAGTGCAAAAAGAGGAGAAATTGAGGTTGATGGATTACTGATTAATGGTGATTATGCAGGTATTTTGGAGGTGAAAACGACCCTACATCTCAATGATATTGAAAAAATCAAGGAAAAAATTCCACTTTTTCGTGCCCATTTTAAAGAGTTTGCTGATAAAAAATTAGTGGTAGTGGTTGCAGGCAAAACAGTTCATAAGACTGCTCGTGATAAAGCTCACGAATTAGGCTTTGTCGTCCTCACTCCAAATGGACAAAAAATCTCCGTGGATAATAGCTACCAACGGGCTTATTAACCATTATTTTGCGTTTCATTAACAATTTAACCATTAACAGCGGCTTGTTTTAGCATCCCATTTTTTTAATTTAACAAAATATATTTATTATGAGTAATTCACTTTCAATAGAAATTGCAGGGCATCGCTTTTCAGCGGTTTTTGAATCCCAAAATGCACCACAAACGTGCCAAAGTTTTCAAAAAGAAATGCCTTTTAAAAGTCAAGTAGTTCACGTGCGTTGGAGTGGAGAGGGAATGTGGATCCCTCTTGGAGATCAAGATTTTAACGTGGGTTATGAGGAAGCAACTTGCTATCCTGCACCAGGACAAATTTTGTTATATCCCAAGGGAGCAAGTGAAACAGAAATTTTAATTGCTTATGGGTGTGTGGGTTTTGCGTCTAAAGCAGGTCCGCTTGCGGGTAACCACTTTGCAACAATTACTTCCGATTTAGATAAATTAAGAGAAATAGGCGTTTCCACTTTATGGGAAGGAGCTAAACCAATTATTTTTTCTATGTAATCATTAAAACCAATGAAAGAAAAAATTGTCGTAGTCGGGGCAGGGCAGGCAGCGGCACAATTAGCTCTTTCATTGCGTCAGGAGGGATGGCAAGGAGGGATTATGATAATTGGCGAGGAAGCCCTTTTACCCTATCATCGCCCACCACTTTCTAAAAGTTATTTGAGTGGTGAAATGGAAGCACACGAGTTGCCAATTCGTCCGCTTGAATTTTATCAAAAACAAGATATTGATGTTAAGCTAAATACGTCTGTCGTGAGTATTCAGCGAGCGGATAAAATAGTGCGTACGCAACAAGGCGAAAGTATCCCTTATACTAAATTATGTCTATCAACAGGTACCCGTGCAAGAAAGCTCAAAGGCGTTGAAGGAGAGGGCTTAGAGGGTGTTTATTATTTGCGCACTGCACAAGATCTTGATAATATAAAAAACAATTTACAAGCCCCCAATAAAGTGGTTATTATCGGCGGTGGATATATTGGCTTAGAGACGGCAGCCTCATTAACTAAAAAATCTTGTGAGGTCACTATTTTAGAAGCCGGAGATAGAGTTTTACAGCGTGTTACCTCACCTGTAATGTCTGATTTTTTTAGCGATTTGCATCGTCAAAATGGTGTAACCATTCATACTCAAATTACAATTGAACGTTTTCTGAGTGAAGAATCCAAAGTAAGGGCAGTGCAACTTTCGGATGATCGCCTTATCGAAGCAGATTGTGTGATTATCGGGGTTGGCGTTGAGGTCAATGATCAGTTAGCAAAAGATGCACAATTAGAGACTAATAATGGCATTGTAGTCAATCAATACTGCCAAACAAAAGACCCTGAAATTTTCTCCATAGGAGATTGCACTTGGCATTACAACCCTTTGTACCAATGTTGGTTAAGATTAGAATCCGTACAAAATGCCAATGATCAGGCAAAAATTGCCGCTAAGGCAATGGTAAGTAAGGAAGACTTGTCTATGTACAACTACAATAGTTTGCCTTGGTTCTGGTCAGATCAATATAATGTGAAATTGCAAATTGCCGGTCTTTCAAATGATTATGATGATTTAAAAGTGGAAGGCGATATTTCTACTCAAGATTTTAATGTCTCATATTATCGTCAAGGCAAACTGATTGCTGTAGATGCTATCAATCAACCAAGACGTTTTATGCAAGCCAAAAAAGCAATTATTGAGTCCTTGAATGGTAGTTGATAATTATCGCCATATTGAGCAACAAATCTCCTCTTTAAAACAGGCAAATCATAAAATAGGTGATGTGCTTATTGTTCCTGTTTCTAAGCGTAAACCAGCAGAAGATATTCGTGCGCTTTATGAAATTGGCGTCAGGGATTTTGCTGAAAATTACTTACAAGAGGCACAACAAAAAATTGAACAGCTAAGCGGTTGCACTGAAATTCAATGGCACTATATTGGCAAAATCCAATCCAAAAAATGCAAGTACCTCGCAAGGCAAATGGCGTGGGTGCATACAGTCGATGACTTTAAACAAGCCACTTTATTAGATAATCATTGTGCGCAATGCACAAGAGTTAGCTTATTAAATGTTTGCATTCAAGTAAACCTCCACCAAGAAGAACAAAAAAACGGCGTTGCACCGAGCGAACTGGCTTCATTATCTCAGAAAATAGCCTCTCTTAATAACATTCGTTTACGCGGTTTAATGTTAATCGGCAAATTCGGGCTTCCCGAAAATGAACAAATAGAATCTTTTAAACAAATGCAAAAGCTATTTCAAATTTGTAAAAGACGTTTGCAACTGATGGAAAATGAAAACACCAACCCCGCAGAAAATTTCGACACCCTCTCAATGGGAATGAGTGACGATTGGCAAAACGCCCTTACCAATGGCTCAACCATCATCCGCCTCGGCACCACCATTTTCGGCAAAAGAGAAACGATTGTTAATGGTTAGTTGTTAATGGTTAATTGTTAATGGTTAATTGTCATCCTGAAATCTCTATTCTGTCATGCTGAGACTTGTCTCAGGATCTTATACTCACCTCATACTCCATAAAAAGGAACGAGTCATTCCCCTCCAGTGGAGGGGTGCCACGAAGTGGCGGGGGGGGTGCTTTTTTTTAC
>CAKMZV010000035.1 GCA_929200535.1 uncultured Gammaproteobacteria bacterium
GGTGGGAATGAGTAATTAACCATTGACCATTAACCATTAACCATTAATCATTAGTCCCCCCCTCACCCCAGCCCTCTCCCTCAGGGAGAGGGAGCTTATTCGTTCCCATTTGTCATTCTGAAGCAAGCCACTGTTAATGATAAAAATAATCTTTGTAATCTGTGGATAATAATCTGTGAAAATCTGTAAATAAAAATGTATTTTATAAATATACAGGGTATAATTTGTTGCAACACAGAAGGACAAGTGGGGATAGCAATAGAGCAGGCGTTTATAGCAAACGCTTTTTTTGTTTATCCAATATTATCCCTTGCATAGAAATCGAATTATCCTTTTTGATTTATTGTTCTTTTTATTCGTTCTCAGTACCCGAGAGAATCAGAGGTTTGATATAAAAAAATAGCTTTATAAAAAAGTCGTTTTATCTATTTTTTAAACAGCTTCTAACACGATTGAGATTATTGCAGTAGTTGTTATAGAGACTTTTGCATAAAAGTATGGCATAAAAAACGTTTTTACTCTTGGCGAGTTTGCAAGCCTTAGAGTAACACTGTTTGAATTGCTTGCAGGTAAAAGAAAAAAGATAAAAAATGGTTCTGATTGAGGAGTGGAGTACTTAAGGAAGTTCAGTACTAATACGTCTGTCTTCGCAAGTTTGACAATGCAAATCAGGATGTTTTTTTACTTTTTTATTTGTCATATCTTTGGTGCAAAGGTTTCCCAATGTCTAATGCAATGCTCTTAAATTTGGTCGCTAATCGGAGTATAAATATTTATTCTCCAATTAGCTTTATATTAATTTTTGAAAATGCATTATGCAAATGACTAAAAAACAACAAATTGAGGCATTAAAAAAAGATTGGGAAACTAATCCACGATGGAAAAATGTCGAACGTACTTATTCTGCTGAGGATATTGTGCGACTAAGAGGTTCCTTAAAAATAGAAAGCACTTACGCTGAGCGTGGGGCAAAAAAATTGTGGGAGCTCATTAATGGTGGTGCGAAAAAGGGTTATGTTAATTCTCTTGGTACCTTAACTGGCGGACAGGCAGTACAGCAAGCCAAAGCTGGTATTGAGGCAATTTATCTTTCTGGTTGGCAGGTTGCTGCAGATAATAATTCTTCTTCTACTATGTATCCCGATCAATCACTTTATCCGGTGGATTCAGTACCAAAGGTGATTGAAAGAATCAATAATGCTTTTACCCGAGCAGATCAAATTCAATGGCAAAAAGATGTTGCTGCCGATTCTAAGGATTATATTGATTATTTTCTCCCTGTTGTCGCTGATGCCGAGGCAGGTTTTGGTGGGGTCTTAAATGCTTATGAGTTGATGAGGGCTATGATTAAAGCAGGAGCGGCTGGGGTGCATTTTGAGGATCAACTTGCTTCTGTCAAGAAATGTGGGCATATGGGCGGTAAAGTTTTGGTGCCGACAAAGGAGGCTATACAAAAATTGATAGCAGCTCGTTTTGCGGCTGATGTTTGCGGTACTGAAACTATTATCCTTGCACGCACCGATGCGAATGCTGCCGATTTAATTACTTCTGATTATGATGAGTATGATGCGCCATTTATCACTGGTGAACGAACTGATGAGGGGTTTTATCGTACAAAAAGCGGTTTGGATCAGGCAATTTCAAGAGGTTTGGCGTATGCTCCTTATGCCGATTTAATTTGGTGTGAAACAGCAAGGCCGGATCTTGATGAGGCAAGACGATTTGCCGAAGCTATTAAGGCAAAGTACCCAAATCAGTTGTTGGCTTATAATTGCTCGCCATCTTTTAATTGGAAGAAGAATCTTGATGATAAGGTGATTGCGAAGTTCCAAGATGAGTTGTCGGCTATGGGGTATAAGTATCAATTTATTACCCTCGCTGGTATTCATAATATGTGGCATGGAATGTTTAATTTGGCTTATAACTATAGCCGCGGTGAGGGAATGAAGCATTATGTTGAAATGGTGCAACAACCTGAATTTGCCGATAGTAGTAAAGGTTATACTTTTGTTGCTCATCAGCAGGAGGTGGGAACGGGTTATTTTGATGATTTAACAACCGTTATTCAGGGCGGTTCTTCATCTGTGACTGCCTTGACTGGTTCAACTGAGGAGGAGCAGTTCTAAAGTGATTATCCCCTTGTGGAGGTGCATCATTTAGTGGTGTGCTTCCACTCTTTAAAGTTGTTACATTTTTGTATATCTTGAGCAATTTGTTGTTTGAGTTCATCGATAGAGGAGAATTCTTTTTCCGGGCGAATAAAGTGTAAAATCTCTAATCTGATATGAGAGTCATAAAGATTTTCTGACATATTAAAGCAGTGCGTCTCAAAAGATAGTTGGTTTTTGTTTTTTATAGTTGGTTTGATTCCATAGTTAGCCACTCCATAGTAGCTGTTATTTGCTTTTTGAGCGTCTATTTTAGTATTTTCAATCACTAAACGCACAAAATACACCCCAAAAGATAGGAGCGAAAGCGTAGGTTTTAGCGCTTTGGTAATACGTAAATTTGCGGTAGGGTAGCCTATTGTTTTACCAAGTTGCTGACCTCTGATAACAAGCCCAGCAATGGATAGCGGATGCCCTAATAGTTTTTCCGCTTGGGCAAAGTTTTTTTCAATAATCAATTGGCGAATGCTTGAGCTGGATACTCGCGTTTGATTGATATAGTGGGTATCAATTTGCGATAGTGAAAAATGTTTTTTGTCCGCGTATTGTTGTAGTAGCGCAAAATCTCCTTGACGTTTGAAGCCAAAACGAAAATCATCCCCAACCCATAGTTTTTTAATTTTCAAACATTGTATTAAGGTATGTTGAATAAAATCAATCGCTTTTTGGTTGGCTATTGTTTCATTAAAGGGAATAATAAGTAGGTAGTTAATTTGTGATTGAGCAATGTAGAGTATTTTTTCTTTTAGTGGGGTTAGATGAATTTTTTGTGAGTTTTTACTAAAGAAATCATAGGGCGAGGGTTCAAAAACTATTGCCATACTGTTAAGGTGGTGAGTTTTGGCGTAGTGAGTAATATGTTGAAATAATTTTTGATGCCCGAGGTGTACACCATCAAATTTTCCAATAGTAAGCGCACTGTGTTGATGCTTTTTCGAGAGGTTAGCAAGTCCTCTGATAATTTCCATTTAAAAAATTACAGAGTTAATTTACCGATAATTTCAGTATAATCTTTATATCCTTTGGCACGCGAGTATTTTTTAATAGCGTTAAGAATTTTTTGACTAATACGAATATCTTGAGATAACGCTGTACCAATACCAATAGCCGAAGCACCGGCAAGAAGCATCGCAATGGCATCGTCTCCATTGCTGATGCCTCCATGACCAATAACAGGGATATTGTAGGTTTTTGCCACTTGCCATACTAAATGAACGTTTAGTAGGGCAATGGGTAAAATAGCTTTGCCCGATAAGCCACCACGCCCTGCTGATAGGTAGGCTTTTTGTGTTTTTGGATCAATGTTCATTGCCGCAACTGTGTTGATGGCAGAGAGAATATTCGCTCCATTTTGAATGCAAATCTCAGCAATGCGGGAGATGTCTGTTTGATTGGGGGATAGTTTAACAATTAATGTTTTGTCTGTTTTTGCACGACAGGCACTGACGACTTCAGCCGATAGTTTTTCATCGTGTCCAAAAATAGCACCGCCGTGTTGAACATTGGGACAGGAGATATTGATTTCAAAACCAGCTATGGTTTGATGGTGGGAGGATGTTTCAATTTTTTCAATAACGTCGGCATAATCTTGTACTTTCGAGCCTGCAACATTGATAATCCATTGAATTTTTGGATTTTTACGAGTAATTTTAAGTTTGGGTAAGGCTGAAATTTTATCTTTTATAACCGCATCTACGCCAGGATTTTCTAAGCCGACAGAGTTGATTAGCCCTAAAGGGGTTTCGCTAATTCTATCCGCAGGATGACCATTGCGTGGTTCTAAAGTGGTTGCTTTGAGAATAATAGCACCTATGGATTGTGCTGGGAAAAAGGGGATTTTATCTAAGTGTTCGGCAAATCCTATATGCCCCGAAAGTAAGCAAATAGGAGATTGCCATTGCATTTGATGGAGTTTACATACCACGATGGGTTAGTTTAAATCTCCGTAGTTGAGTTGCATTAAGGAGGTAACGACTATTGCCGCTGTTTCACTTCTTAAAACCCGATTCCCTAAAGATAGCTTGGGGATTTTTCTTTGCTCGAAAAGTTCAATTTCTTCTTCTTGCCATCCACCTTCTGGACCAATCAAACAAATGATTTTCTGCTGGTTAAATGCCGCATTATTTTGTAATAGGGAAGTAATTGATTCGGCTGATGAAGTATCATCTTCGTTAGGGTGCAAAAAAAGTAGTTGGCTATCTTTTTCACTCACTAAGAGTTGGGTTAAAGAACAGGGGGGCGCAATGACTGGTACTTTGGTTCTGCCACTTTGTTCACACGCGGAAGTGGCAACACCTTGCCAATGTTTAAGACGTTTTTCCTGTTGTTCTAAATTCATTTTAATTTGCGTGAATTTTGAAATAATTGGGCAAATTCCTTGAATGCCGAGTTCAGTCGCTTTTTGAATCGCAAAATCAAAACGATCTGAGCGAATTAAACTCATTGCAAGATAAAGTTGTAATGAAGATTCTCGTTTGGCTTCAACGCTTTTAACAATATCAATAATAATTCTTTGTTTTTCTTCTATACGAAGTTTACATATAAATTCATTGTCGGTATTATTAAATACCACAACGTATGAGCCACAACGTAATCTTAGCACATTGGACATATAGTGAGTTAGTTCTTCACTTGCTTCTATTTGTTGATCCACACTTAATTCTCCATCAATAAAAAAACGATGTTTTATCATTTTAGAGTAATTTGCAAAGTCAGAAGTGGTGTCTTGTGAATAAATCATTTGAGTTTTATTAGATAAATTAAAGTGCTAAAGTTAAATAAAGTTAAATAAGAAGAGAAGCAAATCCTGTATTAAAAAATAATGCGTATTTCAATGCGTCTTGATCGTTTTACGTTTTCTTTTTCATCCGTATATATTAGTTCTTGAAAAGAGCGTCCAATAGGAATTAACGCTAATCCTAACCAGCGATGTAAATGTTTTAATTCAATGAGTTCGTATATAAATTTTTCAACGGCACGTGCTTGTTGATTAGATAGCACTTTGTTTCTCTCATAGTTGTATTTTGTATCGTTGCTGTTTTGCCATTTGCTGGAGGTGTGTGCTTCTATTTGAATTTTTTTTATATGTTTGCTAAAATGTGGCTGACTAAGTATTTTAAAATAGCTGGGTAAAATTTTTGATAATTTATGCTGTAGTTTTACAGGGATTTTACGAGTAATTAAACCATAATTAGAAATACGTAATGTCCCATCTTTAAATAATTCAACCCCCATATTCTGTAATTTTTTTTCTGGTAGAGCAATCCTCAACTGGTTATAAACTTGAGTTTTAACAAAGGCATTTTTATCTTTAATATCTACTGGGTCTGCTATTTCTTCTGTCAATGAATAATCATCTGTTGCGGTATCTATTGCCTTTGAAAGTAGCTCGTTTGGTTGACTCACTTGAGAGGCTAAATAAAACAAAACAACAAAACAAAAAGCAATTAGGCTTAGCAAAAAAAGCCAAAGTGTTTGGCGCATAAGGTTCTGTTAGGCTAATTCTATTCAACTATGGAACAATGAAAAAAATAGCTAACATTGTCCCTAACAGAGGTACAAAGAGCCTTTTCATCCTTGGCATCTGCTTTTTTGAATGACAGCATTGCACAATAGTTGATTGATACTTTTTTGCTTTTGCACATAAAACATAACAAAATAGGATTATCTCAATTTAAGAAGGTTGCCTATTTAAAATATTAGGGTCGTTGTTCGATGGAGCCTTTAATGAGGTCTTAGCCATTATTTTAGGACCTAAAACCGAGGAGTTTTGCTTGTTTAATTCATTTACCAATTCGGAAATGTTTTCAATTAAACGCTTGGTGTTCGCATCTGAATTCTGCCGACTTTCATCTAATTCTTGTTTGAGGTGTTGAGTTAAATCATAAATTTGTTGGCTGATGTGGTGTAGTTCTGATTTGCCTTTTGTTAGTTCTTGATTTGTTTCTGCTTGACGTATTTGTTGAGCATAAAGTTCAGTTTGTTTTTGCAGGTGTGTGCTCAAGTTTTTCTGTACTGTACCCATATCATTCTTAACAAAGCGAACTAATTCTTTTACAGAATTATTAACACTGCGAGCAGGGTCTATATTGGAGTAGTATAACGCTTCAAAAAAATGCAAGATAACAGAGAATATAGCACCAATTATGCCTATAAAAACACCGCTTAAGAGACTGTCCGATAGAGCTTTTGTATCAACTTCTTGTGCATTAGTTAGTGAAAAATAAAGGGCTACAAACATCCCTAAAATACCAATCACGAGAACTAAGTTAGAGAATCCTTTAGGACTTTTGATTAGGTAAAAAAACGACTCTAATGCAAATATAAAAAATATCGCACCCAAAGAAATGAGAGAAATGAGACTTAACGGAGAAAAACCCTCATCAAGACTAAAAACGCCTCCTAAAAATCCAATTATTGTATTAACGTATTCCATTTCACTTAGTTTTTTAGCAAAAATATCTCCCCCAACTATAATTTTACTCTATAAGGCTACTGCTATTAAATATGAGATGATGGAAAAAATAGAGGTCGCTTCTCTAAAGTAATTCACTGGCAATCATTTGCTCAAAAGTTTCACGTTGGCGAATAACTTTAGCTGTGTCTTTACACACCAAAACTTCTGCCGCTTTAAGACGACTATTGTAGTTAGAACTCAAAGAAAAACAATACGCTCCTGCTGAAAGAAGTGCAATATAGTCTTTTTCTTGAATGCCTAATTCCTTACCACGCGCAAGAAAATCCGCTGTTTCACAAACAGGACCCACAATATCATAAACTTTTTTGAGGTTGTCTATTATTTGTAATTCAATTGCTTGATGATCGGCATCATATAAGGCTGGACGAAGCATATCATTCATTGCTGCATCGACAATCGCAAATGAATGGTCGCCTTGTTCTTTAAGGTATTGTACTTGCGTTAGTAGCACCCCTCCGTTACCAACAATAGAGCGTCCGGGTTCAATATGAATTTCTATCTCTTTGGGTACTAATTTGAGTAGTTGTGCAAAATAGCTTTGCCATGCCTCAGCAGAAACTTGATCGCTGCCGTCTTTTTGATAGCTAATGCCAATGCCACCACCAAAGTCAAGGTGCTTAATTTCAATGCCACTTTGTTGTAATTTTTTTGCTAATTCAACAACCTTTTCAATAGCTTCGAGAAGCGGTGATACATCTAATATCTGAGAACCAATATGGCAAGTAATGCCAAGAATTTTTAAATTTGCTTGTTTGTGTGCCCATTGGTATAGCTCATACGCTTCTTGGGCAACAATGCCAAATTTATTTTTGTGTAGCCCTGTGGAAATATAGGGGTGGGTCTTAGCATCAATATTCGGGTTAATGCGTAAACTTATTGGTGCTTTCTTACCAAGAGAGGTGGCAATTTTATTTAAATTTTGTAGTTCAGAAAAAGATTCTATATTAATGCAGCCAATTGAATTTTGTAAGGCAAAAATCAATTCGTCATCGGTTTTTCCAACGCCAGAAAAAACACATTCTTGACCCGAAGCACCTGCCTGTAATACACGTTGTAATTCACCTTGTGAAACAACATCAAAGCGTGCACCAAGACGGTGCAACTCGTTTAATAAATTGATGTTAGAGTTTACTTTGACAGAGTAATATATCCCATGAGGATGAGAGGATAGCCCTTTCTGATAAATGCTAAGACACTGCTGAATATGTCGTTGCGAATACACAAATAGCGGTGTGCCGTATTGCTCGGCTAAGGTTTGTAGCTTAATATCTTCGAAATATAGTACCGACCCTTCATTTTCTTTATGATAGGTTAACTCCGATGATATATGGCTTAGGTCGTATGACATAATGATAGTGTATTGGTTTACTGAATAAGTATTGGTTTTTTCTTATCTTGTTCCAAAGTAAGAGGCGTTTTAAGCCCACAAGAACATAAAAAAAACATCAATAATATGATTGTTCCTAAAGAACGTAAATTGATGAAAAGAGTTTTTAACATTTGAATATGACGATAAATAGAGAAGTATCTTATATTTCTTTGTCGGCTGTTATTTTTTTTAGCAATAAGCTAACTTTTTTATCTTGAGTACTGTCTCGCTCCCCTACTGACTCAAACCCTAATTTATGATGAAATAATAAGGAGGGCTTGTTCATCGGCTTGATATTAACTTCACAACAAAGATATTTTATTGAATCATTAATGATTTGATGAGCTAATAAATCCTGATATAACTGTTTACCAATTCCCTTGCCAATATATTCAGCACGAATAAACACCCTATCAATATAGCAAAAATTTTGATAACGCGAGTCAAACCATTGATAATTTAAACTTGCGTATGGTTGCTTAGGTGGTAAAACTAACAATACCCCTATAATTTCTTGCTTATCAACAACAATCCGAAAATAATTGCTCATCTTCGCTAAATCCTCTAATTCCTGTAAGCTAATTTCATTAACCATTGGCGTAGAGCGAGAATTAAGAGTTAATACCTCGGTATAGTCCTCTGGAGTACAATCTCTAATCACCATTGATACTTTACTATTCTTGCAGTTGAGACATTAATTCAGCTTGGTGTTCGTGGCGTAGTGGGTCAATCACAATGTGCATATCACCCCCTAATATCTGCTCTAATTTATATTCTGTTAAGTTGATGCGATGATCGGTAACTCTGCCTTGAGGGAAATTGTAAGTTCTAATACGATCCGAGCGATCACCACTACCAACAAGGCTTTTACGCTGTGCCGATTGCTCTGCATTATGTTTGCGAAGTCTTTCATCTAATAGCCGCGAATGCAACATAGTCAGTGCCTTGGCTTTATTTTGATGTTGCGAGCGCCCTTCTTGGCATTCAACGACAACTCCAGTAGGTAAATGCGTAATGCGAATAGCAGAGTCTGTCTTATTAACGTGCTGTCCTCCTGCCCCAGAGGAGCGAAAGGTATCAATACGCAAATCTTGTGGGTTGATGTCTATTTCCTCATCCGCTGTTACTTCTGGCATTACTGCCACAGTACACGCTGAGGTATGTACCCTCCCCTGCGATTCTGTTTCAGGAACTCGTTGCACACGATGGGCACCCGATTCAAATTTTAAATATGAATAAGCCCCTTTGCCAACGATACGTAAGATGACTTCTTTAAAACCGCCAACTTCACCATCACTGAGATTTAATACTTCAATTTTCCAGCGCATTGATTCGGCATATCGTTGATACATCAGATATAGAGTCCCTACAAATAATGCCGCTTCATTACCCCCAGTTCCAGCACGAATTTCCAAAAAAATATTACTCTCATCATGCGGATCTTTCGGGATAAGCAATTGCTTTAGTTGCTCTTCTATGGTTTCAAATTTAGCCTTAATGTTAAGCTCTTCATCGATTGCCATTTGACGCATCTCAGCATCATCAGATTGGTGCAATTCAGCAATCTGTTCTAATTCTTCTTCAAGAGCAACATACTGATCCCATAGCTCAGCCACAGGGCGTAAATCTGCCTGCTCTTTAGAGGTTTCACGTAATTTATCAACATTATTGATGACACTTTCATCCATCAATAATTCTGTCAAACGCTGAAAACGCTCAACCAGACTATTTAATTTTGTTCTAAGACTTGGAGACACAAAAAACCACCCTCAACGGTAAATAAAAAAAAAGGAAAATATAAAGATAGAGAGCAATTGCTCTCTAATTAAAATTCTACCATTTACCACCCTCACAAGCAATTATAGAAGAGCAATATTTATGACACATTGTAGGGCATTGTGAGACCTTTGCACAAAAGATATGACAAGTAAAAAAGCAAAAAATTGCCCTGATTGTCGTTGTGAAACTTGCGAAGACGGACGTATTGGCTGCGTTTCACGCCTCAATCAGAACAATTTTTTATCTTTTTTCTTTTACCTGCAAGCAGTTCAAACACTGTTACTCTAAGGCTCGCAAGCTCGCCAAGAGTAAAAACGTTTTTTGTGCCATACTTTTATGCAAAGGTCTCATCCTTAAATTAGATTTTGCAGCCGTTGGCATAAACGTTATTGAGCATATCAAATTCAATATCGCTGGATAAGTTGCTGTATAGATCGATGCCTGGGGCGTAGCCACGTTCAATTTGTTCTAAGGCTTTGTCGATATTAACTAAGCCTTGCCCGTAGATTGGGTCTATTCCCGACTCTCCAATATCATCCGCTGTTTCAAATAGTATTTCAACTAATTGCTTATTAGAGTAGTTACGATTGTATCTTTCGGCAGCTTCTTTAATCAGTGCAAAAATCCCACTAAATGTTGCCGCAGCTTGCGAGGTTGCACCACGTTGAGTTTCTAAAACTGTAAGCGTATAGAATGCCGCATCACCCGCACGGCTACGCATACTTAAATAGCCATTTGGTGTTTTTAGGGCGGCTTGTAGGGTGACTAATGCGCCTTCTGCGTTGCGCATATCAAGATCATAGTATTGTGAAAAATAGGGAAGAAAATGAGTGGGGTCTGAGCAATTAGCTTGATTTATTTGGTGAGTAATATTTTTATTGTTGCCTAAAGATTTACTAATGACTAAGCCCTCCATAATCGCTGGTATCCAAAATTTACTTCTTATTTGTAATTTTGGTGATACTAATGAAATACTCATTAAATCAGCACCCAATTTAAGAGCTAAACCAGCGTAATTATAGTTGTCGAGTTGATGGGTTTTAAAGTTTTGTGCAAGACGCTTGTTAATGTGTTGCACATAGGGAAATATATTGAAGTCAAATAATTCTACTCCGGGGGCGTAGTCTATAAGAAAGTTCGCCATTAGAGTGCCGTGCACTGCTCCTTGTTGTGAGGGTTTGCCTAATAGAGTATCGGGTATTTCTTTGAGCTTAAAACTGACACGATCATTTGCTATGCTGTCTTGACGAATGCCATCGTCCTGTAAGGCAATTTTTACCCCCTCACCACTAAAGGATCGGAGATTTTCAGTCGCACTTTCTTTTTGATGTTGATTACGACTTACTTCAAGGTTTTTTTGCTCTTTTACAGTTAGGGTACTTTGCCAGTCATCAGAAAGTATGATTGGCTTAGTCGGACGTTCATTAAAAATTTTAATCTCTGGAGTTTTAAATGTCAGTAATAGAAATTCGTGCAATTTATTTTTAATATAGGCTCTGAGGTAAAGATGATAGGTAGCATCTAAAGGAAAGTTAACGACTTGACGATGAATGTTTGAGCCCGGACTTTCTGAGCGATAAAATAGCTGTGGGGAAATGCTAAGAGTTTGCTTATATTTCCAATCTAAGCCTGGGTTATCAGCAGCAAGATTTAATTCTACAAGACCTCCGGAATCTGCGTATTGCACCACAGAATTATCGGCAGGAATAAAGTGCAGTGAAGTTATACTCCCTTGTAGTATGGGGTTGGCAAAATCAATAATAATGGGTTTGTTCAGCTGCCATGGGGATAATTCTTCGTGGTCGGAAAATACTTGGTCAGCGTTTTTTCGTACAAGAAAATGATTGTCTGCATCAAAATCTTTTGTATCTAAGTTGGTCGCTGTAATTTGATATTGCTTTTTTAGTTGATTGTATATTTCATTTTCAGCTTGTCTATCAGATAAACTATTGGTTGATTTTTGTAGAAATGCTTTTGATGAATTGCGTGAGTTTTCTGAAAATCCCATAATCGGGAAAATTCCCAGAACCGATAACATTAAGACTTTTAAAAATAGCAAGGTAGATAGCCCTCTAATGCAATCAAAAAAGATGCAAAAAATTTTAATTAGAAAGAACAAGAGAATAGAGGCTCATTATAAGTGGCTACTGAGAGTCAGCTTCTTCTGATTCAGCAGGAGTAAGTTCACCCGTAGTAGGCTCATTAGGAGTAAGCTCATTGACGACTTCTGCACTGTCTTCAAAAACGCTTTTTATTTTCGTTGAAAATTCATTGAGATATGTCATAAAAGCGTCTGTTTTTTCAACTCCGGTATGGAGATAAGGAGAAATTTCTTGCCAAGATACTACCATATAAAAAAATACACCTATTAGTAATAATAATTTAATCATCAATTCTATTTTTCATTTTTTTGTTCTCTGTCACTACTTTGAGCTTGTTGATATAAATCCTTGGCAATGGTATCATTTTCAAAAAAATCAAAAATTTGTTTTTTATCTTCAAAAATTTTCGCTTTACTAATATCCGAAGCCGAATTATTAACCGCAGAAACGTGCTGCTTAACTCCAACCCATTGATTATTATCTGTTTGATATAAATCAAAAATACTAATCACCCCTTCTTTTTCTGTTTTGTCAATTACACGCCCAACACGTAAGCCAGAAAAACATAATTGCTCATTACCATCAAGTACGCTTTGCATTTCGTAAGGCGATGCTTTAGGGGTTAAATCTCCAAATAAATCTAATTGCTTCGCTGAATCATTAGACGGTTTTTGCCTCACAGAAGATTTTTTTATTTGTGCAGAGTTCTTTTGTTCTGCTTCTTTTATCGCTTTTAAAGTATCTGATGTTTTAAGGTATAGGCGTTGTTCTTTATCTTTTTCGATAATCCAATTTTTAATTAGAGCAATAGTTTCACGTCTCCAATTACGATCAACTCCTAATAATCGCATAATAGAAACTACTTCTCTACCATCTTCCATACTATCAACTAATTCAATTCCAGTAAAAAAAGCGCCCGGAAAATTATCCGATTCAACAAGGGCAATTTCAAAATTCCCATCAGTCTCCCAAGGACCTCTTACTAACCAATGTAAGTGTGCTAAGATTGCATCATCCTTGGAGCCTAAGCGATAGGTTGAAAAACCTTCCATACAAACCAGTTGATTTTCAACAGAGACAGATTCAGAAAAAGAGTTTAATAATTCATATCCGCCATTTTCCACGACTTGTTTTCTCAATTGAGGGAATGTCCTGTGCTGAATTTCGACCATAGTATTCACTTCTATACCATCCATCAATTTATTTTTGACTTTGTAATGAGTTGGTTGCAGTGCATTCGCACTCAAGAAAGGATAAAGTTTCCAATCTTGTAAAGAGGTTTCAAAGGGTTTTTTCAGTAAGGCGACGGTCTGCTCTTCACCAACCAACTTACCATTATCAAATAGCCGTGCAACCTTACCTTTATGAAGTAATTCAACCTCAATTATTTGCACCGATTCATTGCCAAGTCTTACTCCATAAATACCTTCGTATCTCGCTGATGGTACTTGCCATTTAATCCTAATATCAAAAGAAGAGTATTGGTAAGTAGAATACCCATAAACCTCAGCAATTAAGAATTCATTTTTATTTTTATAAGTGCGAAAAAATTGAATTACTTCATCTTTTTCCACCACAATCATACGCACAGCACTGGATTGAAAATCCAATTGAGGAGATTTTTCTTCTTCTAACACTTTGATAACATTAGATAATTGCAATCGGAACATATCTATATCTATACAAATTTATTAACTCTCAATTCTAATCTATTATAAATTACCTAATCCAGCGTTGTAAACGCTTAACAACCAATTCCTTTGGAATTAATTCTAATAGCTGTGCCATTTCTGGTCCGTGGTTTTCTCCGGTAAGGATTATTCTTAATGGTTGATATAATTGTTTCCCTTTGCATCCAAAGCGTTTTTGAATATTTTTGATTATATCTACAAACTTTCCTCCTTGCTGATAGGTAGTCAGTGCTTCGGCAAAAAAACCATCCTCAACATTTTGTAAAATTTCAAGTTGGGCAGCAGTGAAGTCTATATCTTGCTGATAAATCATCTGTGTATATTTGACCGCTTCTTGTGGTAGTAGTATATTGGCAGAGACGCTACCAGCAAATTGTAATTTATCTTTCTCAGCAACCTTATTTCCAATCGCTTGGCTCATCCATTGCCACAAAGATTCTTCATCCATTGCCATTAACGCTTGGCGTTGCCAGTGTGAAAGTAGCGACCAATCAAATTTTGTCGCTGATTTGCCCAAATTTGAAAAATCAAAGCCAGCACCAAGCTCCTCTAAACTCATCAATTTATCATCCGCATAATAATGCCCAAGGCGCGATAAATAATTCACAATAGCCAAAGGCAACCAACCTTCGCTAATTAATTCTCTAATACTTCGACTACCATTGCGTTTTGATAAAGGGGTGCCATCTTCTCCCATCACGGTTGCTAAGTGTGCATATTGGGGTAGAGGCAATTGTAAAGCCTCCAAAATCATTATTTGCCTTGGAGTATTTGTTAGGTGATCATCGCCTCTTAATACATGCGAGACTTGCATTAAGGAATCGTCCACCGCATTGCTAAAAAAGAAAGTTGGCATACCATCTTCTTTGCGAATAATAAAATCCCCTATTTCGTGGCGTGGAAAACGTTGCTTACCCTTAACTAAGTCATTAAAAATAATCTCGGCATCAGGGCTGTGGTTAAATTTTGTATTGAAGCGTAACACAAAAGGTTGTTTATCTTGTACTCTCTGCTCAATCACTTCTTGATCCAAACGACAACACCGACCATCATAGCGTGGTGGCATTCCTGAGAGTTTTTGCTCACGACGCATTTTAAGTAAATCATCTTGCGTACAAAAACAACGATAGGCATAGCCCAAGCACAACAATTCATCAAAATATTTTTGATAAATATCAAGCCTTTGCGATTGCCTATAGGGAGCAAATTCACCACCCATACGCTCGCCCTCTTGCCACTTCAATCCTAAGGAATTAAAATCTTCGCAAACCGCCTCGATAAATTTATTTTCTGAACGTTCCTTGTCTGTATCTTCAATACGCAACATAAAGCTCCCCTGTTCTTTTGCAGAGTTATGGCGACAAGCCAGCGCACTAATAATTGCGGTGCGTGCATTACCGAGGTGGATATACCCAGTTGGACTTGGAGCAAAACGTGTTTTTATGTTCATTTTCTTATTACAAAAGACGAGTAAAAGTATGTAAAGGTCTCATATTTATACAGTGTAAATAAAAAATATCAACCCCTACAGGCTACCTCTTATTAAATTAGAAATTATTTACCTTGAGACCTGTGCATAAAAGTATGGCACAAAAAACGTTTTTACTCTTGGCGAGTTTGCGAGCCTTAGAGTAACAGTGTTTGAACCGCTTGCGGATAAAAATCAGGACGTTTTTTTACTTTTTTACTTGTCATATCTTTTGCACAAAGGTCTCACACTTATAAAAATCACAATATTTAATAATCAATAATGATTTTTTAAATAAATTTTCTATCTAAAAGTCGCTTATAGGTTAAACTTTTATAGAGCTTTTCTATAATTTTAAACAACTGTCTAAAGATGAAAAAAAAATTTCTAAAAAATAGTAAATGCACCACTCTATTTGCGGCATGCTTTTATATTCTTGCCCTAACCCCTTATAACGCAATATCTGAAACCAAGGAGACAAAAAAAATGACTGAAGCCACTACATCCCCAAAAGTAAAAATAACAACAACTTTAGGGAATATCGTTGTTGAACTCAATGCTGAAAAAGCCCCTAAAACTGTTGCTAATTTTCTGCAATATGTTGAAGAAAAATTTTACGTTGGCACAATTTTTCACCGTGTAATCAATGGTTTTATGGTGCAAGGAGGTGGATTAGATAAGGACTTAGTCAATAAACCCAACAACTCCCCTATTGAAAACGAAGCGGATAATGGCTTATCTAATGCCGTCGGCAGTGTTGCAATGGCACGCACGGGCGACCCACATTCGGCAACCTCGCAATTTTTTATCAATGTCGCCAATAATACATTTTTAGACCATAAAGAAAAAACCCCTCAAGGATGGGGTTACACTGTTTTTGCAAAGGTGACAGACGGGATGGACATAGTCAATAAAATTAAAGAAGTTGCTACCGGTAATCATAAAGGCTACCAAGATGTACCAAAAGAAACTGTCGAAATTACTGCCGTAGAAGTACTAAAATAACGTTCTTCAAACTGGCTTGTGAAGAGACTCTTTATTGCTGATTTACATCTCCAGCCTAATACAAAAAATCAAAAAACCACTACCCCCCTACAGCAAATTGTAGAAAAAAATCAGGCACTATTTGCAAGCCTGCAAGAAATTTATTTTCTTGGCGATGTGTTTGAGTACTGGGTAGGGTTAGACCACGGGGAAAAATTTTATCATCAAGATCTTGCAACCCTCAAGCAATTAAGCCACACCACTAAATGCTTCTTTATCAGAGGAAATCGTGATGTGCTATTTTCAACTGAAGATGCAGAAGCATTAAATTTCACTCTACTGGAAGACCCCAGCGTAATATCCTATAATCCTAACGATCCTAATTGCAACAAGAATATCCTACTCACCCACGGTGATTTTTGGACAACGCGGTTTTGGGATAAACTCTATCACCAGCTTATATTAAATAATATAATTTTACAAAAAATAATTCGCAAACTTAGCATAAAAAAAAGGACTCAATTTGCAGAATTTTTACGCAAAAAATCAAATGGAAAACATTATCAAACTAATGCCCAACAACCCTCTCAAAAAATAATCAATACCCCACAAGCGGTTAAAAATCTCAATACCCAATCGGATTTTAATTACTTTCAAAAAACCAGTACCTACGAAGTTATTATCTGCGGACACTTTCACCACCCCGGCAGCTATTTCACAGACAACAACACGCCACTGTATCAGCTTGGTAATTTAAGAAAAACAGCCAAGCAACATTCTATCTACACTCTCCTGCTTGACTCAACACTAACAGAGCCAACGTTTATTTTGCTTGAAGACTAAACACATGACTCATATTTGATAGTTTAATTAAAATAATTTTTTACCGCATCCTCAAATTGATCAATAAAAATCTTCTTAAAATAAGAAATATTATTTATTTCATAAAATAAAATACTGGCTTTTTTATATTCAATTGCATCGACAATCCTATAAGAAAGAGGGATTGAATTTTCGGATAGAAGTATCGCATTTGAAAACATTCTTGCGGTTCTTTTATTTCCATCTTCAAAAGCTTGGATATAAGAAAGTAAAATCAAAGATAAAAAGGATTTTTCAAAAAAAAGGGTTTTTTTATTGATTAAATCCACCATTTTTTCTAAAGCCTCCTTTATTTGAAATTCATTATCAAGTGGTTTATATTTTGTTCCTGTAATCCCCACTCTTGATGTTCTTATATTTCTGGCAATAGATAGTTTTTTAGTTAGCACAGAATGGATATACTCAATATCTCTATATTCTAATTGCAAAAATTTATCTCTATTTTGAATAGATTCATTAAAAGCATCTTTATGATTTAAAATCATTTGTGTTTCTTCATCTGTTTTTGTTTCATCTTTGATGTTTTCTTTTATCAATGCCTCCGTATTCAATAATGAATAAGTATTTCCCTCAATAACAGAAGACTTCCATGAAAACTCAATCATTATTCTTTCAAACTCTTTATTGATCAGTGTTTGGCTATTATATGAGGAAAAATTTTTCACAAACTCTTTATGTAAGTTTTCTAATTTTTCTTTTTCCCCTTTGGTAAAAACTTCCTGACTTAATATTTCAAAAATTTCGAAATTAAAAGCCTCTTGAACCTTTCTTTTCTCAAAACTTTCTGAAAAATATTTTTCTGTATTGATATTTTCAAAAATAGAATAAGTTCTTGATAAAAAATAGACCCTTCCTCTGCCTGCCCCTTTTGAAGAAATAAGATTTTTCTCTGTCAGCTCTTGCAAATCTCTTTGAAGGCTTCGTCGATTAATTTTATGCTGCAAAAAAGATAAAATTTCAGAATTTGATACTTCATTTTCTGTTTTTATCAAATCAATAATTTTTAAAAATCTTTCTTCTTTCTTCATACTTTTATGATAACAATAATTGCGACATTTTAAAGCTGAAATTGCGACATAATATTATAAAAAATTCCTTTATCCTTTCTATATCAACAAATAATTGCGACATTTGCAAACCAAAATTGCGACATTTTAATTAAGCTATTAAGACATTTTTGATGCGTTTTACCACGTAAAATAACTCACCTCTGCCAGCTATTTGTTTTATAAATTGATCATTATTTATTTTCTCAATCAGAAACTCTTCTGCTTTTAATCTAATCACTATGGATAAAATGATTTTTTCTTCAAGAGTTTGTGTACCTGTTGAAGCATATATTAAATAATGAGACCTTTGCACAAAAGATATGACAAGTAAAAAAGCAAAAAATTGCCCTGAT
>CAKMZV010000036.1 GCA_929200535.1 uncultured Gammaproteobacteria bacterium
CAGAACGATTTTTTATCTTTTTTCTTTTGCCATACTTTTATGCAAAGGTCTCAGTTTCTAAGTTTTATTTTTTTTGCTCATTTTATTTATTTTATTAATCTTTTAATTTTACTCATTTTTTCCTATTTTATATGAATAATATTAGTGCTTTTTGGCATAAATTTTTATACACTCGGGCAGGGCGTGTTTTTTTATTTATTTTAATCGGTTTCTTTCTTATTGTTTCCTTTTCAGCTTGGGTAAAAGTTTCTGAGCTTAATACCTTTGAAGGGTGGCTAACTTTAATTACTGGTATTTCAGGAGTGGGTTATTGCTTTTATCATCTTTTATCACAAAAACGTTTGCCAAAGAGTGATGAAGAGGTGGAAGAACGAAATGGTTTTTTGCAGAAAATAAGTTTTTGGTTAAGTGATTTTTGTGCGTCGATTTTCCCGATATTATTTGTTGTTTTAATTCTGCGGAGTTTTTTATTTGAGCCTTTTAGGATTCCATCTGGTTCAATGTTACCAACTCTCCATCTTGGAGATTTTATTGTCGTGAATAAATACGTTTATGGCGTAAAATTACCTCTTTCAGGAAGGAAAATTATCAATAATGAAAAGCCTAAGCGTGGTGATATTGTGGTATTTCGCTTTCCGAGTGATGAAAGTTTAGATTATATTAAACGTGTTATTGGTATCCCTGGTGATACTATTGTGATTAAAGGAACTCAAGTATTTGTGAATGGTAAGCTTTTAGGTGGCAAGCAAATTGGTATTTACAAGGGTAAGCAAAGCGAGTATGTCGGTGGAATTGCTACTGAATTTAAAGAACAATATGCAGATAAAAACTATTCAATTTTTTGGGTGAAAAATCGCCTTTCCTCCAATCAACAAAAATATGTAGTTCCAGCAGGACATTATTTTGTGATGGGCGATAATCGTAGCAATAGTAATGATAGTCGTTATTGGGGTTGGGTACCTGAGCAGAATATTAAAGGAAAAGCCGTTTATATTTGGCTCAATTGGTTTGATGAAATTGATTGGTCGCGTGTTGGGAGCAGTTTATAATTACGTGGTTGAATTCTTTTATTTATTATGTCTTTAGAAAAATTACAACAAAAGACGGGTTACTTTTTTAAACAGCAAAAGCTATTAGAAACAGCTTTTATGCATCGAAGTGCGGCTTCAAATAGCTATGAGCGTTTAGAGTTTTTGGGCGATAATGTTTTGGGGATAATTATCTCAGAGTACTTATATAATACTTACCCAAATTTAAGAGAGGGTAAATTAAGCCGTATGAGAGCACATCTTGTTTGCTCTGTTAGCTTATTGAAAATCAGCCGTCGCTTAGAGCTTTATGATTGTATTACCGTTAGGAAATTTAAGGGTGTTAAGAAATATGATTTGCCGAGTTCCTTATTGGCAGATGTTGTAGAGTCTTTTATTGGGGCTATTTATTTGGACTCTGACTATGAAACCATCAGAGAGATTGTACTTGGTTGGTATGAGGTGGAATTTAGAGAATTAAACCCTGATGATCGATTTAAAGATTCAAAGACAGTCCTTCAAGAAAAACTCCAAAGCCGTGGGCAACCTTTACCAACGTATGTCATAGAAGATACGGTTGAGGAGGAAGAGTATGGCAAGGTTTTTCATATTCGTTGTGAGGTGAAATCTTATGGCTTTGAAAGTAAGGCAGAAGGTGCGAATAGAAAAGTTGCCGAACAAGCTGCCGCTCGCATTATGCTTGGGATGATCAATTTGGCAGAAAAAGAGGGTATTGAGCCAAAATGGTAGTTTTCTCAAAAGACTAAGTATTAGAGGTCTCAGGATCTTTCTTTTTGTAAATTGGTGATTTTTCAAATCAATTTTATATCATTTTTTATTAATTATTATGTTTTCTCCTGTTGCCACTAAAGGTGGTTTTAAATTTATCGAAAATTATTCTATTGAGGTGCTTGGAGTTGAGGTGCAGTATTATGAGCATCAAAAAACGGGGGCGAAGCATTATCACTTTGCTTGTGATGATAATAATAAAACCTTTATGGTTGCCTTACGCACGTTGCCGATGAGTTCTAACGGAGTGGCTCATATTTTAGAACATTTAGTTTTATGCGGAAGCTCTAATTTTCCAGTCAGGGATCCATTTTTCTTGATGTTAAGGCGTTCTTTGAGTAATTTTATGAATGCCTTTACTGCTTCTGATTGGACTGCCTATCCCTTTGCCACTCAAAATGATAAAGACTTTGATAATCTATTGAAAGTCTATCTTGATGCAGTATTTTTTCCTAATTTAGATAAATTGGATTTTGACCAAGAGGGTTGGCGTTTGCACGTTGATTTTCCTGGTGAGAAGGCAGAAGTACAATATAAGGGTGTTGTTTTTAATGAAATGAAAGGGGCAATGAGTTCACCGACACGCCAATTATGGCACCATCTATGCCGCCATCTCTTCACAGAAACCACCTATCATTTTAACAGTGGTGGTAATCCTTTGGATATCCCCTCATTAACCCATCAAGAATTGTTAGATTTTCATCAATGTTATTACCATCCGAGTAATGCCGTGTTTTTCAGCTATGGTAATTTAGAACCTTCTCAATTGCAGCAAGAAATAGAATCTTTAGTGCTTTATTCGTTTGAGAAAAAAGAAGATATTCCGAGGCTTTCTGATGATATTCGCTTTAACAAACCAAAAAATGTGACCGAGTATTATCCAGTCGAGCAAAAAAGCGAAAATACCACTCATATTGTTGTATCTTGGTTGTTAGATGATAGCTTGGAGATAATGCCTCTTTTAGAAGCCAATTTATTAAATTTATTATTATTTGATAATGCCTCTTCGCCAATGCAGAAATTATTAGAAAATACCCCTTTAGGTTCTTCACCCTCACAGATTAATGGCTTAGAAGATGAAATGCGTGAAATGGTATTTACTATTGGCTTAGAAGGTTGTGATGAAAAAGCCGCTAAGCAGGTTGAAAAGTTAATTATGAATGAACTATCCCGCCTGATGGAAGAGGGCATTCCTGCCAGTCAGGTAGAGGCGTGTATGCATCAATTGGAATTAGCACAGCGAGATGTTTCAGGTGGTGGAATGCCGACGGGTTTAAATTTATTACTATCCGTTATATTACCTTCGATTCACAACGCTGGGATTGGTCAGCATTTGGATATTGATTCCTCTTTAAAAGAATTAAAGGAAAAAAGTCAAGATACTGATTTTATTAAATCTCTAATTGCTAAGTTGTACAATAATCCGCATCGTGTGTGCTTGCGTATGTGCCCAGATGAGACTTTACAAGCCAAAAATCTTGCAGCAGAAAATCAACAACTTGATGATTGGAAAGCCAAGTTAGATGAAACACAACAAAAGAAAATACAAAGGGAAAATCGCGAATTAGACAAACGCCAAATAGAACCACAAAACGCAGAAATCTTACCCACGATTTCAGTCGATGATATTAAAGCAGAATGTGATTTTGCTAACCCCACCAAACAAGGGAAGGATTACACCTATTATAAAACACGCTGCAATGGCTTAGTTTATGTTAATGGTATTATGCAACTGCCTGCATTATCTCCCGAGCAGAGTCAATTTTTACCCCTGCTCAATGCGATGATGAGCGAGGTAGGGGTAGGGGAGCGTAGTTATCTTGAAGTACAAGAAAATATTTCCCGCTATACGGGGGGGATTTCACTTAAACCGCATTTATGGCAATCCCTATCCAAAAAACAAGAGAATAATCAAGATTTGCATTTGCGAATGGCGATTGGCAGTATGAGCCTAATGGATAATTGCAATGAACTATTTTCATTAATGCAAAATAATCTTTTATCACCAAGATTTGATGAGAGTCATCACATCAAAGAACTTATCAACCAATTATCTTCATCTTCTTTTTACAGCATTGCCAGTAGTGGGCATATATTAGCAATGCAAATGGCATCCAGTCATTTTTCTCCATCGGCAGCTATCGGCGTAAATTGGTCTGGATTATCAGCTATTCACCAGCTATTAGAGCTTAGGAAATCTTTCTCAAGCGATCAGAATTACGAACAATTTATTACCGAAATTGAGAGTTTATATCAAACCATTAGTAGCCAATGGCAGACGCAGTGGCTATTGGTTTCTGATGAGCAAAATCAATCACCACTACTAAAGAGCTTTGAAAAGCAAATTACAAAGCATCAAAAACAAAAAAATGAGAAAAAAGCAAGCATAATAAGTGCCCTAAAAGAAACGCCTGCACTCTCCTATAATAAAACCGTTTGGAGCATTGATTCGGATGTCAATTATTGTGCCAGTGCTTATTCTGCCGTACCTATTGAGCATTCAGATGCACCGATATTTAGTGTGCTATCGAACTATTTGCGTAATGCCTATCTACACACTGCAATTCGTGAACAAGGGGGAGCTTATGGCGGTGGTTGTAATTACGATGCATTAAGTGCCACATTCAGATTCTTCTCCTATCGTGATCCACGCTTACACGAAACCTATGAAGATTTTAGCAATGCAATTAAAAAAGCAAGCAAAAATACAATAAGAGCCCGTGATGTGCAAGAGGCAATCTTTAATGCGGTATCAAAGGTCGATGCACCATCCTCACCATCAGATACTGTAAAACAAGATTTTTACGCCAGTCTTAGAGGGATTGATAAAGAATTTCGGGAACGTTACAAGCAAAACTTATTAAAAGTGAATGCCGATGATATGGTCAGAGTCATCGAGAGTTATTTGCTAAACAAAGAACCAAGCCTATCCGTAATCACCGGACACAAACAAGCTCAAAAACTCAGCCAATCAGAAGGGTATCAACATACCAGTATTATCCTCTAATTTCGGAAAAACCACCCTGCCACTTTGTGGCACTCCTCCATAGGAAAGGAATTATTTTTACTTTTATACGAAAGTCTTGTTAGTAAGACGAATTTGTGAAGAAGAAATGGCAATTGCTTGCTTCATTTCTATGATAAGTAGATGATTTTTTGTTGGGGCAGGGTGGTAATATAAGGCATGAATAAAATCCTCTTTTTTTAATTGATACTTATTAACCCATTGTGTAAATTCAGGATTATATTGTTTTTTTGGATGGTGATTCGCTCGTTTAAAAACAAGTAAATTAGTATATTGAATAATGCGTTGCCACTCTTTCCAACGATAAAATTGTTCAAAAGTATCACTACCCATAACAATAACAAATTTATTCTCAGGATAATCCTTTTTTAACAATTTTAAGGTATCGATGGTGTAGGATTTATCCTGTTTAGAATTTAGTTCGCGATAGTCAACAGTTAAAAAATCGGTGTTTTGTACCGCTTGTTCTATTTGCTTAAGCCGAATTTGTTCGGTGATGCTTTGGTCAAGAGTTTTAAGATTATTATTTTTACCAGGAATCAATGTAACTCTTGCCAATGAGAGCAATTCACAGGTTTCTTTGGCTATTTGAATATGCCCCTGATGAATTGGGTTAAAACTTCCACCAAGGTAGGCACGAATGTTCACAATTTTTTAAAGGTTATCTAATGTTAAGAGCGTATTTCTCCCTGCCCAAGCACGATGTATTTTTGATTGGTAAGCCCCTCTAAGCCCACAGGTCCACGAGCATGAATTTTATTGGTACTAATGCCAATTTCAGCTCCAAGCCCATACTCAAAGCCATCGGCAAAGGCAGTTGAGGCATTGATTAGCACCGAGCTTGAATCCACTTCTTTTAAAAATTTTTGTGCTCGGTTAATATCTTTTGTGACGATAGCATCTGAATGAGCAGAGCCATAATGGTTAATATGAGAAATCGCACTTTCAATATTCTCTGTTACTTTAATTGATAGAATAGCCTCAAGATATTCTGTACGCCAATCTTCTTCTGTGGCAACTTCGGCATCAATTATTTGGCAGGTTTTTTCACAACCAATAAGCCTCACCTTTTTTTCTTGATAGCGTTTGGCAAGAATAGGCAATATTTTTTGTGCCACATTTGTATCTACCAGCAATGTTTCCATTGCATTGCAGACACCGTAGCGTCGAGTTTTTGCATTCACTGCAATTTTTTCAGCCATTTCAATATCAGCAAATTGATCAATGTAAACATGGCACACACCATGAAGATGCTTAATCACTGGGATTTGTGTGTTATTCGATACAGCCTTAATAAGTGCCTCGCCACCACGTGGAATAATCACATCAATATACTCTGGTGATTGCGTCATCATTGCGATTAAAGAGCGATCGGTATTTTCTAATAACTGAATAGAATGCTTAGAAAGTGAGGCTTTTTCTAAGGATTTTTCAATGCAACAATAAATAGCAATATTAGAATGAATTGCCTCAGAACCACCACGCAAAATACAAGCATTACCTGATTTAAAGCATAAAATAGAGGCTTCGATTGTAACATTAGGGCGTGATTCATAAATAATCGCAATGACCCCAAGCGGTGAGCGCATTTTTCCCACTTGAATTCCCGAAGGGCGATAGTTCATACCAGTAATTTCCCCGACAGGATCTGGCAACTCAATGACTTGCCTAATACTGGCAATCATTTGATCTATTTTGTTCTGATCTAAACTCAACCTATCAATAAGGGCAGGGGAGAGCTGTTTTTGCTTAGCATTATCAAGATCAACTTTATTTTGTTCAAGGATAAACTGGCGTTGGCTATCGAGCTCTTGAGCCAAATATTGCAAAGCATTATTTTTCTGCTCAGTCGATAAAGTTCGCATTAGCTCAGCACTATCTTTAGCCTGCTGTGCAATGCTTTGCCATTGAGTTGCAAGAGAGTTCATTGTATTGGTATCAAGGTATTATTTTTTTTGGCAGATATTCACTTATTTAATTGTATTATAAAGAGATTTTTTTCTCGCTTTTCTTTTGTTTACCTGCATTTTGCAACGCTCTCTAAACATTAAACAAAAAATGCATAATATCGCCATCTTTAACGATATAACTTTTCCCCTCTACTCGTAATTTTCCGACTTCACGTGCTTTAGCCTCGCTACCGGCAGCGACAAAATCGTCATAGGAAACAACTTCTGCACGGATAAAGCCTTTCTCAAAATCGGTATGAATTTTGCCAGCTGCTTGTGGGGCTGTGCTATTGGTGGGAATAGTCCAAGCCCGTACTTCCTTTTCACCAGCAGTAAAATACGTTTGTAAATCGAGCAATTGATAACCCTCACGAATTAAGCGATTTAAGCCAGACTCTTGCCAATTAAGCTCATTAAGCAACTCCTCTTTTTCCTCAGCCTCCAAACCAACAAGTTCAGCTTCAATTTGAGCACAAATAGGCACAACCCCAGCCTCTAAGGATTTCGCCAAGCTACAAAGTTTTTGCCAATGTGGATTACTATCATCCATCTCTTCCTGCACATTCGCTACAAACAGCAAAGGCTTTAGCGTGATAAATTCATAAGGCTTGAGGACTTCTAATTGTTGCTCATCCCATTCTTTCTGATTAAGCCATTGGTTATCCTCTAAAATTGCTTTTGCTTGCTGCAATATTTCATATTTTTTTATCGCCTCTTTATTGCCAGATTTGGTCATTTTAGAGATTTTAGAAATGGCCTTATCTATTTGCTCAAGATCCGCAAAAATAAGCTCTAAGTTAATCGTTTCAGCATCATTTTGTGCATTGACCTCACCATGTACGTGAATCACATTATCATTTTCAAAACAGCGTACCACGTGGATAATCGCATCCGTTTGACGGATATTAGAAAGAAATTGATTTCCCAACCCTTCACCCTGACTTGCCCCCTTTACCAAACCAGCAATATCAACAAACTCCATCACTGTTGGAATAAGTTTTTGCGGAGAAACCAACGCATTTAACTTATCCAAACGTAAATCCGGCACTGGAACAATACCAACATTTGGCTCAATGGTACAAAAAGGATAGTTTGCCACCTCAATACTTGCCTCAGTTAAGGCATTAAAAAGAGTTGATTTTCCAACATTTGGAAGCCCTACAATACCGCATTTAAATCCCATAATTTCCTGCTATTTTTCTTTCGTATGTAAAAGTAACTTCGCTTGCTCCCAATCACTTTGCAAAATGGGCTCAATCGTATTTATTATTCGCTCAATTTGAGCCTCGATGGATATTTTGTCATCAGCACTTGGCTTGCTAAGCACATAGCCTGATACCATATTAGCACTACCGGGATGATCTATGCCAATACGGCAGCGATTAAACTCATTTGAACCAAGGCATTGCTGGATATTACGCAAACCATTATGCCCCCCGTGTCCACCGCCATTTTTCAATTTCACATCACCGACTGGCAAATCCAACTCATCATGTGCAATCAGGATATTCTCGATAGGAACTTTATAAAAACTCTGAATACTCTGCAATGCACGCCCACTCTCATTCATAAAAACTTGAGGGATGCAAAGATAGATTTTTTGTTGCTCAAATTGAAAATCACCAACAAGGGAATGAAAGTTTTTTTTAAGGCTTAACGTAACAGAAAAATGCTCGCACAAGCGATGTATTAACCAAGCCCCAACATTATGACGTGTTCGTGCATAACTCTCCCCAGGATTACCAAGACCGACAATAAGTTGTTGCATTATTGTGCTTATTTATTATACGTATTAAAAAAGGGTGCACTAGGCACCCTCTTAAATTTGTTTGTTATGAAAGTGATTAGCGTGCCTTACCTACCAACACAACAGCGTGGTCATACTCTTTACCACCACGTAGTAGGGGAACAATCTCAACTCCCTCCGGCACCTTTAATTCAGACATTTTCAAAGTACTTGAAGCCTGCATTTTTGAGCAATCAATTTGAATTTTTTTAGGAAGCTTCTCAGGAAGGCAACGTATTTCAATATCCGCCTGCAACAAAGTAAGCAAAGCACCGAGACGTACACCAGGAGAAGCACTTACCCCAACAGTTTCAATAGGCACTTTCTTAGTGATCAATCGAGTATTATCAATTTTTTGAAAATCGATATGAAGGATTTTATTCGCATAAGGATGACGCTGTAAATCTTTAATCACTACCGCCGTATCCTTATCATCAACTTTCAAAGTGACAACAGAAGTAAACGCATCTTGATTTTCAATTTGATTGATAAAATCATTATGATTCAACTCTAAGTTTAATGGTTCTTGATTTTTCCCGTACAAAACAGCAGGAATTTTTCCATTTTTTCTTAATCTCTTGCTAATGCTCGTTCCCTTTTCAGTTCTTGATGTAGCTTGAAATACAAATTCGCTCATAATAAATACCAAATATATTTGTTTTTTTTCGTCTTCCAAGGAGCACTAAACTGCCCCCGCCAATCTATCAATTATAACCCTCTTTAAGTATGAGTCCTATACACATAATAAAAAAACAAGTAATAAAGACAAAATAATACGTATTTTCACATAAAGAGACCTTTGCACAAAAGATATGATAAGTAAAAAAGCGTATTTGCTCTTGGCGAAGCATGAGACTTAGAGCAACAGCGTTTGCTCACCTCCTATTGAGAAAATCAGCTTCACTGTTTGCTATTCAAATTACCTAATATACCGTCAATTTGCGGTCTAACAAACGAGAAATTTTATCGGTTTCTTAGACACTGCTCTATCTGCGGTAGTAGTCGCTTATCTACAATAGTAGAAATTATATCGGTCTCTATAATTATATGTTATATGACACCTCATTATCTACAACAATAGACAAAAAGCGTATTTGCTCTTGTCGAAGAATGAGACTTAGAGCAACAGCGTTTGCTCGCCTCCTGTTAAGGAAATGAGATTCACTGTTTGCTATTCAAATCACCTAATATACCTTCAATTTGCTGTCTAACAGGCGAGAAATTATATTGGTCTTTTAGACCGTAGATACGCAAAATTTTGCGTATCTACTCTACAACAATAGACAAAAAGCGTATTTGCTCTTGGCGAAGAATGAGGCTTAGAGCAACAGCGTTTGCTCGCCTCCTGTTAAGGAAATGAGATTCACTGTTTGCTATTCAAATCACCTAATATACCTTCAATTTGCTGTCTAACAGGCGAGAAATTATATTGGTCTTTTAGACCGTAGATACGCAAAATTTTGCGTATCTACTCTACAACAATAGACAAAAAGCGTATTTGCTCTTGGCGAAGAATGAGGCTTAGAGCAACAGCGTTTGCTCGCCTCCTATTGAGGAAATTAGATTCACAGTTTGCTATTCAAATCACCTAATATACCTTCAATTTGCTGTCTAACAAGCGAGAAATTATATTGGTCTTTTAGACCAGAAATAGGGTTCAATTGCAATGTTTGTGTCATATTTTTTATGAAAAGGGATACTTTTAGGACTCTTTTTCTTATTAAGACCGAGGTTTGCATTTTTGATATTATTTTTATTACCCTATAAAATAATTGTAAGATCTTTTTCATCATTTTTGGCGTATCCATAGCGGGTTACTTTACATTGTTGGCTCATTTGAAAAATAATGATGCTATCCGTTTCTTCAAATTGTTTTTCAAAATCTTTACGAGTTTCTGCCTTGCCATTTTTCGCCTTCGTATAGGGCTTTAAAGTAGGTTTTAGCGACTTGCCCTTTAGCACGTTGAATCAGTCCGCTTGTTAAGGTCGTATGTCCAAAGTGTAAATAGACGATAGCAGGTGGTTTGATAGAATGCTTTTTTTACATTGCCATAAAGTTGATGAAAGTAAATCGACCTCGGGCAAAAAACAAAATCATTGAGGAAGCTAATCGGAAGGTAAGGTTCCATTAAGGTTTTTCAATGTTTTTAGTGCAATATGATAAGCTCCATTATCATCTCCGTTAAGGATGAAGTGCCTATTTAATGTATCTTCTTTCAATTCACTTGATTTATAACCACAACCTTTATTTCCTGAATCAGTTTGCTTATCTTTATTGCAAGTGATTGAATTATCTTTATGATTACGAATAAAAATTTTCTTGCTCGTTACACCACACATAGGGCATTTTTGAGAAGTATAGCTAGGATCAATAAAATGCACGATACCAAAAGGCTTATAAACATATTCACTGCCATCTTGTTTCGTTAATTTTGTAATATCTTCATAATTATTTTTACTTCTAAATGGTGGAATAAGTTGTGTGTTCTTTTCTTGTTGCCCTTTCCAAAGTTTATTAAGTAATTGCATCTCAAAGAATTGGTAAGTGCCTAACCCTGCAAGCTTCAAGTTTTGTTGTTCTTTGAATTCTATATTTGACTCTTGATTGGTTGAAGGTAAGTAGCGACCGTCTAATCCATCGGTTGAACCTCCCCAAGCTCTACGAAGATTTTCAAGAGAAAGATAAATTTTATAATTGTATTTTTCTAAGATGAAGTTCACTACTCCAACGATATTAGCAACAATCCCACGTTTGAGGTCATCAGCATGATCTAATTCTATTATTTTTCTTTTTTCTGCATCTTTTTGTATTGTGCTAAATTCTTGATTTTCAATAATTGATTTAAAAGATTCAATAATTTCTTTGAACCTCTCTAATGGAAGATCAGCATAAGCTGTTCCTTCACCATAAGGAGAAATGCCTATATTTTTAATATTGTCTTTAAAATCTTGAATTAAATCCCCTTCATTAGATGAACATTCCACACCTGATTGGAATAATTTATCATTTAATTCATCAGGTATTTTAAGATTCAAAATGTCACTTTCTCTAGTTTGCATAGCATATTGTAATTTGCGAATATATGCTAATTGTTTGAGTTTGATTTTTTGACGATTTTCTTTAGTCGCTTGTAGATTTGGTTCGTTTCGATTTTCTTTTACTAAAGTAAGACTTTGATCAACTAAAACTTTATTATTATCAACGGTTGTTTCGACTCTAAGGTTTGATAAGTCTAAAATATATCGTTTTTCTTTAAAATTATGTTGCCATTGTTTTTTATTACTATCAAATTCTTTTTTATATATCTCAAAGCCATCATTATTAATGCTTCCATCTGAATTTAAAACACACAAGGTCGCTAATTGTTTAATTCCTCTATCAATTCCAATAACTTTGTAATCTGAGGTTGAGGTTATACTAAGCTGTTTATTGAAATTATCAATATATGTTTTTTCTTTATCTTGATCATTAAATAGTGCTACTTGCTCCTTACGGCTTAAATAATTTTGTTGTTGCGAGATAATTTCGCAATTAAAAGATGCAATCAGCTGCAATCTTCCAAAACGTTTATGTGTTGGATAATCTGAATCTGGCGTTGGAGTTCGATAGGCTATTTTAAACTCGGGGTGCAGTCGATAGCTTGATTTTTGGGGATTAAATAAATCAGTCCAATCTTTACTAAATTGATTTTTGTTTTCTCTGCTTTGAGAAGTAATATCTTGATTAACTATAGGTAATAACAAACAACCTTGAGAGAGTAAGTTCTCTAATTTTTCCACGCTAATAAGACCTTGTTTCAGAATGTGTCCTTTTTGGTCAATTTCTTTTTCTATTTCTGCATAGGTATTGCATTGATTAAAATTCCAATCGTATTCTTGCCATTGTTGATTTTGTGCCATTGTTGAGCTTTGCAAAGCATCTTTTAATGCATTTAAATCATCTCGTTCATCTTTAAAAGTTTTAGTAAATTTTTGCTTAATTATTTTTCTATTCTGATGAAAATCAGGATAAGTTTTTATATTACTAATAATTTTTTGTAATGCTTTTGAGGTAAGGGATTTAACTTGATATGCTTTTATTTCTCCTTGACTGGTTATTGCATTGGTAATAAGCTCAACAGCGTCTTTTCTTTCTTTTTGTTTTTCTTCTTCTGAAAGATTTTCTTTTTCTCCATCAATCTTTTTTGTCATAGGATTTAACAATAAGTAACGCTCTTGTTCACTATCTTCAATAACTACTCCAAAATAAGAAATCTTATTAAGTTCATTGGATTCTAAAAATTTATCCCGTAAATCTGCAAATTTTTTTCCGAAGGTCAAGGCTATACATTTGAATTGATTGGTAAATTTTTTAGGTTTTAGTGCTCCACGAAACCGCCCTAAGTTCATTTTAGCTGTTTGAAATTTTGAATTATCTTTAAGGGAATTGTCTGGGGTTAGCTGTATAGCACTAAGAATAGTTTTTTTATTAGGTATTTGTTGTGTTGGTAAAGTATCGTTGATTTTATGAAAAATATTTTTAATATTGTCAATATGAGTTTGAGGATTAGTCGGCTTACTATGTTCTAATATAGCTAAATTATCAGCGATATAAAGCAAGTCCGCATAAAGTTGAAAATTTGGTTCGTTTTCTATATCAGTAATATTATAAAATTTTTCTAAAAACTTAGCACATTTTTGCTTTGGAAAGTGGATTTCATTATATTTTGATTTTGCTAAACTTTCCCAAGCATAATTAAAAGCGACTTTTAGAGGGTAGTGAGTTAAGTCTATCGAGTCTTTTTGATTCTCGGGAAAATCTGCATAATCTTTGGCAATACTACGAGATTTTCCAATAGCATCTAAAATTTCAGAAACTTTGTTTTCATCAATGCCCATGTTTTTTGATAGATATTGTGTAAGATGAATTTTGGCGATAATAGGAATGGGCTTATATTTAAAGCACTGTGCCCTAATGATAGGAGATTCATTATCATTATCAAATATGCTTCTTTTATCTAAATTGTTAAAATATTGTGAAATCTCGACTACTGTTTTTTCTTGTAACTCTTCAACCAATTCAATTAGTTTTAGCCCTTTGATTAAATCTTTAATATCAGCTTGAAAGTCATGTGGCTTTTGTTTTGCTGTATATTGGTTTAAAGTAACTCTTCCAAATGGGATATAGCCTCCATTTTCATTTAAATATTCTTTTAGTTCTTTTAATTTATTGGCTAAGGCTCTCCAGTTTTCCGTTGCAAAAGTTTGCATGTGTTGATCATTATCTTTCAATCTTTCAAGCGTCGGAAAGCGAATAGATTGATTAGAAAGAGGAACTAAAATCTCATTAACAAGGCTCGTTAATGATAAAAATAATTTACTAAAATTCGTTAGGTTTGGCTTTGTGTGGTTTTGAGTTTTTATACTTAAAGCTTTTTCATATTGCTCTAACAAAACCTCAAATTTTTGTAGCAATGATTTTTGAGAATTTAAATTGTTTTGCCAATAGTGAACGATGTATTGATAACGTGATAAATTTTGATATTTACCATTTAAAGAAGATAATTTAATCTCTATAGATTGTGGTTGTTTTACTCCTTTTTGATTTATCCAAAAACCATCAAAACGAGCTTTCTTTGTTAGAGTTTGATAAAACTCTTTTGTTACTGCAAGCTGGTCATACCTCGTGTAAATTTTTCCCCATTGGCTTTGAAAGCATTTTATAGTCTCTACTGCACTTCTTATTTGTGTGACAATCTCTTTTTCATTCCATGGTTTTGTTGATTTGCATTGTTCTTGAATGCTATCGAAAGAGTTTATGATTGAACCCTTTAAGAGAATATGAGAATCCGCTTTCTGATCTTTTTTTTCTATTGCCTCATTATTAAGTGTTAAACCAAATCTTAGTGTTTTATTGATTTGATATGCAGAGGGAGTGGGATTGTTATTATTCATAGTGGTTAAGATTAAATATAAATTTACTGTTGTTGAGAAGTTTTAAAAATATTATTAATTTCTTGATGATTAATTTTCATAAATTTTTTTAGTTTGGCATTAATAAAAAATGGCTAACCAAATTGTGGGTTGATTGGGGTCTGTCCATATCACCTTGTGTTTTTGATGGGCTGGGATATTAATAAAATCTCCTCTATTTAATGTTTTGACCACTCCCTCTTCAAACTCAATTTTACCAGAACCTTCAAGCACAATAACCCATTCGTTTTCTTCTTGGTCATACCATCCCTCTTCGGGTGATGTGTGTCCTTTAGATACAATTCGCTCAATCCGTATTTTATCGACCTTGAGTAAGGTATCAACAATCTCTTGCTTTAGGTGAACATCAGGAAGATTAAAAATATTTTCTATTGTCATCATTCATTCTTTCATATTTGTATATAAGGCAGGGTAATAAATTTGATACCAGTCCTACATTGTAGTATAACCCGTTCTTGTCGTTTAGGAGGTTAGATAAAACCAATTTTTTGATGGATGGTATCTAAGGTTTGTTGGGCAGTTTTGGCTCCTTGGGCGAGGATTTTATCGAGTTCGGCTTTGTCGTTAATGAGTTTTTTTTTGTTTTTCTTGGAGGGGGAGTAGGTGTTCGATAAGGGCTTCGGCGAGATCGACTTTGAGGTATCCATAGCCTTTGCCTTGGTAGCTTTGGACGATTTCATCGATGCTTTGTTGGGTGATGAGTGAGTAGATGGTGAGAAGATTGGCTATGCCGGGTTTGGTTTTTTCATCGTAGCTGATTTCTGAGCCACCTGTTCGGCGGTTCATATGCGCATTAAAAAAGGTGTCGCAATCGTGATTTTCTAAGCCACCTATACGGCGGTTCATTTAAAGGTATCGAGACCATTCAAACTGAAGAATTTCTAAGCCACCTATACGGCGGTTCATGGTTTAAACAACACCCATATTCCGTAATAGTGTTTCTAAGCCACCTATACGGCGGTTCATCCAATGAATGCAATTGCTCAAGCGTTGCGTTCTTTCTAAGCCACCTACACGGCGGTTCATGCGTAGCCAAAGAACTTGGAGCAGATTACGTGTTTCTAAGCCACCTACACGGCGGTTCATTGATTTATGATTGTAAATTTTTCAAATAGGCATTTCTAAGCCACCTACACGGCGGTTCATGTACTGAGCATACGGAAAGTACTCAAGATTATTTTCTAAGCCACCTACGCGGCGGTTCATGTCGGATGAATGCATTTGCAAAACCTCGAAAGTTTCTAAGCCACCTACGCGGCGGTTCATTCAATTAGAGATTTAGACGACTCAACAAGCGTTTTCTAAGCCACCTACGCGGCGGTTCATCAAATGGGCAAAGTTATTTGTCGTCAATATAATTTCTAAGCCACCTACGCGGCGGTTCATTTTTGGGTTTGCGTAAGTCCTTGATTTTACTGTTTCTAAGCCACCTACGCGGCGGTTCATGATAACTTGTGGATCAACTTGAGCATATTTTTTTTCTAAGCCACCTACGCGGCGGTTCATAGGCTAATTCTAACGACCCCAAACAACTTTCTTTTCTAAGCCACCTACGCGGCGGTTCATAATTAAAATTATTACACGAGTTACTTGTCAGTTTTCTAAGCCACCTACGCGGCGGTTCATAATTAAAATTATTACACGAGTTACTTGTCAGTTTTCTAAGCCACCTACGCGGCGGTTCATAGGTTGTTTACTTTTGAATTCTGTTGTAGGAATTTCTAAGCCACCTACGCGGCGGTTCATTGAAGATAAAAGGGCAATCATAATTTAAGAGATTTCTAAGCCACCTACGCGGCGGTTCATGTATATTATCGTTTTCATCGGGGTAACCGCTGTTTCTAAGCCACCTACGCGGCGGTTCATTCTATGAGAAATTGACAAAAGCTCAAGTTAATTTTCTAAGCCACCTACGCGGCGGTTCATAGTGAACAGCTCTAAACCAATCTATAAAATCATTTCTAAGCCACCTACGCGGCGGTTCATTATGAAGCTGATCGCCTTTGGTCTACTGCTGATTTCTAAGCCACCTACGCGGCGGTTCATATAGGTTATAGGTAAGAGAGTTATTAAGTATATTTCTAAGCCACCTACGCGGCGGTTCATTATCTCTTAACCCTGGGCGTTTTTTATATATATTTCTAAGCCACCTACGCGGCGGTTCATAGTAAAAAGTCCACTAAGAACACTATCAGGCTTTTCTAAGCCACCTACGCGGCGGTTCATTTGAGAAAGTGTGCGATGTTATCGAAGCAGCATTTCTAAGCCACCTACGCGGCGGTTCATTGATTTCCGGTCCTCGTTCGCCAACGAGATAATTTCTAAGCCACCTACGCGGCGGTTCATTTGCTACTGCTATGGTTGCATCAACTGGAGACTTTCTAAGCCACCTACGCGGCGGTTCATTTTTGGGTTTGCGTAAGTCCTTGATTTTACTGTTTCTAAGCCACCTACACGGCGGTTCATTTGTTGAGGAATTGGCAGGGTACACCAATCAATTTCTAAGCCACCTACACGGCGGTTCATCGACAGATATCAAGACGTTTCAATCGCGAAGATTTCTAAGCCACCTACACGGCGGTTCATTTTTTGACGGTGAATATTGCGTTTCGTGTGATTTTCTAAGACACCTACGCGGCGGTTCATTTCTCTTTTTTAGGCTCTTATTCTACTTCTAATTTCTAAGCCACCTACACGGCGGTTCATAAAAGCCGAGACCCGGAAGAGGAAAAGGAAGATTTCTAAGCCACCTACACGGCGGTTCATTTAGGAGATTTCAAACTACTATCGAAAGGTAATTTTCTAAGCCACCTACACGGCGGTTCATGCGTAGCCAAAGAACTTGGAGCAGATTACGTGTTTCTAAGCCACCTACACGGCGGTTCATTATCAGATTGATCCACAGTTAACCGCTGTCGCTTTCTAAGCCACCTACACGGCGGTTCATTGATTACGTTTCTTTATCTGTTCGTTTCACCGTTTCTAAGCCACCTACGCGGCGGTTCATAAACATCTTTTCCTGCAAATGAATTTG
>CAKMZV010000037.1 GCA_929200535.1 uncultured Gammaproteobacteria bacterium
TCAGAGCGATTTTTTGCTTTTTTACTTGTCATATCTTTTGTGCAAAGGTCTCAATCACAATCACCTTAGATGGGAATATAAATGGAAAAAAAATTCCCTTCCTGGTGGTTGTCTAATAGTTGGCAGAGTGTTCTCTTAACGCCACTTGCATTGCTGGTTAAGGGAGCTCTTACTGCCAACAAATATTACCAAAAAAAATGGGCATCGCCCTATAAATCCAATATACCAATAATCATTGTTGGCAATATTATGGTTGGGGGAACTGGCAAAACCCCAATGGTAATACACCTTGCCTCGCTATGCAAAAAAGCTGGTTTAAATCCTGCAATTGTGAGTAAAGGTTATGGTGGAACTTATGTTGCTCTTAATAAAAACACCTTATTAGTCACCGCTAATCATAATCCCCAAGAGGTTGGCGATGAACCTTTAATGATGGCTTGCGCTAATGTTGCTCCTGTTATCATTTCTTATCGTCGCTCCCAATCTGTCAAATGGATAGCTCAAAATTTACCTGAAATAAATTGTATTATTTGCGATGACGGTTTACATGATTACAGCTTAGAGCACGATATTGAAATTGCTATGGTTGATGGTATGCGTGGTTTGGGCAATGAAAAAATCATCCCAGCGGGACCACTTCGAGAAAGCAAAAAAAGATTGAAAACTGTAAATTACACTATCATTAGCGCCCCTCATACGCATTTATCCAAGAAAATTAAATACGATGCCATAATGACACTGCAAGGGGATATTGCAATCAATATGCTAACTCAAGAAAAGCAACCACTATCGTCATTTGCTAATATAAAACCGCTTGCCATCGCTGGCATCGGCAATCCGCAACGTTTTTTTAAGCATTTAAAAAGGTTTATCCCTAACTTAGACACCAAAAGCTTTGGGGATCATTATGACTATACTCAAGGAGAAGAATTACCGGTTAATCAATGTCTATTGATGACCAGCAAGGATGCTATTAAATTTCGAGATGTTGTGGCAGATAATTACTGGGAAGTACCTGTAACCGCGGTACTAAGTGATGCATTTAACCAAAATATTATCGATAACGTTACTCACATCAAAAAATAAAAGGAAAAGATTTAAAACAGGCGACTATTCGGTATCGAACTTAGCTCGCTGTATTCTACTGAGTAAAACGTGATAACTAAAAAATTTTGGTAAATTACACCCTCCACTTAATATTACAGATAAACCAAATATTAAGGGAGGGGCAACTTATGGATGGGGCCGTTTAATATATAAGACGCAAACTCATTAAAAAATTATATTTTTTTTTATTTTTTTTACAATTAAATTTATTTATAACCAGTTCGATCCATCAATTTAACGGCTTTTACTTGATACTCTCCAGCATAACGAAGAGAAGACTCGTCCCTCTTAAATTTTCCCCAAGATTCCATAATAGGGGATAGGGTTGCTTGGGGATTTGCTGGATATTCCAAATTCAATGATGCAAAACGAACTTGTATATTTTTCTTACTTAGCCATTCAATCAGTCTAAGAGCGTTTTTTTTATTTTTAGAGTACTTGATAATTCCCGCTCCAGATATATTTATATGAGTGCCAAAATCCTCAGGTCTCTGCCCAACCCAAGCTAATTTCACCTTATTACTAAAATTAGAATCTTTTTTCACTTGCCGACCATAATAGTAAGTGTTTACCAAACCAACCGCACAATCACCTTTAACCACTGCTTTAATCACATGAGAATCTTTCGCATAAGGCTTTTTTGCTAAATTATTCACCCAACCTCTAACAATACTCTCCGTCTTTTCTTCACCATAATGATGAATTAACATTGCCACTAAAGATTGGTTATATATTTTTTTAGAAGTTCTTAAACATAGGCGGTTTTTCCATTGTGGTTTTGATAAATCGACATAATTTGTAATTTCAGAAGAGTTTACTAACTCTGGAGAATAAACAAGAGTACGAGCACGAACAGTTAGCGCAAACCACCTATTTTTTTCATCACGCAAATGTTGCGGAATATTTTGATTGAGAATAGGTGATGGGGTTTCTGCCAACAACCCTTCTGCCGCTGCTTTCCATAAATTCCCCGCATCAACCGTAAAAAGAATATCGGCAGGTGTATTTTCTTTTTCTAACAATAACTTTTGTCTTAATGCCCCTGCTTTTCCATTAATATAACGCACATTAATGCCGGTTTCTTGCTCAAAGGATTTAAAAAAAGGAGCAATTAAATGTTTTGAACGTGCCGAATAAACAGTAATGCTTTGCTTATCTGAAGCGACTGCATAAATAGTTTGCATTGATGTAGCAAACACCATCATCAAAAATGTTATAAAAAAGGGTGTTTTTGAAATCACATTATTTACGTATGTTTTTTTCGTTGTCATTATATTGTTAAAAAATTAATAAATACAAATGGAGGCCTTTGCACAAAAGATATGACAAGGTCTCAAATGGGTGAAAAAGTAATTGTAAAGGTTGCTTGACTTTATGTCAAGTGAGCTTTACTTTTTTGAATAAATAAAAACCTATTTAAAGTTTACGGGTCTTTATGATGAAAGTTCTTTAAAGATTTCGAGAGTGCCAACATCATACCATTTGCCCGCATAATGTTCGCCAGATAGTCGCCCTACTTCACTCGCGTAATACAAAAGATTGGTTAGAGATACTATCGGGATTTCATTTTTTACGACCAAGGATTGTTGAGAATTTTTATAATCAGAAAGTAACTGGGGATGAATAAGGCTAATGCCACTAAATGTATATTCCCCACGGCTCTCCATAGAACCACTAACTCGATTACCGTTTAAATCAAAATCTCCTTTTTGCTTACTCGTTGGACAATCCACAAGAATAAGATGAGCCAAATCTTGCTTTGATAATACCTCAGACTTTAGAGAGCTAAAATCATAGTCCGTATATATATCTGCATTCACAGCAACAAATGGCTTTACCTCAAGTTGGCTATGAGGACAATATCGTTTTGCGTAATTGACTGCGTTATATAAGGCACCTGCGGTTTCTAAAGGAGCCTCTCCTTCATAAAGTAAATGAATATTTTGTTGTGGATAATTATCCTTAATAAATTGATAAATCTGTTCGGATAACCACGAGGTGTTAATAAATACTCTATCAGCACAGGGCAAAATAGCATCTAATAATCGCCCTAACAGCGTCTTTCCTTGGATGGTTAATAATGGCTTAGGTGTTTCCAAAGTTAAGGGGCGCAAGCGCGTACCAAGACCTGCTGCAAATAACATAAAATTCATTACTTATACTCCTTGTATAGAGACATTTTGCTAAACGTCTTTATTTTTTATTGCCTAACCAAAGTGCGAGCTTTTTCTCTTTGCCAATCACGTTCTTTAATTGTTTGTCGTTTATCATGTTGCTTCTTGCCCTTAGCAATCCCAATAACAATTTTTGCCTTACCTTTTTGCCATAATGCTCTAAGTGCCACAATGGTATAGCCTTTTTGCTCGGTTAAACCCATTAGATGATTGATTTCTTTTTTATCAAGCAATAACTTTCTACTACGTGTTGGATCGGCATAAATATGCGTTGAGGCTGAAAGTAAGGGGTTGATTAGAGCCCCAATTAACCATGCCTCTTGTGCTTTGATGCGCACATAAGTATCGCTAAGTTGTAATTTGCCTGCACGCAAACTTTTCACCTCCCAGCCTTCGAGCACAATACCTGCAACAATTTCTTTATCAATATGATAATCAAATTTTGCTCGACGGTTTTGTGCGATAATTGATTTTTCTTTTTTACTATTCATAAAATAAATTATATGATGGATAAAGCCGAGACTGCCTCTAAACGTATTTACTATTCTCCATTGTGCCAAAATCACCAAGTGAGTCAAGGACATCCGGAGTGTCCTGAACGCTTGCAAGCTATCGTGGATTTTTTAGAGCAAGAAGAACGTTTAAGCAATTGGCAATGGATTGAACCGAGTGTTGTTAGCCAGCAGTGGTTTGAGTATGCCCATCCAGCACAGTACGTTAAAAAAATGTTTGCTTGTTTGCCGGCAAAGGGCGAGCCTTTAATCTATTTGGATGGTGATACTTGCTGGTCAGCCGAATCAGGCATTGCGGTTAACCTCGCCGGTGGTGCATTAAAACAAGCCATTGATTGGGTAATAAAGAATAGCAGTCCACAAATACCCCACACCGCTTTTTGCCTAAATCGCCCACCAGGTCATCATGCGGAATTAACCACTCCGATGGGGTTTTGTGTGTTTAGTTTGCTTGCTAATGCGGCTATTTATGCTCATAAAGAACATTCTTTGGAACGAGTGGCTATTTTAGATTTTGATGTGCATCACGGCAATGGCACTGAAAATGTATTAGCAAATTACCCCACATTATTTTTTGCCTCAAGCTATCAAGAAGGTATTTTCCCAGCACATACAAAAGCCCAAAAGACCACCCATAGAATTTATTTGCCAATGCCTGCTTTAACCAACTCCCAAACTTTCAGAAAACTATGGGAAGAAGAAATTTTTTCACAACTACAAGACTATCAACCTCAACTACTTTTGGTATCCGCAGGATTTGATGCCCATATTAACGACCCTCTCGCTAATTGCTGTTTAACAGAAGAGGATTATTTTTGGTTAGGAAAAAAAATTAAAAACCTTTCTGTACAAAACAAGGCTCCGATAATCGCCAATTTAGAGGGTGGTTATCACCTAAATTCATTAGCACAATCAACAGGAGCCTTTCTGCAGGGAGTAGATTAGCTGGGACAATTGATGGTAGAGGTATCCGTTGTTACCAAAGAATCATCCAATGTACTGTCAAGAGTTATTGTTACTTTTGCAAAAGGTTGTGAAAGTTTTTTTGTTTTGGCGCCATCATCATCGACTAAGCGATGTATCATTTCCTTTGGATTTGTTGCAGTTCCGCTGAAAGTAAACGTATCTGCACTTTCGGTGCCAGCATCATAACCGATTAAGTTACATTCGATTTTTTTATACCACTTTCCTTGTGGATTCTGCAAATTGAATTTTGAGAAGCCAACAAACCAATCCGGGCTGGGGGCAATCATACTGGCAAAGGTATAGTAGGTATGATCACTATGGGCGTCAATGGACAGAGAAGCAGGAAACCCACTCGTTTTGCTCTCAAAAACACCATCATTTTTTTTCGCATTTATTTCATTTAAAAAGCCCGAGGTGGCACCAACTTCAGCAAGGCTCTCTAATCCTGAAGTAGCCTCTTGCCCTCTTTTCCAAAAATCATGCTTACCATTATGCGTGGCTGAAACAGCTCCAGAAAAGTGGTCATCTGATGGGAAAGCTGGACCGTCGGGATGACTGGTGGATGTCCATAAATTAGTAAAAGTAATACTATATTTTGCAACTACTTTTGTATTTGTATTTGCAGCTACTTTATTTGTAATAACACAGTTTGTTATGCTTGGTGAAGCCGTGCTGGTTTCAATGGCATCGCTATCATTTGCCAGTTCAATTGTGATTTTTCCGAAGAACTGTGATAATTCTTGCGTTTTAGTAGCACTATCATCAGTTAAACGATGTATTGTTTCTATAGGGCTTGTCGGAGAGCCTCCCGTCGTAAAAGCATCTGCGGTTTCTGTTCCTGCATCATAACCAATCAATGAGCAAACAATTTTGCTATGCCATTTACCTTGATCATCTTGTAAATTTAGATTCGATATGCCAATAAACCAATCAGGACTGGGAGCAATCATACTGGCAAATGAATAATGTGAAAAGCCATTTTTAGCACTAATTTCAAAAGAGGCTCCACCAGAGGCATTAAAACCTCCTGCCGATTCCGCATTAAGAACGCCTTTTCCTAAATTTGATGAAATTTCAGAAAAAATAGTACCAACCGCTCCTGTTTCTGCCAATGATTCAACCCCTTTAGTAGCATTTTCTCCACGCTTCCAAAAAAATTTTGTGCCATCATGAATAACAGAGACGGGAGGGGAAAAGTGAGGATTTGAAGGGAATGAGGGACCTGTCGGATGACTTGAACTCGTCCACAGACTTTCGATCTTTACGCGATAACGAACCTCCCCCTCTTCACCAATAAAGCGATTAGAGTTGAGGTTTTCGTCTGAACTTGAGGAAGTGCCACAACCTAATAAAGATAACAAGATGGGCAAGCTCACCGCCCATAACATAAATAACTTGCGTTGAGAAAAATAGATCATATCGATTTTTTATAGTGTGTTTATATTATTGATAAATTGAAACATATCACCTTATGGTTCTGTGGTTATAATGTTTACGTGTTGTTTATGTGTTAAAAAAAATAACTTTAGGTAGCTCCTTTAACCTTAGACGAATAATTGACGTTTAGGTTTAATAAAATAACACATAATTTACTCCCATTAGAACAATTTTTTCCTTTTGCCATAGTTTCATATAAGGTCTCACAGTAATCAATCCAATAGAATTATGGCAAGGCAAAATTAGAATCTTACCCTGAAATTGTACAAAAAACGCCCGCAACAACACAGGAAAAATTCCTGTAAAAAAAATTTACATACTAAATGTCTTGTTATATAATTTTATATCCGTGCTCAGTTGAAGAAAAAATGAAGATAGTCTTAAAAATTAAAAAAACAAGCTCTCCCTTATTTTCTTTGTTCATTTTAGGGGTCTGAGCTTTTTCTCTTTAAAACTGTTTTCTCATTGGAGTTCGCAATAAATTTAAGTTGATGAGAACTCTTAATCTTCACGATGTGCATGATAAATATTTTATTGTAGATGACTAATTTTGGTTATATCCAAGGGCAGAACTACTGATTTTAATTCCTGCTTTTTTGCTGTGACAACGTCTGTTTTAGTTTTAAAACATCAAAGTAAACATTTTTAAATTATGCTATCTGAAGCTTTAAATTTAACCATTTTAGGAATGGGGTTTGTCTTCACATTCCTAACAGTCTTAGTAGCTGTTATTAGTGCTATTCATAAAATCACCCAAAAAATACGACCTATAGAAGTAGCCGACATCAATTCCTCTCAAGGAAAGAACCTTCTCAATGAAATAAATCAAGATGTCAAAACAGCCATTGAAAAAGCGATTAAATTACATAGAGGAGAAAGTTAATGAGCAATTCGACAAACCAAACAAGTACAAAAAGAAAAGTCGGCATTACAGAAGTTGCCTTTAGGGATGCCCATCAATCTCTGTTAGCAACACGGTTTCGCCTTGATGATATGTTACCCATTGCCGAAGAGGTTGATAAAATGGGCTTTTGGTCAATTGAATCTTGGGGTGGTGCAACCTTTGATTCGTGCATTCGTTTTCTTGGTGAAGACCCTTGGGAGCGAATTCGCGAGCTTAGCAAAGCGATGCCAAACACGCCACAACAAATGCTTCTACGAGGGCAAAATTTATTAGGTTATCGCCACTATGCTGATGATGTGGTGCGTAAATTTGTTGATCGTTGTGCCACCAATGGGGTGACTGTATTTCGTATTTTCGATGCGATGAACGATATGCGTAATTTAAAAACGGCTATTGATCAAACCATTAAAGTTGATAAGCATGCACAAGGAACTATTTCATACACAGTAAGCCCAGTACACAATGAACAACTATGGGTAGATTTAGCTCGACAAATTGAAGATATGGGAGCTCACTCACTCTGCATTAAAGATATGGCTGGTTTGCTACAACCCTATATCGCTTATGATTTGGTAAAAAAACTCAAACAGGCAATTTCTATTCCCATTCAGCTACACTGCCATGCCACAACAGGTCTATCCACCGCTACCTTGCTTAAAGCAATTGAAGCAGGAGTCGATCGTGTGGATACAGCAACCGCCGCTCTGAGTATGACTTATGGGCATACCTCAACCAGTGCAATAGTTTCCATTTTAGATCATAGCCCTTGGGCAACGGGATTAAGTATGGAAAATTTAGAAAAAATAAACACCTACTTTCGCCCTATTCGTGAAAAATACGCCAAATTTGAAGGCTCCTTACGAGGCGTGGATTCACGTATTTTATTATCCCAAGTCCCCGGTGGTATGCTAACCAATATGGAAAACCAGTTAAAGGAACAAAAAGCTCTGGATAAAATGGATTTAGTGTTAGAAGAAATTCCACGAGTACGAGAAGAATTAGGCTATATTCCATTAGTTACGCCGACCTCGCAAATTGTCGGCACTCAAGCGGTTATTAATGTGTTAACCGGCGAACGCTATAAAAGTATCACCAAAGAAGTCGCCGGCATTCTCAAAGGCGAATACGGGGCTACTTTAGCACCAGTGGATGAAAAATTACAACAACGAGTCTTAGAAGGAGGCGAAGCCATTACTTGTCGCCCAGCAGATAAATTAGAACCTGAAATGGCAACCTTAGAAGGTGAATTTGATGGTTTGGTAAAAGAGCATAATCTACAAATTGCCAAGGATAAAATTGATGATGTTTTAACCTACGCTCTTTTTCCACAAGTTGGTTTGAAATTTTTACAAAACAGAAATAACCCTGACTTTTTTGAACCCGTTCCATCGGCAAAACAAGCACAAGAAGAAGCAATGGTTAAAGACCAAGGCGTTTATCAAGTTAATGTTAATGGTCAGAATTATCAAGTATCCGTATCAACAGGTGGCGACCTTACCTCCATAACCTCAGCCTCCGCTACCACAAATCAACCAGCCCCTGTTCAAGCGGAAAATGCACCTCCAAGCAGTGGCAAACAAGAAGAAATTAAAGCCCCACTATCGGGCAATGTTTGGAAAATTCATACGGCTGTTGGACAAAAAGTTAGCAAAGGTGATGTGCTAATTATCTTAGAAGCAATGAAAATGGAAACCGAAATTCGTTCCGCTGTTGATGGCGTTGTTACTAATATAAACATTCGTGAAGGGGATTCTATCGAGGTTGAGCAACCCATTCTAAGCATCGCACTCTAAGGCACGAATATGGAACAAATCAATACATTGTGGCTAAGCTCTGGTTTATACCAGCTTGATTTACTGCAAGGGATAATGCTCATTATCGGATTGTTATTGCTCTACTTGGCAATCCATAAAAAATTTGAACCGCTATTACTTTTACCCATTGGCTTTGGTGCAATTCTAAGTAATTTACCTGGGGCAGATCTCGCCGTAGATGGTGGCGTACTACATATTTTCTATTCGGTTGGCATTGAGTCTGGCGTTTTTCCACTTATTATTTTTATGGGCGTGGGAGCGATGACTGATTTTGGACCCCTCTTAGCCAATCCAAAAACCTTACTTCTCGGAGCAGCCGCGCAATTCGGAATTTTTGCTACTGTGTTAGGAGCCGTTGGTCTAACGTATCTTGGGGTATTTGATTTTAGCTTATCCGATGCAGCTGCAATTGGTATTATTGGCGGAGCAGATGGTCCAACCAGCATTTATGTTGCCAGCAAACTTGCACCCGAATTGCTCGGTGCTATCGCCGTTGCTTCTTACTCCTATATGGCATTAGTACCACTTATTCAGCCACCAATTATGCGTGCACTAACGACCCAAGCAGAGCGACAAATTCAAATGAAGCAACTTAGACAAGTATCCAAATTAGAAAAAATCGCCTTTCCGATTGTCTTGTTAATACTGGTTGGTTTTCTATTGCCCGATGCGGTGCCACTGATTGGAATGTTCACTCTTGGCAATCTAATGAAAGAATCCGGCGTCGTTGATCGCCTTAGCGATACTGCCCAAAATGCACTAATCAATATAGTCACCATTTTTCTTGGTCTTGCAGTTGGTTCCAAATTAGCTGCTGATAAATTTTTACAACCCGAAACTCTGGGGATTCTACTGCTTGGTATTGTTGCTTTTAGTATTGGCACAGCTTCGGGGGTAATAATGGCAAAAATAATGAATATGCTTAGCAAGCAAAAAATCAACCCTCTTATTGGCTCCGCTGGCGTTTCAGCCGTACCGATGGCAGCACGAGTATCCAACAAACTCGGCTTAGAAGCCAATAGCCAAAACTTTCTCCTAATGCACGCAATGGGTCCCAATGTCGCAGGAGTCATCGGCTCTGCCATTGCAGCTGGGATTATGATTCAATACCTTAGTCCGTAGAGACACTTCCTAAAATAAAAAACAACACCCTCCTCTGCGGTACAATTTTATTGTGAGTGGTTTTTTTTATTCCTTTTTTTATCCTAACCCTCCTTACAATTTTAAAACTTTTAACTTATGGCTCATCGAAACTTCAAAGTAGTCCCTAATTTATTATTTGGTTCCGGCTGTATTAGCCAGCTTGGTGATATATTAAATAAACTCCCAAATCGTAACAAAGGGATTGTTTTTATTGTTGATCAATCACAAAAAGAGACCTCTGCAAAAAATTTACCGATAGAAAAAACCGATTTACTTATTTTTGCGGATACTTCGAACGAACCAAGCACGGTTTATGTTGATCAGCTCACGGAACAAGTTAAGGCACATTTTCCAGCATTACCGGCTTGTGTGATTGGAATGGGCGGAGGTGCTAGTATGGACCTCGGCAAGTCTGTTTCCTTAATGCTCACCAATGATGGTGGTTCAGCCAAATATCAAGGATGGGATTTAATCCAAAACCCCGCCGTTTATCATATTGGTATTCCTACCTTGTCTGGCTCGGGAGCAGAAGTTTCACGTACTGCGGTATTGCTTGGTCCTGAAAAAAAACTTGGGCTTAATTCAGATTACACTGTTTTTGATCAAATCATCCTTGACCCTGAATTAATTAGTAGTGTTCCGAAAAATCAATGGTTTTATACCGGAATGGATTGCTATATTCATTGTGTTGAATCACTCGATGGCAAACTGAATAATGAATTTAGTCGCTCTTATGGTGAAAAATCCTTAGACTTATGCAAAGAAGTTTTTGTTGATAACCACCCTGATAAAAATGAAAAATTAATGATTGCCTCTTATATGGGTGGAATGTCAATAGCCTATAGCCAAGTAGGTGCTTGCCATGCGTTATCTTATGGCTTATCTTTTGTATTGCACACCCCACACGGACTGGGAAATTGTATAGCCTTTGATGTATTAGATGATATTTACCCCGAAGGAGTAGAAACTTTTAGAGGGATGGTCGATCACCATAAAATCGATATTCCTAAAGGAATTGCCAAATCACTAACAGAAGAGCAAATGCAAGTGATGGTAAAAACCGCAAGAGCCTTACCACCACTTTGGCAAAACGTTTACGGAGATGATTGGGAATCTGTAGTTACCGAAGATTTTGTAAGAGGGTATTATGAAAAAATGTGACGTTATAGCGATTATTCCTGCCCGTTGGGGATCAACTCGTTTACCGGGGAAACCCCTTCAAATGATTGCCGGCAAACCAATGGTACAGAGAGTTTATGAGCGAACTGCCCAATGCCCAGAAATATCACGCACTCTTGTTGCCACCGACGACCAACGAATTATTGATTATGTTGAACAATTTGGTGGACAAGCCATTTTAAGTGAAGGTGATTATGCTACTGGCTCTGACCGTGTTGCTGGGGTGGCTCGCCAGTTAAATTTATCGGATGAAACGCTTGTTCTGAATGTGCAAGGAGATCAACCTTTAGTAAATCCGAAATCGCTATCAACTTTGCTACAAACTTATATACAGGAAGGTGTAACACATAAAGAAATGGCAACTTTAGGTTTTATGATGCCAGCAGCAGAGGCTACTAATTCAGGCGTTGTTAAGATGGTCTTAGACAAAGATGATTATGCCCTTTACTTTTCACGAGCCAATATTCCTTTTGGACGAGAAAACCCCGTTGAACAAGTCTATACGCACCTTGGGGTTTACCTTTATAGTCATCATTTTTTAAAATTATCCAGTCAATTCCCCGTGGGGAGACTGGAAGATATAGAAAAATTAGAGCAATTACGCATCTTAGAAAATGGCTATAAAATCAAAGTAGTTAATACCGATTATGACTCTCCCGAAGTCGATACCCCAGAAGATGTTAAAAAAATTGAACGACTCATCGAAGAGGGGAATTTTTAATTAGTGGTAATCAAACATTTAACACGTGGTACGAGTGCTAAAGAGTGAAAATTTTACTTATCAAACAATCTTCACTCGGTGATTTAATTCATTGTTTCCCTGCTATTTCTGACCTCCACCGTAGTGTCAAAAATGTGCAAATTGATTGGTTGGTTGAACAAGCTTTTGTCGATGTTCCCAAATGGCACAAAGGCGTCAATCAAAGCATTCCAATCTCCATCAGAGAATGGCGCCGAGCTAAACGAAAATCACTGCCTGCCCTCAAAGAATTTATCAAATCAATGAAACAAAGGGAATACGATTTAATCATTGATGCCCAAGCACTGATTAAAAGTGCGTTAGCTGCTAAATTTATCAACAACAAAGCAAAAAACCAAAGGGCAAAAATCATTGGCTTAGATAGAGCCTCCTTGCGCACTGAAAAAATAGCTACCCTATTTTATCATAAAAAAATCTCCGTCCCCTTACAAATGCATGCTATCGAAAGAGTACGCCGACTCTTTGCGGCAGCCTGTAATTATGAATATGAACCAATTGCCAATGAAGCCCTTTTTCCAACTGACGATTTATTATTTCCCAATGAAAATATTGAATGCACGGACGGACTCTCAAACTATATTGTAGGAATCCACTCCACCACCTGGGAAAGCAAGCATTTACCTACTATCTGGTGGAAAGATATGGCACAAAAATTACAACAACAAGAAATTAAACTTGTGCTCCCTTGGTATAGTGAGGCAGACTTAGAACGTGCTAAAAATATTCAACAAGGCTTTAGCGACACGGTAATTATTGCCCCCAAGTTAAACCTCAATCAGATGGCTTCTTTATTTCAATCCGCACTGGGGAGTATTTGTGTTGATACCGGCTTCGCTCATATTTCCGCCGCAATGGGCATTCCCACCATAGCTCTTTATGGCTCAACCAATAAAGAGCTTACCGCTGCCCTCGGAGAAAAAAGCACCAACTTACAAAGCACTTTTCACTGCGCCCCCTGTATGCGACAACGCTGCCAATACGAGCCAGAGCCCACCACAGAAAAAAATTCACACCCCTACTTTCCCCCCTGCTACAAAGAGTTAAATGCTGAATTAGTATGGCAAGAACTTTGCAAAAATGACAATATCACCAACAAATAACCCCTTCTCATTCTCATTTATTGAGTCGGCATCACAAGCCCATCAAGCGATTGAACAATTTTTATCTTCCCAATACCTTGCAATTGATTTAGAATTTTATTGGCGTAGCAGCTATTACCCTCAACTCTGTGTCCTACAAATTGCTGATCAAAACAACAGCGTTGTCATTGATGCCCTATCGCCAAGCATACAACCAGAGCTTACCCCCTTACTACATAAACTCACTCAACACCCATTATTAATTTTTCATTCAGGACGCCAAGATTGGCAGATTTTTGAACAATACTGCGGCAAAATGCCAAATTCTGTTCTCGACATTCAATACGCTGGTATTTATTACGGGCTGGGTGAAAGCCCCTCACTCAGCAAGCTAACTGAATGCTTATTACAATACGAAAAATGTAATCAACAACAATGCAGTGATTGGCGAGAACGCCCACTAAGCGAACAACAAATTGCCTATGCACGCTCCGATGTTGAATATATTATTCACTCCTATCACATTATCAAGCAACAACTTGATAATAAAAAAATGCAAGCCCTACAACAAGATAGTGAAGATGCCCTACTCAAAGGCAAGATCCAACCTCCCTTAGAGCAACTTGGAGCCAAAATTTTTGGCTATAAAAAACTCTCTGTACGCAATCAACTAAAACTTCAAGAATTAGCAAAATGGCGCGAACAAAAAGCCCAACAAAAAGACAAACCCGCACGCTGGATATGCCCCAATGAAGCTCTCCTTGCATTTGCCAAAGACCCCTCATCAATAAACAAAAAAACCACCACCACAAAACCACTAAAGTCCACCTATAAAAACGAAATCATCTCAATATGTACCCAAATAGAGACACTCTCACCCGACGAAATAAACCAAAAGCTCACCCCCAATCAAAACAAACCAGTCATTCAAATAACCGAACTAAAACAACAAATTATCAACAACACCAAAAAGAAAATTGAAAAAATCATCAGCCAAAACCCTCACCTTAGCCCCAACATTATCGGCAAAAAAAACCTTATTCAATTCCTACAATCCCCTGATAAAAACATACTACTACGAGGCTGGCGTTATTATTTTATTGGTGAAAAGCTATTACAATTATCTCAACAGGATTTAGAAAAATGGACACAGGATGAAGAATAAAAAAACCAATGAAACCCTGCAAAATTGCAAATCTATATATAGTCGTGGTATAATATTCGCTTGTGCTTCATAACCAAAATAAAATTAAACTCCACCGACAACAAACCGACAACAAAATATCAAAATGGATACAGACAAACTAAGAGCAGCTAAAGAAAATCTCAGAAACAGGATAAACAGCAATGTAATCCCTAACCACTCACATTTAAAAGCAAACTCTCACAACAAATTAAACAATAACAATACCAAAAAAGAACTTGAGTGTCTGGCTGAAAACATTACCCAAACACTTTATGGTAGTTTTAAGTAACAACCATCTCAAGTATTAATCACCTTTTACCTTTACTCCACCATCTAACAAATGAGCGAGAGTGATGAACTTTGCCACTTTATCGAAGCTTATCATCGTTCGTTGATGAAATTACAAGGCGTTCCTGTTGGTCAAACAAGCCCATCGATTTCAGTTAACTCAACAAAAATTGCAAACATCATAAACGATTCAAAAGATGATAACAAATCTTTTCTCTTAATGAATAACCTTTTTAAAAAAACAGCCAACTTAATCACTCATATTTATATAAATTCACCCATTAAGAACAATATAATTAAAAAATTTAGAACCGCCACCACATCAAACTCAAATCACTCAAGTTTTCTTGTCAAATTAGTCGATATACCAAATCATCAAAATGCAGTTATTGCTGTTGCTTACAGCCTTTATTCTTTAAATAAGAGCTTTAATAAAAAACTAAAACTCTCTTGTCACTCCTTCGCTGAACTAATACAAACCCTTTGCCTATCAGTTACAACTATTGAATTAAATAACGCCTCAGAAAAAGACTATCAACATTTAACCCAACTCACCTTACTCCTAAGCCTGCTTCTCGAACAAATAGCCTATAAAACAAATTCACACGAAGAAGATCCGCACTGTGACAGCCTTTTAAACATCCTTCCTGCATAAACAAACCTTTGCAAAAAATCTCATTATACTTGAGTAAAATTTATATTCACCTACTCCCCCTCTATTTTTTTCACGCCCTTCTTAACTAAACTAAAAAAATGACTAACAACCTCAACCAAATACTCTATACAATTCTCGATAGCTGCACACAAATCAGCCAACTCCTTCGCCAAGGTGAAACAACAAATCCTCAAACCATAAACACCTCCTCACAAAACAGCTCTGGTGAACAACAAAAACCACTTGATATTCTCTCCAATGAAATTATCAAAACCCACCTATCGCAATGCCCCTCAATCTACGCCATCTCCTCTGAAGAAGAAGAAAACGCCGTTGCCATCAACCCTCAAGGGGATTATTTAATTAGCTTTGATCCGCTTGATGGAAGCTCCAATATTGACGTCAATATGTCCGTCGGGACAATCTTCTCCATCCTTAAAAAACAACCCGAAATCACCACCCTCAACCAACAATTCCAACAAAAAGGAAACCAACAAATTGCCGCAGGCTTTGTCGTATATGGTCCTGCCACCACCGCAATTATCGGCATCAGTGCGGACTACCAAGACCCACAAAATACGCAAATCCCATCCCCCCTCTACGAAATGCACCTTAAAGGCAACACTTGGGAAATAAGCAAAACCGCAATTCAATGCCCCAAAAGCACTAACGAATACGCCATCAATGCCTCCAATAGTGAAGTTTGGCAACCCCCAATCCAACAATACATTGCCGATTGCAACCAAGGCAAACAGGGCAAACGACAAAAACAATTCAATATGCGCTGGGTTGCCTCAATGGTTGCCGATATGTACCGCATCTTTACCCGTGGTGGCGTCTTTATCTACCCCAGCGATACTCGCAACCCCAACGGCAAAATTCGCCTCCTCTACGAAGCCAACCCAATGGCATTTCTCATTGAACTTGCTGGCGGTGCAGCCACCGACGGCACCACCCCACTACTTGATATTTCTGTAGAACATATCCATCAAAAAACCCCTGTCATTCTCGGTAGCTCTGAAGAAATTGAAATTATTCGACAATATCATCTTTAATAACAGAGGTGAGAAAAAGCCCCTCCACAGTGTTTTCACGCAGAAGCGTGGGAACGAGTAAAAGGGAGGACGCTGGCTCCCTCTCCCTCAGGGAGAGGGAGCTTATTTGTGCTCCTACATTGGAATGAGTAATACTCCGTGCAAGAGATGCTGAGACAAGTCTCAGCATAACAGGAAAAGGCTTCAGGATGACAGAAAAAGGAACAAGTGCAGAGATAGAAAAAAGAAAAAATTACCGACCTAAGCGCACCAAGCGAACACTCTTAAAGTTCGTGCGAGGTACCATTTCAGCTTCGCCGAAACCGAATTGGACTACCCATAGTCTCTTGGAGTCATACGCAGCGGGCGAAGAGGAGTAAAAAAGATAACTAGGCGTATTAGGGAAAATAGTGCTATTAATGATTGGATCATTACGATCTAATGCTAACAAAGATTGCAATTCTTCGACGTTCGGTAGGCGCCAATCGCTGTAGCCATCGCTTGCTGGAAAGGTATAGTTATTGACCAACTCTAAAGACGCTTTCCAATTAGTGCCTCTCGCCGAGCCAGAACAAGAAGCGGTATTATCACTTTGTTTGCTCCAGCTTTGCCCCTCACTACACACTTTCCACATTAAGCCTGTATTATTAT
>CAKMZV010000038.1 GCA_929200535.1 uncultured Gammaproteobacteria bacterium
GTAGGAGCACAAACAAGCTCCCTCTCCCTGAGGGAGAGGGCTGGGGTGAGGGGGTTTACTCACTTCCACGTCCTGCGTGAAAACAAGCAACCACCCCGCCACTTCGTGGCACCCCTCCACTGGAGGGGAATGACTCGTTCCCACTCCTTACTCGTTCCTTTTCCTGTTATTCCCACGCTCCTGCGTGGGAATCATTAACCATTAACAACTAACCATTATTGTGTGCTCCTGCGTGGGAATCATTAACCATTAACAATTAACCATTATTGTGTGCTCCTGCGTGGGAATCATTAACCATTAACCATTAACAACTAACCATTATTGTGTGCTCCTGCGTGGGAATCATTAACCATTAACAATTAACCATTATTGTGTGCTCCTGCGTGGGAATCATTAACCATTAACCATTAACAACTAACCATTATTAAGGGGATATATCGCCAACGGATAGAGTATTTGACATATATTACGTAAGTTTATTCATTGCGCTTATTTTTATATTTTAAAATTTGCGCATCTAATTTGGAAATCATCCCATCAATACTTGTGTACATATCTTTTTTTTCTGCTTGGGCAAAAAAATCATGCCCTGCGGCGTGCATTTTCGCCTCGGCAATATGAGTGTTTTTTTCAACCTTTAGGATGATTTTCATCCACATTATTTTTTCAAAATGGCGAGTAAGTTTGGGGATTTTTTGGTTGATATATTCTTTTAGAGAAGGCGTAATATCGATTTTTTGTCCTGTAATATTGAGTTCCATAAACAATTTATAAATTTAACAATAAAATTTTTTTTGAGCTATATTGAATGCTCCTTAAAATCCATTATACATTGAACGCAAAATAATGGTTAATGATTAGTGGTTAATGGTTCCCTCGCAGGAGTGTGGGAATCCTTAACAGCGGCTTGCCTAAAAAGAGAAATATTACTATGTTAAAATTTAGGTATTACTCGTTCCCACGCTCCTGCGTGGGAATGAGTAAGCCCCCCCCCAGCCCTCTCCCTGAGGGAGCGGGAGCCAGAATCCCTCCCCCCTTTTGTCATTCTGAGGCTTGCCCTCAGAATCTCATAGGGTATGAAGTGAGTATGAGATGCTGAAACAAGTTTCAGCATGACAGAAAGAGGAATGACAGGGAACGAGTAAACAATTAACCATTAACCATTATTTCGCGTTCCATTAACCATTAACCATTAACAACTAACCATTATTAACAATTCCATTAACTCCCTTCTTATTGACTGGCAAAAAAAGCACGGTCGAAATCATTTACCGTGGCAAAAAAATCGCAGTGCTTATACTGTGTGGTTGTCGGAAATTATGCTACAACAAACTCAGGTAAGTACAGTTATTCCTTATTTTGAACGTTTTATCGAGCGTTTTTCTGATGTGCATTCATTGGCAGCGGCGAATATTGATGAGGTGTTATTTTTATGGTCTGGTTTGGGATATTATTCCCGTGCCAGAAATTTACATCGCACAGCTCGTCGCATAGTTGCTGATTTTAACGGAATATTTCCCGATAATTCAGAAGCCTTGCAAACGCTTCCAGGGATAGGTCGCTCTACCGCTGGGGCAATTATGGCATTTGCTTTTAATCATCGAGCAGCAATTTTAGATGGCAATGTTAAGCGAGTGTTGGCACGCTATTTTTGTATCAATGAACCAATTAATTTAGCATCAACAGAAAAACGCCTATGGGAATTAAGTGAGCAGTGCTTACCTGCGAGAAAAAAGGATATAGGCGCTTATACTCAGGGGATGATGGATTTGGGGGCGATGATTTGCACCCGCAATCAGCCTAAGTGTTCTTTGTGCCCGTTAAAATCGTCGTGCTTATCGTTACGTGCAAATAAACAACACGAGTTACCGGTTCGTCAAAAACAAAAAGTTAAGCCGATAAGAAGCAGTGATTTTATTTTGATTGAATTGCAACAGAGAATCTTATTAAAGCAAAGACCTGCCAAAGGTGTGTGGGGTGGTTTATGGTGTTTTCCTGAGCAATGCGAGCTTGATGAGCTAACACCCACTCCAATTTTTGCTATTGGTCCTAAATGGTTAGAGTTTCGCCATACATTTAGCCACTTTTATTTAGATTGTCATATTTATCAGGCAACTTTTGAGCACTTAATTAGCTTACCAAAAGGCTGGACTTGGTATAATAGAGAATATCCTATGGCAATTGGTTTGCCATCCCCAATCAAGAAGACAATAAATCAATGGCTTGATGCACAACTTGAGTTTGCACAAGTCGCTGAATTTTCGGGGGATTATCAGGGTCGATAATCTATTATTTTATCTTTCATATTAAGTTTATATTATGTCAAGAACGGTATTTTGCCAAAAGTTAAAAAAGGATGCGGAGGGCTTAGAAAAACCGCCTTTCCCCGGCGAAGAAGGAGTGCGAATTTTTGAAAATATTTGCCAACAGGTTTGGCAAGAATGGCTGGGGTATCAAACAATTTTAGTCAATGAGTATCGCTTATCGTCGATAGACCCTAAAGCAAGACTCTTTCTCGCAGAAGAGCGAGAAAAATTTTTATTTGGTGAGGGCATTGATTTGCCTGAGCAGTTTAATGCCAGAGAATAGTTTTAAAACATCAAACGGACAGAATGTGAATTTACACGAATATCAATCAAAAGCACTTTTTCGGGATTATGGTCTTAGCGTTCCACAGGGTGAAATTGCAGACACACCAGAAAAAGCTATTGAAGCAGCAAAAAAAATAGGCGGCAGTCGCTGGATAGTTAAAGCACAAGTCCACGCTGGCGGAAGAGGCAAAGCCGGTGGGGTTAAATTATGCGAAAATCTTGAAGAAGTTGCACAAACAGCAAAAGCCCTATTAGGAAAAAATCTCGTTACGTATCAAACAAATCAAGACGGGCAACTGGTTAATGTGGTATTGGTTGAACAGCCCAGTAGCATTGCCGATGAATTATATTTTGGGGCAGTAGTTGATAGAGCAAGTCAACGAATTGTCTTAATGTGCTCTACAGAGGGAGGGGTTGAGATTGAAAAAGTTGCCAGTGAAACACCTGAAAAAATTCATCAAATTGCCCTTCAACCAATGCTTGGTGCAATGCCTTATCAAGCACGTCAATTAGCCTTTTCTTTAAACCTTCAAGGCAAGCAAATTCAGCAATTTGTACATTTAGTTAATGCCATATGTCGTTTATTTATTGACAAAGATTTGGCTCTAATAGAAATCAACCCACTGATTATTACTGATGAGGGGGATTTATTTTGTTTAGATGCAAAAATCAATGTCGATAGTAATGCCGAATATCGTCAGTCTGCATTATGGGAAATGCGAGATACCAGTCAAGAAGATAAGCGTGAATTAGAAGCCGCAAAGCACCAGCTTAATTACGTTGCCTTAGATGGCAACATTGGTTGTATGGTTAATGGGGCTGGTTTAGCTATGGCAACAATGGATACTATCCAATTGTACGGTGGCACGCCTGCAAACTTTTTAGATGTTGGCGGAGGTGCTACGGCAGAACGAGTTACAGAGGCATTTAAGCTAATTCTCTCTGATGAAAAGGTTAAGGCAATTTTAATCAATATTTTTGGGGGTATTGTACGCTGTGATTTAATTGCCGAGGGAATTATTCAGGCAGCAAAGCAAGTAGAGTTAAACATCCCCGTTGTTGTTCGCTTAGAAGGAAATCACCATCAACAGGGCAAACAACTATTACAACAAAGTGGCTTAAATCTTGTTACTGCAGATGACTTGGCAGATGCTGCACAAAAAATACTAAAAATAGGTTAAAAAATGAGCGTACTTGTTGATAAAAATACTAAAGTTATTTGCCAAGGGTTAACTGGGAAACAAGGAACGTTTCATTCTCAACAAGCGTTAGATTATGGCACGCAAGTGGTGGCTGGAGTTTCTCCCGGTAAAGGTGGCTCAACCCATCTTGATGTGCCAATTTTTAACACAGTTAGGGAAGCCGCGCAACAAACAGATGCCAAAGTTTCTGTGCTGTATGTACCAGCACCTTTTTGTAAAGACTCTATTTTAGAGGCGATTGAAGCACAAATGGAATTGATTGTGGTAATCACAGAAGGCATTCCAACTTTAGATATGCTAACGGCTAAATATATTGCTGATGTTAATAATGTGCGTATTATCGGTCCTAATTGTCCAGGGATTATCACCCCAGAAGAATGCAAAATAGGCATTATGCCCGGAGCGATCCATCAAAAAGGCTCGGTAGGAGTGATCTCTCGTTCTGGCACTTTGACTTATGAAGCAGTAAAACAAACTACCAATGTTGGCTTAGGGCAAAGCACCTGTATTGGCATTGGTGGAGATCCCATTCCTGGAATGAGTTTTATTGACTGCTTGGCTCTTTTTGAGCAAGATGAGCAAACAGAATCTATCGTAATGATAGGTGAAATAGGTGGAACAGCTGAAGAAGAAGCGGCTGAGTACATCTCATCAAATATTAGCAAGCCAGTGGTCTCTTACATTGCCGGAGTTAGTGCACCAAAAGGGAAGCGAATGGGGCATGCAGGAGCGATTATCTCTGGTGGAAAAGGCACTGCAAAAGATAAGTACCTTGCTTTGGAAAAAGCGGGCGTTAATACGGTAAAGTCTATTTGTGATATTGGTTTAGCACTTCAACAAACTTTAAAATAACAGAAAAAATGTTGTTTTTACGAAAGTTTTTATGGCTTTTTATCTTTCTGTTTATTTGCTCAAATATTGGAGCAAAAGAAAATAAAAAAGTTTATACTTTAGATACAAAAAATTCAGTTGTTTCTTTCAGCACCATAAAGAAAAAATATATTGTTGAGCCAGCAATATTTAAGGTTATTGAGGGGAGTATCTCATTAATGGGTGATATAGACATTACCATTGATATTGGAAAACTCACCACAGGTGATATTCGGCGAGATTTAAAATTAAAACAAGTGTTTCTTGGGGATAAACGTTTTACAAAAGCAAAAATTACCAGTAAAATTTCTCCCAAATTTGTGAACTCAATTATTAACTATAAGCAAAAAAAATTGCCAGCTACAATAGAATTTTTTGGTATCAAGCGAAAAGAAAATATTAATTTTATTATTTCAAAAACAACTCAAAAACGTTTTCTTGTTGCATCAATGGAACCAATCATTATTAATCTTGGTGATTATAGTTTTCCTATTTATATTCTTTCCACGTTATCTCAAGCAATTAAAGGTGGATCTATTTCAACTGAAATGGCATTTAACTTTGTGCTAACTTTCAAACCCTCCTTATAAGCAGAAACGTTTTGTTAATTGTCCAATGGATTGTTAATAATGGTTAATTGTTAATGGTCAATGGTTAATTATTCGTTCCCACCCAGTCATCCCTCTTTCTGTCATGCTGAAATCTCTATTCTGTCATCCTGAGACTTGTCTCAGGATCTCAGCATCTCATACTCACCTCATACTCCATAAAAAGAAACGAGTAATTCCCCTCCCGTGGAGGGGTGCCACGAAGTGGCGGGGGGGTTGCTTGTTTTCACGCAAGAGCGTTGGAACGAATAAGCTCCCTCTCCCTGAGGGAGAGGGCTGGGGTGAGGGGGTTACTCATTCCCACGCTCCTGCGTGGGAACCATTAACCATTAACAACTAACCATTAACAATTATCTGTAATATGTACTGAACGCATATACTCAGTTACCTTCTAATAAAGCGTGTTATAATATATTGATGAGACCTTTGCACAAAAGATATGATAAGTAAAAAAGTAAAAAATCGCCCCGATTATCGTTGTGAAATTTGCGAAGACCGACGTATTAGCTTCATTTCACGCCTCAATCAGAACGATTTTTTATCTTTTTTTTTACCATACTTTTATGCAAAGGTCTCATATTTCTTAGTATTAATTATATGTACTAAGACAATTGCATTAAACAAGCACTTCTACGGGGGCGACTCGGATTTGACGGAAGGCTTAAGCAATGTAGGCGAGTCGAGTTGCATATGCTCGTAAAACCTGTGCAAAACTGTTATAGTTGCAGAAGATAACTACGCTTTAGCCGCTTAAGGGCGACTACGCTGGTTGAGTAAGTGCCGATAATTATTTACCCAGCGTCATAATCAATCGGATCGAATAATGGCTTTGTCTGAGGTACCATTATTCTAAACTTTATTCAGACTCTCCTTTGTACGGTTTGCCCATTGACCAACAAAGGTAAGATTAACAAAGTGGCTACGCTCGTAGAATATGTTGTGCACCCCTTGCGGACGGGGGTTCAATTCCCCCCGCCTCCACCATGGTTATAAACCAGAGAGTTTGTATAAGGTTAATTTGACTTGCTATACCAAGTTCCACGAGCTTTTCCGTGACGTACTAATAAGCCTTGTTCTACCAGTTTAGAAACTCTGTTTTTAATGGTTGGTCGGGATACTCCATCAATGATATTTTCAGCATTTTTTATCGTAATACGCTGATGTTCATCGACATATTGCATAATAATCATACTTTCATACGGTAGTGTAGCGTATAGGTTGTCTGTATTTGTTTTCTCAAGCAAATGATCTTTTTGCCGTTTTAAGGAATTGAGGAAAAAACGAAGCCACGGTAGCCAATCTACTTTTTCAGTTTTGAGTGTTTTTTGTGTTCTTTGCAAAGAGAGATAATAAGCGTCTTTGTTTTTCTCTACAATACTCTCAAGTGAGCTATATGGTATGTAGCTATATCCTGCTTTGAGTAATAACAAGCTAATCAGCACACGAGATAAGCGACCATTTCCATCTTGAAATGGGTGTATAGCGAGAAAAACAACATTGAAAAGTGCAATAACGATGAGAGGATGATAGCTCCTATCTTCCAATGTTTCTCTTGTCCACACAATTAATTCCTGCATTTCTTTTGGAGTATCAAAAGGAGAGCTGGTTTCAAATACGATTCCAAGACTTTTTCCATCAGGAGCAAAAACTTCAACGTTATTTGAGTGTTTTTTATATTCACCACGATGCCGAATATCTTTTTCTGAGTGTCTGAGCAGTGTGGAGTGCAGTTGTTTGATATAGTTTTCAGTCAGTGGTATATCTGCATAATTCTCAAAGATTATGTCCATTATTTCTGCATAACCTGCGACTTCTTGCTCATCACGAGTTAAAAAGGATGCTTTGCCTATATTTCCGAGCAGTTCTTCAATTTGGCTATTGTCTAATTGAGAACCTTCAATGCGAGTAGATGAACCAATACTTTCAATGGTCGCAACGTGTTTGAGCTTTTGTAAGCGTTCTGGGTTTTGATTGTAGCTTGCTTGCCAACCCCCTCTAAATTCTTCTATTTCAGTAATAAAACGAAGGATTTCAGGAGTGATAATGAGAGATGAGATATTCATAGTTCTTGGATTTACTCAATTGATTTATCCAATTATAACCAATATTATCCAATAAACAAACGGAGAGCTTTTGAAAAATTCTTGCTGATGCCGTATCAAGTATGGTATTGTATAATTCGAAATAATTTATGGGCAATTCTGTCAGCGAATTAGTGAACTTCTACAATCTTCAATTGATCTGTATTGAGCGATTTCAACTTGTGTATCGTAATCTTTTTAAGTTTTATAAGAGTTCTCTAAATTTCTGTTTTGCTCATCTTATCGGGTACCATCATATTTTCCATTCAACGGGTTTTTGCTTGTTGTGGAAAACACGCACAATCACTAGTTTATCTCCTATAACCTTGTAAGGAATGATAAATGGCAAGCCTGCCACCTGTAGCTCCCTAAAGCCGTCCAACAATAATGGTTTGCCAAGCTGCGGATGGTCTCCCAACATTGCCACTGTTTGCTTTATTTTCTGTGCTACTTTCTCGGCTGAGGCTGGTCGTTCCTCTGCAATGTAAGAGCGTATTTCTTCTAAGTTTTCTACTGCTCTTGGGAGCCACACGATCTGCATAGCCGAAAGTCTTACACCTTGGGAGTTTTTTGTTTATTTGGGGTTTCCCACGAATCAAGATACTGGTTGACTTCATTTCCAGCAACGAACTTACCTTGCCTAATTTCTTCTTCCGCTTGAGTGAGCTCTGCTATCTGCCAAGCGTTTTCATCTACATACTGGCTTATTGCCTGTTCTGCTATGTATGATTTGGAACGATGCAGAATTTTTCCAAGCTGATCAAGTCGTGATTTTAGTTTTGAATTTACTCGTATGGTTAAGACTTCACTACTCATTTACAGCTCCATTAAAAGATTTATATTGAAAGATTTACATCAAATGTATTCATTGTAAATGAATGTATTATTTTTTGCAAATATCTGTATAGTGTTTATCATAGAAAATATAAGTATCTGTGTTACTCGTTCCCACGCAGGAGCGTGGGAACCATTAACAACTAATCACTAACAATTATTTTGCGTTTGTGTAGTAGATAAGTTTTCCAACCATACCACATATATAACTTTAGTGAATTTATACTGGAATAAGAGTTGCTTTGGAGGGGATGAGTCGATTGTAAACTTCTTGCATATGGGTAGGAGAAATCTCACAGCATCCACCGATTAGGGTGGCGCCCATTGCAACCCATTGTTCGGTAAAATCGGCATATTTGGCTGGTGATAAATCGATACGCCCAAATAATACATCCACTGTTTTCCCAGGCTCTAAGGCATCAATAGAAGTAAAGCCATTAGCATAACCACCAAAGCGAATTTTTGCTTGTTGAGCCATTTTTGATAGCAGTGGCATAGCAAAGGAGATTGTTTCTGGAGTGCTACAATTGAGCATAATACCAGCAGGTTTGAGTGGTAAGATGGCAGCAATGGCGTTTTCTAAGGGTTCTCCTGAACGTAAACAAAGTGAACTATCTTCACGTAAGCTAAAGCATACAATAACCGGTTTTTCAGAGATGTTTGCTGAGGTCGTAGCGGCAATGGCCTCGGTGATACTTGACATTGTTTCACAGAGGAAAAAATCTGTGCCATCTTGTTGTAAGGCAACGATTTTATTGTATTCTTTAACGCTTTCATCATAGGCTAAGCCAACATCTGGATAATAACTGGCAACCAATGGTGGCAAGCATCCTGCTATTTGTATTTGCGGTGATTTAGATTTTATGTTGTTGGCTAACTCAAGCGCAATTTCATTGATTTTATTGAGTAATTGAGCGCCCTTGTCTGCGGCATTGCGTTTTAGCCGACTGGGTGTTGCAGTGTAAGTATTTAGAGTGAGGACATTACAGCCGACATTGGCAAATTCTTGATAAATCTGTTGTACCAGTTCGGGATTATCAAGCATCACTTTGATTGACCATAAAGGATGGGCTGGAGCGTTAGAGCGATGGTGTATCTCTTGTCCAAGACCTCCATCGAGTAATGTAATTTTCATAATGTTAAATTATATATTTTGAGACCCTTATACACAATACACAAAATTTTAGGTGTACCATAAATTTTCCTTATAAAAAGACAGCAAAAATTAGCGTATGTAAAAGGCTTGCTTTATAGCTTTCAAGTAAAATTAAAATTAGAACCTCAAACCCAAAGGGGGAAAATCTTTTTTTATTGCCATAAGCACTCACTTTTATTATGTTAAACCCAAAGCTTCTACGTGAAGATATTAACTATGTTGCTGACAAGCAAAGCCTTCGCGGTTTTGTTTTAGACGTTGAGTTATACCAAAAATTAGAAACGCAACGTAAGCAATTACAACAACAAGTAGAAAACCTACAAGCAACTCGCAATAGCTTAGCCAAGCAAATAGGCGAGTACAAAAAAAATAAACAAAATGCGGATGAAATCATCGCTCAAGCAAGCGAGGTTTCTACGCAAACAACTGTAAAAAAAGAATTGCTTTCTGAGGTGCAACAACAGTTGCAATCTTTTTTAGAAAGAATCCCTAATATTTTAGATGATAAAGTACCGCAGGGAACAAGTGAGGAGGAGAACATTGTCCATCGTACTTGGGGTGAGCCTGCCGAATTTACTTTTCAACCATTAGACCATATTGATTTATGTGAAAAAAAAGGGTGGTTAGATTTTGATGTCGCAAGCCAACTGGCTGCTGCTCGCTTTAGTGTGCTTAAAGGAGATTTAGCCTTACTTCATCGTGCTTTAGCACAATTTATGTTGAATTTACATACTCAAGAGCATCACTATCAAGAGGTTAACACGCCGGTCATCGTCAATAATGAAACACTTTATGGGACTGGGCAACTGCCTAAATTTGAGGAAGATTTATTTGCGGTTCAAAGTGGTGATAAAGAAGCTCAATCTGAGCGTCTTTTTTATCTTATACCGACGGCAGAAGTAACACTCACGAACCTTGTTGCTAAAAGTATTGTTTCGGTTAAAGATTTACCGATGCGTTTAACCGCACATACCTGCTGTTTTCGTTCTGAGGCTGGCAATTCTGGGCGTGATATTAAGGGCTTAATTCGCCAACATCAATTTGAAAAAGTAGAATTAGTACAAATTGCCCATCCTGATCATTCTTGGCAGGCTTTAGAGGAAATGACCGAGCACGCTGAAAAAGTTCTGCAACTACTTGGCTTGCCCTATCGCCGAATGGTTTTATGCAGCGGAGACATTGGCTTTTGCTCATCCTTTACCTACGATCTTGAGGTTTGGCTACCCAGCCAAGAAAAATATCGTGAAATTTCTTCTATCTCTAATTGCTTAGATTTTCAAGCAAGGCGAATGATGGCTCGTTGTCGTAATGAAGATGGAGAAATAGAATTTCTACATACCTTAAATGGTTCGGGGGTAGCCGTTGGACGTGCTATGTTAGCGGTTATTGAAAACTATCAGCAAGCAGATGGTAGCATACTCATTCCAGAAGTATTGCGACCTTATATGCACGGCAAAACTTCCATATAAAAAAATCGAATATGTCACTTTCTACATTCCCCCTTGTTCCAAACCTTAAGGTTGCAACAACCTCCCCACTTCTTTCTTTTGAACAAGAAATAGTTAATCAACAACCAGCGATAGAGCAATGGTTTAGGCAACAATGGATAAAGACCCCAGCTCCTTTTTATTGCTCCTGTGATTTACGTAATGCTGGGTATAAATTAGCCCCAGTTGATACCAACTTATTTCCTGCAGGATTTAATAATTTATCCATTGATAGTGAGGCGATTGCCATTCATTCACTACAAGTTTCGGTTGAGCGTTACTGCCCAGATGCTTGTGATGTATTGATTATTGCTGAAGCACACACTCGCAATTTAATGTACCTTGAGGGTCTATGTCGGCTACGAGATATGCTTGGAAAAGCTGGCTTTGGAGTAAGAATAGCTAATTTAGTCAATACCGAAGTTACCACAATTAGCCTACCATCTGGCAAAGCAATAAGCATTCATCCCTTGCAAAAAAAAGCCAATAAAATATACGTGGAAGACTTTATCCCCTGTGCGATTGTGTTGAACAACGACTTCTCTTCCGGACACCCCGAACTACTTGATGGAGTACAGCAACACATCCTTCCCAATCATCATCTTGGCTGGCAAAACCGCACCAAAAGCCAACATTTTTCCGAATACACAAAAACTGCCACTAACTTTGCACAGCTAATTGGCATAGACCCTTGGTTAATTTCCCCCCAACAAAAAATTTCATCTGGTATTAGTTTTAAAACCGGGGCTGGCATTGAAGAACTGGTTGGAAAAGCCGATGAAATTCTTCAATACACACGCACAAAATACAAACAATATGGCATAAAGCAAGACCCATACGTCGTTGTTAAAGCCAACACCGGCACTTATGGAATGGGAGTGATGACTATCAAAAACACCCAACAGCTACTCAACACAAACCGAAAACAACGCAATAAAATGAGCGTTGGAAAAGAAGGAGTTGTGATTGATGAACTACTGGTGCAAGAAGGAATCCCCACTTTTGAAACCATCGGTAAAGACAAAGCCGTTGCTGAACCGGTTGTTTATATGATAGACCACTATGTAGTTGGGGGATTTTATCGCATTCATAAATCACGAGGCATTGATGAAAACCTCAATGCACCAGGAATGATTTTCGAGCCTTTGGATTTTTCCAGTTGCCTCGGCTCTAAAAAAGCCTCCCGTGATCAAGGCTTTAATCACTTTTATGTCTATGGCGTTATCGCTCGGCTTGCCCTATTAGCTGCTGCACAAGAAATGGAAAACTGCGTCCCCCATCCCTCACACATACCCCCTCCTAAATAATTTATGCGTATTGCCTTCTTGATGGATGATATTCACTCCATTAAACCATACAAAGACACCTCCTTTAGATTAGCCCTGCAAGCACAACAACAAGGCTGGGAGATAAGCTATATTGAAAGCAACCACCTCTTTTTTAAAGATCAACTATACGCTCACAGTCAAAAAATAACACTGACAGACCGCAACACTGACTACTGCACCTTATCTGCTGTGCAAACAACTCCTATTAAAGAATTTGACGTTATTTTTTTGCGCAGCGACCCCCCATTTGATGCGAATTATCTTTATCGCACACAACTATTAGACTTAGTAAAAAAAGAAGTTTTAATTATTAACAACCCTACGGCTGTACGCTCCTTTAACGAAAAAATATTCGCCCTGCACTTTCCCCAATACACAGCAAAAACGCTTATTTCTCGTGACATACATCAGCTTAAAGACTTCCTAAACGAACACAAAAAAATCGTTGTTAAACCGCTTGATAGTATGGGGGGGAGTGGTATTTTTATCATAGACCATCAAGATTTAAATGCCTCCGTTATTCTTGAAACACAAACCCAATTCGAACAAAACTTATTGATGGCACAAGAATATCTCCCAGCCATTACCGAAGGCGACAAACGCATTTTAATTATCGATGGTGAACCAGCTCCCTACGCCTTAGCTCGCCTACCAGCCGTTGGAGAAAGTCGCGGCAACCTCAGTGCTGGAGGGACCGGCAGAGTACAACCCCTAACAGACTATGAATATCAAGTAGCCAAAGAAATAGGCACCTTTTGCCGAACCCAAAAACTACTACTCGTCGGAATTGATATGATTGGCAACAAAGTAACGGAAATTAACGTTACCAGCCCAACCTGTATGCGTGAAATAGAAAAAGAAAGTGGGCTAAACCTTGCCGAGCAAACACTAAAAGCGATACAAAAACTAGTATGCTCAAACAACGACTAAACATTATAATTTGGCTCGATTTTTTATTATTTATTATTATTCTCGCCATCTTATTACATACTGACAATCAACACACTGCACTCAAAAAGCAACTCACGCAGAATTTATTTTATAAATGACTACTGAGAAATCTACTTGCCTATACATTGATATTGGCAACACCTATATCAAATGGAAAAAACAGCATTGCGTAGAAATTAATAAATGCTTAGTAACCGACCTCGCTACCAACTCAACACTCTATCAGCAAATTGCCTTATCCGCAAAAAGCATTATTAGCTGCACCCCACACCATCCACACCTACACCCAATAAAAAACACTCTTAAAGATTTTCCTATCGAATGGATAAATCAAGTTCCTGACAATGCTACAATCCAACTTGCCTATCAGCAAAATGCCTCCTTTGGTATTGATCGCTACCTTTCCCTACTTGCTGTGCGTGATGATGCACCTCTTATTATGGTAGATTTAGGAACTGCCATTACTATTGATATGATGAACAATCCAAACAACCACCTTGGTGGATGGATTTTGCCAGGGCTTACGATGGTCAAACAACAATTTCAGCAATACGGCTTAAACACTGAAAAACTCCATCCCACACCCCAACAACTGGGAGACTCTACCACTACAGCCATCAACAATGGATACTATACAATGCTAACGACCTTTTTAAACAACCTCGCCGTCAATAATACCCACTGGGGAATAAACAACCCCACCCTTATTCTAACTGGAGGCGATGCTCCACAAATTAATCAACACTTAGCCCCCAAATGGCAAGTGAAAGAAGGCTTAGTTCTGATAGGGCTTAGTTGCTAATGGTTAATTGTTAATTGTCAATGGTTAATGGTTCCCACGCAGGAGCGTGGGAATGAGTAACCCCCTCACCCCAGCCCTCTCCCTCAGGGAGAGGGAGCTTATTCGTTCCAACGCTCTTGCGTGAAAACAAGCAACAACCCCGCCACTTCGTGGCACCCCTCCACTGGAGGGGAATTACTCGTTCCTTTTTATGGAGTATGAGGTGAATATGAAATACTGAGATACTGAAACAAGTTTCAGCATGACAGAAAAAGGTAGGACATCGTTCAGTAGTGGCAGACCTATGTGTCTGCCCGCATGCGAGGACGCATGCAGTATGCATTCCCACGCAGGAGCGTGGGAACGAGTAAACCCCCTCTCCCTGAGGGAGAGGGCTGGGGGGGGTTACTAATGGTTAATGTTTAGTGGTTAATTGTTAATGATTAGTGGTTAATGGTAAAAATAATCCACAGATTACGCAGATGAACACAGATAAGGATGATAGAAAAAGGAATGACATTGTTCAGTAGGGGCAGACCTACGTGTCTGCCCACATGCGAGGACGCATGTGATAAGCATTCCCACGCTCCTGCGTGGGAACCATTAACAATTAACAATTAACCATTGACCATTAACAATTAACCATTAACCATTAGTACCCCCCTCACCCCAGCCCTCTCCCTCAGGGAGAGGGAGCTTGATTGTGCTGAACCATTAACCACTAATCATTAACCATTGACAATTAACAATTAACCATTAGTACCCCCCTCACCCCAGCCCTCTCCCTCAGGGAGAGGGAGCTTATTTGTGCTCCTACGTTGGAATGAGTAATACTCCGTGCAAGAGATTCTGAGGGCAAGCCGCTGTTAATTGTTCCCACGCAAGAGCGTGGGAATGCATATCGCATGCGGGCAGACACATAGGTCTGCCCCTACTGAACAATGTCATTCCTTTTTCTGTCATTCTGAAACTTGTTTCAGCATCTCATACTTCCGTGCTAAGAGATTCTGAGGACAAGCCTCAGAATGACAAATGGGGGGTACTAATTGTTAATGGTTAATTGTCAATGGTTAATGGTTAAAAAAATCTGTGAAAATCTGTGTAATCTGTGGATAATAATCTGTGAAGTCTGCGGATTTTTACTTTTTTTAAATAATTTATGCTATAATGATTTACAGTGCGTTTTTTATTTTGCAATTAAAAAAGACTAAACAAGACTATTAAAAACTGTTAAAAAATATTTTGCCTCGGGCTACTACTATTTAAAACTATTTAACAACGATATTATTATGAAACAAAAAAACGATATTATAAAACAACCTATGAAAAATATAAACACTATGAAAATTATGAAAAAATTCTTATTTCTTAAAATATGCCTCTTTACCCTTTATTCACCAACTATTTTTGCAATCACTTGCAGTACGGGTAGTGGTGGCTCCTCGGGTTCGTATAGCTGGAAAGAAATCACTGACTCGGCAGCATTCTCAGCTCTAGAGGGTCATTCATCCGTGGTATTTAATAATAAAATGTGGGTGGTAGGTGGGTATGGTATAGTCGTCGGTTCGGGGGGGTTTAAGAGTATTGATCCACTCAACCAAGTATGGAGCTCTGAGGATGGCGTTACTTGGGAAGAGGTGACGAAAGATAGTTCGAAAAAATTCCCGGTTCGACAGGGTCAAACATCGGTGGTATTTGATGATGATACCGGTGAGGGTGAGAAAATATGGCTAATTGGTGGACTAATAACTGACAGACTCAACGACGTATGGAACTCAGCCGATGGTAAAGATTGGACTAAGGTTAGGCGTAGTGGTGCGACAGGAGGCTTCGCTATTCGAAATCGTCATGCATCGGTAGTATTTGATAAGAAAATGTGGGTGTTGGGTGGAAGTCAGAATAACGGTGTTGCACTGGATGACGTATGGAGCTCTACCAATGGCATCACTTGGAGAGAGGTGACGAGAGATAGTTCGAAAAAATTCTCGAGTCGATATGAACATTCATCGGTGGTATTTGATGCTCGTGATGGTAAAGGTGAGAAAATATGGGTGTTTGGTGGAAGAAACAGCAGTAGTAATTTCGATGATGTGTGGAGCTCTACCGATGGTAAAACTTGGACTGAGGAGACGAAAGATAGTTCGAAAAAATTCTCGGCTCGACATGGTCATCAATCCGTGGTTTTTGATAATAAAATGTGGGTATTTGGTGGGAATCTTAGTTCTGGAAGCTTCGATACCGTAAATGATGTATGGAGCTCTACCGATGGTAAAAATTGGACTAAGGTTAGAAGTGATGATGATACAAGTGGATTCACGGCTCGAACTAGGGGTGCTTCCGTATTCTTTAAGGGTAAAGTTTGGCTAATAGCTGGGAGACAAGCTTCGAGTGTGGCTACTTATCTCAACGACGTATGGTCTATGACTAAAGACTAAACCTCCTACCCTTATACCAATAACCAATAAAACAATGGCTTGTTAATGGAATGCAAAATAATGGTTAATGGTTAGTTGTAGTAGTTGTTAGTTTTGTAGTTTGTAGT
>CAKMZV010000039.1 GCA_929200535.1 uncultured Gammaproteobacteria bacterium
AAATCAGGGCAATTTTTTGCTTTTTTACTTGTCATATCTTTTGTGCAAAGGTCTCGTAATATCTCAAAGAGGGGTTCCTCATATTTTTATCCACATACACTAATTTTACGTTATGTCTTCTTATACACTTATCGATGGTAAACAAACTGCTGAAGCTCTGTTAGTTGAGATTGAAAAAAAAATTATAAATTTAAAAAAACAGAATATCACTCCAGGTTTGGCTGTGGTGTTAGTTGGTAATGATAAAGCAAGCGAAACTTATGTTCGTAGTAAGGTTGCGATGAGTGAGCGTCTTGGTATTAAATCAATTCACAAAGAATTATCTGTAGAAATTTCTGAGGATGAGTTATTAAGTGAAATAGAGTCACTAAATGCCGATGATAGTGTGCACGGAATTTTGGTGCAATTACCTTTGCCTGCACATATTGATACCGAAAAAGTGCTTAATGCAATTGATTATCAAAAAGATGTTGATGGCTTTCATACACTTAATGCAGGGGCATTGTCAAAAGGGTTAGAGTCCACCATTCCATGCACCCCATTGGGTTCTATTATTCTTTTAAAACGTTACTTGGGAGATTTATCAGGTAAGAATGCGGTGGTTATTGGACGTTCTAATATTGTAGGCAAACCTGTTGGGCAGTTGCTATTAAAAAATAATTGCACAGTAACTTATGCTCATTCAAGAACTAAGGATTTGCCAGCAGTATGTCGTCAGGCAGATATTATTATTGCAGCGATTGGTAAGCCTGAATTTGTTGGCAGTGATTTTGTTAAAGAGGGAGCCGTGATTATCGATGTAGGAATCAATGCGGTACAAAAAGAAGATAGCGATGGAAATTCAAAAAGACGCTTGGTTGGTGATGTCGATTTTAACGCGGTTTGTGATAAATGTTCTGCCATTACCCCAGTTCCTGGTGGCGTGGGTCCAATGACGATTGCGTGTTTAATGTATAACTGCCTTTATTGTGCCTCAATGATTCATAATGTGGATTTTGAAATGTCAGACGATTTGCGTGCGTAGGCAAAAATTTCAACAATAATTTGACATTTTTTAATTACTTTCTTGTTAGTTTACTATTAGCGATTACTCCCGGTCCTGATATCGTTTTTGTTTTTACGCAGTCTTTGCAGCATAGGCTTCAAGCGGGGATGATAGTAGTTTTAGGTTTATGCACAGGCTTGTTGTGGCATATGCTATTGGTCTTGCTCGGTGTGAGCTCATTACTTCTTTCTTCTCCTAATGCCCTGATTTTCATACAATCTTTGGGAGTTTTATATCTTTGTTATTTAGGCTACAATTCTTTTCTATCCGTTCGTCAAAAAACTAATCTTCTGAAAGAAATAACGGATAGTCGGGAAATCAACCCAGCAAAACCGCATTGGCGTAAATTTTATTTGCGTGGCTTTGTAATGAATGCAACGAATCCTAAAGTTTTGTTATTTTTTATTGCGATATTGCCACAATTTCTTGATGTGACGCGACAAGATATAGGAATTGCTTGGCAGACAGTTATTTTAGGTTTGTTAAGCGTATTAGCAACTTTTATTTGTTTTAGTGGGGTTGCTTTATTTGCTGGAGTGTTATCAAAGCACCTTAGTCATTCTGTGATAGCTTCAAATGCAATTAATATTTTTTCAGGAAGCGTATTTTTTGGTTTGGCAACTTATTTGGTTTTAGATTTTATTCTAATATGATTGTTTGTTGGTGATAGACGACTCCTTTGCTGTTAATGACTCTAACCTTCCATTCCCCTAATTGATTCAGATTGATTTTTTGCATTGAATGGAGGCGCCAAGGCGAACCTAAAATTTCAGTGAAATGTTTTTCTGAAATAAGAGAATCTTTGTAGTACCATTGGTGAGTTATTTTTTGTCCAATCGCTTTTTGTAATTGTGTAAAGAAAAAAAGCTCTTCTATATAGCTTGTTTTATTAATTATTTTACCAATTGGTTGTTTTTTTATAATAGAACTTGCAAATATCGCCTCTTCTACAGACAGTGTCAAACTGGAATTATTGAGGTTAATTTTTTGAAGTGGTTCGCTTTCAGCTTGAGGTTGTGTCTGTGTCTCTGTTTCTGTTTCTGTTAATTCAGTAGGATTCTCCTCTTGAGTTGTTGTTGTTTGTTTTTGCTGTATTGGTTTAGTATCGTTAGTCGTTATAGACGAAGAAGGAGAAGAGATTAAAGGCACTAAATATTGCAATGTATTTGAACTTAGTTCGTCTGAACTTGAATTTTGTTCATCTGAACTTACGTTTTGTTCATCTGAATTTTTTAGGTTATTAAGGGAAGAGATATTTGCAGTGGTGATATTCCTCTCATTTTCTTTTTGCAGCACAAACCTCATCACCAAACCAATGCAGACAATAATGATTACTAAAATGAAAAGAATTGATTTTAGTGATTTTTTTTGTGGTGTTCCAGAGAGTTTATTCCCTGCACGCCAACCAAGTTCCCATTCTTTTTTAAGCCCGAGATTGTTTTGATATTTATAAGGAAGATAGTTACTTCCCATCCCTGACTTTCCAATGAAAAAGCCTTCCTGATAAATTTCTTTTAACTTATTTGTGTCTTCTTGATTATCCATAATGAGCCTTGTTATTTAGTGCATTCAGGGAAAACAGTAAGTAAAAAACTCTAAAAAATTGAGACCTTTGAGACTGTTGTAAAATACGGAAAAAAACAAAAAACCTCCCTCGCTAAGAAAATTCTTTTTTCTTAGGCTTTCTTATATTTTACAACGGTCTCTATTATTCTCCAAATAGTTGTTTTAGGCGGCTGATGGTTCTTTTTATATTGGGGTTGTTTTGTTGTTGTAGGAGGGGGATTGGGTTTTGATTGGAGATGATGAAAAAGCGTTTGTTTTTATCATAAATAACATCTATTAGCCAGATGAAGCGTTGTAGGGATAAGGGGTTTGTGAGTATTTTAGGGTTTATATCTGTAATAACTATACAGTCAAATTTTTCACTAAGTTCAAGATAGTCAAGGTAGGAGCGTATGGTGCCACAAAGCTGTTTAAGGGTGAAAAAGATTGTTTTTTCTTTGTTATATAGACAATTAACAGAGCGATTTTGAATATTGAGGGACACCGGGGAAAAGTTTTCAAATGGGGTTTTAGTGAGTTCAGAATAAAGTGCGGAGAGGTGATTTTCTGGGAGGAGGGCAGAGTGGTTATGGATTTTTTTATTGTCTTCTATGGTGCGATAATCAACGCCGGCATCTATCTCAATTATCTCGAGTTGGTTTTGCATCATCGTGAGTAGAGGTTTGATTTTTTCTCGGTATCCTGGGGTATCCATTAGTTTGTGTGGAGGGGTGTTGGAGGTGATAATCATCAATAAATTGTTTTTTTGTGCCTGTTCAAATACGCCTTGCCATAATTTAGCATCGGCAATATCGTTGAGATGGAGATCATCAAAGCAGGCTAATTTGACGCTTTGCGAAAAGGATTCAATGCTTGCTTCAAGTGGGTATTCAGAGTCTTTGAATTTTTTCAAGTCATTCATCAAATTTTTAAATAGTTCGTGATGATGAAGGCGAATTTTAGGGCTTTCAATCGTATTGTAAAAGGCATCCATCAATAGAGTTTTACCTGTACCGACACCTCCCCAGAGATAAACTCCGCAATAGGAGGATTGTTTTTTTTGCTGGATTGAGTGGTATAAGTTTTGTAGTTTTGGGATGGCTTTTTGTTGTTGTGGGTCTAATTGGATGTTTTTTTCTTGTAGGTAGAGTGAGAATTTTTGTTGGAAATCTTTATCGTTAGTATTTGATGAAGGTCTGGTGTTTTGCCACCAGTGTTTTAATTGTTTAAGCATAGTTTGAAAGTCCTAAAAAGGGCAGGGTGCTTCGAGCCGCATTTTAATGAGTGAGATGGGGTGCGTAAAAGTGAGAGTTTTAGAATGTAGCAATAGACGCTGGTTATATTGTGTTTGAGGGCTGGGGTTGTATAAGGAGTCGCCGATAATTGGATGGGAAATTGAACTCATATGCAAGCGTAATTGGTGTGTTCTGCCAGAGTGTGGAGTAAGTTTTAAGCGGGTTTGATGGGTATCATTTCTAAGCACTTGCCACTCAGTTAAGGATTCTTTGCCGTGTTGCCAGCATATTTTTTGTTTGGGTCTATTCGCCCAATCCACTTTGAGGGGTGCTTCTATTTTACCTTGATTTTTTTTGATAACGCCTTGTACCACAGCAATATATTCTTTGTTTACTTGGCGTTGGCGAAATTGTTTGTGCAGATGTTGCTCAACTTTATTATCTAAGGCAAAGAGCATTACTCCCGAGGTAGGTTCATCAAGTCGATGTATCACTTTGGCTTGGGGGAGGTGTTGCAAAATATATTGGTAACAATTTTCCTTGCAAGGGTCTTTGGCAGGCACGCTTAGCAGATTAGCTGGTTTGTTAATTGCCAATAACCATAAATCCTGATAGAGAATAGGTAAATTCATTAAGACCTTTACTTGTCATATCTTTTGTGCAAAGGCCTCACACTACTTTCTTGGAGTGTATGCTAAGTTATCGTGCCAAAAATCAATCACGTATTGAATGCGACGGCGGAGGTTTTGTTCATAGTTTTTTAATTCACTTAGGTGTACCCAGCGGCATTCGATAATGCCTTCTTCTACTTGTGGTTTGACATCGTCATCATGACCGTGGTAGAGCATTAAGTACCATTGGGTTTTTTTTAGGAAGTTAGTTTTGCCGTGTTGGGTGGTGTGCCAAGTTGAGGGGAGTTTGCCTTGAATTTCTAATTTGTCGATTGTGAGTCCGGTTTCTTCATTGACTTCACGGAGGGCGTTTTCCTCTAAATTTTCATCGCCTTCGACACGTCCTTTGGGTAAATCCCAACTACCACGTTTAAAGATAAGAAGAATATGATGATCTTCATTATAGACTAAGCCTCCAGATGATTTAACAACAGGTAAACCAATGGTGTCAATGAGTGTTAATGGTTTGGTCATTATTTTGTTTGCTTTTAAATGTTAAAAAATTGCTTCAATATTATGGTCTTTTGAGGATTTTTGTACTAAATCTTTGAGTGTTTCATATTGTGCTATGGTTAGGTTTTGAAAGGGGATGCCGTTTATTTCGGCATTGAAATCTTTTGGGATTTGCTCTCTTGTGAGAGGTTTGAAATGTGTGTTTCCAATGAGACGAACAAGATGTAACATACAGGTTAGTCGCGTTTCCATTTTGCTATTTGAACGCACAACAACCCAGGGAGATTTAGGTGATGAGGTTCGCTGTAGCATTTGTTCTTTATATTTGGTGAAGGTTTGCCATTTTTTCCTGGCTTTAAAGTCATTGGGGGAAATTTTCCAGTAGGTTAGCGGATCCGTTAAACGCTGGTGGAAACGCACTAATTGAGTTTGAATATCAACCGAGAGGTAAAATTTGACCAGAATTAAGCCGTTATCGATTAATTTGTGTTCCCAGGTGCTGACATTATTCATAAAGTATTTGTATTGGGATTTTGTGCAATAGCCCATTGTTGGCTCAATCAGTGCACGGTTGTACCAAGAGCGATCAAAAAAAACCATTTCTGATTTTTTTGGGAGATGTTTTTTATAGCGATTAAACCAATTTTTAGAATCTTTTTCCGAGGGAATGCCAAGTTGTACAATACGAGTTTTTTGAGGGATTAAGTTTTCGGTAAAGCGATTGATTAGCGATCCTTTGCCAGCAGCATCTCGACCATCAATAAGTACGCAAACACGAAGACCTTGATCAATTATTTTGGTTTGAATTTTTAACAGCTCTAACTGTAGTCGGCGTTTTTCAATATGATAATCTTTAATGGTGATGTTTTCATAAGGCGTATAAATGTATCGTGCTGCAGAGTAGCCTTTAGCATTTTCTTGTGGGTTATTTGTAACAGAATAGTCCTCAGGCATTTTTAAGCCATTTAGAAAAATCAATATTTTTACGACCGTACCTTAATTCAAAGACTATGCCGCGGTTTTCTCTCCCTCCCGTGTTGCCAGATTGAGAAATGATTTGATATGCTTTGACTATTTCTCCTTTTTTAGTATGGAGGGAATCAAGGTGGGCATAAACACTACGATATTTGCCACCGTGATCGATGATAATAACTTTGCCTAAGATTCCTAATCTGCCACTAAATACGACTTCCCCAGGGGCTATAGCACGTACTGGCATTATTTTTTTATTGAGAATTTCCCAAGCGAAGTTTTTTCTCCCTTTCTTTTGGCGTACTACCCCTCTGGTAGGCCATTTGAGTTGTCCTTTATAGTCTCTAAAAGATTTTTTTATTTTAAATTTGTTGTGTTGCTTGGTAGTTAAGCTGATTTTTTCTAATAGTTTTTTATTGCTTTTTTTTCTGGCGTATTGAGCGATTTTTTTTTGTTTGAGTAAGCGTTTTCTTTCTGCAATTTTATTCTGTCTTTTCTTTTGTTCTTTTATTAATTTAGCTTCTATTTTTTTAATTTTTTTGAGCTTGGTTGTTAGTGAAATTAAGTGGTCATCACGTGTCTTTTTGCTTTTTCTTTGATTTTCTTGCAGAGAATTAAGCACAGTTAGTATATTAATATGTAAACGTGGAAACTCTTTTATCATTTGACTATGATGTTGAGTTTGGTTATAGGATATAGGATTGGCAAGGCGTTTGAGAATCGAGTATTTTTGGAATTTTTGTAAATGCCTGAGTTGGATAGAAAGAAGTTTTTGGTGAGCGGTTATATCACTATCTAAATAATCTAATTTTTTTTCAGTGGAGGCGAGTTTTCTTTTATGTGAGTTGATTCTTTTTAAAGTTGATTGTTTTTGTGCTTTTATATTTTCAATCTTCTTCTCTAATTTTTCAATGCTGAGTAGATTGGCGTTGTATTTTTTGATATTATTGGCATAAGCATTCGTCACACATATAAAAAGCATGGCAATCATAAAAATGATTGACTTAATGAGGAGGGGAGTGTTGCGGATGCTCATCATTTTAAAAAAATAATGGTTCTCCAGTCATTTGTGCAGGGATTTCTTGTCCCATTAGAGAAAGCATTGTGGGAGCAATATCGATTAGTCCGCCTTTTTCTTTTAATTTTGTAAAGGGGATTTGTTCATCTTTATTAAATAGGATTAATGGCACTAAAGAGAGAGTGTGGGCAGTATGAGATTGATCTGTTTCTGAATTGTGCATCATATCTGCATTTCCATGATCGGCAGTGATGATTAATTGCCAGTCCTCTTGTTCGGCAGTGGTGCATATCTCACCTAACATTTGATCGACGGTTTCCACCGCTTGAATAGTGGCAGTAAGGTTCCCACTATGTCCGACCATATCGGCATTGGCAAAATTACAAACAAATACATCTATTGGCTCTTCACACATCGTTTTAATTAGAGAGTTAGTAACTTCTTTGGCACTCATTTCGGGTTGTAAATCGTAAGTTGTTACCTTGGGTGATGGGATGAGTATTTGCTGTTCATTTGCCTGTTGAATATTTCTGCCACCATTAAAAAAGAATGTGACATGGGGGTATTTTTCTGTTTCGGCAATACGTAGCTGTTTCATCCCCAGACTCTCGATATATTCACCGAAAGTATTTTCTGGGTATTCTGGTGGGAAAACCACAGATACCGGATAATCTGGCTGGTATTGGGTGAGTGTAATAATTTCGCTGAATGAACTTGAGGTTTTAAATTCTTGAAAATTTTTATTGATAAACGCTTTGGTTAGTTGAAGCATTCTATCAATTCTAAAGTTCATTAGTAGTAGCGTATCCGTTGGTGAGGGCGAGGCGCCACCATCGATACTAATGGGTTTAATAAATTCATCGTTTTGTTGATCTTGATAGGCTTGTGAAATGCCACATTGTGCATTATCAGCATAATATTCTGCCTCTTTGTGAACAATAAGGCGGTAGGCTAATTCAGTACGTTGCCAGCGATTATCTCTATCCATTGCATAGAATCGTCCGCAGATGCTGGCGATTTTTCCAATACCTATTTCCTCTAATAGTTGCTCAAGCCTTTCAATACTGGATAGGCAACATTTTGGGGCAGTATCTCTACCATCAGTGATAATATGTATATATAGTTTATCAATGCTGATTTTTTTAGCAAGACGAATCACGGCAAATAAATGTTCTTGATGACTATGTATTCCTCCTTCTGAAAGTAACCCAACAATATGGAGCTCTTTATTATTTTTCTGGCATTGGCGTAGCTTTTCCACGAGCTGTTTTTTATCTGAAAAATCTTGTGAGGCTGATTGATTGATAACAGTTAAACTTTGTGGCACAATACGCCCAGCTCCGATGTGCAAATGCCCAACTTCTGAGTTGCCCATTTGTTTGTCAGGCAAGCCTACTGCTGCTCCAGAGGCTTCCAATAACATATTGGGTGAATGTTTGATTAACTCATCAAAATTTGGTGTATGTGCCAAGGCAATGGCGTTATTTTCACGCTCTTCTCTATAGCCCCATCCATCTAAAATGATAAGCCCGGTTTTTTTCATAGTTATCAAATTAGATGCTAATTAATATTTGAGGCTTGTAAATCTGCATGGTATGAAGAGCGTACCATAGGACCAGAGGCAACACTTGAGAAACCTAATTGATTGCCAATTTTTTCATATTCAGCAAATTCTTCTAAACTAACGTAACGATCGACTGGCAAATGAAATTTGGAGGGTTGTAGGTATTGTCCGATGGTAATCATATCGGTTTGATGTTGGCGCAAGTCTTTCATTACTTCAACAATTTCTTCAAATTTTTCTCCAAGACCAACCATTAACCCTGATTTGGTAGGAATATCTGGGGTGTGTTGTTTAAATAATTGCAGTAATTCGAGAGATTTTTTATAATCGGCACCGGGTCTTGCCTCGCTATAGAGGCGTGGTACAGTTTCTAAATTATGATTAAATACATCCGGGAGCTGATGTTGCATAATGCTGATGGCAAGCTCTTCACAGCGTCTAAAATCAGGAACTAAAACTTCAATTTTGATATTCGGGTTTAAGCGTCTAACTTGCTCGATGCAATCGTTAAAATGTTGTGCACCGCCATCCTTAAGATCATCTCTATCGACAGAGGTAATGACGACATAATCTAATTGTAGAGTATTAATTGCTTGCGATAATTTTGCAGGTTCATCAGGGTCTAAGGGATCCGGTCTGCCGTGGGCAACATCACAAAATGGGCATTTTCTTGTGCATATTCCTCCCATTATCATAAAGGTTGCTGTGCCGTGAGAAAAGCATTCTGAAAGGTTCGGGCAAGAGGCTTCTTGGCAAACACTTTTTAAATTATTTTCAGCAATAAGCTGTTTAATTTTTTGAACTCGTTTGTAGCCATCAGTACTGGGGGATTTTGCACGAATCCAAGAAGGTTTTTTTAATCTTTCTTGGTTGGGGATAATTTTTCTCTGCGGAAGTTTGCTATTTTTATACTCACCTTTTGAGAGAGATTGAATCCGCTCCTTCAATGTAGAATTAGATTGAATATTCTCTACTGGTACGGATACTTTGTTGGTCATATTTAATTGTTATTATTTTTCCTCACTAAAGGCTTCATTACAGGTATGACAATATGGTTTGCCTTGTCTTTCCACTATATCGCTTTGAGGGATATGTGTTTGGCATTGTGTACATTGAATCAAAACTTGCTTTTTGGTTCTGTGCTTTTTTTCTTTTTCCTTAGCTATAATTAGTAAACTTTTAGCGGCTTTATATAGAAACACTAATCCTAATATAAAAATAAACCCTTTAAGCCATATCATTTTTTATTTTGTGAACTATTTGAACTATTAGCTATTATCATTCTTTTGATAGCGAGAAATACCGTTGGTAATTTCGGTATGTGCTCCTTCAGCGTCACTCCATCCTTCTATCTTGACCCATTTCCCCGACTCTAAAGATTTATATTGGCTAAAAAAATGTTCAATTTGCTCTTTTAATAGAGGAATTTGTTCAACCTTATCAATCTCTTTATAGATTGGGGTGAGTTTGTCTATCGGTAGGGCGATTACTTTGGCATCTTTGCCACCATCATCTGTCATATTAAGTATGCCTATAGGGCGGCATTTAATCACACAACCAACGGCTAAAGGGTAGGGAGTAACAACTAATACATCAACTGGATCTCCATCTTCGGCTAAAGTATTATTAATATAGCCATAATTAGCAGGATAAAACATTGGTGAAGACATAAAGCGATCTACCCAAACAGAAGCAGTATCTTTATCAACCTCATATTTTATAGGCGTTGCATTTTGTGGGATTTCAATGATAACATTGATTTGATACGGGATATTATCCCCAGAAGATATAGTAGATAAACTCATTAATATTAATTGTATGATAACGTTAAAATAAAATTGGTCATTCAGATACTCAAAAAATACAGTGCTGCATATTTTTTTCAACCAAGGGTTTCAAGTTTAAAGGATAGCCTTTAATTACCTTCTCGTCTATTTTCCAGGAAATTTTTCTGTATTTGCTTATCAATAGTAGGTGTTTCCTTTTGTGCCTCCAAATCATTTTTTAATTGTTGTCTTAAAATAGTTCGGATAAAATCATTAAAATTCGTGTAAGGGATTCCATATCGTTGAAATTCTAATTGATTTGCAGAAATAGTTGCGTCCCTTAACTCAGATGGTATAATGTTGAACCCACTGCTTTTGCGTATTGGAGTAGCGGTAAAAGTCCTTCCACGCCAGCGTACAGTGATACGAGATAGACGAACGCGTGAGTCACTAATAAAATCAAAAGAAGCATTGCCGATAATTTTACCAGCGATAAGGTCTTCATAAAAAACTCTTGCTGGCAGACCTTCAGGCATTTTTAGGAAAAAATCACTGCGATAAAATGCTCGTGTAAAACTAACCCGAATTTTCATTATTTGTCTGTCGGGGTCATAAGCAGGCTTATTGTTAATAGTTAAAGGAAATAAAATAGTTTCCCCAAGTGTTTTTTTAGTGGTTCTTATGGCGATAGACCGTATTTGTTTATTCACTAATTTTCGACTATCTTGTTGATTTTGTCTAAGCAGAGCAACCCGTTTGTTTCTTCTATCTACTTTATTGCGATATTCAACAATTTGCCGATTAATTCTTTGACCATAGACTCGTGCTGCCCGATTAACAAAAGTCAGCTGACTTTCAAAAGGGTCTTTCTTGAGATTTGTTAGCGAAGGTAGCTGCGGCTTGGGAATGAATGGAACGTTTAGCACTCGTTGGCGATCCCGATATAAGCGATCAACGCTTTTTCTAATATCATCCCAAGGCTTATAAGTGAACCCACTACTTGCCCATATTTGGATGGTTTGATCACCGCCACTAACGACCATAACCCAGTTTCTATTGGGTACATACTCTAATGTTTTAGAGCGTAAATAAGGGACATTTAAAACCTTGATTGTCCTTCCATCAGGAAATGACCATATACGAATTTTATTATCCAAAGAAGAACTTAATAGCCAATGCCCATCTCCTGAGAATACAGTTTTAACAACATCATCCGTATGCCCTTTAAGGGTTTTGAAAAGATTACCAACCCTTACATCCCATACTTTAATGGTATTGTCTCGACTCGCTGTAGCAATGTACTTTCCGTCTGGAGAAAAACTAACATTATTGACCACAGATCTATGTCCAGGCAAACTGATTTCTAAAGTATAAAAACGAGTTTCCCAAATTTGAACGGTGTAATTGACATCATCGGTGGCAATTCCCGAGGAAGCAAGGCTTAAACCATCGTTAGAAAATTGTAAGGTATTAACACGCAATATATCATCGACGCTGTAGAGTTTTTTGCCAGTTATCGTATCCCAAATAGAGATATTACCTCCAACATCAGCCGAAGCAATACGTGCCCCATCTCTCGATATGGCGATAGCGCTAATGCTTCTTGGGTGTTCTAATATGGCAGTATTGAATCCCGTTTCTTGTTGCCAAATTTTGACTGTATTATCCTCATGGACAGAAATCAAGGTTTTCCCGTCTGGAGTTAATTTGATTTCTCTGCCAACAGAATCTAATTCCCAACTACGGATAAGCGTAAGTGTGTCAAGGTCCCAAATATTAATTTTGGCACCAACAGAAGCCATAAATCCACTGTTTTTTGAGACTCCAATATCGTGGATAACATCATCAGAACTTTGTAGTGTTACAAGAGGTTGATTGGTTTCGCGCCAAGCGGCAATATCTTTAGAATTATTCCAACGGTTAAGAGAAATGCCGGGCAAGATAAATGTGCCAAAGCTTTTTCTTGCTCTATCAGAAGATATCTTAATTAGCCCATCACTTCCAACCCCATCACTTATAGACTGACTTGTATCAATATTTGAAGCAGTATTATTTTTTTGCTGTTTGCTCTCTTTTATCTTTGAGCCTGAATCGAGAAAGCTACAACTATAGAGCAAACTAATTGTTAAAATTAATAGCAACTTTGTTTTAAGAATAATAATGCGTTTCATTATTGAACAGGTGATTTCTTATCAATATTTATCTTGTAAAGTTGATGCAAATTAATGCAAAAATGAAAAATTTTCATATTTTTTATGACTCTTTTTATGACTCTAATACGAGTAAAAATATGAGTAAAAGTATTCTTTGATAGAACTAAAAAATTTTAGGAAACCACTTAGGAAAACAACCAAAGATACTGTAAATCTATCATTTTTTCATCTTTTTTCCATTGTATGCTTCAGCTTAGATTATAACTTAAAATTATAAAAAACAATGCCTTTTAGTGTTTTTTATAATTTATCTACATAACTTAAAGCGTTTTGTTAAATCTGAATTAAAATTATATCACAGTGTTTTAATTTTATATGTACTGAGACCTTTGCATAAATTTATTTGTCTTTACCAGCCCTACAATGCGATTAGACTATTTACCAATTGCCATCATTAGAGTGATTGCTTTATTACCTCCGGCTATTGCCTATTGTATAAGTAAATTACTGGCAATCCTTGTGGCTGCCCTAAAACTACAACTTGCTCAGACCGCAAAACTTAATTTACGTATTGCCTATCCGCAGTTATCTAAATCTCAAAAAAATAAGAAATTGCATAACTCTCTTCATCAATCAATCTATAGCACTTATGAGATTGCTAAGATATGGACTGCACCCTTTGCAAAAACTAAGAAAAAATTTCTTTCTCAAAATGGTGCAGAGATTTTACACGAATTAATTGAGGCTAAAAAACCAGTGATTTTATTATGCCCACATCTTGGCTGTTGGGAAGCTGTTGGCTACTGGCTAAATACCTTGGGGCATAAAATGTCCATTCTTTATAAGCCTATGGACAATCAACTGCTTGATGATTTTATGATTCAAGCAAGAGGAAAAGCAGGGAATGAAGTTGTTCCTGTGAATGCACAAGGGATTCGACGAATTTATAAAGATTTAAAAGAAAATAAGATTGTTGGTATTCTGCCAGATCAAGCTCCCAAAGAAGAGGGTAGTCGGGTTATGGCTCCTTTTTTTTCTGCTGATGCGGCAACAATGACCTTAATACACACCCTAATACAAAAAACAAAGGCAACGCCTATTTTGATTACGTCAATTAGAGAAGGGTATCATGGTTTTCATATTCATATTCAAAAAGGAGAAAATGTGATAAATGCAGATGTAAAAGAATCTGTGACTGCAATGAATCAAAATATTGAAAAATTAATTGCTCTTGCTCCAGAGCAATATCAGTGGTCCTATCGTCGTTATCGTTATAACCCATTGATAGACTATAACAAATCTAAAATTGCAGAGGATTTAGAAAAATGAAAGCGATTCTACTGTTATGCTTCTTAATGTTGGTAGGGTGCTCGTCAAAAGATAACTCGGTATATGATATTGTTTGGAAAGATTTTACCAACAAGGAAATTAAATTAGAAGCCTATAAAGACAAGTGGATTATTGTAAATTATTGGGCAACTTGGTGCGTCCCCTGCATTAAGGAAATGCCGATACTACAAAAATTTTACCAACAATCTAATTTAACAACAATTGTTATTGGGGCAAATATAGAGCATTCTGATGGTTTTGTTACAGCAGAGAGCATTCTTAAATTTACTAAAAAACTCAATATTCATTTTCCAATTGTTAAGGCAAATATTGAATTAGATAAGGTTTCTTTAGGAAAGATTAAAGCACTACCAACCACTGTTATTATTAACCCTAAAGGGAAAGTAATCCATACTCACTTAGGGCAGATAAATCAGCAACAGTTAAAACAATACACAACGGACTAATGGTTAGTTGTTAATGGTTAATTGTTAATGGATTGTTAATAATGGTTAATTGTTCCCTATCATTCCTCTTTCTGTCATCCCGAGGCTTGCCTCAGGATCTCAGGAGCCCAGCCTCACCTCATACTCCATAAAAAGGAACGAGTAAGCTCCCTCTCCCTGAGGGAGAGGGCTGGGGTGAGGGGGTTTTCTCACTTCCACGTCTTGTGTGAAAACAAGCAACCACCCCGCCACTTCGTGGCACCCCTCCACTGGAGGGGAATGACTCGTTCCCACTCCTTACTCGTTCCTTTTCCTGTCATTCCCACGCTCCTGCGTGGGAATCATTAACCATTAACCATTGACAATTAACCATTATTTTGTGCTCCTGCGTGGGAACCATTAACCGCGGTGGTTTACAAGTATTTGATAACTCCAATGATAAGACCACTAAAGGCAAACAAAGTCCCCAATGACCACTTCATAAAACTATCCATTTTTTGATTCATCGCCTCAAAACGTTTATCCATATCTACTCTAAGGGCTTTCATCTCACCTTTTAAGTCTTGATCTAAATGGGCAATATGGTTGGTTTGTGCTTTTAAGGTTAAAAGAATAATATCTTGAGTATCTAAGCCCTTACCTGAAGTGACCTTCTCCATTGCGGTTTGCGCATTGAGGTCTAACCACTTTTCAAAGTCTATATTGTCAAACATTGCTATTAAGATGCGTTAATAATGGTTAATTGTTAATTACTGACTACCGATTATAATGGAAATTTGACTCATTGGCATAATCCTGCGTTGGAACGAATAAGCTCCCTCTCCCTGAGGGAGAGTGAGCTTGATTGTGCTGAACCATTAACCACTAACCATTAATAACTAACCATTAATAACTAACCATCGACCATTAACCGCGGTGGTTTACAAGTATTTGATAACTCCAATGATAAGACCACTAAAGGCAAACAAAGTCCCCAATGACCACTTCATAAAACTATCCATTTTTTGATTCATCGCCTCAAAACGTTTATCCATATCTACTCTAAGGGCTTTCATCTCACCTTTTAAGTCTT
>CAKMZV010000040.1 GCA_929200535.1 uncultured Gammaproteobacteria bacterium
CACGCTCTTGCGTGGGAATGCATACTGCATGCGTCCTCGCATGCGGGCAGACACATAGGTCTGCCACTACTGAACGATGTCCTACCTTTTTCTGTCATGCTGAAACTTGTTTCAGTATCTCAGTATTTCATATTCACCTCATACTCCATAAAAAGGAACGAGTAATTCCCCTCCAGTGGAGGGGTGCCACGAAGTGGCGGGGTGGTTGCTTTTTTTCACGCAAGAGCGTTGGAACGAGTAAGCTCCCTCTCCCTGAGGGAGAGGGCTGGGGTGAGGGGGCTACTAATGGTTAAAATAATCTGCGAAAATCTGTGAAATCTGCGGATTAAATCTATTGTTCTGCGTAATCTGCGGATTAAATCTATTGTTCTGTGTAATCTGCGGATTCAATCTATTGTTCTGTGTAATCTGCGGATTCAATCTATTGTAAATGCAGTTCGTAAATTCCAGTTACTTTATCATCATCATCGACGGCAAGTATGGCGTTGACTTGTTGGCTGACAAGTTGCCCTTCAGCGATGGCAAGTTGCGTGTCTTGATGGATGGTAACAGGCGTGGTATTGACGTATTTTTGACAAGGTTGATTAAGCGCTTGGGTGTCTTTGGTTAATGCACGGCGAATATCACCGTCGGTAATAATGCCGAGGAGTTTCTTATCCTCATAAACTAAAAGAATACCAAGGCGGGCTTCGGTCATTGTTAATATTCCTGTATGCAAAAGCGTATCTGCAGAAACAATTGGCAGAGGTTCTTTATGCATACAATCTTTCACTCGCATTAATAATTTTTTTCCTAAGCTACCCCCTGGGTGAAATTTTGCGAAATCTTGGCTACTAAATTGTTTGCGGTTCATTAGTGCCACTGCGAGTAAATCCCCTGTCGCGAGGGTTAAGAGGGTAGAGGTGGTTGGTGCTAAGTTATTTGGGCACAGTTCACGATCAAAGGTAATGGGCAGAGTAATATTAGCGTGTTTTTCTAAGGTGGAACCGATGGCACTGGTAAAAGCAATGCTCTTATTACCAAAAGATTTTAATGAGGGGAGAATGGAGCGTAATTCTTGTGTCTCACCACTATTAGAAATAAGGATGAGGCTATCTTCTGCAGTAATCATCCCGAGATCGCCATGTAATGCTTCTGCAGGATGAAGAAAAAATGAGGGGGTTCCGGTAGAGGCAAAGGTGGCTGCCATTTTCTGTGCCACTAAGCCTGATTTTCCCATTCCACAACAAATAAGGTGCCCTTTGGTATTTTCAATTAGTTGTAGAGCTTGCTCAAAATTTTCATTGAGTAGGTTAGGAAGTTGCGATAGCGATTGGGTGAAATGTTTAACCGCTTGTTGGAGGAATTGTTTGTTTGTATTCATTTTTTAATGTTTAATTAGCCCTTATTTAGCGTGATTTGAGTTATCAGTTTCTCCTGCCAGTTATCGAGTGGTATGGCTTCAGACTGTTCACAAGAGCGAGCTTTATATTCCAATTCCCCATTCTTTAAGCCTTTTTCACCAATTACGAGGCGGTGAGGGCAACCAATTAAATCCGCATCAGCAAATTTATTGCCAGGGCTTAAGGGGCGATCATCAGTAATGACTTCAAGATGATGCTGTTGGCAGAGTGTTTCTACTTGCTCAATAAGTGCATTAATCTCAGGATTTTTTTTAGGATTAATAAGCACAATATGAAGATCGAAGGGGGCTATTTGTTGTCGCCAAATAATTCCTCTTTGGTCATTATTTTGTTCAATGCTGGCGGCGACAATACGGCTCACTCCAATGCCATAACAGCCCATATAGGGGTTGATTTCTTCGCCTTCTTTATTTTGGATGGTGAGTTTCATTGCATCAGAGTATTTTTTGCCGAGTTGGAATACGTGCCCCACTTCAATACCTCGGCGGATATTGATTTTTCCTTTGCCATCAGGGGAGGGGTCGCCTTGCTCTACGGTGCGTAAATCATAGGTTTCAGGTTGGGGTAAATCTCTGCCCCAATTAACGCCAATATAATGGTGATTTTGTTGATTAGCCCCACAGCAAAAATCTGCTACTTGAGCCGCATAATTATCGACAATAAGTGGAATGGTAATGCCCACAGGACCAAGCGAACCAAAATGGCAGTTAAAGATTTTTTCAGCAATGTTTTCTTCAACAAAGCTAAGTGGCGTTGCAATTAGCGGATGTTTTTCCGCTTTAATTTCATTAAGTTGATGATCACCACGCAAAATTAAGGCAATTGCATCATCTTGTGTGCCTTTAACTAATAGGAGTTTAACGCATTGTGTTTCAGGAATATCCAGCAATTGGCTAACTTGTTTGATGGTGCGCACATTCGGAGTTTCTTGTAATTCCATTGACTGAGTTGGTTCAGGACGTGCCTCCAAACAGATAGATTCAGCCAGTTCAACATTAGCACAATAATCGCTATTATCAGAGAATGCCAAAGCATCTTCCCCAGAATTTGCGAGTACGTGAAATTCTTGTGAAGTATCGCCACCAATCGAGCCGGAATCTGCCGAAACTGCACGAAAATCTAAGCCAATGCGAGTAAAAATATCCCGATAGGCTTGTGCCATATCGTTGTAAGTCTCGACCAAACTTTTTTCTTCGGTGTGGAAGGAGTAGGCATCTTTCATTAAAAATTCACGTGAACGCATTACGCCAAAACGTGGGCGTACTTCATCTCTAAATTTGGTTTGAATTTGATAAAGATTAAGAGGGAGTTGGCGGTAGCTATGAATTTCTTGACGAATAATGTCGCTGATAATTTCCTCGTGCGTGGGTCCTAAGCAAAAATCTCGCTGATGGCGATCTTTAAAGCGTAGTAATTCAGGTCCGTAATCTTGCCAACGTCCGGACTCTTGCCAAAGCTCGGCAGGTTGGGTCATCGGCATTGAAAGTTCGATTGCGCCTGCCTTGTTCATCTCTTCACGCACGATATTTTCTACCTTACGCAAAACTCGCAAACCAAGTGGCAACCAAGTATAAATCCCCGAGGCAGTTTGCTTAATCATATTCGCACGTAACATTAACTGATGGCTAATTAGTTGTGCTTCCTGTGGTGCTTCTTTTAGAGTGTTTAAATAAAAATTACTAAGTTTCATTCGATAAATTTCCTGTGTTGCTTAATAGGCTGATTAGTTCAGCGTTAAAATAATAATTTTCTTTGCCGAGCTTTTTTTTAATCAATATATCTGATTTGTTTAATTCATCAAGATAGCGACTTGCGGTTAAACGCGATACTTGAAGATCATTTTTTAAAAAAGCTATTTTAGTATAAGGGTTTTTAAATATATTATTGAGCAAATCCTGAGAATAAATTTTAGGATGCTCCTCTCTAATTTTAAGTTTATATCGTTGTTGTAGGGTTTTTATTTTGTGGATTAGGCTTAAAGTGCTTTGTGCGGTTTTAGCTACCCCATTGATCATAAATAATAGCCATTGCTCCCAAGAATTATTATCTCTCACCGCTTGTAAGAGCTGATAATACTGTGTTTTATTATGATTTATATAGCGACTGAGATAAAGCACAGGAGTATCTAATAGCCCTTGCTGTATAAGATAGATGATATTAAGCATCCGCCCAATACGCCCATTACCATCATAAAAAGGGTGGATACTTTCAAATTGATGGTGGATTATTGCCATTTTTATAATTGGGTCTAAATGAGGGGCTTGTTTATTATCATTAATAAAAATTTCTAAATCCATTAAGAAATGATTAATTTCTTGTGGTGGAGGAGGAGTATAGACTATCTCATTGGTTTTTTCATTAGTAAGCACGGTGTCTGATAATTTTCGTATTCCCGCATTATTCCCTTTAATGATTTTTTGAGCGGCGATGATTTTATTCATCGTGATAAGCCTATCGGCTTGGCTATTGGCGAATAAGGCATTTAATGCCTCCCGATAATGGGTCACTTCCTTAGTCGCAATATTTTCACTTTTAGGTTGTAATAAATGCTTATAAATTTCATCCTGCGTGGTAATAATACTTTCAATCTCCGAACTATCTTGAGCCTCTTGCAAGGTGAGCGTATTCACCAAAATCGCCTGATTAGGGATGCTCTGACACAATCCCTTTAACTCACCAAGAAAACGATGTGCAAGACTAAGTGCTTTCAGCACCTCGGCACTTTCAAAATGGTTATTTGTTGTGATTTCCTCTACACTAAGCATAATTAACTAAATGTTCAAAATAGTTAATTTTAGTGCATATTGATGATAATATGTTCAAAAAACGCAATTTTTGAACATAATAGTTAATACGTGTAAAGATAAATGATTTTTTTGAACACAAGCAGAACCGTTATTTTGAATTGTTAATGGATTATTAATAATGGTTCCCACGCTTTTGCGTGGGAATGAGTAACATTGTTCAAGATGACAGAAAGAGGTAGGATATTCAGTAGGGGCAGACCTACGTGTCTGCCCGCATGCGAGGACGCATGCAATATGCATTCCCACGCAGGAGCGTGGGAACGAGTAAACAATTAACCATTAACCATTAACCATTAACAACCCACCCTTGGATATGTTGTTGTACGAGTTGGGTAAGGCATTGGATATGGGGGTCGTCGTCGTTTAGGGCTGGGATGTAGTGGAAGGTTTTTCCGCCGTTGCTTTCAAAGACTTCGCGGTTTTCTTGTTCAATTTCTTCAAGGGTTTCAATGCAGTCGGCTGAGAAGCCTGGGCAGATGACGTCAACTGATTTTGTGCCTTCTTTGGCAAGTTTTTCTAAGCTGGCATCGGTTGCAGGTTTAATCCATGGGTCGTTGCCAAATTGGGATTGAAAGGTGAGAAGCCAGCGGTCAGGGGCGAGTTCAAGTGCGTTGGCGAGTTGGGTGGCGGTTTCTTTGCATTGTCCATAATAGGGGTCTCCGAGGGTGCGAAAGCGTTCGGGTGTGCCGTGAAATGAGATAACAAGTTTTTCTGGTTGAGTGTGTTCTTGCCAAGCTTGTTTGACGCTTTCTGCAAGGGCTTGGATGTATTTTGGGTGCCAGTAGTAGTCTCGAATAAGGCGTAGTTCGGGCATCCATCGCCATTTTTTGAGTTCTTTAAATACGGCATCAAAGGTGGATGCGGTGGTTGCTCCTGAGTATTGGGGATACATTGGGAGGATGATGATTTTTTGGGCGTTTTGTTTTTTGAGTTGTGCTAAAGCGTGCGGAATGGAGGGGTTGCCGTAGCTCATACCAACTTCGATGGTGATGGGCGTTTGAGGTTGTGTTTGATTGAGGTTTTGTTGTAGTTTTTGGGCTTGACGTTGGCTAATAACGAGTAGCGGTGAGCCTTCTTTCCACCAAATGCTTTGGTAGATTTGTGCTACTTTTTTGGGGCGAGTGCGGAGGATGATAAAGTGTAGAATGGGGCACCATAGCCAGCGAGTGATTTCAATAACACGCCAGTCGTGTAGAAATTGGGCGAGGTAGCGACGAACGGCTGGGGCATCGGGTCTATCTGGGGTGCCGAGGTTGGCGAGGAGTATGCCAATTTTTTCAGGTTGGTTGGTGTCGAAGGGTTTTCTGGGAAATTGATTTTTTTCTTTAGGCATTGTGGAATTACTGAATTGGGATGTAATCTTTAAGGATGTTTTTTCTGACTAAGTAGGTTGCTATACTACTGCTGATAAGGCTGAGGAATATGCTTATAAAGATAATGTAGATTGGGATTTCAGGAGGTAGGAGTTGTTGGGAGAAGAGTTCTTGAGCGATGGTTGCTTCCCAAATGGAGGTGTATAGGTAGTAGCTTAGAGAGATAAGGAAAATGGCGATAATTCCACTGAGTAAGCCAATCGTTAAACCAAATCCAATGTAGGGTTGGTAGATTTGCCAAGGGTAGGCGCCGAGGTAGAATTTGAGTTTCATTTCGGCGTGTGAGTTCATACATCGAACTAACATAAAGTAGAACATTAGTGTGCCAGCAGTGAGGGCGGTGAGGAAGATGAAAATGGTGAAGTATTGGGAGAGTTTATTGGAAATTTTTGCCATAAATGTAATCCATTGTTCATCGAGTGCGACGTCGGTTATGTAGGAAATTTTGCTGATTTTTTCTTTTAAGATTTTGGCTTCATTGGAGGAGAGTATTTTTTTTGGGGTGATTACGATGGTGTTGTGTAGTGGATTATAGCCACCGAGTGCGTTGATGGCAGCGTTGATTCCTTTAATATGTTGGATTTTTTTGAGGGAAATGTCTTTGTCAAGAAAGGTGGCATTGCCGACGTTGGGGATTTGGAGGATCTTTTCTAATATTTGTTCGTTTTGCGATTTTTTAATGTTGGGTTGTAAAAATGCAGTGATTTCTTGTTGTTGGTTGGCGTTGTTAGTGAGTTGGTTTATTTGTTGGTTAAGAAGATGAAAGATGGCTGGTAGAGTAAATAGACATCCACTAAAAAATGAGGTGATTAACAGCGATGCCCAGTGGCGTTTAAAGAGTAGTTTTAGCGAGCTACCCATTTGTAGGATGCTTTTTTTTGGCTCTACATTTATTTTAGGAAGTTTGTACATTACTGTTTATTTTTTGATTATTTGGGTGTAATAAAGCTATCATTTTGGAGGTTGCCTTTATCAAGTTTAATATGGCGAAATTTTTTGTTTTTGGTGTTGGCAATTGTTTGAATGAGTGATAAGTCATGGGTGGAGATAATGACGGTGGTGTTGTTTTGTTCGGTCATATTGATCAGAAGATCAAAAATAATTTTTGATAGTTCGGGGTCCACATTGCCTGAGGGTTCATCTGCCAGTAGTATTTTAGGTTGACGAGAAATAGCACGAGCAAGTGAGACACGTTGTTGTTCACCAGCGGATAGGGTGAGTGGGTTGGAGTGCTTGAATTTTTCTAATTGCACGGTACGTAGAGCATTTTCTGCGCGTTCAATACATTCATCAATTTCCATCCCAGTGAGTTGGAGTGCGAGAAGTAGATTTTCTAATACACTACGATCGTTGAGTAACATTGGGTATTGTGGAACAAGGGCAATTTGTTGACGGTAGGAGGCTTCACTCATCTGGTGGATTGAGCTTAGGTCTTGATTGGCAACATAGATGGCGCCTTGGGTCGGTTTTTCAACAAGGCTAATAATGCGAAATAGAGTGCTTTTCCCAGCACCGGATGGTCCTGTTATAAAAATATTTTCGCCTTTTTCAATATCAAGGTCAATGCTGCGTAGTGCCCATATATCCCCGTCTTCAGTGGGGTAGTGGATACCTATGTTTTGGAGTTTAATAAAGGGGTTCATTAGGCGTTTCCTTGTTCTTCTGGGATAAATCCAGCAATAAATTCATCGTTATTAAAGGGCAGTAGTTGATCTGATTTTTCGCCAACACCAAGGTAGCATATTGGAATGGATAGTTGGTCGATAATAGATAAAATCATACCACCTTTTGCGGTGCCGTCAAGTTTGGTGACGATACATCCAGTAATCGGGATAGCTTGTTGAAATGCACGTGCTTGATGGACTCCATTTTGCCCACTTCCGGCATCGATAACTATCCAAATTTGATGTGGTAGTTCGGGTGAGAATTTTTGTGCGGTACGGTGCATTTTTTGTAGTTCTTGCATTAGCCCTTGTTGGTTGAATTGTCGCCCGGCTGTGTCAGCCAGTACAATGTCATATTTTTGTGAAAGAGCTTTTTCAATGGTTGTGTAAATCATTGCTGAGGGGTCTTTGGAGTGTCCGCTCATAATATCAGCTTGGTTTCTATTTGCCCATTCAGTGAGTTGTTCTGAGGCGGCTGCTCTAAAGGTGTCTGCACTGGCGAGTAGGGTGCGTTTATTGTTTATATTAAGTAGGTGAGTTAGTTTGCCAATGGTGGTGGTTTTACCTGCTCCATTAACTCCTATCATTAAAATGGTATAGGGTAAATCAGAGTTTTTTTGATGTGTCTCAAGTTCTTTTAATAAATCAAAGGAGGGTGGCGATTTGGATAAAATTTTCTGTAATGCTTGCTCTAATAAAGGTTGCCAATCACCTTGAGATTTTTTGAGGGAGGAAATAATGGTATCGGTGGTTTCTAAGCCACAATCGGATTTGAGTAGTGCTTCTTCTATCATCTCAAGTGTGTTTGCATCAATCTTTTTGGAAGCACCAGTCAATAAATTTTTTAGTGAGTTGCGTGTTTTTCTAAGATTACTTAAAATTGACATTTAGATGTGATTTATCAGTTGTTCAGTTTTGATAGGAGAGTTTTTACTTTTTCTTAGTCAAACTCGTCTTAAATAAGTACTTATCGCTTTTTTTATTTATCCCCCATAGTTTATTATATTGCAGTCATTATGTTATTATTTTTCCATTTAACTCACTTTTTTTGTATTTTGTATCGTTCCTTGAAATTTTTCTTTGTAGGTTTGTTGGTGATATTTTCCCAGCTTGTTTTAGCTGAAGAAAATAATTCAGAGAAAGTTGCCCCCAAAGTGTATGAGTATGTATTAGAAAATGGGCTTAAGGTTTTAGTAAAACCGATATTTAGAGCACCCGTGGTGAGCTCGCAATTATGGTACAAGGTGGGTGCAAGTTATGAATATTCTGGGATTAGTGGTATTTCTCATATGTTGGAACATATGATGTTTAAGGGGACAAAGAAATATCCGGGGAATGCTTTTTCCTCAATTGTCGCAAAAAAAGGGGGTAATCAAAACGCATTTACCAGTCGAGATTTTACAGCGTATTATCAAAATGTATCTAAGCAACATTTATCAACAATGTTGGAGCTTGAGGCAGATCGTATGCAGGGTATTCAGTGGGATGAGCAAGATTTTGCGAATGAGGTTAGGGTGGTGATGGAAGAGCGACGTTTGCGTACGGATGATAGCCCAAATAATCGTTTGTATGAGACGTTTTTTGTAAATTCATTTTCAGTCAATCCTTATCGTATCCCAGTGATTGGTTGGATGAATGATATTGAGAATTATGAGATGCAGGATGCACAAAAATGGTTCGATCAATGGTATGTGCCGAATAATGCGATTTTGGTTGTGGTCGGGGCAGTTGAGCCAGAAAATGTGAGGCAGTTGGCAGAAAAGTATTTTGCCCATATTCCAGCAGGAAAAATACCCACAATTAAGCCTCGCATAGAGCCTCTTTCAACTGCTGAAAAAAGAAGTGTAATGAAAGCGGATGTTAATTATTCATTTATGATGATTGGCTATCGTGTCCCTTCTTTTGCAGTGATTGCCAAGCAAAACGGAGATAAGCGTGATGCTTTTACATTGGAGGTGATTTCAGCTTTATTGGATTCTGGTGATAGTTCAAGATTGCCCGTCGAGTTAATTACGAGGCAGAGAGTTGCTTCACAGAGTGGAGCGTTTTATTATCCTTATAGTCGCTTGGAAACGATGTTTGTACTTGATGGGATAACTGCAGAGGGGAAAAGTGCTAAGGAGTTGGAAAAAGCATTGTTGCAGCAAGTTGAGTTATTGAAAACGGAGTTGGTTTCTGTTGAGGAGTTGGAAAAAGTTCAAAATCAAATCAAGGCAAATGACGTATATCAAAAAGATTCATTATTCTATCAAGGATATGCGTTGGGCGCATTGGAAGCAATTGGTTTGGGTTGGCAAGAGGGAGAAAATTATTTACAAGGTGTTGATAGCGTAACGGTAGAGGATATATTGCGAGTGAGTAAAAAATATTTTGTCGAGAAAAATCGAGCTGTCGCAGTGTTGCAACCACAAACAGGAGGAAAATAATGATGAAAATAGCGAATAGTATTTTTCTTTTTTGTATCAGTGTGGCATTGGTGGGATGTGGTGGTGAGATTAAATCAACTGCTGCAACTACTGATATAGAAAAAAAAGAAGTTATAAAAAATAATTTTCCCATTCCGGAGGTGTGGAAAACTCCGGAGGGGTTGACGGTTTGGTTTTTATATGATTCCTCCATCCCTGTGGTGGATTTGCGTTTAACTTTTAAGGGAGGAAGTGCTCAACATTCACCAGTAGAAGGTTTGGCGAGCGTCACTAATCAATTGATTAAACACGGCACAAAGGAGATGGACGAAGAGCAATTAAGTTTGCGTTTGGATTCCTTGGGGATTGACCTGTCTTTATCTTCTTGGCGTGATATGGCAGTGGTGAGTATGCGCACCTTATCTGGAGAAACTTTTGAGAAAGGGGTTGGAATATTATCACAGTTGATTGTGCAGCCTGCATTCCCAGAGGCAGGGATGCAGCGAGTTATAGCTAATCGGCGAGTGTCGTTACGTCGTAATAAGACATTACCAAAAAATATTGTTTCTAACGCTTTTTGGGAGGCTCTTTATCAGAAACATCCTTATTCTCAACGAGTAGGCGGCTCGATAGAAAGTTTGGAAAAAATCACTCGTAAAGAGATACAAAAATATTACCAAAAATATTATGTAGCCTCGAATGGGGTGTTGGTTATTGTAGGTAAATTAAATCGATCTGACGCAGAGAGTACAGCCGCATTGATTAGCCGTAGCTTGCCTGAGAAAAAAGAGAAATTAATTTCGCTACCACAAGCTAAGACGTTGCCAAAATCTCAACGTTTGCATCTTGATACAAATTCTCATCAAACGCATATTCGTATCGGTCAGTTGGCTCTAAATCGCTCCCATCCGGATTATGCCGCTTTGTATGTAGCTAATCAGATTTTAGGGGGTGGTGCCCTAAATTCTGTGCTGGGGGATGTTATTCGTGAGAAAAGAGGCTGGGCTTATAGCGTGGGCAGTTATATGCAGCCAATGTTGGGCGGTGGTCCTTGGATTATTTATATGCAAACGGCGAATGAAACAGCCCAAGCGGCTATTGATGAAACAATGAAAGTAGTGCAAGGATTTGATAGTTATTTAACGGATAAACGCATTGAAGAGTCAATTCAATATTTACGAGGAAATTTTGCACTCACCATTGATAGTAATAAAAAATTATTGGGCTATTTTTCAATGATGGGTTTTTACGATTTACCTGCCGATTATCTCAATATTGTCGATAAAAAATTCCAACAAGTAACTCCACAAAAAGTAAGAGAAGCCTGGAAAAAACACTTTAAGGCAGATAATTTACTCATTGTTTCAGCAGGCAAAAAAGTCAAACAATCAAAAGATAAAAAAATAGTCGGAAAACAAAAAAAACGCAGACATTAAAAAAATATGTCGATAAGTTCTTTACGCATTATTGGAGGCGTATATCGTAGTAGAAAAATCACTTTTGATGTTGGTAAAGAAGGCAGTGAGGTATTACGCCCCAGTGGCAATCGAGTGCGAGAAACCTTATTTAATTGGCTAAATTATGATATTACGCAGGCGCGAATTATCGATTTGTTTGCAGGTTCGGGAGTATTAGGCTTCGAGGCTTTATCTCGTGGTGCCTCAGAATGTATTTCTATTGAAAAAAACCCTTTTTATATCAAACAAATAGCAAACAACGCCAAGGCGTTGGATTGTGATAATAGAATGCAAATTATTAAAGGGAGTGCACTCACTTGGTTAGAAAAAAATAGCAGTAGCTTGGCAGGGTTTGATGTTGTGTTTTTAGATCCACCTTTTGCCGATAATTATTATGCTAAGGTATTAGATATTTTGGCAAATTTCCTTTCAGAAAAATGTGTAGTGTACATCGAATATAGTCGGCAAGATAAGCATTTTTCAGATAAAAATTCAACTATTTGGAAAAATTGGACGATAATTAAACATTCTAATATTTCAAACGTGAGCTTGGCTTTGATAAAAAAAATATGACAAGAGTAATTTACCCAGGAGCGTTTGATCCGCTAACAAATGGGCATTATGATTTGGTGGTTCGAGCATCCAAACTTTTTGATGAGGTGATTTTTGCCGTTGCTGAACAACAAAGCAAGAAACCTCTATTTACTCATCAAGAACGCATATCTCTGGCAAGTCAAGTACTTTCCAAATACAGCAATGTAAAAGTGCTGGGCTTTTCTGGGTTATTAGTACAAGCTGTTGAAGAAAATCAAGCCAGTGCAATTCTCAGAGGTTTGCGCGCAGTTTCAGATTTTGATTATGAATTTCAATTAGCACTAATGAATCGTCGTCTAAAAAATAAAATCGAAACTGTCTTCCTCACCCCAGCCGAAGAAAATTCTTTTATCTCCTCCAGCTTAGTCAAAGAAATCGCTCGTTTTGGGGGTGATGTTTCTTCTTTTACTGACCCCGTAATTAACGATGCTTTGCGTGACAAATTTGAACAGTGATTGTTAATTGTTATTATTGTCTCAAATAAACCTTAATAAGCAACAATGCAATTAGCCGAGATATAACAGTTACAAGCTCATCAAGAATTAGATACTGCCATAGAACAATGTTATCGACTACAGCCATTTAAGAGTGATACAGAAAGATTGGAGTATCTTTTCAAATTGTATGAAGAGATGGTAAAAAAGGATACGCTTTTTTCCAAACAGAAAAAGATTGAAAAAAAGAAAAGCAAAGAATGAAAGAGTTGTTAGCACAATTATTGTCATCAGAAACAGAGGCAGAGTTGTTAGAGTTTAAAGAAGCAAAAAACCAATACGATAAAAATAAATTGGGGCGGTATTTTTCTGCATTGAGTAATGAGGCTAATATAAATAACAAAACAAGTGCGTACATTGTATTTGGAATTGATAACAACAAAAACATTGTTGGCACAGATATTTCAGAAAATCAAATTAATCACTATAAGCAAGAAATAGCTCATCATACATCACCAAATATTGGCTTTAAAAAAGTGGATATGGTGATTATTAATCAAGCCAAAGTGATTTTATTTGAAATCCCCGCAGCCCTTCCAGGGATGCCAATTTGCATGGAAGGGACATTATTATTCACGTAATGGAGAGAGTTTAACGGCATTAAATATTGAAAAAGTAGAGAGGATAAGAAATCAGGTTTTAAAGACAGATTGGAGTGCTCAAATAATTAACGGAGCCGCCATTAAAGATTTGTCTGAAAATGCGATTGAAGAGGCAAAAAATCAATTTATTAAAAAGAATCCTCATTTAAGTAGAGAGGCTAGTAATTGGAGTGCCGAAACCTTTTTGAATAAAGCTAAAATAACAATCAACAGTAAAATCACCCGAACAGCCATTCTTTTATTAGGAAAAACAGAATCCGAGCATTATATTAATCCTGCAACTGCTAAAATATCGTGGGTTTTACAAGACAGAGATACTATTGAAAAAGATTATGCTCATTTTTCTTGCCCATTGTTATTGAGTGTAGAAAAGACGAGTTCTAAAATTAGAAACTTAAATTATCGCTATATGCAAGAGGGAACGTTGTTTCCTCAAGAAGTTTTACAGTTTGATCCTTATATTATTAGAGAGGCTTTAAATAACTGTATTGCCCATCAAGATTATACTTTGGGTGGGAAAATTAATGTCGTTGAGCGTGAAGATGGGATTTTAATTTTCACCAATTCGGGTAGCTTTATTCCAAAAAATATAGAAAAAGTGATTGAGGCAGATGCTCCAGAAAATGTGTACAGAAATCCCTTTCTATCCAACGCTATGGTTAATCTCAATATGATTGATACTATTGGTAGTGGTATCAAAAAAATGTATATAATTCAAAAAAATAAATTTTTCCCTTTGCCTGATTATGACTTTGCCGATGACAAGGTTAAAGTAACGATAACAGGCAAAGTATTAGATTTGGCTTACTCTCGAAAATTGGCTGAAAAAAAGGATCTTACTTTGCATGAAATTATTCTTTTAGATAAAATTGCTAAACAAAAAACACTTAGTCAAAAAGAGATTGCACAACTCAAAACTAAAAACTTAATTGAGGGGAGAAAGCCTAATTTTTATATCTCCTCATCTGTTGCTAAAATTACAGGTGAAAGAGCTAAATATATTAAACAAAGAGGTATCAATGATGAGTATTACATGAGAATGATAATTGATTATATCAAAGAGTTTGGAGAAGGGAGAAAAACGGATTTTGAAAAATTACTTTTAGATAAACTTCCTGAAATTTTAGACATTACGCAAAAGAAAACTAAAATTAAAAATATCCTTCAAAAGCTTAAAAAAGAAGAACTTATATACCCTGAAGGAAAAGTCTGGAAAATGTCTAAACGCATTATTTAGACATTATTTAGACATTATTTAGACATTATTTAGACATTTTAGTTAGAGTAAGATATGCCTAATTTAGTAAATGTAACATACGATCAAACAGGAAAAAGCAAAAGCACCAACGCTTTAGGTATGAGAGAAATGCAGGAAAATGCTTATGCGGGCAGACACGTAGGTCTGCCCCTACTGAACAATGTCATTCCTCTTTCTGTCATGCTGAAACTTGTCTCAGGATCTCAGCATCCTATAGCACAATACTGATTACTCGCAAGAGATTCTGAGGACAAGCCTCAGAATGACAAATGAGGGCTTATCAATATCACAGTGAACAATAATTACTTTTTTGAATATTAAATCTGCC
>CAKMZV010000041.1 GCA_929200535.1 uncultured Gammaproteobacteria bacterium
GAGTCGGACGTTCGAATCGTCTCGGGCGCACCATTAGATTTTTAGAAGCACCACCCGATTTTAGAAAAGTAAAATATATATTTTATGATTGGAATCTTAGAGAGAGCACCAGTAGTAACTATCCGCAAGCTGGCAGTCGGACGTTCGAATCGTCTCGGACGCACCATTAGATTTTTAGAAGCACCACCAAATTTTAGAAAAATAAAAAATATATTTTATGATTGGAATCTTAGAGAGAGCACCAGTAGCGACTATCCGGAAGCTGGGAGTCGGACGTTCGAATCGTCTCGGGCGCACCATTAGATTTTTAGAAGCACTCCATTTTTTCAAAAAATAAATTTGTATGAAATTAGTTATCCAAAGAGCACGCAGTGCAAATGTTAAAGTTAACGATAAAATTGTTGGAAAAATTGGCTTGGGGATGGTCGTCTTTACCGCAATAGAATCTACGGATAATGAGACAACAATTAAAAAGATAGTACAAAAATTATTAAAATTAAGAATTTTTTCTGCAGACGACGGTAAAATGAATTTAAACGTGCAAAATATTGACGGAGGCATTTTGCTTATCTCTCAATTTACATTGAGTGCCAATTTGAACAATGGCAATCGCCCAAGTTTTAATACTGGCATTGAGCCCGAAGCAGCTAAAAAGCTATTTGAACATTTCGTCGTAGAAATGCAAAAAGCACATCATAAAGTTGCCCAAGGGATTTTTGCTGCTGATATGAAAGTATTGATAGATAATGATGGTCCAGCAACCTTTTTAATAAATATTGAATAAAAATTGTGACAAAAAATGTAGTCATCGTAGAATCCCCAGCAAAGGCAAAAACAATTGAAGGCTTTCTTGGTAAAGAATTTGTTGTTGAGTCCAGTTATGGGCATATTAGGGATTTATCAAAAAAGAATATGGGAATTGATATTGCGGCAAATTTCAAGCCCAATTACGAGGTGTCCGAGAGAAGCAAAAAAACGATTAGTAAATTAAAGCAACTCACCAAAAAAGCACAAACGGTTTGGTTAGCAACGGACGAAGACCGCGAAGGAGAAGCCATTGCTTGGCATCTTGCCGAAGAATTAAAACTCAAACCAGAAAATTCTAAGCGCATCACCTTTAATGAAATCACTAAAAATGCCGTCCAACAAGCGATTAAAAACCCTCACCACATTAACGTTGATTTAGTTAATGCACAACAGGCTCGCCGAGTGGTTGATCGTCTCGTTGGTTTTGAATTATCTCCCATATTATGGAAAAAAATTCGCACTGGACTTTCTGCAGGCAGAGTGCAATCCGTATCAGTCAGACTACTAATTGACCGCAAAAGAGAAAGAGACAACCACATAAGCCAAACAACCTGGAAAATCCAATCCGATTTAATTTTTGATAGCTCACCATTCAAAGCGGTTTGGCAAGATGGCAATGCCCAAGAAGAAGAAGCCAAATCAATTTTAGAAAAATTACGTAATGAAAAATTACAAGTGACTAACGTTGAATTAAAACCTGCCAAAAGCTCACCCTCTGCACCATTTACCACCTCCTCCTTACAACAAACGGCTATTCGTTTATTGGGCTACTCGGTTAAGCGAACGATGTCCCTTGCACAAGAACTATACGAACAAGGTGCTATTACTTATATGCGAACAGACTCTGTGCATTTATCTAACCAAGCATTAGAGAACTGCAAATCATACGTATGTGAAAAATTTGGCAATGAATATCATCAAAAACGTATTTATAAAGCAAAACTTGCCTCGGCACAAGAGGCTCACGAAGCCATTCGCCCGACCGAATTTTCTCACCAACATATTTCCTCTGTTTCTGCCGATGCAGCAAAACTTTATCGTATTATTTGGCAACGTGCCGTAGCCTCACAAATGGCAGATGCGAAAATAAATAAAACCAAAGTTCAACTTGGACACCAATCACTTTCCAACACCTTTCTTGCTACTGGAGAACAAGTTAATTTTGATGGTTGGTTAAAAGTTCAAGGAAAAGCAGCCAAAGAAATTATGCTCCCAAAGATGGAAAAAGGCGACCACGTAGAAATTGAAAAAATAGTTGCCCGAGAAGTTTTTTCACGCCCTCCAGCACGATACAACGAAGGTTCCTTGGTACGCACCTTAGAAGAATTAGGGATTGGTCGCCCATCCACTTATGCACCTACAATTAGCACCATCCAAGATAGAGGATACGTAGAGAAAAAAGACATTGAGCCACACCAACGCTCATATAAATCCTACTGCTTAGAGCAAGGTGAAATTAAAGCCGAAGAGCTAAGTGAAAACACAGGAGGAGACAAACAAGTTCTTGAACCCACCGACATTGCATTTATCGTTAATGACTTTCTTGTTGAGCACTTTCCAGAAGTAATAGACTTTCAATTTACTGCAAAATTAGAAGCAAATTTTGACCACATAGCCAATGGAAAAGTTCAATGGGAAAATATGGTTAAAGATTTTTATGACCCTTTTCACACACAAATTTCTTTAGCTGAAAACATTGATCGCCAAAAAATTAATAGTGCACGAATTTTAGGTGAAGATCCCGAAAGTGGCAAAACCCTTCTGGTAAGAATGGGGCGCTATGGCTCATTTGCTCAAATTGGCGATAGCGATGCTGAGGAAAAACCTAAATACGCCAGTTTAAGACCCAACCAAAATCTTGATACAATCACATTTGAACAAGCATTAGAGCTTTTTTCTTTTCCAAAAGTTGTCGGCGATGCCACTCGCAGCATTTTTTATAAATCAATAGATGATAAAGAGTATAAAATTAATACTGGAACAGAAATTAAAACCAATGTAGGGCGTTTCGGACCTTACTTACAATTTGAAGAAAATAATGAGCGTATTTTTGTCAGCATCCGAGGATTTACTGCCGAAGACATCACTTTGGATGAAGCTATGGAGTTAATTGACAAACACCTTAGCAAAAAAGCCGCTCAACTACTCGCAAAAATTGACAATATCGAAGTGTTAATGGGTCGATGGGGACCCTATCTCTCCGATGGTGTAAAAATGGCATCACTTGGAAAAACGATTGCCGTTGAAACATTAGACAAAGAAACCGCTGTCTCCATATTAGAAAAGAGAGGAAAACCCATTAAAAAGAAAGCAACTAAAAAAACAACCAAAACTAAAAAAATAACCAAAAAAATAACTAAGAAAAAACCATGAATAACGTCTGTATAGTTATGGGTTCAGATTCTGACCTACCTATAATGCAAGAAGCTAAAACAATTCTTGATAATTTAAACATATCGAATGAAATTAGAATTTATTCTGCCCATCGTACCCCTGTGGAAGTTAAAGATTACATCACTCAAGCAGAAAAAAACGGATGTCAAGTATTTATCGCCGGTGCTGGATTAGCTGCTCACTTGGCTGGAGCGGTAGCCGCCCATAGTGTCCGCCCAGTGATTGGTGTTCCACTTGATGCGGGTAGTCTTGGTGGTTTAGATGCGCTACTCTCCACCGTGCAAATGCCCGCAGGCATTCCCGTTGCCACCGTAGCAATTGGCAAAGCTGGAGCCAAAAATGCTGGCTGGTTAGCCGCTCAAATTTTATCACTAAGTAATCCAGAACTTAGCGAAAAAATCAAACAAGCACGTAAAGAAAATGGCGAAAAGCTATTACAAAAAAATCAACAACTATAAATAAAAAAATATGAAATTCACACATAAATTTCGCTACCTTGTTCTCGGAGCCATTATTGGTATTGGAACCGTTATCTCTATCAATGTATTAGGAAACAACTCCTCACTTACCTTAGAAAAACTCAGTGAATTTACCCAAGTTTACAGCAGCGTCAAACGTTACTATGTCGATGATGTCGATGATCAAAAACTTATCGACGATGCCATTGATGGAATGTTACAAAACTTAGACCCACATACTGCCCTACTACGCCCCAAGCAATACAAAAAACTACAAGTATCGACACGTGGTGAATTTGGAGGCTTAGGAATTGAAGTCACACTATCAAAAGAAGGCTACGTCAAAGTAATTTCCCCGATTGATGATACCCCTGCTTTTCGTGCAGGCGTACTCGCTGGCGATTTAATTGTTAAATTAGATGGCAAAGAAGTTAAAGGACTAACCATCGGTCAAGCTGTTGATATTATGCGTGGAAAAGTAGGTGAAAAAATAATCATCACTATCTTACGAACTGGCGAAAAAGACCTCCTCACTAAAGAAATCATCCGCGACACCATCAAAATTCAAAGTGTCCGCTCACGCCTCTTAGAAGAACAATACGGCTACCTTAGAATTAGCCGCTTCCAAGCAAGCACAGGAGAACAACTAAACACCCACATTGAAAAAGTGCTCCAAAAAAATAAAGACATTAAAGGGCTTGTATTAGACCTACGCAACAACCCTGGTGGGCTCCTCTCTGCTGCTGTAGATGTTTCCAGCACCTTTATGGACGGTGGTAAAGTAGTCTTTATCAAAGGCAAACTACCAGGCTCTAACAAAGAATACAACGCCAAAGCTGGTGAAAAATTAAAAGGGCTACCGATTATTATATTGATCAACGAAGGCTCCGCCTCCGCCTCCGAGATTGTAGCCGGTGCACTGCAAGACACAAAGCGAGCCATTGTAATGGGCAGAACAAGCTTTGGTAAAGGCTCTGTACAAACGATTCTACAATTAAAAAACAGCCAAAGCGGACTTAAACTAACCACCGCAAAATACTACACCCCCAAAGGGCGTAGCATTCAAGCCAAAGGAATTACTCCAGACATTGAAATCCCGCGTATGAAAATAGAAGTTCTTGCAAGTTTAAACGGCAAATTTGGTGAAAAAAATCTCAAAGGGCATTTGCAAAATGAGCAAACCCAAACCTCAACACAAACAGCCTCAACGCAAACAATATCAACCCCTCCTAAACCAAAATTAGCAACAACTGCCGCTGAGCTACTCAAAAAAGACTACGAACTCTATATGGCTCTAAACACCCTCAAAGGACTGAGTTTACAATAAAAAACGTTGGAGGAGAATATACCCTACTCCAATGGCAAAAAAAATTCATATTCTTGGTGTTTGCGGTACCCTAATGGCAGGTATCGCAAGGCTTGCTACTGAACTTGGTCTAAAAGCCAGTGGCAGCGACAAAATGCTCGCCCCACCAATGAGCGATCAACTCCAATCGCTTGGTATCACCTTAGACCAAAATATGCAATCCCCTCCAGAAGATATGGATACGCTCCTGATTGGCAACGTCCTCACACGTGGTCAACCCATCGTTGAACAAATTCTACAAAAACGCCTTAATTACGACTCTGCCCCCAACTGGCTATATCAAAACATACTCCACTCTCGCCCAGTCATAGCCATCAGTGGCACCCATGGAAAAACCACCACAACCTCAATGGTTGCTTGGATTTTAGAACAAACAGGACACTCCCCCGGCTTTCTTATTGGAGGCATTGCTGAAAATTTTGGGGTCTCCTCTCGTCTTGGCAACTCCCAAAGCTGGTTTGTAATTGAAGCCGATGAATACGACACAGCCTTTTTCGACAAACGCCCTAAATTCCTACACTACCAACCACAAATACTACTAATCAACAATTTAGAATTTGACCACGCTGATATTTACACCGACCTATCGGCAATTCAAAAACAATTTCACTTTCTATTAAGACAACTTCCCAGTGATGCCAAAATCATCTACCCTCAACAAGACAACGCCATCCAAACCGTTATCCAACAAGGATGCTGGAGTGAACAAATCACCCTAAACGATGACTGGCAACTACAAAATTATGGCAATGGCAAAATAACCATTTTGCACCAACAAAAAATAATTGCCGAAGGGCTTATCCCACTGATTGGTGAACACAATAGAAATAATATCTTAGCAGCCATTGCGGTATGCCATCAAGCGGGTATTTCGGCACAAAAATCACTCACAGCCCTACAGAATTTTAAAGGCGTCAAACGTCGCTTAGAAATTAAAAAGATATGGCAAAAAGACAACGGAATTATCCGCCTAATTGATGACTTTGCACACCATCCCACCGCCATCCAACTAACCCTGCAAGCACTAACTCACGAAAAACTACCGCACCCCACAACACCAACTACCGATAAATCCTCACATCGAGTCATTGCCCTATTAGACCTCACCACCAACAGTATGAAAAAAGGCTCACACAAACACCTCCTTGCCGCCAGCTTAGAAAATGCAGACAAAGCCTTTGTGTGGCAAAGTCAAGACGTCCGTTGGGATGTTAAAAAACACCTCCACCAAACCCCACAACTCAAAGAAAAAATCCAAGTTTTTGAATCCATCGAAAAAATGAGTCAAGCCGTTACTCAACAAACCCAAGCTGGTGATGATTTAATAATGCTTAGCAACGGAAATTTTGGTGGACTATCCACGAATTTACTGAATCAACTCAACCAAACATACCCACCAAAAATCTAAGATTTCTCCTGCATTTTATAATAATACAGAAATTAAAAAACGGAATTAAACACCTTCAATCACGCTTAATTTTTCTAATTTATATACTTATGGGTGTTTACAAGGCTTCTCAGCACCTTTATAATTGATAGAGTTGTTATTGAAAAAAGGGTCGTTAGCTCAGTTGGTAGAGCACCGGGCTTTTAACCCGTTGGTCCTGCGTTCGAGTCGCAGACGACCCACCACAAAAACCTCTTTTCTCCCCTCTTAATTCAACTTAAGTTTTTTAAGCAAAGAATCCTTAGCGTCCTTCAACTTCTGCTCCACTTTTGCAGTCGCCTTGTTTTGAGCCTCCTTTTTATAACTATCAATTTTCTTTACAAGCTCCTTATCCCATCGTTTTCTCATCGCCTGTATTTTATCTTTCTGTCTGGCAATCACCGCCAGAGAATCCTGTGCCTTTGAAAGAACCTCACTACTTTGTGCAGAAATACGCTCCTTAGCTTTCTGCTTAACTTCCTTAAGCTGTTGCTCTGTTGCCTCATTAAGAACACCTTGTAAGCGTTGATCTAAATTAGAATTAAAATCAACTTTGGGAGCCGTAATCTTACCACCAACGGTGATACGACTTCTAAAATCTTTAATTTTATTAAATAACCCAGGACGTAATGCATTACCCTTAGACTTTTGCATTTTTTCCTGATCCCATTTTATCTCACTAAAATCTTGTTGCCAAAAACCAGCAATTTTTGCATCCTCCTGCAAATTAAACTCTAATTTTTGATGCTCTTTAGCACTCTGCATTATCATACTCAAATTTTCATTCGCCAACAAGGTTCTATCACTAAGGCCATTATTACCACTATCAAAATCTAACTTATTCACAACCGCCTTACTATCACGATGATCTATCGTAATATTAATATATTTATCCTCAGCCCCCTTATCTCTAAACACCACAGCCCCCGTACTAATCAATTGGCTCACAGGATGATCAAAATTAATATTTTGCATAGCTATATCCCAACTATCATCGCTTGCTTTAGCAATAAAATGACGGATATTAAAATCAGGCTGTGGATCATCCTCTTCAAAAGCGATATAGCGACCAAACGACAACAAATCCACCCTCTCCTCTGTCTCCGTTGCTTTTTCCGCCTGATATTCTTCATACCAAGCCTTAACATACGGTATATACGGCTGGGCTAAAGCGTACAACAATTGAGCATCCTTAACCCATTTTTGTACCTTTGTATCAAACAACAAAGCAACTAAATTGACACTATTATTCAAACTCCCGAGATATTTTGAATCAATACTTTGCCAATCTTGTTGAGACGCCTGTGGCAATACTTTCATTATGCTATAAACAGTATCACCCTCTTTTTCAAGCGCTGCATAACTTTTTCCGAGTTTGTCTAAATCCTCATTAATCGCTTTTTTAAGTTTCTCCGCCTCGACAATAGCACCGGGTGCGGATTTAAGATCAAGCTTCTTCTGCTTGAGTTTTTCTAAACTACTAAGATGTTGTTGATACTGCTCCTCAGAAGGAATAGTATTTTCGAAATTTTTTGCATTTTCCTGCGTTTGTGCAACGGCTGCTTGCAAGCGTTTTGCCTCTGCATAAGACTTAAAATCCCCACCCTCTAAAATTCCTTCAACCGTAGGCAATTCCGCCAACCCAAAATTAGACGAAGCACCTGTGGACTCTTTTTCCTCTGTTTGTTGGGTTTTTGGAGCTTGGAACTGATCCAAATCAAAAGTAATTTTGGAAAACTCTATCTTATCAAAAACAATACGACTTGAAAAAATATGAAAAAGATTCAGATGTGCCGTTAAATTTTCTCCTGAAAAAGCAGCCTTATCGCTATCCTTTAAACCTGCCACACGAAACTCCTTCAGCTCAAAACCAATAGGAGCAAAACTAACAGAAGCACTGCCAATAGTTACCGCAGCGCCCCACTGCTCACTCAAAGTCTCCTCCACTAAATTTTTCATTGAAATCGTTTGCATAAAATAAGCCCCAACTGCAACCACCGACATTAACACAACAAGAAAAATCGACCCCTTAACATTTATCCATTTTTTAACGAAACTTAATTGCTTTTTACTCGACCCCACACCAAAAAGAGATCTAAATATAGGCAAAGAGGCAAACCCGCTTAATCTTGATGAAAGAACAACCTTCTCATACAGTTTAATCAAAAAATAAAAAACAAACCACAATGGAACGGCTACTATAAAGAGTACAACCGAGCCCCCCATAACAAAAGTATGATTGAAATTAAGAAAACGCCAAAACGTTTGGTTATACCACTGCTGCCACACCCCCTGTAATGTCTGAGCGGAAAGCAAATACTCACCAAAAGCACTAATTGGAACGCCAAGCAATGCAGCACATAACTCACCAACCAACCAAAATAACGCCATATAAGCCGCATTCACCCGAAGCACCAACCCTAACGCCAAAATTAACCACACAACAGGCGACAGCAAAGGCAAAAACCCAACAGAAAAGCCCAGCACTGCCGACAATGCAGAATTTCCTGCGGAAAGATTAACATTAAGTATTTTTAATAGATTTAAGAATAAATTCATTTTGATGATAAACCGTTAAGTCTTGCATAACCAAATAACCAAAACAAGTAAATATCTGGCAGACAACAAGACTGATTTTTAAAATAAAATTGTCACCCCATTAGCGACACGACACAAAAGTATGATACCCATTATACCATTTATAAGCCTCTTTCTGATTGCTTTTTAGCCACCATTAGAATAACTAACTTAAAAACTTATATGATATAAAATTCCTATAAAAAGCACTTCTTATGATATACTTTAATGAATAGTAATCTTTTATTTTGAAGATTAACTATCTAAGTTAAATTAATAAAAAACACTTAGAGAATAAAAGGAAATTTACCGGCAATAGAGCCTAAAAAGCGTGATTTCAAAGACGTGTCTAAAGACTTACAGTCGCCAAAAATAAGGTAAGACTCGTCTCGGAGAATAGTGAAATTCACTGGGGAAAAGGCAATTATCTATTGAGTCGGAAGAAATAGATTTACCATGGAAAAAAGCCTAAGGTAAAAGCTTTGACTGCCTTTACCTAAGCCAGATAAGAGCCAAAATGAATAGTAAAACAGAATGTAAAAACGTAGAATGGTTTACCAACAAACCCTATCTAATATCGTTGTCTTATTACCATAGCAAACATATAAAAGTAACTTAGACTTTTTTCATTTTTACAGCTGTAAAAAATGGAACAAATTTAAGACGTTTAAAACTGTTCAACTTTCTCTTTTCTACTTTTTCCCACGTAAATTATTTCGTTTATTTTAATAAACGGGGCTCTATTTTAATATAAAAAAACGCCCTAAACTAAATAAAGAAGGAAATAATGAAAAGAATTTTAATCAACGCACTGCGTGAAGGGGAACTACGAGTTGCCTTAGTAAATGAAGACCGACTCTATGATTTATGTATAGAATCAGATTTTTCAGAACAAAAAAAAGCCAACATCTATAAAGGCACCATTACTCGGGTAGAACCCAGTTTAGAAGCTGCTTTTGTTGACTATGGAGAAGCAAAACAAGGCTTTCTTCCATTTAAAGACATTGCTGTCGAGCTTTACCCCGAATGCGAAGGGGACTATACAAAACTTGCAGAAATGCTTCAACCTGAGCAAACGCTCATCATCCAAGTTGAAAAAGAAGAAAGAGGAAACAAAGGAGCATCTCTCACCACCAAGATAAGTCTTGCTGGTCAATATCTAATCCTCATTCCCCAATCCTCAGCCAATCGTACAAACGGAGTTTCTCGCTCGGTCTCCTCAAATGATCGTAAAGAAGTACGTGATTTATTAGACCAACTTGTTATTCCTGAAAACGTCAGAGTAATCGTCCGCACTTCTGGAGCAGTACGTACCGCCGAAGAACTCCAATGGAACTTAGACTACCTGCTCAAACTATGGGAAATGATCGAAAGCAACTACGTACAAATAAAAGACGACAAAGAAAACCATCTACTTTATAGAGAAGGAAACGCCATCTCGCGCACACTTCGTGACTACCTCAAAGACGACATTGATGAAGTCATTATTGATGAACAAAAAGTATTTGAAAAAATAAACGGTCTTGTTGGCAACTTAATGCCAAATATGCAAAAGAAAATTCTTCAACATTCGCCCAAAAACGGAACGCTTTTTGCACACTACAACGTAGAAAACCAAGTAGAAACTGTCTATGGTCGCCGAGTATCACTACCCTCAGGTGGAGAAATAGTTATCGACCCGACAGAAGCACTCATATCCATTGATGTCAACTCTGGCAAATCCACTCAAGGCAAAGACATAGAAGAAACCGCCTTAGTCACCAACCTTGAAGCCACAGCGGAAATTGTTCGTCAACTTCGTTTACGTGATCTTGGCGGCCTAATTGTGGTTGATTTTATTGATATGAGCTCTACGACCAACCGTCGTAGAATCGAAGAAACATTCCTTGAACTTTCCAGAGATGACCGAGCGAGAATAAAAGTTGGTAGAATTTCACGATTTGGGCTATTAGAACTTTCACGCCAGCACATTGGCTCACCTATCACCAACCTCAAAATAGTCAAATGTTCAGAATGTGGTGGCACAAATATGATTCGTAGCATAAACTCCCAAAGCGAATCCATCATTGGGCTTATAGAAACACGTGCTAACGCCAAAGGCATAGCCCAAATTCAAGTACAACTTCCGGTTGACAACACCACCCACATACTAAACGAAAAACGCGACGAACTTCATAAAATTGAAAACCGTCATGGCATTAAAATAATTGTCATTGCCAATGAACAAATGCAACACCCCAACTACTTTATTCGTTCAATATCCTACGGTGAAATCAACAACAAAAACAGCTACCAGCACAAACGTCCTGTAGAAAAGAAAAAAATAGCCTCACTCACATCTGGAAAAGCAAAAAGAAGAGCATTAGTTGGAGACGTTATGCCTGACACTGCCCCTAAGAAAAAAAGCCTCCTATCAAGAATATTTGGTACAAGCTCCACCTCCACCTCCACCCCCACCTCTTCACCTGCTGAACCAGAAGAAAAAACAACCCCTAAAAGAAACAAAACTAATAACTACCGCCACAGAAACCGCTCACGCAACTACTCCAATCCAAGAAACTCTGCCAATAAATCAAACCCAGAAAGAACCAGCAGAACAAACTCCAACAGAGCAAACAACGCTGGCAAAACAGAAGCAGAAAAAAAATAGAAGCACCCTAAAGGCAAAATAATGAAAGCCTATATATTCCGCTTGGCGAGCACCTACCTAAGTGCTCGCCAAGACAACCGATTTATCAACTTCATCTCCCTTATCTCAGTCATTGGGATTACCTTAGGGATTACTGTCCTGCTCACCGTACTCTCAATTATGAACGGATTTCAATTTGAACTGCGCGAACGCATACTCGGAATGACCTCCCATATGAGCCTCTTTGAAGACAACAACCAACTCCATCGCTGGCAAGAAATTCGCCCGCTTTTACTCAAAAATCAAGCCATTATTTCAGCTGCCCCAAACATTAATGGACAAGCACTTATTTCTTATGGCAAAGAAGTCAAAGGAATTCTTGTTAAAGGAATTGAACCTGAATTAGAAAAACAAGTTAGCCAATTAAACTCATACCTTAGTGAAGGCGAGCTAAACTCCCTTCAACCCAATGCGTTTAATATCATACTCGGCGCTGAATTAGCCAACCATCTTGGCGTTGAAAAAGGTGATAAGATCACCCTAATTACACCGCAAGTAGGCGGTGGAATTGTTGGCAGTCTGCCTCGTCTAAGACGCTTTGTTATAAGTGGCATTATCAACGTTGGGATGCACCAATACGACAGTGCTTTTGCCCTCATTCACCTCCAAGATGCGGCAAAATTCTACCGAATGGAAGACAAAGTTTCGCAACTACAATTAAAACTTAAAAACCTCTTTGAAGTAAACCAAACCGCCAAATCATTAACCACTGTTTTACCCAACAAAGGCAAAGGCTACTTCTTTCTCACTTGGCAACAACAACATAACAACTTTTTCCAAGCAATTCAATTAGAAAAACGCATAATGTTCATTATTATTGCGCTTATTATTGCGGTTGCTGCATTCAATATTGTTTCAACAATGGTAATGGTCGTTAATGAAAAAAAATCCACCATTGCCATTCTAAGAACACAAGGAGCCACGCAAAAAGAAATGATACTACTATTCTTTAGCCAAGGGATACTCATCGGACTTCTCGGCACCTTCTTAGGGATAATAATCGGCACGCTATTTAGCCTAAACATTGACATTATTGTGCCGGCAATAGAAACCTTTTTTGAAATTCAATTTTTCCCAGCCGATGTTTACTACATTAGCACCGTCCCCTCCGACCTACAACTACAAGACATTATTTGGGTTGCAACCTTCTCCTTTCTCAGCTCTATTTTAGCCACCATCTACCCTGCATGGCGTGCCAGTAGCATCCAACCCTCAGAAATTTTACGGCACCAATGTTAATAATGGTTAGTTATTAATGGTTAATTGTTAATGATCCATTATTTTGCGTTCCATTAACCATTAACAAACTATCCATTAACAGCGGCTTACCTAAGAAGAGAAATATTACTATGTTAAAATTGAAGGGTTAATAAATAGTTAGGAGTTAATATGAAATTGAAAATTTTGGTTTATGAAGCAGAAGAAGGTGGGTATTGGGCAGAAGTACCTGCCTTACGTGGCTGTGTTTCAGAAGGTGAAACGATGGACGAGACATTAGCCAATATCAAAGAAGCTTCCTTAGGTTGGCTGGAAACGGCATCGGAAAAACATCAACAAACAGAAGAGGCTCAACTTATAGAAGTTGAATTCTGAAAACGATTTCAGGAAAATCTTTTTGTAAAATCTTAGAAAAACACGGTTGGGAATTGCAACGTATTCGTGGAAGTCATTATATCTATGCAAAATCTGGAAGAGAGGAGATACTGACAGTACCAGTGCATGGGAATAAAGATTTAAAAAAAGGAACTTTTCAGAAATTGTTGAAAGATGCAAAATTGAATTTATAGGTTTCTCCTAACAAAGCACTCCAGTGGACGATGAACTGCCGCTGAGTTTTTTTCGTTCCCACGGGACGTGGGAGTGAGTAAACCCCCTCACCCCAGCCCTCTCCCTGAGGGAGAGGGAGCCAGCGTCCCCCCATTTGTCATTCTGAGGCTTGCCCTCAGAATCTCTTGCGAGAAATCAGTATTGTGCTATAGGATGCTGAGATGCTGAAACAAGTTTCAGCATGACAGGAAAAGGAATGACATTGTTCAGTAGGGGCAGACCTATGTGTCTGCCCACATGCGAAGACGCATGTGATAAGCATTCCCACTCAGAAGCACAAAATAATGGTTAATTGTCAATGGTTAATGATTCCCACGCAAGAGCGTTGGAACGACAGGAAAAGGAATGACATTGTTCAGTAGGGGCAGACCTATGTGTCTGCCCACATGCGAA
>CAKMZV010000042.1 GCA_929200535.1 uncultured Gammaproteobacteria bacterium
GGCAGCATTAGACCGTTCTAAACCAAGCATTAATAGCACTATTTTCCCCAATACTTGGGGTAGTGCTGTTGCCCATTTTCACTCCTCTTCGCCCTTTGCGGATGACTCCAAGAGAAACTGGCTCGTCCAGTTTGAGGAAGGTTTTTATGAATATTCAGGTCGCGATAGCCTTTTTCTTATTCGCTTGGTGCGCTTGGGTCGGTAATTTTTTCTTTTTTTATCTTTGATATTATCGATAAAAGAGCTCTCAGGCTCACAAACGGCTCCTCGGATGACAAAACGGGGGCTTATCAATATCACAGTGAACAATAATTACTTTTTTGAACATTAAATCTGCCCCCTCACCCCAGCCCTCTCCCTCAGGGAGAGGGAGCTTGTTTGTGCTTCTGCGTGGGAATGCTTATCGCATGCGTCTTCGCATGTGGGCAGACACATAGGTCTGCCCCTACTGAACAATGTCATGCCTCTTTCTGTCATCCTTATCTGTGTTCATCTGCGTAATCTGTGGATTATTTTTACCATTAACAACTAACCATTATTAACAATCCATTAACAAACGGGGTCTTATCTTGTGTGGGAATGCTTGAGGAGGTTATAATACATTGATACCTCTTTTATTAAATCAAGAATCAATAATTTATTTACAGTAGTTCCGTGTTCCTTTCTTATCGTATCGAAAAAAAATCATATACCCCAACATTTTGGGATAATATCTTGCTTCCCGGGTGTGCATTGCTTGCTATGTTGGTTATTAGTGGTATTATGTTGGTCTTGTTGGGTTATCCTGTATTTGAGGTTTTGTTTACTTTTTTTATTTCCCCATTAACCAATCTCTATGATTTTTCAGAAGTGGTTATGAAAGCGAGTATTTTGGTTGTTATTGCCTTAGGGCTGGCAGTCGGTTTTCGAGCTAATGTATGGAATATTGGTGCCGAAGGACAGTTTGTGATGGGTGGGATTGCAGGAAGTTTGGTGGCATTATATTTTTATGAGCAAGAGGGCTTTTATATTTTGCCTTTGATGATGCTATCCGGTGCTATTGGTGGAGCTCTTTGGGCAATGATTCCAGCATTTTTGAAGAATCGTTTTAATACCAATGAAATCCTCACTTCTTTGATGTTAGTGTATATTGCTGAGCAATTGCTCAACTATTTAACTTATGGTCCACTTAAAGATCCCGATGGTTTAAATTTCCCACAGACTGTTTATTTTAGTGAATCTGCAATTTATCCTTATTTATTAGAGGGCACTCGCTTAAGCATCACACCCGTTATTACTTTGCTTTTGGTTCCGTTGGTTTATTTATTGATTACTAAATCTCATTTAGGTTTTCAGTTAAGGGTGTCAGGCTATTCTGCAGCAGCGGCAAAGTATGCCGGGTTCAGTGCAAAAAAAATGGTGTGGATTAGTTTTATCCTGTGCGGAGCTTTTGCAGGCTTTGCAGGCATTAGTGAGGTTTCTGCTAATATTTCCCAGTTAATTCCCGATATATCTCCTGGTTATGGATTTACTGCGATTATTGTCGCTTTTCTTGGGCGTCTGCATCCTGTCGGGATTATCTTTGCAGGATTTTTTATGGCGCTGATTTATATTGGAGCAGAGTCTGCACAGATTAGTTTAGGGTTGCCTGTTTCAATAGGCAATGTTTTTCAAGGTTTAGTACTATTTTGTTTGCTTGCCTCTGAGTTTATGTTGCGTTATCAAATTAAGCGTCGATAGAAATATGGAATTATTTATCGTTATTTTATATGCTACTATACAAGCATGTATTCCATTGTTACTGGCAGGTCTTGGTGAATTGGTTTGTGAAAAATCCGGTGTGCTTAATCTTGGTATTGAAGGAATGATGTTGATGGGGGCTGTAACGGCTTTTGTGGTTGCTGTTGAGAGCGATAGTTTGTTTTTGGGGTTTGTAATGGCGATTTTTGCAGGTACTTTAATGTCTGCTTGTTTCGCTTTTTTAACTCTTGTGTTACGTGCTAATCAAGTGGCATCAGGCTTGGCATTATCTATTTTTGGAGTGGGGTTAAGTGCTTTTATCGGTTTAGAATATGTGGGTAAACCATTGCAGGGTTTGGAGAATTTCTTTATTAGCTATTTGTCTGAAATCCCTCTTATAGGTAGGGTATTATTCCAACATGATATAATTGTGTATTTATCATTTGGGTTGTTTTTTGCGGTGCATCGGTTTTTGTATCATAGTCGTTTGGGGTTGGTTGTGCGAGCAACTGGTGAAAATCATGATGCTGCTCATATGATGGGTTATTCGGTAATTAAAATCCGTGTTCTTGCAGTGCTTTTTGGAGGTATGATGGCAGGTCTCGCAGGGGCATATTTAACCTTGGTATATACTCCTTTATGGAGTGAAAATATGACGGCAGGAAGAGGGTGGATTGCATTGGCTTTAGTTGTTTTTGCTGCTTGGCGACCATTTCGATTACTGGTTGGAGCGTTGTTATTTGGGTTCGTTAGCATTACGCAGCTTTTTTTACAAAGTAATCAAGGCTTTTTGAGTGCGGTGCCAACCGAGCTTTTTACTTCATTGCCGTATCTTACGACGATTGTAGTTTTAGTTGTTATTTCAGTAGCTCAGAGAAGAAAAAATTTGAGTGTTCCAAGTAATCTTGGGCAAGTTTTTGAGCCAAGATAGTATTATTTTATTTACAAAGGAGTAGGTTATTATGAAAAAAATAAAAGTATTCGCCATTATGGCATTTTGTGGTTTGTTTTGGGCTGGGCAGGCAACTGCCGATCCTCTTAAAGTTGCTTTTGTGTATATTAGCCCAATTGGTGATGCCGGTTGGACTTATCAGCATGAGCTTGGACGCAAGGCAATAGAGCGTGAATTTGGTGACAAAATTGAAACTAAATATATTGAGAATGTTGCCGAAGGTCCAGACTCTGAACGTGTTATCAGAAAATTAGCAAGTAGTGGTTATGACTTGATTTTTGGTACATCATTTGGTTATATGAATCCAATGTTGAAAGTTGCGAAGAGATTTCCTAAGGTCGTTTTTGAGCACGCAACAGGTTATAAAACTGCAAAAAATATGGGGAATTTCTCGCCCCGTTTTTATCAAGGACGTTATCTTTCTGGCGTTGCAGCAGCTTCTAAGAGCAAAAAGAATGTTATTGGTTACCTTGCTGCGTTCCCCATTCCAGAAGTGATTAGAGGGATCAATGCTTTTACTCTTGGTGCTCAAAGCATTAACCCAAAGATTAAAGTTAAAGTTGTATGGACAAATTCATGGTTTGATCCGGGTAAGGAAGCCGAAGCGGCGAGTAGCTTGATTGCTCAAGGTGCTGATGTAGTAACCCATCATACGGATTCAGTTGCGGCTGTTAAGACTGCTAATGATAAAGGGGTCTATGCTATTGGTTATCATTCAAATATGTTTAAGCATGGTGAAAAAGCACAGATTGGCGCGGTTATTCATAAATGGGATAAGTTTTATGCGAAAAAAATTCGTCAAGTTCTTGATGGGACTTGGAAAAGCTCTTCTGCTTGGGAAGGTATTAACGAGGGAATGGTTGATTTCGTCGTAACTTCTAATTTAGATGAAAAAATTGCAAGCAAAATAAAAGATCTTCGTAGTGATATAGTAAGCGGAAATTTCCATCCATTTACAGGGCCAATTCATAATCAAAAGGGTTCTAAGGTCATAGGTGCTGGTGAACAACTTGATGATAAAGACTTGCTTTCAATGGACTATTTTGTTAAAGGCGTAGAAGGTAAAGTAGGTAAGTAGTTCGTAAAAATCAGGGTTTTTGTACTGCTCTAATCAGAGAAACTTTCGGTCTTTTCTTAATTTGATTGGGGCAGTATGCAGTAGAGGTAATCAAAAGAGAATGTTATTTTTGTAAATCATTTAATTGAGAGGTATTTGCGATGAGTAATCAGGAGTTAGTTTATGAGTTAGAGGCAAAGCCATCGGCGAGCGAATCGTTTTTTGCTGCCTTGCAGCACGTGCTTGCCAGTTTTGTCGGAATTATTACGCCAACTTTAATTATTGGTGGAGTATTAGGCTTAGGCAGTGAAATCCCTTATTTAATCAGTATGGCGTTGATGGTGTCTGGTGTTGGTACCATTATTCAAGCAAAAAAACCATTTGGCATTGGTGCAGGTCTGATTTGCTTACAAGGAACAAGTTTTGCTTTTCTTGGTTCTGTATTGGCTGCTGGCTTTATTGCTAAAGCTAATGGCGGTGGTCCAGATGATATTTTGGCAATGATTTTTGGTGTGTGTTTTTTGGGTGCTTTTATTGAGATATTTTTAAGTCAGGTTATCGGCAAACTTAAGAAAGTGATTACCCCTCTTGTTACTGGAACGGTGATTACTATTATTGGGGTTAGCCTTATTAAAGTTGGCTTTACTGATATTGGTGGTGGAAAATGGTTGCTTGATAATAAACCACAATTTTATGCCAGTGGACAAAATTTATTGTTAGGCTTTATTGTGATGGTAAGTATTATCATCCTAAATCAGTCTAAGAATCAATGGCTTCGTATTTCCTCGATTGTTTTAGGGTTGGTGATTGGCTTTGTGGTTGCTATGATGATGGGAAAAGCTAATTTTTCTGCTATTGGTAAAGTGGAAAGTTTCATTAGTATTCCAATTCCTTTTAAGTATGGATTTGATTTTGATTTCATCGCATTTTTACCAGTCGCTCTAATTTATATTATTACGACCATAGAATCTTCAGGTGATATGACCGCAAATTGCATGATATGCGAACAGCCAATCAAAGGTGATGGTTATATGAAGCGTATTAAAGGCGGTGTTCTTGGTGATGGTATTAACTCAGCAATTGCCGCAATATTTAATACATTTCCTAATACTACGTTTAGCCAAAATAACGGGGTTATCCAACTCACTGGTATTGCCAGTCGCTTTATTGGTGTTTGGGTAGGTATCATCTTAATTGTGCTCGGGCTTTTCCCACATATTGGGGCTGTTTTGCGTGCAATCCCTAATCCCGTGCTTGGTGGGGCTACTATTATTATGTTCGGTACGGTAGCTATTGCCGGAATTAAAATTCTATCGACAGTTGCTATGAATCGCCGTAATATGCTGATTCTCGCTATTTCTTTTGGTATGGGGCTGGGCGTTTTATTAGTGCCTGAGTTAGTGAGTATTTTCTCTAAAAATCTTGGTGGTACTACTGGTAAAATTGTCCAAAATGTTTTTGGCTCGTCAATTACGACTGGTGGTATTACTGTGATTATTCTCAATCTTATCTTTGGTGACAAAGGAGAAGAGGAGAGCGGGTAGAGGCTTTTTGTCAAAACCCTTTCTGTTTTAATTTCGTTTTGTGGTGAGACTGTTTTTTTAACAGTCTCGCCTTTTCGCTTTTTTCATCTTGCAACCACTTTATGCAAAGGTCTCAGTAGATAAATCCTAAGTATAAAAAACCCTTATAGAAGAGATACTTTATTGTGTTAGAAGCATATTTATTAGATTGGTTAAACCTATTTTTAAGGTTTGTGCATATTATCACAGGCATTGCTTGGATTGGTGCTTCTTTTTATTTTAATTGGTTAGAAAATAAGATTTATAGGGTAGGACAACGGGATGGGATTGCCGGGAGTTTGTGGGCAATTCACGGTGGAGGGTATTATTATTTAGAAAAATATCAGAAATATCCAGAGTCCCAACCAATCAAATTGCATTGGTTTAAATGGGAGGCTTATAGCACGTGGATTTCAGGTTTCCTATTGTTAATCACTATTTATTATCTTAATGCCGAAACTTATCTCTTATATAGCGATGCAACAATCGTTGTAACACCGGCACATGGCGTGTTGTTGAGTGTGTTGGGTTTGGTATCGGGGTGGTTGATTTATGATGGATTGTGTCGCTCTTCTTTGGTGCGTTACCCTTTTTATTTTCTACTTGTTATTTTGGCATTGGTACCTATATTTGCCTATCTTTATGAATTAGTTTTTTCACCAAAAGCAGTATTTATTCAATTGGGAGCAATGATTGGCACGATTATGGTAGCTAATGTGTTTTTTGTTATTATGCCGGTGCAACGAAAATTAGTGCAGGCGTGTGATGAAAAAACGCCAGTCAGTAGTGAGTTAGGATTAAAAGGTTATCAACGCTCACGACATAATAATTATTTTACCTTGCCTGTTTTATTGACTATGATTAGCGGGCATTATCCACATTTATATAGTACGGATTATAACTATTTGGTTATTACGGTTGTTTTTATAGTCTCGGTGTTAGTTCGTCATATTTTTAATTTGCGTGGAGAGGGTAAGCCTTTTGGGCGAACCATAATTATAGCTGTGGTATTTTTAATTGCTATTATTGTAGCAGTGATGCCTAAACAGAATGTGTATAATCCTGATATTAAAGTTGGTTTTGAGCAGGTGAGAGAGGTGCTTGATAAACATTGTGTAAGTTGTCATAGTGCCAATCCTACTCAAGCTGGTTTTGCAAAACCGCCATTAGGATTTATGGTACATACCGATAAATTAGCCAAGCAAGGAAAAAAATTGATTTACCAAAATACGGTGATGAGCCGTTCTATGCCCTTAGGAAATCTTACTAAGATGACTGATGAAGAGAGGGGGGTGATAAGAATTTGGTATGAATCTACGTTGTCAAATTAATCGTCTATTTAAAAGAATTTCCAATGCAAGCCTATCGTAGTTCAATTTTTCATTGCGTAGAAAAAAACGGCGCTATCAAGGGGGAGTACTTTGTCGATGGTTTACTTATCATTGATGAGGGTAGGGTTGTTGAAGTTGGAGCTTATCAAGTACTATCAAGCAATTTTTCTAAAGAAAATATCGCTCAAATAACCGTTTTGAATAATTGCTTGATTATTCCCGGGTTAATTGATACGCACTTACATTATCCTCAATATAAGATTATTGCCAGTTTTGGCAAAACGCTTCTTGATTGGTTAAATGATTATACTTTTATTGAAGAGCAGAAATTTAATCAACAAGAATATGCAAATAATATTGCCGAGTTATTTTATAGCGAGTTATTACGCAATGGCACAACGACGGCAATGTCTTTTTGCACGTCGCACCCGCATTCGGTGAATGCCTTTTTTTCAGTCGCCCATAAGTATAATATGCGGATGCTTGGTGGCAAAGTGATGATGAATCGCAATGCCCCTGATGGACTTTGTGATACGGTAGAAAGTAGTTATCAAGATTCTAAAGAGTTAATCGAAAAATGGCACAATAAAGGGCGCCTACTGTACAGCGTTTCCCCACGTTTTGCTCCAACTTGCTGTACCGAACAATTGACCATGGCAGCAAAATTAATGCAGGAGTATGAAGGAAACAACTCACAGGCTGTACGTATGCAAACGCATTTAAATGAAAATATAGATGAGATTGAATGGGTAAAATCACTTTATCCTGAGCATAAAAGTTATTTTGATGTGTATGAGCAACATCAATTGGCAGGTGAGTTTTCTGTGTTTGGGCATTGTATTTACGGTACCGATGAAGAATTTAAACGCCTTGGAGAAACAGGTTCTAAAGTTGCTCTATGCCCAAGTTCTAATCTTTTTTTGGGTAGTGGGTTATTTGATTTGCAAAAATTAGAGCACTACGGTGTTGATTGTGCAATTGCCAGCGATATAGGTGGCGGTGATAGTTTTTCATTATTTAAAACAATCAATGAGGCTTATAAAATTTGTGCCTTGCAGGGGTATCGCTTAGATAGTATAAAGGGGTTATATTTATGTACGCTCGGTGCTGCAAAGGTGCTTAATCTGGAACATTGTTTAGGCAATTTTGAAGCAGGTAAGGAGGCAGATTTTGTGGTATTGAATTTACAAGCAACCCAATTGATTAGTGAAAGAATAGCGACAACAAAAAATATTGAGGAGTTACTATTTTCACTGATTACTTTGGGTGATGATCGCTTAGTAGATGAAGTTTATATTTATGGAAAAAAAGTAATATAAAAAATTATGTCAGCACAACTTTCAACTCACGCACTTAATACGATGCTGGGGAAGCCCGCACAAAACTTAGAAATCCATTTGTACCGAATTGGAGATGATAAAGAATGGCTAAAAACCGTTCGTACGAATGCCGATGGACGCTGTGATGAGCCTTTATTAACAGGTGCTCAAATGCAACAAGGAGGCTATGAATTAGTCTTTGAAGTGGAAAGCTATTTTCAAGAAAATGGGGTGGAAAGCCCTTTTTTAAAGGAGGTGGTGATTCGCTTTAATGTTGCTGATGAGGGGCAAAAATATCATATTCCTTTATTGCTCTCGCCCTATAGTTATTCGACTTATAGAGGCAGTTAGAATCTTTTTATATCAAAAAAGGTAGTATGTCTTCTTTCTTGTTAAATCAAAATCCAGAGCCTATTGCTTTGCAAGGCATAGATCCGAATATGACTGTGTTGCAGTTTTTACGTGCTACTGGCAGAGTGGGCACCAAAGAGGGTTGTGCTTCTGGGGATTGCGGTGCATGTACGGCTGTGGTTATTGATTTATCGGAAGATGAGAAAGCGTTAGACTTTAAAAGTTTAAATACTTGCATTGCTTTAGTGCATAGTCTTTCAGGAAAGTGTTTAGTTACTGTTGAGGGTTTGCAACAGGATAAGAAACTACACCCAGTACAACAAGCGATGGTTGATTGCCACGGTTCGCAATGTGGTTATTGCACGCCAGGATTTATTATGTCAATGTACGCTTGGTTTGTAACGCATAACACAAGCCAGTTAGAAGAGATTGAACATTCTTTGGGTGGTAACTTATGTCGTTGTACAGGTTATCAGCCAATTATTGAAAGTTGCCAACAAGCGATAAAAGATAAGCCAAATTATCAAGATCCTTATGCCAATAAGCAAACCCACCAACGTTTGCTTGATTTTAGGGAAACGCTAAAATCAGCCACTATTGTGAGTGAGGAGAAAAAAGAACAATTCTACGCTCCTGAAACTCTCACCGAAGTTAGTGAACTTATTGAAAAATACCCAACAGCGAGAATTATAGCAGGGGGTACTGATCTGGGATTAGAGCTGACGTTATTTGCACGACGATTTGAAAAAATTATCAGCTTACAAAATGTCAAAGAATTAAAGGTGATTACGGAGCAAACACAGAGCATAACTATCAACGCTGGGGTAACCATCAAACAAGCCTTACCCACACTGCTTTCTTATTTTCCCAGTACCGAACAATACCTATATCGTTTTGCAGCTACTCAAATTCGCAATTGGGCAACGATTTGTGGCAATATAGCTAATGCTTCACCGATTGGAGATTTTCCACCGTTATTTTTTGTTTTAGGGGCACGTCTATTGCTTAGAAAAGGGGACAAAGAAAGAGAGCTTGCTATTGAGGATTATTTTATCCGTTATAAACAAACGGCTCTGCAACAAGGTGAATTTATTAAATCCATTATTATTCCTAAACTATTACCACAAGAAAAATTATTTGTTCATAAGTTATCTAAACGTTTTGAGGATGATATTTCTGCAGTCAGTTTGGCAATAAAAATTTCATTGCAAGCACCAGAAAAAGGGAATTATATTTCTGATATTGCTATTGCATTTGGCGGAATGGCAGAAGTTCCTAAAAAAGCAGAGGCACTCTCTCAACTAATTATTAAACGCTTTAAAAATCAGGATATTAGTCATCTTGATTATGCCTCTATCAACAATGTTTCTGCTGAAATAGTGCAAGCAATAGCATCTGAATTTAGCCCATTAAGTGATATGCGAGCTTCAGCCTCTTATCGTTTAGCAATGGCAAAAGCATTAGTGCAACGTTCTTTATTACAACTTGCTGAAAATTCTGAGAGTTCTGAAACTTCCTTATTTGATTTTAAAGATGAGTAATACTAACCCCTCAAATGCTCCTCATGACAGTGCCATAGGGCACGTAACAGGTGAGGCTACCTATATTGATGATCTAAATATTCCGCAAAATACCCATCATATCGCTTTTGCCTTAAGTAAGGTAGCTCACGGAAAAATAAATTCCATTGATTGCCAAAAAGCACGGGCAATGCCAGGCGTAAAAGCCGTGTTGCTGTCGCAAGATATTGAACGTGAATTCGGGCATTTACTGATTGGTCCGGTACAAAAAGATGAACCTTTATTAGCCAAAGATACGGTGCTTTTTTATGGTCAAGCATTATGTGCCGTATTGGCACAAACACACCAACAAGCGACCCTTGCCGCTGCTACAATCACAGCAGATATTATTGAATTAGAGCCAATTGTAACTGTTGGGCAGGCGATTGAAAAAGAAAGTTACCTCAATGCACCGATTAAAATGAAAACAGGGGATGCCAAGAGTGCTATCCCCAAGGCAGACTATCAAATTAAAGGCGAGTTAGATATTGGCGGACAAGAGCATTTCTATCTTGAAACACAAACTGCACTTGCCATTCCTAAAGAAAAGGATGAGATTGTTGTGCACTCCTCAACGCAAAATCCCACCGAGGTACAACACTTAGTTGCTGAGGTCTTAGGCGTACCAATGCACTCAGTTGAAGTGCTTACTCGGCGTATGGGCGGTGGTTTTGGAGGTAAAGAAACTGATTCATCGCAAATTGCTTGCTTGAGTGCCTTGTTTGCTAAAAAATACAATATTCCAGTCAAGGCAAGATTGCCACGCTATGAGGATTTTTTAATGACCGGCAAGCGTCATGATTTTGTTGTGAAGTACGAAGTGGGTTTTAATTCTCAAGGAATTGTACAAGGAATAATCATTGACTATTATGCTAAATGTGGTTATTCATTAGACTTATCCTATGCTATTGTCTCCAGAACGCTTTTTCATTCCGATAACTGCTACTACTTTGAAAATGCACAATTTCGCGGTTTTTTATGCAAGACAAACACCACCTCAAATACAGCCTTTAGAGGCTTTGGTGGTCCTCAAGGAATGCTTGCTATTGAAAATATTATGCAGGAAATTGCTCAATTCCTTGGAGAGGATGCCTGCGTAATTCGCCAACGTAATTTTTATCAAAAAAACGCTCCCAAAAATATAACTCCTTATCAGCAAATTATTGAAGAAAACATTATCAGCGAACTCACTGATAGTTTACTTACAACAAGCAACTACTCAAAACGCAAAGAGCAAATAACGCAATTTAACGCCACCCACAATATTCTCAAAAAAGGCTTAGCCTTTTCTCCTGTCAAATTTGGTGTCTCCTTTACCACTACTTTTTTAAACCAAGCTGGAGCATTAGTTAATGTTTATAATGATGGTAGCATCTATCTTAATCATGGTGGCACAGAAATGGGGCAGGGGCTTTTTACTAAAATAGCCTATGTAGTTGCGATGGAGTTTGGGGTTTCTATGGAATGTATTAAAGTTTCTGCGACCAGCACCGCCAAAGTACCTAATACCTCAGCAACCGCAGCCTCATCAGGCTCTGATATGAACGGCAAGGCGGCACAAATTGCCTGCCAGCGTATTAAAGAAAATATGATAAATTTTGCCTCTGAGCATTTTTCAATTAGCAAAAAACAAATTGCATTCAGCGATGGAGAAGTTATATTAGACAAGCAAAAAATGCCCTTTACGGAATTTGTTAAACTCTGCTATCTTAATCGAGTTGAGCTGTTTAGTAATGGATTTTACAAAACTCCTAAAATTCACTACGATAGAGAAACCGCTACTGGCAGACCTTTTTATTACTATGCCTATGGCGTTTCTGTCAGTGAAGTATTATTAGATTGCATTACTGGAGAATACAAAATAACGGCAGTGGATATTTTGCATGATGTGGGCAATTCACTCAATAAAGCCATTGATAAAGGACAGATTGTAGGAGCGTATATTCAAGGAATTGGCTGGCTATGCACTGAGGAATTAAAATGGGATGATAAGGGTAGATTGACTACCACAGGACCTGCTACCTATAAAATCCCCTCCATCGGAGACACACCAAAGCATTTGAACGTTGAAATTCAAAACAAATATGAACCCCAAGAAGATACAATATTCAAATCCAAAGCCGTTGGTGAGCCTCCTTTTATGCTTGCTATTTCATCATGGTTAGCCATTAAAGATGCCATTTACAACGCACGCCAGGATAAAAAAGTAGCCAAACTTCCAGCTCCTGCCACCTTTGAACAAGTGCATAATGGTTTACATTTGGACACATAAAACGAGACCTTTTGTAAAGGTCTCAAAACTTAAAATGAATATAACCGTAAATGAGTTCTCCAAAACGATTATGGCTTAAACATCCAGCTGCAATTTTTGCTGACAATGCTGATAATGGCGTCGTTGTTGAAAATGGTAAAATTATCGAATTAGTCCCCACAGGGCAACAACCTAAACATCCTATTGATCAATCGTATGATGCTAATGAAAGCATTATTCTACCTGGGCTAATAAACTGCCATCATCATTTTTACCAAACCCTTACTCGCGCTTACCCAACAGCACTGAATAAAGAACTCTTCCCATGGTTAAAGAGTTTATACAAGGTGTGGGCAAACATTCAACCTGAAATGCTAAGTATTGCCACCAAATTGGCTCTCGCTGAATTATTGCTCTCTGGTTGTACCACAGCAGCAGACCATCACTATTTATTTCCCAAGCAATTAGAGCACGCCATCGACCTTCAAGTGGAACAAGCAAAGAAAATGGGAATGCGTGTGATGCTAACTCGAGGCTCTATGAGCCTTGGTGAAAAAGATGGAGGCTTGCCACCCCAAAGTGTGGTACAAACAGAAGATGAAATTTTATTAGATAGCGAGCGATTAGCAAAAACCTACCATCAAACAGGTGATGGCGCAATGATTCAAATTGCATTAGCTCCTTGCTCACCATTCTCTGTGACAACCGAATTGATGAGCGCAACCGCAGATTTAGCAAAACAATATAACCTCCGCCTGCATACCCACCTTGCTGAAACTATCGATGAAGAAAATTTTTGCATTGAAAAATTTGGCTTGCGTACGGTTGAATACCTTGAAAGTGTAGGGTGGCTACATAACAATACTTGGCTTGCCCACGGCATTCACTTTAATACCCCCGAAATGCAAAAATTAGGGCATCATTGTGTTGGCGTATGCCATTGTCCAACCTCAAATATGATGCTTTCTTCAGGTATTTGTAAAACCTTAGAATTAGAACAACACGGTTGCCCAGTGGGGCTTGGGGTCGATGGTTCAGCCTCTAACGATGGCTCAAATATGATTGCCGAACTACGTCAAGCTCTATATCTGCAAAGATTACACTACGGCTCATCTAAAGTAACCCATCAAAAAGCCTACCAATGGGGAACCCAAGGCTCAGCTCGTTTATTAGGGCGTACCGATATTGGGGAAATTGCTGTAGGTAAAGAAGCTGACTTTGCCCTATTTAAATTGAATGACTTACGTTTTTCTGGAAGCCACGATAAACTTGCCGCATTACTCCTATGCGGTGGGCAAAAAGCGGATAGAGTAATGATCGCAGGGCAATGGCGAGTAGAAAATGGAAAAATTAACGGCATAGACCAACAACAACTCATCCACCAACATAGCTCCCTCGCCCAAAAGCTCTACGAAATGAGCTCATAAAATAGGTAATTACTAAAATCTTATAGCCATTTATTAACTTTTTCTACGACGATTGCGATAAATAATCATCAATGAAGCAATAGCTAATAATAAAATAAAGGTCGGTGAAAATGGCTGATTTGCATCTTTAATTAAGGCACAACCACCGCTGCTACTGACTTTCTCTTCTCCCACTTGAGTAGAATTATCATCATCAGCGGATTTTTCAGCAAATATTGCACCAGGATCGGCAACTTTGGCATTGACTTGTCCATCACCATCATTAGGTCCACCATCTTCAATGGTGAGGCGAATACAATCATAACCCTCTGT
>CAKMZV010000043.1 GCA_929200535.1 uncultured Gammaproteobacteria bacterium
GGCTTGCCCTCAGAAAATCTACAAAAGCCAACATTAACAATTAGCCACTAACCATTAACAATTAGCCACTAACCATCAACCATTAACCATCAACCATTAACCACTAACAATTAACCATTAACCATTGACCATTAACAATTAACAATTAACAATTAACCACTAACCATTAACCATTAATTATTAAACCTACCATCCAAAAATTGTTAGGTGCCATATAGATTTAGGGATATTTTAGTCACCGTACCATTATTCTCATCAGGAAAACCATCTTTAATTAACACCTTCCATTCTCCGTGAGGGTTTTCATCTATTAGGCGTGCAGAGCTAAAGATCCATGTTTTTAGGCTTTGAGAGTTTGCTGAACCACATCGTTTGTCACACTTGTGGGTTTTGGTTAGTATGCTTTTTGTACCTTGAGGACTAAGCAATTCAATACTCAAATCTGCCCAATAGGGATGTTCGGTATTGATGTTTATTTCAACTGCTTCTAATTTGCTAATCCCAGTATTTGCGGGGACTGAAAGGGTAAATACACTCGAAACTTTTGTGCTAATCGCATTATTGCTTGTATAAGTTTGTGAAGTCTTGTAGGCGGTCTCTGTCGTTAGGTTTGTCCAGTTTTTGGCGGTTTCTAACATTTTTGGTGCATCTATAAGCCCATAGCCGTATTTATGATTTACCCAATACTGAGCTCCATTTTGTGTCCAATCAGCATCCCCACTATCGATACGCTTTGCACTTAGAGCAATAATTTTTCTCACATCGCGCCAACCCAAATTAGGATAAGTTTCTAAAAGCAAAGCAATTACACCTGAAACCATCGGAGCTGCGGAACTTGTACCTCCAAAATTGGACATATATCGATTATCAATTCCATTAGATTGCTCGCCAGCATTACTCGGGGTCAGCTGTGTAGTATATATGTTTAAACCAGGGGCTGTGATAAGAATATTTGCACCTTCTTCAGAAAAGGAGGCAATTTTATTCTGACCATCGGTTGCTCCAACCGCAATGACTTTGCGATAATTCACATAACCATCGTAATTACTATTATTGAGTTTCATACCTCCATTGCCACCTGCCCATACATAAATCGTCCCTTTGCCTTGCCTGCCATTTTCGACACCATTATCAATTGCTAATTTCCAAAGCTGAGAACTACCTGCCAAAATAGGAAAAGCGTCCGAAGGTCCCCAGCTATTATTAGAAATTTCCCCTGTTGCACTCATTGCGGAAACCTTATTGGCTATAGACTGAGGATTAGCTGATAGTATATTGTAACTTTGAATTTTACTTTTATTGGAAATACCAACTACTCCAAAACCATTAGCATTGGCTGCAACAATGCCAGCTACGAAGGTGCCATGAGGAGTCTGAGGAGTGGGAATTATAGATTTTTTGTTAGAAATGAAATCATAGGAGCCAGTTAAATCGATATTTGAAAATAAATCTTCATGTCGGCTATCTACCCCATCATCCACTAACGTAACAGTAATGCCATTGCCAAAACACTTCTGTTCGTTTAATTGATTTTGCCAAGCAGTCTGAATGCCCATTTGGGTAAGATAATATTGGTTGCCATAGTATTCATCCGTAATATGGGATAAATCAATGCTTGAAATATCATCGCAACTAAAAGAATAGCTGGGTAGTCTGTTTTTGCTATAAGGCGAATCAGAAGAAGTGGTAGATGAGGTGAGAATAAAAGGTATATTCGCTAATTTGGCACTAATATGTTCTCCATCTCTGGCAGCTATAGTCAAAACATAAGTCGTATTATTGTCTAAGCCGCTAATAGAGACAGTGCTGGTAGTAACTGTTTTAGTGCTTAAATTGGTATTTTGTTGTTGCTTGTAGGAGATAAGATAAGAGTCGGCATTAGGCACATCATTCCAACTTAAATCCACTTTACTAATTCCTGTAACAAGCGTGATTCCAGTCGGTGCTGGTAAGGTTGGGGTTATGCTTACTGCTGTACTAAAACCACTTTCTCTCTTCATACCAACAGCCTTGATTTTATAAATATAGGCATTTCCATTGGTAAGTCCCATTATGGTTCGGGAGGTGTTTTTGGTATTGATTTCTGTATTAGTGTTACCATCACTTTGCACTATGGTATAACTGTTGGCATAGGTTACCCTATTCCATTGTAAAGTGATTTGTCTGTTGCCTGCAAATACTTGTGAAATAGTAGGCGTATTGGGTAAGACAACAAAAGGTGTGGCAGTGATTGTATTACTTAAAGCTAAGCTGGTTCCAGCAACATTAAAGGCTTGGACTTGAAAAGTGTATGCAGTCTCATTGCTAAGATTGCTTATGGTATATTTAGTATCTGTAGTTGAGGCTTGGATATTGTTATTTTGATATACGGTATAAATGTTAGCGTTATCAATAGCATTCCAATTCAGAGTAACTTGGGCATCACCCACGGTTGATTGTAAGGTGATTTTAGAATTAATAGGAGTATTTTCTATGCCACCGCAAGCAGTAAGGATAAAGAAAATAAAAGTAGGTAGGGCTAAATTAAATTTAGGATTGGTGAACATAGCAATTTATAAAACCAAGTTATAAAAGCTGAGACCGTTGCAAAAGGCAAAATTCTTGATTATAATCGAATTTATGACGAGCAAAGCGACAACCTCTTTCCCTCTCAATGATGTAGGGAGAGCTCTATTCCATAGAAATAGCGCACTGTTCTATCTCTAAAATTTCCTACCACCCCAAAATTGTTAGGTGCCATATAGATTTAGGGATATTTTAGTCACCGTACCATTATCCTCCTTAGGAAAACCATCTTTAATTAAAACCCTCCATTCTCCGTGAGGGTTTTCATCTATTAGGCGTGCAGAGCTAAAGATCCATGTTTTTAGGCTTTGAGAGTTTGCTGAACCACATCGTTTGTCACACTTGTGGGTTTTGGTTAGTATGCTTTTTGTACCTTGAGGACTAAGCAATTCAATACTCAAATCTGCCCAATAGGGATGTTCGGTATTGATGTTTATTTCAACTGCTTCTAATTTGCTAATCCCAGTATTTGCGGGGACTGAAAGGGTAAATACACTCGAAACTTTTGTGCTAATCGCATTATTGCTTGTATAAGTTTGTGAAGTCTTGTAGGCGGTCTCTGTCGTTAGGTTTGTCCAGTTTTTGGCGGTTTCTAACATTTTTGGTGCATCTATAAGCCCATAGCCGTATTTATGATTTACCCAATACTGAGCTCCATTTTGTGTCCAATCAGCATCCCCACTATCGATACGCTTTGCACTTAGAGCAATAATTTTTCTCACATCACGCCAACCCAGATTAGGATAAGTTTCTAAAAGCAAAGCAATTACACCTGAAACCATCGGAGCCGAAGCACTTGTACCTCCAAAATTGGACGTATATCGATTATCAATTCCATTAGATTGACTAATGATACTCGGGGTCAGCTGTGTAGTATATATTCCTACACCTGGGGCTGTGATAAGAATATTTGCACCTTCTTCAGAAAATGAAGCAATTTTACGGTTACCATCGGTTGCTCCAACCGCAATGACTTTGCGATAATTGGCATAACCATCGTAATTACTATTATTGAGTTTCAGACCTCCATTGCCACCCGACCATACATAAATCGTTCCTTTGCCTTGCCTGCCATTTTTGACACCATTATCAATTGCTAACTTCCAAAGCTGAGAGCTACCTGCCAAAATAGGAGAAACGTCCGAAGGTCCCCAGCTATTATTAGAAATTTCCCCTGTTGCACCCATTGCGGAAACCTCATTGGCCATAGTTATCGTCTGATTGAATAGCAAATTATAACTTTGAATTTTACTTTTATTAGCAATACCCACTACGCCAAAACCATTGACACTGGCAGCAATAATCCCCGCAACCGAGGTGCCATGAGTATTGTTTCTAGAAGGGGTAGAAATTGAGGATCGGGTATCAAAAATAAAATCATACGAACCCGCTAAATCGATATTTGCAGATAAATCCTCATGTCGGCTATCTACCCCATCATCCACTACCGTAACAGTAATCCCATTGCCAAAACACTTCTGTTCGCTCAATTGCTTTTGCCAAGCAGTCTGAATGCCCATTTGGGTAAGATAGGATTGATTTACGTAGTATTCATCTGTAATATTGGATAAATCAATGCTTGAAATATCACTACAATTAAAGGAATAACTTGCCGATCTATTCTTACTGTAATCAGGCAAAAAAACATAATCATCATTAAATAATTTACTAAATGAAGAACCATTACTCGAGCCACAGGCATTTAAAAGTAGTCCTATTAGCATAGCTCCCAATACTCGCACTAAAGGATTTCTATATGAAAAAAATGAAGAAAAAAACATCCCAATCAATACTTTATGAGACCTTTGCATAAAAGTATGGCACAAAAAACGTTTTTACTCTTGGTGAGTTTACGAACCATAGAGTAACAGCGTTTGAACCGCTTGCGGATAAAAATCAGGGAAATTTTTTGCTTTTTTACTTGTCATATCTTTTGTGCAAAAGGTCTCTTTATATTTTGTACTATAGTAAAACGCTCCCTACCTGCAAGATCTTGATGCGTTTCAATTGCATCTGCATTTTTGTCATCAAATATATTGCGCACTTGTTGTCCTTGCTCATAGCCATGCTCCAGCATCAATAATCCATCAGGCGATAAATAATTAACATATTCGTCCGCAATTTTTTGTATATCAGATAGACCCTTATTATCAGCATAAAGCGCCATTTTTGGTTCACTATTTAATGATTTGTCAAGTATTTCATCTTTTTTAATATAGGGAGGGTTGCTAATAATAAGATCAAAGCAATTGCCTGTTTCAATTGCTGAAAACCAATCCCCTTCTTTAAACAAAATAGAGACTTGATGTTTTGCGGCATTCTTTTTGGCGATTGCTATGGCATCAAAACTTTTATCCGTTGCCGTTATTTGAGTGAATGGTACCAGTTTACCTAAGGAAACAGCAATTACTCCACTCCCTGTACCTAAATCTAAAATACGATAAGGATTTTTTTGATAATATGATTTAGAATCTTGTATTTTTTGACTAACTAACTCAATCGCTTTTGTTACCATAGTCTCCGTATCAGAGCGAGGAATTAAAACTTTATCATTGACAATAAACTCAAGACCCATAAAATCAGTTGTGCCCAAAATATAAGGCAAAGGAATCTGGTTTGTGTAGCTTTCGACCCACTTAATGACGGTTTTGTACTGCTTAGTCGTTAGCGAATAATCAAAGCGACTAAGTATCTGAGAATAAGAACAATCTAACAATCTCTCTAATAACCAACGAATATGTTGGTGAGCGGACACCGCATCTACTTCTCTAAAAATAGGGAATAATTGTTCTTGCAGGTCCTTTACCGTTACTCCTGGAGAAATCGCTAAGTTCACATTTAAAAAATTATCTAATCAAAAACACAGTTACTATGAAGAAACTATCACCATTGCTGGACGAATCAACCGTCCTTTTACCGCAAAACCGCGTTGCACTGTGTTAATAATTTGATTAGAGGAAAATTCTTTATTTTCTTGCATACTCATTGCTTGATGAAGCTCGGGATTAAAATCCTCTCCAGCATTAGGCTGAACTATTTCGACTCCGTGTTCTTGCAATACATTTAAAAAACTATCTTCTATCATTGCAATCCCTTTTATTGCCTCAATTTGCTCTTCTGGAATGGCTTTTTTCCCCCCATCAAAACTATCTAACACCGAAACCAAACTCTTAACTAATCCCTCAACTGCAAACTTATGAGCATTCTCAAGATCTTTTTGTGTACGTCGCTTAACATTTTCTATTTCGGCAAGTGCACGAATGCTTTTATCTTTTTCTTCTGCTAATTGACGTTCTAATTGAGTAATTTTAATTTCATAATCTGCTTGTGTCATCTCGCTATCTTGCGAGGAACTGCCAGCCTCATTAGTGAATAATACTTCTTCTGAAGATAAATTATCATCAACACTATCACCCTGAAGGGAGCTTTCATCAAGCGTTGTATCATTAGACGGATTAGAGGAGTTATTTTCCTCATTAATAGGTTTTTTTTGATTTTTGTCTTGCGCCTTCATAAAATAACTATTTTGAATCGACCTCTACTTTAAATACAAACGGTAAAAAAAATGAAAATCACTCTCCATTTTCAGCCTCTCATATTCAAAAAAGATAATCTTAAATTAAAAAAAATGGTGCCGACGGCCGGAATCGAACCGGCACGAGTTGCCTCACTGCCCCCTCAAGACAGCGTGTCTACCAATTCCACCACGTCGGCAAATATTTTTTACTGCGGTAGCGGAATATTGGGAAGATCGCTATCACTTTCCTGACTATTCTGCACCTCATCTGCTTCAATAACGACACTACCAGAAGCACGATCATTTTGTGAAGATAGCGTAGCCATTACCAAACTATTGATAATAAATGCTGCTGCTAAAATAGATGTAATTCGAGTAATCGTGCTACCTCCCGTTGAAGTGCCTAATAAACTTTGAGAGCCACTGCTAAGAGCGGCACCTGCTTCAGCACCCTTACCCTGTTGAATAAGTACAATTATAATAAGGCTGACAGCAATAAGGATTTGTAATCCAACCAAAAAAAATAACATTATAAAAAAACCTCACATATTTGAATAAAACTCTGGGGCTTTAGTGATGCCCCTCCTACAAGAAAACCATTAATATTTTTTTGACAAGCCAGCTCAGCCGCATTCTTCTCACTAACACTGCCTCCATATAAAATACCTAACTCAGTCAGTGAAGGGTGATTATTCTGAACCACCTCACTTATTAACTTATGCATCTCTTGAGCCTGTTCGGGAGTTGCTGTTTTGCCTGTACCAATTGCCCAAACTGGCTCATAAGCAATAATGATACGCTCTAAATCTTGCTTATTTAACGCACAAATTGCCTCAACTTGCTTACCAACAACACTATTTTGTTGTCCTTTTTCACGCTCCTCAAAACTTTCTCCAACGCAATACACCGCTTGCATCCCACTATCACAAACTTGCTTAACCTTAGCTACAATAAGTTGCTCATCTTCATTATGATAGTTCCTACGTTCAGAATGCCCAACAATCACATATTGACATCCCAACTCAGCAAGCATATTAGCAGATATTTCTCCCGTATAAGCACCTTCATTTTTGGTACTTACATCTTGTGCTCCATAAGAAATAGGCGTGTTTTCTAACAATTTAGCCAACTGTGGTATATACAATGCCGGGGGGCAAATTCCACACTCTATCAAAGCAGTGTTTGAATGAGGTAGTTTTTCATACGAAGCAAGAAACTCACAAATAATTTGCTCATTTTTTTGCAAACTACCGTTCATTTTCCAATTGCCAAGAATCAGTGACGACTTTTCTTTATTCATTGCCCCTTATTCTTTTAAATTAGTTAAAAAACGAGAACTCCATCAAACAATTATATCAAAAATTCTGATGTTCTTTAACAACAACCGTGTTTTCATCCGCAATCAATACAATATCCGCCGACTGTTGATAAAAAACACCATTACACACTAAGCCCGGAATTTGATTCAATTCCCTTTCTACTTGTTCAGGATTCGATACGTCCAAACAGTGAACATCAAGAATAACATTACCATTATCCGTCTTATAACCTGAGCGATAGACTGGCTCTGCTTGGTATTTTTTAACTAAATAACGAGCAATAGCACTCCGTGCCATAGGAACGACTTCAATAGGAATAGGAAAGCCCCCTAAATGGGTTACTAACTTACTCTTATCAACAATACAAACAAATTTATCTGCCAAAGCCGCGACTATTTTTTCTCGCATCAAAGCACCACCACCCCCTTTTGTTAAACTGAGATTTTCATCCACTTCATCAGCCCCATCAAAATAGACTGAAATTGCATCTATTTCGTTCATATCAAATACATCAACGTCAATATTTTTCAATCGTTTAGTGCTTTCTTCACTACTTGATATAGCGCCAAGAATATCATTTTTTCTACTCGCCAATGCGTCAATAAAAAAATTAACCGTAGAACCTGTTCCAACACCGATATAACTATTAGGAACAATATAGTCCAAAGCCTTAATTGCCACCTTTTGCTTTAATTTATCTTGTTTGTTAAGCTGCATAACTACTTTTTAATTCTCATAATTCACTTCCATAGATTTAAACCGTCGATGCACCCAATAATACTGCTCTGGATTCTTTTTTGCATTCTGCTCAATATGCGTCATATACTTCTGCGCGATTTGATGAGAAGACATTTCTCTATACTCCTCAAATGGCGGGTGAATCTCTATGACATATTCACCAGCATCATAATGATAATCTATCAAACAAAACTCAGCATTTTTTGTTGCCTCCACCATCTTCTCCCATCCAGACAAAGCATTTATTTTTTGACCAAAAAAATCTACCACCGTCTTCATACTTCCGCCATAGCTCTGATCTGGAGCGTACCAAAGGATTCCACCATCTTTTAACCAACGAATCATTTGAATTGTTTTGGATTTTTCAATCAATTTCACATTCAAACGCCTGCGTATTTTTTCCATAAACCAATTAGCTAAACCATCTTCACCTTTTTGATAAACTGCAGCAACATCAAAATGCTGAGATAGGTATCGATTCGCAATATCCATACTTGAAAAATGCCCCCCAACGAGCAAGCACCCTTTTTTTTCCTCGCGCAATTTTTCGAGATACTCTAAACCTTTTATTTTCTTAACTTTAGAAGTGATAGTCGAAGAACGATGCAAACTATTTAACATAGCCAAAGGCATACTCGCAATTTGATGACACTGTTTATGTGCCCACTGAATACGTTCTTTCTCATTCCAATCAGGAAAACATATTTCATAATTTTTGAGAATAACATCAAAACGTGAAGTTTTAGAAAGAAGCCAAGCTGGAAATTTTGCGAATACTAATTGTATGTTCCAAGGAAAGAAACCAATAAAATAAAAAACACCAAAAAAAACAACAATGAAAAACCACTTAAAAGGTGTGACAAAAAACGACATTAATAAATTAAACCCATTTCTGATTTGATTTCTGAATTAACAGAGATAAAAAATTAATAATTGTAAATTTCATATACTTTATCATCCCACAGTCTGCTCCTACCATTCTGAGAGCAAGTCAAAATGACAAAACTCACCTAACTGAGACTATACACACTATCAATTAGGTTTCTCTTATAAACTCCTTAATGAAGGATAATTATAATTATACATTGAGACTTTTTTTCATCTTTGGACATACTTTAAGGCTTTAATTTTTATATTCTACACTTTGAAACAAACCAAATTTACTTTTTCCCCCTCAAATAACTACCTGCTTGTTGGCTACGGCATTACCGGTCAATCCATTGCTCGCTTTCTTAATCGTCACAATTCAACCTGCACAGTGTATGATGACAACCCAGATATTTTTCAACATCAAAAATTACCCTCAAAATCGTTTAAAAAGGTAACCTCTATAGAACAATTAGAAAATTTATTTGACTATCAAGCTATTTTTATTAGCCCAGGAATTGCGGATGAACATCCAATATTACAAAAAATGCGTCAACTTAATCTTCAAGGAATCAGTGATATAGAAGTTTTTCTAAACTATGCCAAAGGCACTATTATCGGCATCACAGGCTCAAATGGCAAAAGCACCGTCACGCGATGGTTAGAGCATACGCTTATTGAAAATGGAAAAAAAGCAAAAGCCATCGGCAATATCGGTGTACCCGTTTTAGATTACATAGATACCATCGAAAATTTTGTGAAAGAAACCAACGCTAACCATTATTGGGTCATTGAACTCTCCAGCTTTCAAATTCAACTCACTCCCAGCCTCAGAGCCAACCTAAGCACAATAATTAACATTTCAGAAGATCATATTGATCGACATCACTCATTACAACAATACACCAAAGTGAAACAGAGGCTACTTGAAGTCAGTGAATATTGCATCCTCAACCGAGATCAACCAAATAGTTATCTATCGTTTGATAACTCATCTACATCCGATATAAAATGGAAAAACCAACCATCTTATGGGCTATCAGAACCAACCAGACAAGAAGATTACGGCATAAAAAATGGCTCACTATTCCGCGGAAAAACCAGCCTTTTAAAGATTAATAAATTGCAATTAGTTGGTCAGCATAATATTCTCAATGCACTCATTGTTTGGATGTTTGCCCACCAATGTGGCATCAGTGATCAAAAAATTGCACAAACCATCATTAATTGGTATGGATTAGAGCACCGCTTCCAAAAAATTGCTTATCATCATAATATTATGTGGATAAATGATTCTAAAAGCACCAATGTTGGCTCAATGGAAGTCGCTATAAAAAGTTGTATGGAGTTAAGTTCTGAGAATACCCAACTTGCACCCTCCTATACGCCTAAAAATATTTATTTAATTGTTGGCGGACAAAGCAAAAACGCAGATTTTACGCCACTTATCCCACTATTAAAAAAGCAAATCAAACAAATTTTATTATTTGGTCAAGATGCCCATTTAATTGCTAAAGATTGGGACAAACAAAACCTTCCAATGCAACAATTTACTAATTTAGAACAAATTATTACGCATTGCAATACCAACGCAATAAAAGGTAATTTTATTCTATTTTCACCCGGTTGTGCCAGCTTTGATAGTTACAAAAACTACCAACAAAGAGGACAACATTTTGTAAACTTAGTTAATAGTGCCCTAAAATTAAAACTATGATTTCCCTCCCTAAACTCTCTATTGATCCAAACCAACGTGATTGGTTGCTTTGGGGAACACTCTCACTACTCATTGCCTATGGAATGATTATGTTTTTTTCAGTCTCTCTATATGTCAGTGAAGAAGCGACAAATGGAAACCCATACAGAGCTGCTCTCAAGCAATTTTCAATCTTATGGGTAGGATTAATCTTTTTTGTGGTTGCCTCCTATATTCCTACAACAGTATGGGAAAAAAACCGCATGCTTCTTGCACTATCCGTGGTGGTTATGCTTGTATTAGTATTATTGATTGGCAAAGAAGTCAATGGAAGCAAACGCTGGATAACTATAGGTAATTTGACTTTCCAAGCATCAGAATATGCTAAACTAATTTACATTGTATATCTCGCCGGATATATCAACAAATTCCAACAAGAAATAGCAGAAAAACCATTCACAGTATTTTTAGTTTTCTTCTTGCCAACAGGCATCATCTGTTCACTGCTTATTTTAGAACCCGATCTTGGCAATACAATTGAAATTATTTTCTTCACTTTAGGGCTCACATTTATTGCTGGAGCGCACCTTTTAGGGCTTTCTATTTTACTTATTGGAATGCTACTTTTTAGCATATTCGCTATTAAACTACTACTCAGCCCTTACCAACAAGAACGCCTTTTAGAATTTACAGACCCCTGGGATAATCCTTGGGGAGCAGATTACAACATCGGGCAATCCTTAATGAGCATTGGCAGAGGCGATATCACTGGTGTAGGATTAGGCAACAGCATCCATAAACTTGGATATATTCCAGAAGTGCAAAATGATTTTATCATCAGTGTCCTTGTTGAAGAACTTGGGCTTATTGGCTTACTACTACTACTAATACTCTTTGGGATTATTATGTACCGCCTATACAAGCTCGGGCAAACAGCACTACAAAGAAAAAAAGTCTTTGGTTCGATGGTTGTATTCGGTGTAATGCTATGGATTTTTTTTCAAATGTTTCTTAACATAGGTGGCACCATCAATCTAACACCTATTAAAGGATTAGTACTTCCCTTTTTTAGCGGAGGTGGTAGCTTTATTCTGATGTTCTTTCTTGCCTTAGGGTTAGTGTTTAGAATTGAAAAAGAAGTTCGTATAGACTCTAAATCATAAAAAATTAAATCATAAAAAATAATGAGTGAAAACTTTTTCTTCATTCTCTCACAAACATTAGGTTTTTTTGTCAAACTGGATAATTTTCTCTTACTGCTTGCACTATTTGGGCTACTGCTCTCTTGGAAATATCACAAAATAGGCAAAATACTACTGATTATTTCAATGAGTTCGTTATTTTCTTTAACACTCCTCCCAATAGGCACTTTTTTACTGGCACCTTTAGAAAATCGCTTTCCTTATCCTAAAAAACTGCCTAATGAAATTGGAGGCATTATTGTCCTTGGAGGAATGGAAGAAATAACATCATCCGCTATTCAAGGAAGACCCCAGTTTAATGGGGCTGCTGAGCGAATTATGGTTGTTCCAAAACTACTAAAAAAATACCCAAATAGCAAATTAGTAATTACAAGCGGCTCCTACCCAAATTTCAATCCAAACATTAAAGGCGGACACATTATTAAACAATGGATAAAACCTTTAGCCCCTAAATCATCAACCATTTATATAGAAGACAAATCTCGAAATACTCGACAAAACGCACTCTATTCCCAACAATTTAAAGAAAATAACTTACCCTGGCTATTAATTACTTCAGCCTCACATATGCCAAGAAGTATGGGAGTTTTTCGCAAACTTAATTGGAACGTTATTCCCTATCCAGTTGATTACCAACATTATCCCCTAAGCATTAATCCACACTTTTCTCAAAACATTTCACAGCTAAGAAGAGCTGGACACGAATGGGTAGGGTTACTTGCCTATTACCTCAACGGATATACCGACACCCTATTCCCATCACCACACAAAAGCCAACATTAACCACTAACCATTAGTAACCCCCTCTCCCTGAGGGAGAGGGCTGGGGTGAGGGGGTACTCACTTCCACGTCTTGCGTGAAAAAAAGCAACCACCCCGCCACTTCGTGGCACCCCTCCACTGGAGGGGAATTACTCGTTCCTTTTTATGGAGTATGAGGTGAGTATAAAGTCCTGAGATCCTGAAACAAGTTTCAGCATGACAGAAAAAGGAATAACAGAAAGAAGAATAACAAAAAGAAGAATGTCAGGAAAAGGAGTATTACTAATTCCCACGCAGAAGCGTGGGAAAGAGTAACTATTAACAACTACAACTATTAAAACTACAACTACAAAACTACAAACTACAAAACTACAACTATAAAACTACAACTATAAAACTACAACTATAAAACTA
>CAKMZV010000044.1 GCA_929200535.1 uncultured Gammaproteobacteria bacterium
AGCCCTCTCCCTCAGGGAGAGGGGGTTTACTCGTTCCCACGCTCCTGCGTGGGAATGCATACTGCATGCGTCCTCGCATGCAGGCAGACACGTAGGTCAGTCCCTACGGTTAAATAATTATAATTCTGTCAACGAATTAGTGAACTTCTACAGTGCCGATGCGGTTGCGAGTTGTCTCTCCCTCCTTATTTACAAAACCCTACTCATAAATGTTTTTCTCACTGATTATTTTCCAAATATTTTGATCTTTAACCCAAGTTATTTCCTTTGTTGAGACATAAGTTGCTTTGATTTTTCTTAATTGAAAAATTTGTCTGAAAGTACTAATCGCTTGTTGATTTGGCTTGAGTATTTTATGCTTAATTTCTTTTAATTTAAAAGACTTTAGGATATTTTTTTCAAAGTTTTGTTGTTGTTCTTCTTGCCATTGTTTATAGCTTTTTTTGGTGGGAGAGTGGTTGGGCATATAGAGTGAAAAGTAGAGGTTTTTCTCACCATTACGCTGTGAATTTTCCCATGCATATAGACGCCAACGAATTGCTTCTAAATCATTAGATTTTTGTAGCACTGGAACCGGTATTTGAATTAGTTGCGGTGTTGTAACAAGGTTGTTTGTTGTATTGCTTTCCTGCTCTTGTGCCATAAGATGATTGCTTTTGATTTTAGCAAGATTATTGGCATCAATATGATTATTTTGCTCAGCAATAATTTGTTCCCATAATGCCATTGCCTGTTTTTTCTTATTTTGCAAATAGAGGATGTAAGCGATATTGTTTTTAGCTTGTAATAGCAGTGTTTTATCGCTAATTTGTGAAAATAAAAGAGCTGATTGCGATAGATTATTAAGTGATAGAGCTGCCATCGCTTCATTAAAAATCATCACATCGTCTTTGTAAACAAGGTTAGGGTAATGTTGTTTTTTTAACCATAGAGTAAGGTCATACCAAATATGGCTGGTTTCTATTGCTGAGGGGAGTTTTTTTGGATCTGCCAGTTCGATGGTCAGTACTGGGATACGCTTTGTGTTCCAGTAGTAGCTGGCGAGCGAGCCTGGGTAAGAGGCTGTTAAGTCTAAAGGTAAGGAGCCTAATTTTTTTGGAGCGTTTTGTGGAGGGCCATCGTAGTCAATAAGGTTTAGAGGGGCATGAATGGAGATAATCAATGTAGGTTTAAAAGTATTGATTAGCTGTTCAATAACTTGGGTTTCAATTTCACTAAAGGGTTTTGGACCGGGATAATGACGAGCTTCTGAACCTAATATTTGCCACAGCACCACGGGGTTATTTTGTGAGGTTTGAGAAAGTGGGAAATTACGATTAATATCAACTTGATTTATATTGGTGCGTGTCGGATTTTTTTGCTTTAGGGCATTGATATTTACCGCTGGAGCGATTAACCAGTTAAATAGATGTTTATCTTGTTTGAGTAAATTATTTAACCATTTTATTGCTAATACAAAGCTGCTTTGTTCATTCGCATGGATACCGCCAAGCACTAAAATATTTGGTTTTTTTGGATCGTGAGTATCAATTCGTTTAAAAATTAGAGGGCTTGTACGATTCTTCGCATTAAGGGGGATTGAGGAAAAACCACTATCTAAACATTGTTGTTCAGAGATGCTGGGAATGTAATGATTTAATTCTTGGCAGACTTTTGCTACTGTCTTTGCATTGGCTTGATGGCTACTTAATAAACAGACAAGAGCGACCAAAAAAAATGTTTTTAAGCCAACCTCAGGATGATATTTTTTCATTAGAGGGCAAAAGTCTCTCTTTGATTTGTTCGTAGAAAGAAAGTAGCGTTGGCACCAAAATAAGTATAATCACCGTCGCAACCATTAAGCCAAAGGTGATTGTGGTTGCCATAGGAATAAGAAATTGTGCTTGCAAAGATGTTTCAAACAATAGTGGTGTTAAGCCCACAACGGTAGTTAAAGAAGTTAGCACCACTGCTCTTAAACGCTGGCAAGAGGCTTCAATCAAGGCTTTTTGATAGGGCATATTCTGCCGTCGTAGTGATCGATAGGTGGTGATTAGCACAATGGAATCGTTAATTACAATTCCCGAAAGCCCAAACATCCCAAATAGGCTCAGAATATTGAGCTTAATATCTAATATCCAGTGCCCGATAATAGCCCCAAACAAACCAAAGGGAATAATTGCAATCACCACCAAAGGCCAACCCCAAGAACCAAACACCCATACCAAAACAATATAGATAAGCACTAAGCCGATTAACAACCCAGTTAGCATATCGCTAAAGGTTTTTCCTTGTCTTTTGGCCGTGCCTTCTACATCCCAGCTAATGTTGTATTGTGAGCTTATTTTTGGCAATGTTTTTTTGGTTACGTTCGCAAGAATTTCATCAAGCGTTGCTTTTTTATTATCCAAATCGGCAAAAACATTGACACTGGCTAAGGTGTTGTAGTGTCGAATATTGGAATAGCTTTTTTTAGATTCCCATTTGACTAAATTACCAAGAGGAACAAAAGAACCCTCAGGAAGACGAATTTGAAAATTGCTAATAGTTGCCAAATTATCTCTTTGCTCACGAGGAATTCTAAGGCGTACTTGGATATCATCTTTACCCACGGAAAATGTTTGCGCAACAATGCCATTATAAGCATTGCGTATTTGGCGACTAACCTCATCCAAAGAGATATTAAGATTTTTTGCCAGCGGAGTAAGGCGTAAAATCAATTGCTCTTTACCATAGGCAAGATCATCGCCAATATTACTCACGCCGGGGAGTTTTCTAAGTTCATCGGATAATGCTAAGGCGGATAGTTTGAGCTGATCTATATCATCTCCAAAAAGCTGAAAGGAAATATCCTTACCTCCAGGACCCGATTTAAAAGCAGAAACTTCAAGTGTTTCTATACCGGAAAATTCCGGTAATTTTTGACGCCACGTACGAATAAACTCACGATTACTGACAGTACGCTTATCTGGATCCACCAACTCAACAAAAATAGAACCCACTGAGGCTCCGCTACGAGAGCCACCGCGTGTAGAAGAAAGCCCCGTTTTTTGAATATTAGTTAAAATTAAATCTCCGCCAAGCTCCTTTTCTGTCTGCAATAATTTTTGATTTGCTTGGGTGAGAAAATCGGCAATTTTATCTTGTGGCGTGCCAGCAACAAAAGCCACTTGCAATGACATTGTGCCACCCTCTATCGCTGGAAAAAAGACAAAACGCACCTTGCCCGTTTGCAACATAGTAATACCTACCCAAAAGCACACCACAGAAAAAGTAACTACAATCAAGCGATTATTCAAACAGGTTTTAACAAAGCGTCGAAAGATATTTTCACGAAAAAAATTAATTTTTGCATCTATGCTGGTACGCACATTACTAAAAAATTTACCACCTGCTTTTTTTCGTTTAGCGTCTATTTTTTGCATTGTGTGATTAAGATGACCTGGAAGCACAAAAAAGCTTTCAAAAAGTGAAGCAAGAATCACACAAATGACCACGATGGGAATCGCAATTAAAAATTTACCAATCACTCCGCTAAGTAACATTAGCGGTAAAAAAGCCGCAATGGTGGTAAGTGAAGAAGCCAGCACAGGAAAAAACATCGTATGTGCCCCAAGAGTGGCAGCGGTGATAGGCGAGTTACCTTGCTCGTGTTGATAAGCGGTATGCTCACCGACAACAATGGCATCATCGACAATAATCCCAAGCGTCATAATAAAAGCAAATAAGCTAATCATATTGATAGAACCACCGACGTAATAGAACAATAACATTGTTAGCATAATCGAGGCAGGAATACCCATAGCTACCCAAAAAGCCACTCGTAAATTCATAAAAATCATTAGCATTAGAATCACTAATATCAACCCACCCAGCCCATTTTTAATCAAAATTCCAATGCGTTGTTCCAAAGAAATCCATTTTTTGTCATACACCGTGATGCTTGCCCGATCGGCATAGCTTGGCAAAGAAAATTTCTCCCAATTCTTGATAATTTCTGCTGCTTTAAGCGTTGATTCCCCCTCAAGACGAGAAATGCTTAAAACAATCGCCTTTTTACTATCTTGCAATAAATAAGGGCTATTCTCTTTGAGACGCAAAGAGACATTAGCAATATCACCCAAAGTAATTGTTTGTGCATTATTTAGCCAAATAGGCGTATTTTTATACTCGATTTCTGTACGCCCCTGCTGGACAACACGAATATCACGCCCAGCACTTTTTTCAGCCATAGAACCGACCGGTGCATCTAAGCTAAAAGCCCTTAACTGCTGACTAACTTGAGCCAGCGTAAGCCCATAGTTTTGTAACTTATCAAGGGAAATATCGATAGCCATTTCCATTTCAGGATAGCCTTCTGTGTCAATCTTACTCAGCCCTTTTTTAATAAGTTCAGCCTCAATTTCACGAGCCACCTTACCTAACTCAAGAAGATCCAAATCGGCAGAAGAAATCACAATATTAGCTACCGATTCATAACGAGCAACCTGTTGAATAATCGGCGTTTCCGAATCTTGCGGTAAATTACTCACCTCAGAAATTTTTTGCTTAACATCCTCAAGTGCCTTACTCATATCGGCACTTTCATTAAAGGTAAGCGTTATTGCCGCACGCCCCAAAGCTGCCGATGAAGTGATTTTATCGATATTATCAATGCCTCTAACAGTCTCCTCTATCGGCTTAATCAACGAACGCTCCACATCCTCCGGATTAGCCCCCTGCCAAGCCACCGAAATACTCACCACCTCCAAATCAAAACTCGGAAAAAACTGCACATTAAGATTCTTCAACCCCCAAAAACCAGCAATAAACATCATCAACATCAACACATTAGACGCTACCTTACTTTCAGCAAGCTGCTGTAATATACTCTTATTAGAAGTCGCTATTTGTTGGTTTTCCATTGTTTTGAGGTGTGACTAATCTATGCGTGAAGCGGGGCAGAAGCCATCTTTTTGGATGGTGGTTTTTTATATGATTGTGTTTTGTCAAAACACGAAGTCTTATAAATTTCTGTGATTATTGCGGTTAAAACTGATACTGCAACGCTATTACCAAATTGTTTGTATGCCTGAGATAATGAAGAGTTTATCTTAAAAGTATCAGGAAAGCCCTGCACTCTTGCACACTCTCTGGGGCTTAATTTTCTTACTTTCTTATCTATGTAGTATAAGCCTGTTTTCGCTCCAGCACCGCCCCCATAAGCCGAAAGAGTAATTGAATGCCCGTAGGAACTATAAATACGTTCCCCTTGTCCTCCTTTATTGACATAACCTATCTGTATGGGTTTGTTTGGTAAATCAAGCTCTCCAAACATATTAACTGATGGCTCAAAACTCTTTGTAAAAACAATATCAGAACGATTAATTATTTTCGCATCTTTGGGATTATCCTCAAGAATATTTAATAAACTAACCTTTTTATTTGTTTGTGTGGGGAACTTATACTCTTTTATTTGTAAATCCTTTCTAAAGCAAACAATAAATATTCTCTCTCTATTTTGTGGCAAACCATAATGGCTAGCATTTAACACTTTAAAGTGAACATTGTAATTCAAATTTTCCAATGTTTTTACAACGGTTTTTAAAGTTTTACCATTATCGTGTTTTGCGAAATTACGAACATTTTCAAGCAATAAGACTTTAGGTTTATGATAGTTAATAATGCGCGCAATATCAAAAAATAATGTGCCTCGGGCATCCTCAAATCCCTTTTGTTTGCCAGAAATGGAAAATGCTTGACAAGGAAAACCACCACATAACATATCATGAGGAGGAATATCTTGCTCTCTTATTGTTGTAATATCACCTTTTGGTTCAAGTCCATAATTTTCAAAATACGTTTTAGCCGCCTCTTTATCCCACTCAGAGGCAAAAAGACATTTAGAGTTAAAAGCATTCATTGCTTGATGAAAGCCCCCAATGCCTGCAAATAAATCGATGTATTTAACCTTAGCAATCATCTTATTCCTCAAACAGAGCTAATGGATTTATCTTGAACTGTAAACTTGTTGGGTCTGGCGTCCCCCCTTTTCTTTGCATTGTTATTCTTCCTATTTTTAGGCTACCTTTTGGGCTAATTTTAACGTCTCCTTGTGAGAAGAAGTTACAAACATTATTTACATCCTTTAACACCCATTCAATAGTGTTATCACAATTTTTTCTTGTTACAAGAAACCATTCAGCACTTAAAGCACCCCTTCCTCGTAAAATATCTGAGACTATTAGAGTTTTATTTTTAACAAAAAAAGCAATGATTTTTTGTCGCTTATCATTTGGTATTTCAGGAAAAAACAACCTCCTTTTATCTTTAATAATGGTTAGTTGACTATGAGATAATATTTCTTGGGGTAATATATCTCCTGTGAATAATTTCAACCATTTAGCTATATCATCATCAAACTTCCATATTTTCTGATAAGTTAGTACGGATCGTTTATCTACCTGATTAAATCCTGCAGATTTATTTGATTTTTTTAATGAAATGTTTTCTGCATACACAACATCATCAACAGTAATCTCAATCTTAATTTGGACGTCTGCTTTTTTAAATTTAATTGTTTCATTATATTTTTCTTGAGAAACTCCAAGAGCCATTGCTTTTTCGAGATTTATTCTAACTGGAATTTGAATCGCTAATATTTTTTGAATTTTTGGAGGAATATATCCCATTGCCAATAACCAATTTTTCGCTTCAATATCCGTTTTATACTCCATAAATTTACGACAAATATCTGCTTCATTTATAAAGCCTCCCTTAGCTGTTATTGATCCAATTTTTTGCCTATTCATTTGGTGTTTTTTTGATATTCACTCGTAAGTTTTGGGTGGCGTTGGGTAAGTGAGTGATGGAGATTTGATCGTCGCTTCTAAGTTCATCGCTTTTGATCAAAGCCCAATTTTCTTTATTATCAATGGAAACCGCATTTCCGAGTAAAGTGATTTTTACACTATGTAATCGTCCTTCACGAACCACATAGATTTTATCCGAGCCATAGATAGCAGAAAAAGGAACTAAGATCGAATCTTTAACCTCTGGACGTTGCAATAAAACAGAGAAAAAAGTATTCGTACGAATGTGCTGTAGAGTTTCTAAGGAGAGATTTTTAAATTTAAACACACCGACTGCCCCGCCAGCATTTGATTCTCCTCGTAAGCGTACTAAGGTAGCTTCTAAGGAGAGACCAAAAACATTCACAGAAGCATTTATTGGTTGCTCATTTTGTAGTGCCTGCAAGATTGTCGGCAATTGATCATTTAACAACGTAGCGGTCATCTCAAGATTATGTAATGGCAAAATTTCAAGCATCACACTATTTTGCCCAACACGCGATCCTGTTTGCACATTCACACGCGTTACTAAGCCATCAATAGGGGACTTTTGGGTAGAGCGTTGTAAATTTATAGAAGCCTGCTTGAGCTGTGATTTTTCACTTTCTAAACGTGCCTCAAGACGAGCCTTACGAATAATTGTATTTTGCTTATTTTTTTCTTGACTAAGAATCGATTTCTGACGATTTACATACGCCTCTTCGCTTTTTTCTAATTCCACATCAGAGATATTTTGTTGCTTCGATAAGGCACGATTTCGCTTTATCTTCTTCTTATCCAAAACAAGAAGTTGGCGCTCTAATTCCAATAATTTAGAGACATTAGCTATATCATAATTAGCTTGTTTTAGCTCTAATTCAGTTTGTTTGACTTGCGCGGTATTGCGATCTTCATTGGTCGAAAAATCTTTGGTATCGAGAGTTACTAAGGTCTGCTCTTTCTCAACAAGCTCACCACTGGAGACCAACACTTCCTTAACCTCTGCACCGCCAGAAGCGAGAATTTTTACCAATCTTTCGGTGTTAATTTTTCCGTAAAGTTGCTGATACGGAGCATAGACCCCCAATTTAATAGGGATAGTCTCAACCAACCAAGATGCCTCTTGGGGTGCTCGTGGTTGAATCTCCTTTTTATTTGCCCTTAAAAGAGACACAATGCTGAACCCAATAGCAATAATTGCGAGAAAAACCAATAATTTTAGTATGATTTTTTGTTGTTTTTTCATATGTTTTAATTTTACCAAGTAAGGATTAAGTCCTTTAGCAATTATAATTGTAGAGGTAGATAGTAATTTATAGATAGATAATTTTTTAATATTAAGTTTCTCAAAGTATCGTATGGACAATACATTAATTTTAAGTTGTAGTCACCGCAAAAACTCTGTTTCTAAACAGGTTGCAGATGTGTGTCAAGAACGTATTAAAATATTTTCTGCCGATACGCAAGCTACTACTTTTGATTTTGGTGAAAACCCTTTGCCGATGTGGAATGAAGAAGTATGGAATGAAAGCCCACAATGGCAACAAGATCTCGCCCCTCTAAGAGAGGCTGCTGAGGCATGTGATTCATTGATTGTGATTGTTCCTGAATATGCTGGGATGGTTGCTCCGATGGCAAAAAACGTGATGTTATTTTTAACCACTGAATTAATTGGTCATAAACCGGCGGTATTAGTCGGTATTTCGGCAGGTATTGGAGGCTCCTACCCCATTGCTGAAATGCGAATGAGCGGATATAAAAACAACCGCATTTTATGGCTACCAGATCATACCATTATTCGCTCGGCTGGTGATTTTAAAGCCCCCTTTGAAAGTGCTCGCCAAAAAGAAAGTTTAGAGCATTTGGATCATAGTATTAAAATGCTTAGTGAATATGCCAAAGTATTGCCTGCGGTGAGAAGCAGTCAGGCCTTTATCAATCAACCTTTTCCCTTTGGAATGTGAACCAGTTTTCTTTAAAAAATTACCAGCGACCGATTGAACTTGAAGCCCCTGAGGGAATTAAGAAAGTGCTTTTGCACTCTTGCTGTGCACCCTGTGCCGGTGAAGTGATAGAAGCGGTAGTGGCAGCCGGTTTTGAACAACACGTTTTTTTCTACAACCCAAACATTCACCCACGCAAGGAATATGAGATACGCAAAGATGACAACAAACGTTTTTGCGATAAATTTAACATACCTTTTACCGATGCTGACTACGACAAAGACAATTGGTTTGCAAGAGTAAAGGGCTTAGAATGGGAACCGGAAAGAGGAAAGCGTTGTACGGCATGCTTTGATATGCGTTTTGAGCGTACTGCATTATTTGCCCACGAGAACGGCTATCAGCTTTTTAGCTCGACTCTCGGCATCTCGCGCTGGAAAAATATGACACAAATTAACGACTGTGGTGAAAGGGCTGCCGAGCCTTATAAAGACCTCACTTATTGGACCTTTAACTGGCGTAAAAAAGGTGGTTCAACACGAATGGTAGAAATTGCCAAACGAGAAAAATTTTATCAACAAGAGTACTGTGGTTGCGTATATAGCTTAAGAGATACCAACGCTTGTCGCCTACAACACAACCGTGAACCCATTGTTCGTGGCATCAAGTTTTATAGCCAAGAGGGATGTAAATAACAAAATTAAATAATCTTATGAATAAAGAAATAAACACGTATCCCTACGAAAAAAAATCCAGTTACAGCAAAGAAGACCTTATATTATGCGGTGAGGGTAAAATGTTTGGTCCCGGTAATGCTAAATTACCCCTACCCCCTATGCTGATGTTTGATAGGATTGTCGAAATCAAAGATGTCGGTGGCAAATATGCCAAAGGCATTATTCATGCTGAATTAGACATTGATGAAGAACTATGGTTTTTTCTATGTCATTTTATCGAAGATCCGGTAATGCCAGGATGTCTCGGGCTTGATGCTATATGGCAATTAATTGGTTTTTTCTTAGGATGGAATGGCGGTGTAGGCAGAGGTAGAGCATTAGGCTGTGGAGAAGTAAAATTTTTTGGTCAAGTGACTCCCAGTATAAAAAAAGTATCCTATCAAATTGACATAAAGCGTGTAATGACTCGCAAAATCTCCCTTGGTATTGGTGATGCGGTTTTACTCGCAGACGATAAAGTAATTTATTCTGCCTCAGACCTCAGAGTAGGATTATTTAAAGAAATGGATGCCCTTTCATAGGTTTCCACAAATTAAAAATATTGAAATTAACAAAAAAATGAGCACACAACGAGTTGTAATTACAGGAATTGGCATTGTTTCTAGTATTGGCAATGATCAGCAAAGCGTTCAAAACAGCCTTTATGAAGGTAAATCGGGCATTAGCTTCTCACAAGAATATGCTGATCTTGGCTTTCGTTCGCAGGTTTATGGTTGTCCAGAGATTAATTTTGAAGAACTTATTCCACGAAAAGTTTTGCGTTTTATGGGCGGTTCCTCTGCCTATTCTTGGATTGCTATGCAACAAGCGATAGAAGATGCGGGGCTTGATGAAACCCAACAAAAAAACCCTCGCACAGGATTAATTGCAGGCTCTGGTGGAGCCTCCACCTCGAACGTTGTTGAAAGTGCAAAAATAGCAGTTGAACAAGGAGTTAAACGAGTTGGACCCTACCGAGTAACACGCACAATGGGCAGCACTGTTTCAGCCTGCTTAGGAACCAGCTTTGGCATTCAAGGCACATGCTACTCAATCAGCTCCGCCTGTGCGACGGGTGCCCACTGCGTTGGCAATGCCTACGAACTTATTCAAAGTGGCAAACAAGACATTATTTTTGCTGGTGCAGGCGAAGAATTAGACTGGTCGCAATCCATTTTATTCGATGCGATGGGAGCGATGTCTTCTAAATATAACGATACTCCAGAAAAAGCCTCACGTGCTTTTGATAAAGATCGTGATGGTTTTGTGATTGCTGGTGGTGCAGGGATGGTGGTCTTAGAATCCTTAGAATCTGCCCAAAAAAGAGGCGCAAAAATATATGGAGAGATTGTTGGCTATGGAGCAACTTCAGATGGCTTTGATATGGTACAACCATCTGGCGAAGGAGCAATCCGCTGTATGCAATTAGCCCTCGACACCTGCTCTACCCCAATAGACTATATCAACGTACACGGCACAAGCACCCCAGTTGGAGATATGAAAGAACTATCCTCCATAAGACAAGTTTTTGGTGAAAAAATTCCATACATTAGCTCCACCAAATCTATGACAGGGCACTCATTAGGGGCAGCTGGAGTACAAGAACTAATTTACAGCTTAATTATGATGGACAATGACTTTGCGTGTGCCTCTATCAACATTGAAAACCTTGACGAACAAGCTACTGGGCTACCCATCTTAACCGAACGCAAAGATATGAAAATCGGAGCCTTTATGTCCAACGGCTTTGGCTTTGGCGGCACCAACGCCACATTGGTGGTACAAAAGTCATAGACCATAGTCAGTTTTTGCATAGTCAGTTTTTTAATAGGCGGCTTTTTAGTAGCCAATGTTAAATAAAGTACAGTGTGCTATTGGAATTGGTAGTAACATTGACCCACAAAAACATATTAAAACGGCAATAAAAGCACTCCGCGAAGCCTTTGGCACCATCCAACTCTCCTCAGCATACGCCAGTCAGGCAGTACTCTTTGAGGGCTACGACTTTATTAACCTTGTTGCACTCATCAACACCTCTTTAACTGTTGAAGAACTGATAAAAAAAATCAAATCCATAGAGCAAAAAATTGACCCTCATAACCATCGGCTAAAAAATCGAAAAATTGATTTAGACCTACTTCTCTACGGCGATCAAAACCTACCACAACACAACCTCCCTCGTGAAGACATTAAAAAATTCTCCTTTACTGCCTGCCCACTTGCTGAACTACTACCAAACAAAAAACACCCTACAGACAAGATCCCCTATACCGAGTTATGCCAACAACTCAAAGGAAACCCTATCATAACAAAAACCCCTTGCCCCCTCTGAATAACATCAAAAAAAAATTCTTAGAAGGCTCTTTCCCGCTCGATTTTGCTGACTTTATGCGGCAAGCGTTATACCATCCGCAATATGGCTATTACCATCAAAACAAACCCATTATTGGCAATCTCGGAGACTTTATTACCGCACCCGAAATATCGCCCTTATTCTCTCAATGTTTAGGCAACGCCATCATATCATATACTCAGCAAAAAAAAAGCTCATTAAAAGAATTTTGCTTATTAGAACTGGGGGCTGGCAATGGGACGATGGCATTTGACCTTCTTTACCATTGGAACCAAATGGGAAAACGACCAAAAAAATACCAAATTCTTGAACTAAGCGCCCCCTTGAGGGAAAATCAGAAGAAAAAATTACAACAACTTCCTGACGAAATTCTCGCTACGGTCGAATGGATAGACCAACTACCGCCAAAAGTTGACAAACGCATTATTATCGCAAATGAAGTTGTTGATGCACTACCCTGCTCGATAGGTAGCACGCTTTACTTAGACAATCAATGGTGGTGGTCTGCTCGAAAAGTAGATTATCAACAACAACAATTTTTATGGATAGATGAACAGCCCAAGCCATCTTTACCTGAAGAAATTGATGAAAGTTTTTGTCAGCACAAACGAATAATAGAAATCCCCCAACATCTATCGGCATGGTTAAGTGCTTTACGTCAAACAATGGATAATGGCTTAATGTTACTTATTGATTACGCTGACTATGATACAGCACTCAAACACTCTCACCCTAATGGCACACTAAGATGCTACCATCAACATAGCGTACATACCAACCCCCTTATTAATATCGGCAACCAAGACATTACCTACCACCTTAACATTGACCTGCTTGCCTCCCAACTCAAAAAAGCGAATTGGTGTTTAGACTCTGTGCAAACCCAAGCCCACTTTTTACTTAACAATGGCATACAAGATATTAATATGGAGACACTCAAAGACCAGCAAAGATGGCAATTGGCAAATCAAATCCAACAACTCACCTCACCCAGCGGAATGGGCGAACGGTACAAATTGTTAATGGTTAGTTGTTAATGGTTAATTGTTAATGATTAGTTGTTAATTGTTCCTTGTTATCCTGAACAATTTCCCAACCTGTCATGCTGAAACTTGTTTCAGTATCTCAACATCTCATACTCACCTCATACTCCATAAAAAGGAACGAGTAATTCCCCTCCAGTGGAGGGGTGCC
>CAKMZV010000045.1 GCA_929200535.1 uncultured Gammaproteobacteria bacterium
TAACCATTAACAACTAACCATTAACAACTAACCATTAACAACTAACCATTAACAATTAACCATTAACAACTAACCATTAACAACTAACCATTAACAACTAACCATTAACAACTAACCATTAACCATTATTAACGCATCTTAACAACAATGTTTGACAATAGAGAATTTGAAAAGTGGTTAGACCTCAATGTGCAACCCGCAATGGAGAAGCTCACTTCAGGTAAAGCCTTAGATACTCAAGATATTCTTTTTTTAGCTCTAAAAGCAAAAACCGACCAGATTGCCAAATTTAGACAAGACAAGGACAAGACTCTTAAGAGGTGAAATGAAAGCCCTTAGGGATAAGATATGGATAAGCGTTTTGAGCAAGTGAATAAACGTTTTGAACAAGTCGATAGACGTTGTTTTGAGTCGATGAATCAAAAAATGGATAGTTTTATGAAGTGGTCATTGGGGACTTTGTTTGCCTTTAGTGGTCTTATCATTGGAGTTATCAAATACCTGTAAGCTGCCGCTGTTAATAATTGTTAATGGTTAATGTTGGCTTTTACTCGTTCCAACGCTCCTGCGTGAAAACAAGCAACCACCCCGCCACTTCGTGGCACCCCTCCACTGGAGGGGAATGACTCGTTCCCACTCCTTACTCGTTCCTTTTCCTGTTATTCCCACGCTCCTGCGTGGGAATCATTAACCATTAACAATTAACCATTAACAATTAACCATTATTAACTATTCTGCGGATTTTTTCTTTTTTTCGTTATTGTTCCCACAAACCAAAGCTACGCCATTTTACGGTGATGTCTTTGTTTTTACGATAGAGAATTGAGGTGGCGCGAGTTTTGGATTTATCCAAATAAACAGTGGAGTTAAGGCGAAAATACTGCGTTTTAACATCAATCACATTCGCTGTCAGCGTTTTTGCAATGCGATTACTTGCACTGGAATCTAAGGCGTATGTTTGAATCTCTCTGATGAGTTGTGAATGAGACTGAAAGGCTAATTTCTTATTTTGACGGCGTAAAATTTCACTAATTGCATCTGGTTGAATATTGTCATCTAACATCGCAATAACTTCACTTTTCGCAAAGTTAGCATTGATAGGAGTGTAGGTTGGTAGAGCAGTTAAAAAGGGTTTGACTTTATTATAAATTTTTGGGTTCATTCCTTTAACTAAGCGTAGTTCGGTTAGCTCTAAAAGAGGACGATTTGCTGTTCTGTAAGGTTTTTCTAAGGTGGTATAGTAGTTATCTTCAGCACCTCTATGGGGACGAAGTTCACGATAAACAGAGGTGTCTTTATCCATCCAATCAATGATTGCTGAGATGATTTCTCCAGCATTTTCAATGTCTAATTTTTGTAAGAGACGATAAACTCGATTGGCTTCAATTGGATTGAGTTTCCCTTCTTTGTTAATAATGTTATTGATATTATATTTTGCAGTTTCATCAACCAGTTTACCGACAAATGATCCTCCATCAATGGGTACAGCGACTTGAATAGTCCAATCTTCGCCAGGAAAGTCAGCTTGAGATTTTTCTAAATCTTTGACGAGATAGATTTTAGCAAAATTTTCAATACTCCAGATACTTAGAATGCCTTGGTCTGAGTTGATGAGTTGTACTGTGCGTTGTGAAGTTCGGTTTTGGTTATTGATAATTTGACCACTAATAATAGCTGTGATAGCAGTAATCAGCAATACGGTAATTAGGGCAATGCCTTGCTTGGCGTTTTTTTTTATCATTATGGTTGTACGAGTGGAAAAGTGTGTAAATATTCTACTTCATTTTGCATCGTAAGTATCATTTCGATGGCATTTGGAATTTCATTGACATTACGAGGTGACCAGGTTTTTTTCCATATTTTTGTTTTATCCATAAAGCGGAATTTGATAGAGTCTATATCTCTTAGGAGAAGATTTTTTTCAGGAATTGTAGAGAGTACACGGTCTAAATGATGCCAGTGCAAGCGGTATAGTTGATCATCTTCAAGAGTGTAGCCAACACGTAAAAATTGGCTTCTGTTAAAGGTGATTGGGTGTGAATTTCCACTGCGTGTAAATTCAATCGTATTATTATTTGAATCGAAGTGAACAGAGGCAATCACTGCCCCTGTATTATTACGCACAGGACGAGGTACAATTTGATAAAAGTCGCGTGATATGATGAGTAATACGCGCTGTATATCTTCTTGCTCGCGTTGGATGCGTTTTTGTTCTCTTTGTAAATCGATAATGTTGCTTAGCCCCCCATAGCCCATTGTAGCAATAACACTAAAAAGAATCATTGCAATAAGTATCTCTATAAGAGTCATTGCATTTTCGCTATGTGGCATTCGTAGCAAGATAATTTTGATATTTATTTATTTAGAGAAGGATTGGTGGCAAAAAAGGTGTGTTTAGCCAAACCTTGCTCTGGATTGATGTCAGAATAAATGGTAATATCTATTCTGCGCATTTTGAGTTCGGATGTATCGGATACTTTCGCTTCCCATTCCCAAAGTGATTTACCAACTTTAACGTCACCAGCTCTTGTGCCAAGTTTAGGCCATGGGTTAAGTAAGTAATATTCTCCAGCAACATGCATGGCAACTCGGTTAGCATGGAAGCGATCGCGCATATATTCAAGTTGAAAGCTGTTGCTTCCTATGGAGGCAATAACCGAGCCCATTGAAAGTGCAAGTAATACTAATGCAACCAGGACTTCAATAAGCGTAAAGCCTAAAGACTTTTTTTTTGTAGTAGAGTCGTGTGAACGAGGTAAACAACGGCTTATAAATGATGAAATTTTTGCCATTTTTCAGTATTTTTAAGTGAGCTAATCTTGATGAACCCAAGTGATACCATATTTAGCCATCAAGTTTAGCAAATTTTTATGGGTTTTTTTCTGTTCCACTTGAGAGGTAATCCAATTTTTGACTAAGATGATGATGATATCTTCTTCCTCAGTTTTATTAAAAGTTTTGTTGGCTTGTAATAAAAATCCTTCACTAATTGCCCATAATTTGGCACGACAGGCAATCACAGAAAGGCTAAGGTAATATGAACAATCCATTGGATAATTATGTTGTTGCGTCATTTTTTTGCACCAATCTAATAGGTCGTGAAATTCATTTAATTGATTATAGTTAGCCATATCCCATAGCCAATTATTGTTCCAGTTTTGTTTGAGTAATTCTTTAATTTGGGCATAAAGATTATCTACCTTAACACCGAATTTATTGCAGCGGTCAAGATAATGTTTTTTGATGATTAGTTCGTTGCGTGCTTTTGAATCAATTAGGTTCCATACTTGTTTAAGATGTTCTGAATTTTCAGTGTGATTTATTTGTATTGTATGAAGTTTAATTTGTAGTTCTTTAAAATCTTGACGAGATAAATCTTTTTTTGCAATAGGGAGAAGGGTTTGCCATTCATCAAGACGTCCAGTGTATTCAGTGGCGCTAATCAGCGAAAACCATTTTTCGGGTATTGGAGAATTTTCTTTTATTTCGTTAGCAATTGTTTCATAGGCAAGGTGATATTCATTAAGTTGGAATTGCCATTTAGCCAGTAAGAATTGTAGCAGGTGAGCTTGTTGAGGATATTTGCGGGTTAATATGCGGATGATATTTGAGGCGTTACTGAGTTGATTTAAATGAATATAGGAGCAGGCAGTCATAAGTTGTGCTTCAAAATAATTTTCTTCTTCTGTGATTGTTGAACAATTTTCAATGACTTGATCATACTCATTTTTTAGATAATGTACAATCGCTTTATTAAATTGATTTGTTGATTTATCAGCTTTGTGTTTTTGTAAAAAATGCTTGATTTTTTTTGGGGTTTTTAAAATACCAATTATCATCCAAAAAACAAGTAAGCTCACTAACCATAGTATTAACAGCAAGAAGAAATCAATTTTAATATCCCAATCTAACCAGTTGATAACCATTGGGGGAATATCAGAAAAAAAGAGAAAGCCAAAAAAAAGCGTAGCAAATAAGAGGGTGATAATAAGTAATAAGGGTTTCATTAGGTTTTTATTACACTGTGGAGTTATGGAGTTATGGAGTTAAAGTGCTTGTTGTTGTCTGAGTTTGAGTCGTTAGTTGTTTTGGTAGTGTATTTAGTGTATTTATAGGTGTGCTGGTTATATTAAGAGTCGAGGGGATTGGGACTATTTTGGTTATTGTGCTGGAAGGGGTAGGTTTAACTATCTTTTCTTGAATTGGCTGAGCAGGTTTTTCAGGTTGAAAAGAAATAGGTTCTATTTTGGTTCGATAGTTTGTGATAATCATAATGGCTTTTGAGAGAGATTGATTGATATATTTTGGTTTGTATTGGCTCATAATTGCAAGTTGTTTGGCTATGGATTGTTGCCCTTGAGGTAAATTTTCCATTAGCCAAGTATTCATTTCTAAACTTTGCTCTCTAAGACTATCCCAATCTCTCGATAAAATTGATAAACGCATTAACTCAAAACGGTTTTTTAGGTGATTGCTTATTTGTTGATTAGTGAAAACAGGCGGGGAAAGAGTTGCATTATTGGCTGATGAGGATGGTTCTGTTTTGCTTAGTGAGATAGCATTTTTAATTCTATCAAGGAAGAAAGTGGTGAAAGTTTCCCAAAAAGATTTTTGCTCTTCTAAAGTATCAGAGTGTGTCTCATTGCCGTTTTCTGAGAGGGCGATTGTATCGATATTTTTCACGGTAATATTTTCTTGAGAAGATTCTTTTGCGTTATTATTTTGCTTAATCCAAAGCGGGATTAACTTCTCGGCTAATTCTATTTCTCTAAGCCACGAATCAATAGGGATTGACTGTTTAAAATCTAATTTTTTCATCAAATTTTGAAGTTCTACTCGCAGTACGCTAAGCTCCTCAATATGTAATTCTTCCACCAGTTTATCGACAGTTGCTAATTGCTGTGCTAAAAGCTGGGGAGAGTAGTTAAGCACCATTTGACTTTGGATAAGACTTAGGTGGTTGTATATGTTATCAATTAGCAAATCAGCATCAGCGAGACGTCTTTTCCAGCGATTAATAAGCACTTCAAATTGGGTAACTTGATTAGTTAAGGTCTTAATTTGTTGTTGCTGGTGTTGTTGGTGTTTATCAATAAGCTCAATAAGGGAAGATAGACGATTATCTTGCTGTTTTTGATTATTTGATTTGTGTTGTATTTGAGTCTCAAGGTTTTTTGTTTTTTTCTCAAGATGAGCAATCAATTTTGAGTATTCTAATTGTTGCTCAGCAAGTGCTTGGTTCTGTGAATTAGTTGAAGCAGAAGGTGTTATTTGAAATGGATTATTAGATTGAAAAATATTGTAGCCTTCATAGTATATAAAGATGCCAGCAATAATAATTAACAATAAGATAAAAATATAAGCAATCTTCTTGAAGGGGTGGGTTGTTTCTTTTACTGTAGGATTTTTTTTAATGTTATCTGCACTTTTAATGGTGTTCGTTATCGGAGTAGAGGAAACTTGCGGCGGTATCGGAGCAGATTTAGTCTGAGAGGTAGAGCTTGATTGAGCTCTGGTAGAGGGGGTTGTATGAATTGGTTTGTTATCTTTTTTTGTGTTACTGTTTGAAGAGTTACTTGATTCAGGAGTTTTTTTAGAACTTGACATGTGAATGAGATAACGAGTGTGAAAATGATTTTATATCCTTTTAACTAATTATAAGAGTTTTCATATTCAAATAGGATTTATTTTGCAAAAGTGCTTTGACTTTTTAAAACAAGTTAATCCAGTTTTTAATTACAATCTCAGCACTTTTTTGCCAATTATTTTTTATTTCTTTAGAGATCTCCTTTTCAGGTAATAGAGAAAGTTTAGATTTGATATCTTGTATGGATATTTTTGAGGTTATTATATTTTTTCGGTAGGTTTCAAGTAGTGTTTTATGTTTTGGTAAAAAGTAGTTTTCAGGAAAAGGGGGGTAGCCTTTATTTTTTTGAAGTAAAAAATTATTAATTTCACGTTTATATTCTTTGAATAGGCTGATACTATCATATTCTGGATGCCCTTGAAAAAATAGAAAATTAGGGTGTTTTGTGCTAATTGCCATATGCGGACCAATCTGCTGGCTGGTGATGAGAATTTTTATACCGCTATCCAGCATTTGTTGATACGAAATTTGATTCATTCTTGAGTGAGGGATATCGATGGTTTTAGGTAGTCCTTTAGTTAGCGGATGGCTTTGATCAACTTGATGCTCAAAGACTCCCCAGCACTTTTTTGGTAATAGTTGGCGTTTTTGATGATAGTAGTACTCTATTGCACAATGACTGGCAAGGCAGGTGAATAAGGTTGGTATGGGATTAACCAATAGCCAGCTAAAAATATCGGTTAATTGTTTCCAAAAAGGAGCTTGAGTCATTTCTCCTGTTGGAACATTAGCGCCCGAGATAATAAGGGCATCAAGGTTTAGTTTTTGCAGTTGTGAGAAGTTACTGTAGTATTTTGCAATGTGCTCTTGGGCTTTCGGTGAACGTTTAATGTGGTTTAGAGTGAAGGGATAAAAACAAATTTTTTTATTAGTATCGACTTTGCCAAGCAAGCGTATGAATTGCCGTTCAGTTGCCTCTAAGGCAGCATCTGGCATCATATTTAAAAAGGCAATATTGGTTGTGGGGCTATTTTGAGGGTTTGTTTCAAGGTGAATGCCTGTTGCTTCAATATGCTCAAAAGCAGGGAGTTTAGAGGTTTTTATTAGGGTCATCTCAAGGTTGCAGATTTTGAGCATCTAATGTGCTCGCTATGATATTGAGAATATTCTTTTCAGAAACAGCATTTTCTAACTTTTCAATATCAATAGTGATTCCGTATTTTTGGGCAATGTTTTCATAACGTGGAATGCGATCTTGAATGAGTTGTGGGAAAACCCATTTAATGAATTTGTCAGGATCAACTTGCTCTAATTTTTCAAACTTATTTATCTCTAAGTAGTTAGCAATTTTTTGTTGAAAAAAATGATTCTGGTAGTACATTGGTTTGGGGGATGATATAGCTCTTTCGATTAATCTTTCAAGCATATTATCCGAGGGTTTTAAATAAATAATTAGAGAGTGCTGTGCCAGCATAGCATAAATTTCAGGATCTTCTAATTCAGATAAACTACCACCTGCATCATTAATAAAGTGCTGATAACCATAAATGTTTTTTGCTTTATCAATAAATGCTGGCACGTCTCTCATTGCATTCACTTCTGCATCGTGATGTAGTTTTTGTCTTTTTAAAAATTCATCAATAGATAAACCCTGTTTCTCAGGATTTCCGACTTTCCCTAAAAAAGAAGAAACAGGATAGAGATTGTTAATGGTAATATTATGGCAAATATAAATAGAATCTGTACGTAATAAATCGGCAAGAAAAGGGGTTTGCATAGCTTTTTTCTTAATATTATCTAAGATATGCTCATCGAGGTAGCGTGTGCCAATGCGATAGTCGCCAGAGTATTTAAACCAATTACTTGAAGGAAAATGATTGCACAGAGTGGTTTTGCCAATTCCAGACATACCAAGTAAAGTAAGCGACTTATGTTGGCTATTTAGAAATTCATCGCCAGTGAGTTGATTAAGATATGTATCAGACATTTTTTTATCCGAGAAAGGTTAAAGTAAACTCTGAAGAGAAGAGGGCTTCTGAGTTGTTTTTATGAGCTATAAATCAGAAGAAGTAGCAGCAGGGAAGAGTTTGCCATATTTTTCTTCAGAGATTTTTGTGGAAGGAATAGAGCTGGCAACAGCCTGTTCATTAACAGTCTGTTCATTAATAGTTTGTTCATCAACAGGTGGGATTTTTGTAGGGATGCTATTTTCCTCTTCTGTATTTATGTACTCCCTAACCTTTTTTTCAGAGGATGTTTGTTGCTTAGCTATGTTCTCTTTGTTGTTATCCTCAACCGATGAGGCATTATTAACAAATAATTGAGCTTTAACTTCTTCTAACACACTAATGATGCCATTGATTTCATCTTTTTGTATTTCCTCTTGAAAGGCATACTTAAGGCAAGTCATTAAGAGAAGGTTATATTTATCAAATTTTGCTTGATTATCTTGCTCCAACTTTTTTTGTAATTCACTTACAGCCGCTTCTAATTTTTTTTTGTTTGCCACTGGGCAACGTATGGTTGTTGTTTCATTAAAGAACTTAAAGTTCAGTTCAATAACTTCTTTGTTTTCTGACATAATAAGATTTTAGTGATTAGGTGGGTATCTATTATTTTATATAGCATTTTTAAACTAAAAAATTGATTATACTGTAAGAGTGTATTTAAAGTAACATTTAAAATTTAATTATTACTATTAAGCCACTGTTTTAAAACGATTAAATTTTTATATAATTGTCATTTTTTTTTGTAATTAACCATTGTAGTAGCTGTCAAGGAGTATAATTTGCAATGGAAACTTAATGGTTATTGCTGGATTTAGAAACAGTTTATTTATATGAATAGCGAAGAATTTGGATTGATTGCAGGACAACAATTATTGCGATGTGAGGATTTGCATTACGGTTATTGGGATGAAGGGATGGATATTACCTTGAGCAATTTTTTAATTGCACAACAACGACACACTGAAGTTCTTTTACAAGCGATCAAAAAATATTTACAATCAAATGATGACCTCATTTTAGACGCTGGATGCGGTATTGGTAATACAACACGAAAATTTTTAAATGAAGGATTACGAGTAGATGGCTTAGTGCCATCTGAGTGGATGGCAGAAAAAGCAAGAGAAAACATTGTTAATAGTAATAGCTCCTTTAAGGGAACAATCTATTGCACTGGGTTTCAAGATTTAGATACTCAGCAACTAAGTGAAAAGTTTGAAATGGTGTTTTTCAGTGAAAGTTATCAGTACATAAATTTAGAAGAGGGTTTTAGCAAACTATCGCACATTTTAAAAGATGATGGTAGAGTAATTATTTTTGATTTTTTTCGTAAAGATGATGTTGAGGGGAAATCACCTCTCGGTGGTGGACACTCTATGCGAGAATTTTATCAGTGTGTTGAAAAGCATCACTATGATATTATTGAAGACGAAGATTTAACAACTTACCTTAGTCCAAATCTTAAACTAATTAGCGAATTGCTTTCTCAAAGAATTCTCCCCTTTGGCGAGACTCTGGATACTTTTTTAAGTTCTAAATACAAAATTCCTTACAAAATGATTAAGTTTTTTTTAAGAAAACATCTTGAAGAATTTCGCTTTAAATATTCTGAAGAACGCAATCAAGAAAATTTTGAGAAATATAAAAGTTATCGCCTAATTGTTTTGGGTAAAAGCAGCAAATAAGAAAGACCTCCTTTTAACTATCATTAGTTATGAAATTGCGATTTGTATTTGAAAAATGGTAGTCGCGACTGGAGTTGAACCAGCGACCCCCACCATGTCAAGGTGGTGCTCTAACCAGCTGAGCTACGCGACTAAGATAGATGTGTTTTTGAAGACAGACCAAATTTAGCGAGTTTAACGCCAAATCCATTTATAGAACTCTTTATATAATTGTACCTAAATTAGTGCACGTATTGTGAAGAATACTCCAAAGTCCACCTTAAAATCAAAAATTACTCAATATGCTTTATTAACCCGACAAGATCGACCCGTTGGGACATTGCTTTTATTGGGTTCTACCTCGTGGGGTTTAGTCGTTGCGGCTAATGGCGAACATAATTGGAAAATTATTTTAATTTTTCTTTTCGGGGCTTGGTTAATGCGCTCGGCAGGGTGTATTATTAACGACTATGCCGATAGAGAATTTGATCGTTATGTAGCACGCACCAAAAATCGCCCGATAACCTCCGGAGCTGTGAGCGAGCGAGAGGCTTTGCTGTTATTTTCTTTTTTTGTAGGCTTATCCTTTATGTTAGTATTGCTTTTGCGTATAGAAGCAATCTTAATGTCTTTAGGTGCTTTAGTCTTAGCCGTTATTTACCCCTTTATGAAGCGTTTTACTTGGTTTCCACAAGTTTTTTTAGGCTTAGCTTTTAGTTGGTCTATTCCGATGGCTTTTGTCGCATATCAAGGAAGCGTTCCAATGCCTGGGTGGGCAATGTTTGTTTTATCATTTTTATGGATTGTTGCTTATGATACGATTTACGCAATAGTAGATAAAAATGATGATAAAAAAATTGGGCTTAAATCAACCGCTTTATTTTTTGGCAAACATACCGCTTTAGCCGTGGCAATAATGCAAGCATTATTTTTATTAGGTTGGGGGCAAGCAGGCTGGTTCCATCAGGCAAGTTTGGTTTTTTGGGGGGCACTATTTTTAACAGCAATTTGCTTTATTTATCAAAGTGTACTTATTCGTAGCAATGATAACACCAAGATATTTCAAGCGTTTATGAATAATCAATGGGTTGGCTTTTTTATTTTTATTGGCGTGTTCTTCTTCCCAAAATTGGGGCAATGAATAATGGTTAATGGTTAATTGTTAATGGTTAATTGTTAATGGTCAATTGTTAATGGTTAATGGTTAATTGTCAATTGTTAATGGTCAATGGTTAATTGTCAATGGTCAATGGTTAATGGTTAATTGTCATCCTGAACAATCTCCAAACCTGTTATCCTGAGACTTGTCTCAGGATCTCAACATCTCATACTCACCTCATACTCCATAAAAATGAACGAGTAATTCCCCTCCCGTGGAGGGGTACCACGAAGTGGCGGGGTGGTTGCTTTTTTTCACGCAAGACGTGGAAGTGAGTACCCCCTCACCCCAGCCCTCTCCCTCAGGGAGAGGGAGCTTGTTTGTGCTCCTGCGTGGGAATGCCTATCGCATGCGTCCTCGCATGCCTTACGGATGTAAATTAACAACTACTTTCTGCATAGCATTATTCCCAATTATTGCGGAAATTCATTTTTTGAGGCTTGGTAGTTGCTACGAATTTCATCAACACTTAATACACGATTGATAAATTCAATATTGTCTATTTTTCCTTGAAAACTCCTATCCCCAGTAGTTAATTGACACGAACCAAAGCATAGCCTTTTTGCTTCTGATGAAAAACTGGATCGTGATGCCAAACGATTGTATATAGTGTCGTCAAAATTTTGCTGTTTATCCAAAACGCCATTGATATAAAACGCAACATTATTTTTAGATACAGTAACCGCAATATGCTGCCAAGTATCTGTTCTTAAAGTGCCGGAGCTCTCTATGCTTAGATGTGATGTGCTCGCTGAACTATCAGAAGGTGGTAAGTTGAGCAATAAATTTTCATCATCGGTCAGTGATAAAAATACTGCTTTTTCATCGCCTATATTTTCTTCCATAATGATACCTGATGACTTACTTGCTGAAGGGTTAAGCCATAGTTGTAAAGTCCATTGATTGGGCAAAAAAACACCATCAAAAGCAATGTATGTTCGTGATGAGGAATAAGAAACAAATCTATTAGTATCAGGTCTTTTCAAATCCAAAGAATGACTCCGACCAGTTAATTCATCTTCACTATAAGGACCACAACAATCACTTTCTGTGCCCTCAGTTCCAAAAAAGCCTCTGATTTTCAATAACCTTGTTATATCAGACTCTTGAAAACTTAGGTTCATATTACGAGCTTCATGACCAATGCGAGGCAAACAGCTACAATTACTTTCTGTCATACCTCCATAATTTCCACAACCTTGAATCAGGATTGAAACTCCTAATATTAGAAAATACAATAACTGCTTCATTGGGCAAATAATTGGGGTCAGAGTAAAATTAAAATTCATTATTTTCCAATAATATTATGATGCGTGAAGGATTAGTTTAGTAGATTTAATTTTACTCTGATCCCAAATTATTTGTAATCCCTCTCCCTTTGTCATTCTGAGGCTTGTCCTCAGAATCTCTTAGCACGGAGTATTACTCATTCCAACGTAGGAGCACAAATAAGCTCCCTCTCCCTGAGGGAGAGGGCTGGGGTGAGGGGGCTTATTAATTGTTAATTGTCAATGGTTAATTGTTAACGGTCAATTGTTAATGGTTAATTGTTAATGGTCAATTGTTAATGGTCAATTGTTAATGGTCAATGGTTAATTGTTAATGGTCAATGGTTAATTGTTAATGGTTAATGGTTAATGGTCAATGGTTAATTGTTAATGGTCAATTGTTAATGGTTAATTGTTAATGGTCAATTGTTAATGGT
>CAKMZV010000046.1 GCA_929200535.1 uncultured Gammaproteobacteria bacterium
CTGAACAATATCCTACCTTTTTCTATGGAGTATTACTCATTCCAACGTAGGAGCAAAAATAAGCTCCCTCTCCCTGAGGGAGAGGGCTGGGGTGAGGGGGGTACTAATGGTTAATTGTCAATGGTTAATGGTTAATGGTTCCCACGCAGGAGCGTGTGAATGCTTATCGCATGCGTCCTCGCATGCGGGCAGACACATAGGTCTGCCCCTACTGAACAATGTCATTCCTTTTTCTGTCATTCTGAAACTTGTTTCAGCATCTCATACTTCCGTGCTAAGAGATTCTGAGGACAAGCCTCAGAATGACAAATGGGAACGAGTAGGCTCCCTCTCCCTGAGGGAGAGGGCTGGGGTGAGGGGGTTTACTCATTCCCACGCTCCTGCGTGGGAACCATTAACCATTAACCATTAACCATTAACCATTGACCATTAACCATTGACCATTATTTTGCGTTCCATTAACCATTATTAACCATCCATTTACTCGTTTTTCCATTATAATTGGTAGTTAGTAATTAACAATTAATCCCCCTCACCCCTGCCCTCTCCCTGAGGGAGAGAGGGTTTGTTTGTACTCCTGCGTGGGAATCATTAACCACTAACTATTAACCATTAATAAGTGCGTCGTCGTCATTTTATAAAACAGATTAGTGCATTTCCTTTACTGGTAGCTTGTGCGTCTTTTTCTAATAAGGTTTGGGCACAAACAGAACAGCAGGAAGAGTTGTTGGAGGTAGTTTCTGATCCGATTGGTGAGCTTATAAAAGCACTTTTCGGAGATTTCGAAACTATTACTCCAGCAAAAGATATTACTTTATCTGTGCCTGAAATAATTCGCCATATAGATTCAGTTCCTATTCGAGTAGAGGCGTTAACACGTAAAGATATTGAGGCTATTGCATTGATTGTTGATGAAAATCCACAACCTTTAGTGGTGGTTTCTGAGTTTTTAGCAGCTGGCAATGATGTATATTTATCGGTACGAGCTCATATTGAGAAAAATTCTTTAGTGAGAGCTGTAATAAAAACGTCTAAGGGTATTGAGGAGATTAGTACTTCAGTTGAAGTTGGTGCTAATTTTTAGAGGATTGTATTATGGCTCTTTTCAATATTAATGTAAGAACCGTATTAAAAGCGGATAGAGTTAATTTTAAAGTTCTTGTTTTTCCTGCGATTTTTCATTTAGATAGACACATAGTATCCGCTACGGTGTCTTTAAATGGTTTAATTCTAAATCGTATGAGAATGACGCCTTCAATGGCAAAATCGGCTTATTTTTCAGTACGTTTTAAAGGGTTTATCAACGATAAGTATGAGGTTGTATGTGTGGATAACTTAGGAGATAGTTATCACAAAAAAGGAAAAATTACAAAATCATAAATATAAAAGTGAGAAGAATTTCCTAAATTAAGCGAATAAAGAGGGTATAGTATTTGGGTCTCTTATACAGCAAGTATAGCAAGATTTAGTTTTTTTTATTTTCATAGGGTTATATTTAATAAAAATAGACTTATATTTAGATTTAGAGGATGTTTTAATCGTAAATTGTTTTTATTTAAACTTAGTTTATGTCAGTTACAGCAACAACAACAAATGTCGATGAAAATCGCAAAAAAATCTTTTTAAAATCTTTACATATTTTAATTGAGCTTGGCAAGACAAAAAGTTATGTCACGCATCTTGATATTAATAATACGATAGAGGAATCTATTGTGGATCCTGATATATTGGATCAGGTGATTACAGAGTTGGAGTATCGCGATATATTGGTGTTAGAGGATGCTCCAGATGAAGATGAGGCAAGTAATTCTCGGGATGCTTTTCAGCCAGAAGATCATGAGGATATTTCTTATGGAGAGCTTGGGCGGACAAGTGATCCAACTCGCTTGTATATGCGTGAAATGTCGGATAATGCTTTATTGGAGCGAATCAATGAGATTAAAATTGCTCGTTCATTAGAACGGTATAAAAAGGAATTGTATTTTTTAATTTACAGTTATCCTCGGACTATTGAGTTGTTTTATCAACATTATGCGACTATTGAAAAACAACCTCACAAAGTAAACGAATTAGCTATCGGTTTTAGCTTGCCACAAGATGATGCGATCACTGATGAGGAGTTTTTGAAAAAAATGAGTGAAGCTGAGGGGGATTTTATTCGCGTTGAAAGTATGACTTTTCCTGCCCTTAAAGAAGTTAAGGAAATGCTTGAAAATGCAAACGATTGGAAGGAGCAAATTAAAATCTTGTCTAAAATTCGTCCGGCTAATTTATTTATTACATTGGTTACTGAGGATATCAAAAAAAATCATCAATTGGTGATGGATCAAGAGAAAATGCTACGTGATATTTTTATAGATAAGTTCCGCTTTACTCAAGAGCAAATTTATAACGTTTACAAGGCTTCTAAGGAGGATGGGGATTGGGTTGATGAGTTGAAAAAACTTTGTGATACTTCTCATCCGCAGTACACATATTTTATGAATTATTTAGATTATGGTAAGGAAGCATTGGTATTGATAGCTAAAAAACTTCGTCTTTCAATTTTGGATTTAAAGGGTTTACAAAAGAACATCTTTACTATTAAGAAAGCAGTACAGGAAACAAAAGATTTGATGATTGAATCAAATTTACGTTTGGTTGTTTCGATTGCTAAAAAATATAGTAATCGTGGCTTGCCGTTCTTAGATGTTATTCAAGAGGGTAATATAGGCTTAATGAAAGCGGTTGATAAGTATGAGTTTAGAAGAGGTTTTAAATTTTCCACGTATGCGACATGGTGGATTAGACAGGCAATCACTCGTTCAATTGCTGATCAAGCAAGAACGGTTAGGGTGCCTGTGCATATGATTGAAACCATTAATCGATTGAAGAAGTTGCAACGCCAATTATTACAGGAGAAAAAACGCACTCCAGAGGTGCAAGAATTAGCAGAAGCGATGGAAATTTCGGTGGTTAAGGTGCAGCAGATTATGAAAATTTCTTTGGAGCCGAGTTCAATTGATGCACCAGTTGGGGATGATGATGAGTCTTCATTAGGTGATTTCATTGCAGATAATAATTTGGCAGCACCATTGTCAGAAACTGAAGAATCTAGTCTGAAGGATACTTTGAATAATCTTTTAAAAGATTTAAGTAAGAGGGAGCGTGATGTATTAATGGCACGCTATGGTGTGAATACGGGAATAGAGTTCACTTTAGAAGATGTTGGTAAACGTTTTGAATTGACTCGTGAACGTATTAGGCAGATTGAATCAAAGGCTTTAAAGAAATTACGCAACCCATTTCGCTCGGATAAGCTGGGGAATTTTATTTCTTAAGTTTGAGTGATAGGGGTTATGTGCTATAATTAACCCTTTGATTAAAGTTTTTTGTTAGAGTCTTGTGTTTTGACTGAAGTAAGAAAAAACGGATTTAAATAACGGATTTATAAGATTTTTTTAGTGAATGTACGCAATTATTAAAACTGGTGGAAAACAATATAAAGTCTCTAAAGGAGATTCTATACGTGTAGAGAGCCTACAAGCTGAGGTTGGTCAATCAATAGAGTTAGACCAGGTTTTGATGACATCTGATGGTAGTAAGGTTTTGCTTGGGTCTCCATTTTTGGATGGAGTAAAAGTTAAAGCGAGTGTTGTTTCTGTTGGGCGTGAGAAAAAAATTACGGTTATTAAGTTTCGTCGTCGTAAAGATTCCCGCCTTAAACAAGGACACAGGCAGTATTACACAGAGTTGAAAATTGATGATATTTTAACTCCGGGTTCAAAGCAAGAAAAAACCAAAGAAAGCAAACCTAAAAAGGCAGCTCCGCCAAAGAAAAAAGAAGAAAAAGTAGTGGCTAAAAAAACAACAAAGGCGACCCCTAAAAAAAGTACAGCCAGCCCAAAAAAAGTTAGTAAATCTACAGCTTCCAAAAAAGAAGAGTAATAATTTAAAAATTAAACGAGTTTAATTATGGCACATAAAAAAGCAGCAGGTAGTAGTCGTAATGGTAGAGATTCAAATGCTCAACGATTAGGTGTTAAACGCTTCGGTGGGCAAGTAGTCTCCGCTGGGAATATTTTGGTAAGGCAAAGAGGCACCCGTTTTCACGCTGGAGATAATGTATCAAAAGGTAAAGACGATACTCTTTTTGCAACAAAATCTGGTGTGGTGGCATTTTTGCGTAAAGGTCCTAACTTGCGTAGTTACGTTTCGGTGTTGGAGCAAGAAGTGTCTTAAAAATTTAGCTAAGAATATTTCAAAAACGCCGAACAATACGTTCGGCGTTTTTGTTTGCACTTTTTACAAAGTGATTCATAGGTAAAAAAATCTCTCAAAAAATATGAAATTTGTTGATGAAGCTGAAATAAAAGTTGCTGCCGGTAAAGGTGGCAATGGTATTGTTAGCTTTAGAAGAGAAAAATATGTTCCCAGAGGCGGTCCAGATGGAGGTGATGGAGGCAAAGGAGGGGATATTATTGTGGTTGCCGATAATTCTTTGAATACATTAGTCAATTTTCGTTATCAACGTGTTTTTCAGGCTGAAAATGGGAGTGCCGGTGAAGGGCGTAATAAAACAGGCAGTCAAGGGGAAAACTTAGTTATTAACGTGCCCATTGGTACGCAGGTTTTTGATAGTGAACAAAATTATTTGATTGGAGAGTTGTTGCAATCAGAGCAACGCTTATTAGTTGCTCAAGGGGGAAGGCCAGGAGTGGGTAACACACGCTTTAAAAGTAGCACTAACCAAACTCCCAGGCAGTGCACACTTGGCAAGGTCGGTGATAGTCTAATGCTTCGTTTAGAGTTATCAATACTCGCAGATATTGGATTATTAGGTTTGCCGAATGCTGGAAAATCAAGTCTGTTAAGAAAAATTTCTAACGCAACGCCTAAAGTTGCTGATTATCCTTTTACCACTTTAGAGCCTCAATTGGGTATGGTCGAGCCATTCCCCGGTGTTAGTTTTCTGGTTGCTGATATTCCTGGGATTATTGAAGGGGCTCATCTTGGTGCGGGCTTAGGATTGCAATTTTTAAGGCACGTAAGACGAACAAAAATGCTATTGCACCTTGTGGACTGCTTGCCTATTGATGGTAGTGATCCAATTAAGAATATTGAGAAAGTGTATAAAGAGGTTGTTTCTTTTGAGGGACTTGTTGAAAAGGAATGTTGGATTGTAATTAATAAGATTGATTTGATTGATGATGAGCAGTTAGCTAATCTTAAAAAACTTATACAAGATAAATTCACGCCTCAAAAATTATTGTGTATTAGTGCTCAAGATGGAGCAGGCGTGGATGATTTGGTGCTTTCTGTGGTGGACAATTTTAGTGTAGAAGAGTGAAATGCAAAATAGTGATAATTTAAAAGCGATTAATCGTTCAGTATTGTGTGATGCCAATCGTATAGTGATTAAAGTTGGCAGTGCTTTGATTACCGATGGTGAAACAGGGGTTAATGTAGAGACAGTTAATCGCCTTGCTAAAATAAGTAGCTATCTATTGAAGGAAGGTAAGGAAGTGGCAATTGTTTCATCAGGTGCTATTGCGGCAGGAATGGCAGTGATGAAAGTGGATGAAAGACCTCAAGAATTAAGCGAATTACAAGCGTTGGCAGCACTTGGGCAAATGAGCTTAGTGCAGGAATATGAAACCTGTTTTGAGAGTTTTGGTAATCACTCAGCACAAATATTATTGACGCATGATGATAAGAAAAACTATAGACGTTATTGTAATGCCAGTAATACCATTAATCGCTTGTTAAAAATGCAGGTAGTGCCTATTATAAATGAGAATGATGTGGTGGCTGATGATGAAATACGCTTTGGGGATAATGATTGTCTTGCTGCTTTGTCGGCTAATCTTATTTCAGCAGATGTTTTACTTATTATGACCGATCAGGAAGGTTTATTTACTGCAAACCCTCGTATCGACTCAGATGCAACGTTAATTAAAAACATCTCAGCTATGGAGGATTCTTTACTAAAGATGGCAACAACAGAAGGCGGCAAGTTGGGTAGTGGAGGGATGTACACTAAAGTATTAGCTGCTCGCCAAGCTGCTATTGGTGGTACTCACACTGTCATTTTTGATGGTAAAAACCAAGTAGGTATAGAGGAGGTTTTGGCAGGTAAAGACATAGGAACTTTTTTATATAGTGAAAGCGGACAACTAAGTGCTGCCGAGGTGTTTGAAACTGTATTGCTGTAATAAGGGTAATGTGTAATTAGGAGTATAATTGATAGATTAAGGTATTTTTTTTTACGACTAAACTTAATAAAAGTGTCCAAAAAATGATATTTTTGATTTATCCAATCACTTTGAGGGTGGCGTATGTTAAGAAAGCAATTTACCCGTTGCGTAATTCTTATTCTGCGATACTTTCATAATTAAACCATTTTAATTATTTTATATTTTAAATTTTAAAGGAGTGGAATTGGAATTAACGGGTGCTGAAATAGTGATTGAATCACTAAAAAAAGAAGGGGTTGAGACTTTATATGGTTATCCTGGGGGTGCTGTTTTGCATATATATGATGCCCTCTACAACCAACAAAAAATCAACCATATTTTAGTACGGCATGAGCAAGCAGCAGTTCACGCTGCTGATGGTTATGCTCGTGCTACTGGTAAGCCGGGCATTGTTTTGGTAACCTCTGGTCCTGGTGCGACTAATGCGATTACTGGTATTGCAACAGCTCATATGGATTCAATTCCTATGGTGGTGATAAGTGGGCAAGTACCTTGTGAAATGATTGGTAATGATGCCTTTCAGGAGGTCGATATGATAGGGGTAAGTCGTCCAGTGGTTAAGCATAACTTTCTGGTTAAAGATGTTGCCAATCTTGCCACAACCATCAAGCAGGCTTTTTATGTCGCAACCCAAGGCAGACCGGGTCCTGTTGTTATTGATATTCCCAAGGATGTTACTGCCCAAAAAACACATTTTAAATATCCTAAAACAGTTAATATGCGTTCCTTTACGCCAGTCGTTAAAGGACACTCAGGGCAAATTAATAAGGCAATAGAGGCGATATTACAAGCCAAAAAGCCAATGATTTACACGGGTGGTGGCGTTGTTCTTAGCAATGCCAGTGAGCAGCTTACTGAATTTACACGTTTACTGGGTTATCCTATTACCAATACCTTAATGGGTTTGGGAGCCTATCCAGCTACGGATAAGCAATTTGTTGGTATGCTTGGTATGCACGGCACTTATGAAGCGAATCTTGGAATGCACAATTGTGATGTATTAATTGCTATTGGGGCACGCTTTGATGATCGTGTGACAGGTAACTTAGAGCGTTTTTGCCCGTATGCCCATATTATTCATATTGATATCGATCCCTCAAGTATTTCAAAAAATATTGAGGCAGCTATTCCAATTGTTGGTGATGTGAAAGAGGTATTAACAAAGATTAATAATGAGTTAAAAACACAAAAATTAAAGCCTAAACACGATATTAGTGATTGGTGGAAGCAGATTGATGAATGGCGTGCAGTAGATTGCTTAAAATACAAAAAAAGTGATACCGTTATTAAACCTCAACAGGCGATAGAAACCCTCTACAAAGTTACCAATGGGGATGCTTATATAACTTCAGATGTCGGACAACACCAAATGTGGGCAGCTCAATACTATCTCTTTGATAAACCTCGCCGTTGGATTAACTCGGGTGGTCTTGGTACGATGGGCTTTGGTTTTCCTGCCGCAATGGGAGTTAAGCAGGCTTTTCCTGATGCTGATGTTGCGTGCGTTACAGGTGAAGGCAGTATCCAAATGATGCTGCAAGAACTTTCGACCTGTTCTCAATATCAAGTACCAGTAAAGATAATCAATTTAAATAATCGCTATCTTGGAATGGTTCGTCAGTGGCAAGAATTTTTCTATGATAAGCGTTATTCTATGTCTTATATGGACTCATTACCAGACTTTGTTAAGTTGGTAGAATCTTATGGGCACGTAGGTCTCTTAGTGGAAAAACCAGAAGACTTAGAGCCAATGATGAAAGAGGCTTTTGCAATGAAAGATAAATTGGTTTTTATGGATATTATTACTGATCAAAGTGAAAATGTGTATCCAATGATTGCCGCAGGAGCAGGGCAAGATGAGATGATTCTTTTATAGGTACTAAACTACCTCTATAGCGCTTAAGAACAAGAATTTATAAGAAAAAATGAAAGAAAATCAAAGACATATTTTATCAATTTTGATGGAAAATCAACCGGGAGCTCTTTCAAGAGTAGTCGGATTATTTTCTGCTCGCAATTTTAATATTGAAAGTTTATCGGTAGCCCCAACAGATGATGATAGCCTATCACGTTTAACTTTATCGACTAACATAGCAGCAGATAAATTAGACCAAGTAACTAAGCAATTAAATAAACTCATTGATGTGGTTAAGGTGATTGATGTAACGCACTCATCGCACATTGAACGAGATTTTATGTTAGTTAAAGTAAGTATTACTAAAGCTGAGATTAAGAGTGAAGTACTTAATCTTGTCAATATATTTAGAGGGACTATTGTTGATGTTAGCAATGAAGTTTATGTGATTCAACTGGTAGGAACTTGCCAAAAGATTGATGCTTTTTTAGAGGCTATAAGTCCAAATATGATTATTGAAGTTGTCCGCACAGGAGCAGTAGGTGTGCTGCGTGGCAACAGAGCATTAAAAATTTAAATTTAACTGAACTGAGGAGATATTTATGAGTATTACAGTACATTATGATCAAGACGCTGATTTATCAATTATTCAAGCAAAAAAAGTAGCCGTTTTAGGTTATGGTTCTCAAGGGCATGCACATGCACTGAATTTGAAAGAATCTGGGGTTAATGTGATTATTGGTTTACGGCAGGGTTCTGCCTCGTGGGAAAAGGCTGAAAAAGCCGGCTTTGTGGTAAAAACACCAGCACAAGCTACCTCAGATGCAGACCTTATTATGATACTCCTGCCAGATGAGTTACAAGCAGAAGTATATGCTAACGATATACAACCAAATTTAAAACCAGGCTCAACTATTGCCTTTGCCCATGGCTTCAATGTTCATTTTGGCTTTATTAAGCCCAAAGAAGACTGTGACTGCATTATGATTGCCCCTAAGGGACCAGGACATACTGTTAGGGATCAATATTTAAAAGGTTCCGGAGTACCAACACTAATCGCTATTAGCCAAGATACTTCTGGCAAAGCTAAAGAAGTTGCTCTATCATATGCTGCCGCTATTGGTGGTGGTAAGACAGGTATTATTGAAACAGACTTTCGTCAAGAAACAGAGACCGATCTTTTTGGTGAACAAAGCGTACTCTGTGGTGGTTCTATGGCGTTAGTTGTGGCAGGCTTTGAAGTTTTAGTTGAAGCTGGTTATGAACCTGAAATGGCATATTTTGAATGTTTACACGAGCTTAAATTGATTGTTGACTTAATGTATGAAGGTGGTATTGCTAATATGCGTTATTCAATTTCAAACACAGCTGAATATGGTGATGTTTCTCGTGGTAAACGCTTAGTCAATGAGCAGACTAAAGAAGAAATGCGTAAAATTCTTAAAGAAATTCAGAGTGGCGAGTTTGCACGTGAATGGATGGAGGAGAATAAGAATGGTTGTGTGAATCTAAATAAAATTCGTGAAAATTTTAAACAGCATCCTATTGAAAAAGTGGGTGCAGGGTTACGCAAAATGATGCCTTGGCATAAAGGTAAAAAATTAGTCGAAGATAGATAAAGTAAGGTGGGATAGATTGGTGCTGTAATATATATTTTCAACATCGGTTTAAAAAATTAAAAAATCTTCATCACTCATACCCAATAGTTACTTGTGCTTTAACCCAAAAATAATTTTATTGTGTTAAATAAAAAATGGACATTATAAAACATTTAGAAGATTTGCCTAACTATCAAGCTCAAGCAGATGAACCGTATATGAATTGCAGGCAAATCGAGCATTTTAAAAATAAACTCATTGCTTGGAAAAAGCTCATTCACAGTGAAATAGAAGAAACAATCCAGACACTAAAAGAAGAGGAAAAGCAAACCACGGATATTTTAGACCGAGCGAGCCAAGAGCACAATTTAAGCGTTGAGTTAAGAACTCGAGATAGGGAACATAAACTGCTTAAAAAAATTGATGATGCACTAATGCGAATTGAGTTTGGCAACTATGGATACTGTAAAGAGACAGGTGATGAAATTGGAGTTGAGCGTCTTGATGCAAGACCAATCTCCGATTTATGTATCCAAGCTAAGAAAATAATGGAAAAGCAAGAAAATAGATACTGATTTCTTTCCCTCTAATTTTTTTTTAATTAAGGGGAAAGGTCTCAAATTATCTTCTCAAAGGGTTTTGAGGTGTTTTGCAGGAACGACTCTGCAAACTAAAGATTTTTCCTTGATAATCAATAAGATAAAGTTCTTTGTTACCATCAACGGCAAAAGAGATTGGGATTATGTGACCAGAATAGGCTAAAGTAACTCGATTAAATCGATTATTTTTAGAAGGAATTGCGCTCCAAATTTTTCCACTACCATAATCGGCAAAGAAATATCTCCCATACCAAGCATTATTTTTCTTTCCACGATAAACATATCCTCCAATAGATTGGACGCCGTGTTTATGCGAATATTCAAAAACAGGCTCACCTTTCTGGAATATGGATGCTGCTACACATTCATTATCTTTAGAAATTCTTAGAGCTCTTCCATCTAAGCAGTTCCATCCATAAAAATGTTTGGGTAATATAAAATTGATTTCACCAGCAATTTGTCTGCCAGAATCACTAAGCCAAAGCTCATTTGTTAATGAATCAATACTGAAGCGAGCGGGATTTTTAAAGCCAAAAGCATAGACTTCTTTCGCCCCATCTAATAACTCAGTAAATGGGTTATTGACTGCAGCAACTGCTTTATCATCATAAGTTGAAACATCTAAACGTAATAAACTACCGAGCATTGTTTGAGAATTTACGCTACTGGCGGGGGTATTATCTTCTTGATCTCTGCTATCTCCAAGAGAAAGAAAAAGATTATTAAAACTATCAAAAGCGATATGCCCACCTGTATTTTGTGTGCCAAGCATCGACACTTTGAGTAATTCTCGTTTGGATTGATACTTAATATCATAACCGTCCAATACATACTTCTCAAGAACTAAGCTACGATTATTTTCTGCAAAGACAGTACGAGTGATATAGATATAAGGGGTAGCAGGATATTTAGGGTGTATTGCCATTGCTATCAACCCCCCGTCTCCTCTTGTATCTAACTTTGTTTTTAACTCACCTACTTGGGAACTATTTCCTGACTTACTATTAAGCAGATGTATATTTCCTTTTTTCTCCCATACTAACCAATGTTTTTTAGTAGGGTGCCATATCATCCCCGTACTTTCATCAAAATATTGAAGATTTATTTGCTCTATTTCAGCACATAGACCATTTCCTGCTAAGGCTTGAAAGCTAAATAATGACAATATTATAGCAGAAAAAATTTTAATAATTTTTTTTCGTTTGAGTTTGAGGGTATTCACTATTATTTTGGTTTGGACTATTTTTATTTAAAGAACCTTAAACATTTAATACTCTCATTATAGGCTATTTATCATCTAAAGGGTGTAGATAAAGGGTTTAGATTTTCTATTTTTTGATATATGTAAAATATTAACAATCCATTAACAACTAACCATTATTAACTATTCTGCGGATTTTTTCTGCGGTTTTTTGCTTTTTTACTTGTCATATCTTTTGTGCAAAGGTCTCCTATATGTTATAATATTTTTTTTACTTATACTTAATATGCTATAATAATTTTAACTGTACAGTGTGTTTTTTATTTGGAATAAACAAACCATTTTTGCCTCGGGCTAATTTTTGAACCTTATTTTTTGAACCATATCAAATTATGCGTATATGCACCTAC
>CAKMZV010000047.1 GCA_929200535.1 uncultured Gammaproteobacteria bacterium
CCCCTCCAGTGGAGGGGTGCCACGAAGTGGCGGGGTGGTTGCTTGTTTTCACGCACTGGAGCTTGGGAACGAGTAGGCTCCCTCTCCCTGAGGGAGAGGGCTGGGGTGAGGGGGCTTACTCATTCCCACGCTCCTGCGTGGGAATCATTAACCATTGACAATTAACCATTGACAATTAACCATTAACAATTAACCATTAACAACTAACCATTAACAACTAACCATTAACAACTAACCATTGACTCATTCCCACGTAGGAGCACAAATAAGCTCCCTCTCCCTGAGGGAGAGGGAGCTTGATTGTGCTGAACCATTAACCACTAATCATTAACCATTGACAATTAACAATTAACCATTAGTACCCCCCTCACCCCAGCCCTCTCCCTCAGGGAGAGGGAGCTTGTTTGTGCTCCTACGTGGGAATGAGTAAACAATTAACCATTGACAATTGACCATTAACAATTAACAAAAGGTGCTTTAATCTATGCAAAAAACTGATCGTAACAATGAAGTATTACTTCATCAAACACAACAGTTAATTGAGTTAAATAACCTGCCAAGGTTGACTCTTATGCTGGAGGAGCATCACCCAGCCGATATTGCTCTGCTACTTTCTGCTCTACCTCAAAATAAACGTGAGCAGGTTTGGGAGGTTGTGCCTGAAAGTCTTAGTGGTGAAGTCTTAAATGAGTTAGATGATAATATTCGAGCTTCCCTGCTGGGAGAAATGGAAACTGCGGAAGTCGTCTCTGCTTTAAGCACTTTAGATGAGGACGAACAAGCCGATCTTATTCAAGATATTCCAGATCGTACAGAAGAAATTTTGCAGGCGATGGACTTGGAGCGCCGCAAACGCCTCGAAACTGTGCTTTATTATCCAGAAGATGTTGCTGGTGGGCTAATGGATTTAGACCTTATTGCGGTGCGTGCTGATGTGAGTGTTAAAGTGGTGCTTCGATATCTCCATAAATTGGGTACTATTCCTGAGTCAACTAATAAACTCTTTGTTACCGATAGAAAAGGAATTTATCGCGGACAGCTTATGATTACCTCCCTGCTCACTAATGATGACGACACAATGATTGAGGATATTTTAGAAAGTGGGGATTCTATTTCTGCTAATACAAGTGCACAAGAGGCCTCTGAAATTTTTGCAAAATTAAATCTTATTAGTCTGGCAGTGGTTGATGATAAAAATACCTTATTAGGGCGTATTACGATTGATGATATTGTAGATTTTTTACGTGACTCAAATCAAGATACACTGCTTAAAATGGCAGGTACAACAAATGAGGAGGCATTTTCTCCTGTTCTAAAAAGTAGTAAATTCAGAGCATTATGGTTAGGAATCAACCTAATTACTGCACTAATTGCCTCATGGGTAATAATGGGATTTCAGGAGGTAATTGATAAAATGGTGGCACTTGCGGTACTAATGCCTGTTGTCGCAAGTATGGGAGGCATTGCAGGCACTCAAACCCTTAGTGTTATTATCCGTTCCATTGCTCTTGGACAATTACATAAAGGCAACAAATTATGGATTTTGCGTAAGGAAATAGGTATTGGAGTGCTCAATGGTTTACTTTGGGCAATAATGATTGGCTGTGTTGCTGAACTTTGGTTTCAAATCCCTATTCTTAGCATAACCATTGCGATTGCTATATTTATTAATCTTATTGTAGCAACCTCTTCAGGAGTAGTTGTACCCATCGTAATGCATCGTTTTGGTATTGACCCTGCTATTTCAGGGGGCGTCGTGCTAACAACAATTACTGACGTGGTTGGGTTTTTCTCTTTTTTAGGTTTAGCAACTTTACTGATTTTATAAAAAAATATGTTACCCAAATGTTAGAAAAAACAACACAAAACTCGCAACAAGAAAATTTTGTAATCCAATGTCAAAATTTACACCGCATCTATAACGATGCAAGTGGGATGCCTATATCAGTATTGCAAGATATTAATCTTTGTATCAAGCCTGCGGAAATGATTGCCATCACAGGTGCCTCAGGTTCTGGAAAAACCACACTTTTGCAACTTCTTGGTGGTCTTGATAAACCCACTCAAGGCGAGGTGTTTATAGATGGAGCAAATCCTAATAAAATAAGTGATAATGAACTTAGCAAATTACGTAATCAAAAACTTGGGTTTGTTTATCAATTTCATCATCTTATCCCTGAAATAAGTGCCTTAGAAAATGTCAGTATGCCACTATTTATTGCTGGAATAAATCGTTCAGAAGCATTAGATCGTGGTAAAAAAATACTGCAAGAAGTTGGGCTATCTACCAGAGAACATCATAAACCAGCAAAGCTCTCTGGAGGCGAGAGGCAAAGAGTTGCCATTGCGCGGGCTGTTATTAATAAGCCCCTGTGCTTATTGGCAGATGAGCCAACCGGTAATTTGGATCATCATAACGCAAAAAAAATTATCGAACTCATCATAGAATTCAATACCGCCTATGGAATGAGCGTACTCCTCAATACTCACGATGAGACCTTAGCCAATAAAATGCATAAAGTATTATCACTTCAATCAGCTAAGCTCGTTACTACCTAAGCTGCAACACCAAATTCGTGTAAAATTATAAAGATGAAAAGACACGAAAATAAAGAAAATAAACTCTCACAAGGAAAATCTTCAATATCTCAAGCATTGACTTTTGATGATGTCCTATTGGTTCCTGCATACGCAGATTTTCTACCACATCAAGTTAGCCTAAAAACTCGTTTAACGCCAACTATTGAGTTAAATACACCGCTGATTTCTGCGGCGATGGACACGGTAACAACAGCTCAGATGGCAATTGCCATAGCTCACGAAGGGGGCGTTGGCATTATTCATAAAAACTTGAGCGTTGAACAACAAACCGAACAAGTAAAGCGAGTCAAAAAATTTGAGAGTGGCGTTATTTCTGAACCTATCACCCTATCCCCAGATCGTACCGTTAGGCAGGCTTTAGACCTTGCCCATAGCAAGGGGATATCTGGCTTCCCGGTTATTCAAGATAATACGTTGATTGGAATTGTTACCAAACGTGATTTGCGCTATGTGGAAGATCAACAAATACCCATTACTGAGGTAATGACAATACGTGATAAACTGATTGTTGTCGAAGAAGATAAATCAACCCCTGAAACACAAAGGCAATTATTGCATAAACACCGTATTGAGCGTCTATTAGTAGTCAATAATTTAGAGGATTTTTCTCTCACTGGGATGATCACAGTGAAGGATATAGAGCAATCTGAAAGATTTCCATCATCTTGTCGAGATCAATATGGACATTTACGCGTTGGAGCAGCGATTGGAGTTGGCGATAGTCGCTACCAAGCACTGATTGAAGCTGGTGTTGATGTATTAGTCATTGATACCGCTCACGGGCATTCCCAAGGCGTTATAGAGCAAATCAAACGAGTTAAAAATTGTTGCCAAAAAACTCAAGTTATTGCTGGTAATATTGCTACGGCTGAGGCAGCCTTAGCGTTAGTTGATGCTGGTGCTAATGCCGTTAAAGTTGGTATTGGTCCCGGTTCGATTTGCACTACCAGAATCGTCGCTGGCGTAGGTTTTCCGCAGATTACAGCCATTCAGCAAATCGCCCAAGCTCTCGAGGGACGCCAAGTAGGCATTATTGCTGACGGAGGCATTCGTTTCTCTGGAGATATTGGCAAAGCGATTGTTGCTGGAGCAGATGCGGTGATGATTGGTAGCTTATTTGCTGGCACTGAAGAGGCGCCCGGTGAAATTGAATATTACCAAGGGAGACCGTATAAAGTCTATCGCGGAATGGGCTCTATGGGAGCAATGTCAGATAAATACGGGTCGGCAGATCGTTATTCTCAAAGTGGCACAGAAAGTAGCAAACTTGTCCCTGAGGGCATTGAAGGTCGAGTTCCTTATAAAGGCTCTGTACATCCGGTTATTCATCAACTACTGGGTGGTCTGCAAGCCTGTATGGGTTATACCGGTTGTGCCTCTATTGAAAAATTAAAAACACAAGTTAAAATGATACAACTCACCCATGCTGGTATGATTGAAAGTCATGTTCACGACGTTTCCATCACCAAAGAGGCACCTAACTATCGAGTATGATGTCGAGTAGTTCTGAAAAAAAAAATCTTGATTATTTCATCGTTATTGATTTTGGCAGTCAATATACACAATTAATTGCAAGAAGAGTCCGCGAGGCAGGGAGTTATTGCATTGTACAACCTTATACCAAAACCTCCCCCAACAACGAACCTGAAAATCTCAACGCCACCTTAACTCTAAAAGGAATTATCCTCTCAGGAGGACCCAATTCCGCCTTTACCGAAAACTCCCCTACAATTCCTGAATGGGTCATTCAATATAATCTACAACACCACACCCCCATCTTAGGAATTTGTTATGGAATGCAAGCATTAGCAACCTACTTCGGTGGCACCGTACAAGCAACGGAAAAACACGAATTTGGCTATGCTCAAGTACGTGCCCATGGGCATACTAAATTACTACAAGATATTCAAGATGAAATAAATCAACAAGGGCATAACTTGCTTGATGTATGGATGAGCCACGGCGATCAAGTTACCGAACTACCCCCTTCATTTAAAAAAATGGCATCCAGTAATAACTGTCCATTTGCTGGTATGGCAAATGAAGAAAAGTTTATTTATGCTTTGCAATTTCACCCCGAAGTAACGCACAGCAAACAAGGACAAGCAATTATTGAACGCTTTGTAAATACTATTTGCCAAGCCAAAGGCGAATGGAAAATGCCACAAATTTCCAACCAAACCATCCGCACTATTCGCCAGACAATTGGACAAGAAAAGGTTATTCTTGGGCTATCGGGTGGGGTAGATTCCTCAGTCGCCGCTATGCTACTACACCAAGCGATTGGTGAGCAATTACACTGCGTTTTTATTGATAATGGATTGCTCAGATTAAACGAAGCCGAACAAGTCAAAAAAACTTTCAAACAAGAGTTAGGAATTAACTTACACTGCGTTGATGCCAGCAAAAAATTTATGTTCGCCCTCAAAGACATTGCAGACCCCGAACAAAAACGAAAAATTATCGGGCAATGCTTTATCGAGGTATTTGAAGAATTTGCCAAAAAAAATCTTGATGCTTGCTGGTTAGCCCAAGGAACAATTTACTCCGATGTGATTGAATCCGCAGGCGAGCAAAGTGGTAAAGTAATTAAATCGCATCATAATGTGGGCGGTTTACCTGAAAAAATGAACCTTAAAATTATCGAACCACTACGCAAACTTTTTAAAGATGAAGTGCGCCAATTAGGAACACATTTAGGCATTGCCAGTGCATTGATTAACCGCCATCCTTTCCCCGGTCCTGGGCTGGGCGTTCGTATTTTGGGTGAAATAAATAATGAAAAAGCTGAAATTTTGCGCCAAGCCGATGCGATTTTTATTGAAGAACTACGCCGAGCTGACTGGTACAATAAAGTCTCCCAAGCTTTCTGCGTATTTCTGCCAATAAAATCAGTAGGAGTAGTTGGAGATTATCGCCGCTATCAATGGGTAATTGCACTGCGAGCCGTACAAACCATCGATTTTATGACTGCCCACTGGGCGCACCTACCCTACCAACTTTTGGATACTATTAGCAATAGAATTGTTAATGAAATTACCCAAATTTCAAGAGTAGTCTATGATATTTCTGGCAAGCCTCCAGCCACTATTGAATGGGAATAAATGATAGGCTTATGAAGTTATTAAAAAAATTGAAAAAAACTTGATTATAAAAAATTAATGATATGAAAAAAAACACCTCTCACCTTATTATCGGTATTTTCTTAATGTTATTTGCTATCTATGTCAATGCACAGCCGACAATTATAAAAGTTACTCTGCAATTACCAGAAAGCCACCCTCTGGCAAAAAACTGGATAGAATTTGGAAAAATAATTGAAGAAAAATCACAAGGAGAGCTAAAAATTAAGCTCTTTTCTTCGGCAAGCCTTTTCAAAGGTAATGAAGTACCCAAAGCAGTTGGTGAAGGAGCTATTGAAGCTGGCTCTGCATTTTTAGGTGATTTCGCAAATGAAATCCCTGCGGTTGAAATTATTAGCCTACCTTTTTTATTTAAAGATGAAGCACACTGGAAAATGGCAGTTGCCCCTAACTCATCAATGCGTAAATTTTTAGACAAACAAATCCTTCAAAAAAGAAACGCTAAAGTATTATGGTGGCAAGCATACGGACGCAATATCTACCTATCCCAACACAAACCCATTCGTCTCCCCCAAAATTTAAAAGGCAAAAAAGTACGCACTTACGGCAAAATTCAAGGCTGGAGCATCGAAGCCTACCAAGGTATTCCTATGCTTATCCCAGGCTCAAAGCAATATAACGCCTATAACAAAAACGTTATTGATATTGGAATGACTGGAGTTTCAGCCGTTGAATCAAGAAAACTTTACGAAGTGATGGACTATATGACCCTATCATTCGATAGTGCCATAGAATTTATTGCTATTATGAATAATGATTTTTTTGAAAAACTACCCCAAAAACACCAAAAAATTATTTTACAAGCCGCTATCCAAGTAGAAAAAAAACTACGCCAAACCATCTACCAAGAAGAACGCAATACCATTAAAAGACTGCAATCCAAAATAAATGTTATTGAACTCACCAAAAGCGAACATAAAAAATGGGTCAAGGCAAGCCGCCCCGTTATCCAAAAATTTATCCAATCAACAGGTGATTTAGGAAAAACATTAATTAAAAAAGTGAGATAATGGTTAATTGTTAATGGTTAATGGTTAGTTGTTAATGGTTAATTGTTAATGGTTAATGATTAGTGGTTAATGGTAAAAATAATCCACAGATTACGCAGATGAACACAGATAAGGATGATAGAAAAAGGAATGACATTGTTCAGTAGGGGCAGACCTACGTGTCTGCCCACATGCGAGGACGCATGTGATAAGCATTCCCACGCAGGAGCGTGGGAATGAGTAAGAAAAAGGTAGGATATTGTTCAGTAGGGGCAGACCTATGTGTCTGCCCACATGTGATAGGCGTTCCCACGCAGGAGCGTGGGAACCATTAACCATTGACAATTAACCATTAATAGCCTCTCCCTGAGGGAGAGGGAGCTAGAGTCCCCCGTTTGTTATTCTGAGGCTCCACTTGTTAATGGATTATTAATAATGGTTAAGTTACTTTACCATCATCATCAACGGCAAAAAGGACATTTATGAAATTAGGAAAACTTATTGAAAATTTTTCACCACCTCCACACCCTAAAGGGATTTCACTTGAGGGAGATTTGGTCACTTTACAACCACTTAAATCAAAGTTATTTGCCGAAGAGCTTTTTCAAGCAAATGCTTTAGATAAAGAAAATATCAACTGGGCATATTTACCCTACGGTCCTTTTGCCGACATAGCCGAATATAGTCATTGGATTGATTCTTTTGATGCGGATGATGACCCCGTCTTTTTTGCGATTATAAGTAAAAAATTTAAAAAAGCCGTTGGCATCGCAAGTTATTTAAGAATTTATCCAAACGATGGCTCAATTGAAGTGGGGCATATTAACTTTTCTCCACTGATTCAAAATACCACCGAAGCAACTGAGGCAATGTACCTTATGATGAAATGGGTTTTTGATAATGGCTATAGACGATACGAATGGAAATGCAATGCCCTAAATCTCAAATCTCGCCGTGCTGCTCAACGCTTAGGCTTCTCTTATGAAGGAGTATTCCGACAAATGACTATCACTAAAGGCAGAAATCGAGATACTGCCTGGTTTGCAATAATTGATAGTGAGTGGGTAGAGATTGAAAAATGCTTCAAAAAATTTCTTACAAAAAACAATTTTGATGCCTCTGGAAAAGCAAAAACTTCTCTCTCTTCACTTACCAAACCGCTGCTTTATAAAATAGATACTCTTGAAGATTGAGACCATGGTTAGCTAATTCGCTGACAAAATTGCCCCAACAGATTGGGTCGCTGAACAACGCTCCCTCACAATGACAAAAAAAGGAACAAGTACAGGGCTAATACCCTAAAAATTACCGACCTAAGCGCACCAAGCGAACACTACTTCTGGTACCGCGGAAGTCGCCAAGATCATTGCCGTTTTCGAAATAAACCATCCACGCATAGCCGCTATCATTAATATCGGGCGAGGAAGACCAAAAAAAATATGGTGGCGTAGCCGGAAAAATATTTGAGTTAATCGCAGGTTGATACCGATCTTCTGCCGTCAATGAGATGAGTTCATTACGATTAGGTACTCGCCAGTTGCTATGCCCAGCAAAAGTATGGCTATTAACAATTTCCAAGGCTTGTTTCCAAGTGTAAGTACTGGCTGAGCCCGAGCAAGCTGGCGTGCCACTGCTTTCACTCCAAGTTTGTCCCTCACTACAGATTTTCCACATTAAGCCAGTTCGAACATCGGTCGCTGTGCCGTTATTATGCACGGTGTAGCGATTATCTGACCATTGGTTAATGATCTTCGAGTTGGTCGTTTGAGCGATGGGATTAAGAGGCATTACAAATAATAAGACCATTAAACCTATGCCCTTTTTTTTATGCTTACTTTGATTGGTTACTATTTTCATTGTTTTATTTTGGATAAATTATTGAGTAAATTGAAAAAGTTACTGGCTCGCACGCACCAAGCGAACACGATAATCGCTGACGTGACTGGCGTTGCGATCATAGCCGTAGCCGAAACTGACAGCCCACGCATTGACGCTACTATTGGCATAGGGCACGGAGGACCAAAACCAGTCTGATACCGTATTCGGAAAATAGTGGCTATCAATGCTGGGTTTGAAGCGACCAAAATGCGTAATCGAAAGGAATTCTTGCCGAGTAGGCATTCTCCAGTCACTTGCCCCACACAGTGTGGCTTGATTAACTCTTGCCACAAAGGCTTGGGTGTTGCAATAAGTCGCCGAGTCGCCACTTTGATAACCCTCGCAAACATTGCCATCATCATCGGCATCGCCCACCGCACCACCATTACTGGCGGAATCGGTGTTGTACCAGTTATAAAAATCGTTTTTATCATGCAAGCCCAAGCCACCATCATCGGTTTTGACCTCCCAAATTAAACCGGTGTGATTATCTTTTACACAGCTCCATTTTGTGCCTGCTGCTTCTGTGCCAGTACTTGACCAACTTTGCTTTTGAATTGCCAATACTGTGCCGGCACTACTGAGTTTGGTAAAATCAAAGCCAGCTTCACCTCTACCTATTTTAGGGAGTGTGCTTGGCGTCGTCACTGCTTGAGCATCTCTGCCATAATGGCAATCTTGTTTAGTGCCTGGGGCTAATCCAGTAGTGTCGTCAGATAAACAATTCGTGCCAGTTGAGCTACCTGTTTCGTAAGCACCACTCCAAGTAATACCCGTGTCGTTGAGTTTCACAATCATTATATGTGTTTTTGTGGATGCCGTTTCTGAAAATGCAGAGCAATTATTCCCTGTTCCGCAGGCTTTAACCCAATAGTAATATGTGGTGTTTGAAATAAGTCCACTATCGATATATGTATCACCACTATTTACCAGGGGTTTGCCAATGGCTGTTAAACCTGCATTGTTGTCGCTTGTGTTGCGGTAAATTTCATAGAAATTTGTTCCTCCAGTATCACTATTCCACCGTACCGTGATTTGTGAGACGCTATCCACTGTTAAGCGAAGACCGGTTGGGACATTTGGGGGAGGAACGAAGGTGGCTTTTGAGGCAACTTGAGAAAAATCAGAACATCTTTTTCCAGAAGTATTTGCATTACACGCTTTTACCCAGTAGTAATACGTCGTATCAGCCGTTAGACCTGTATCTTTATAGGAGGCGTTTGTTGGTGTGGCAATGGCTTCTAAACCTGCATTGCTATTGCTGGTGTTGCGGTAAATTTCATAGGAGTGAGCCCCACTGCCGGTCCACGATACCGTTATTTGTGAAGCACTATCTGCTGTTAAGCTAACACCGGTTGGGGCACTTGGAATAACAACCTGGGTAGTTTTTGAGGTAACTTTTGAAAAATCAGAGCAGTCATCTCCTCCTTCTGTATTTCTCTTACACGCTTTTATCCAATAGTAGTAAGTCGTATCAGCCGTTAGACCTGTATCTTTATAGGAGGTGTTGGTTAGCGTGGTAATGGATTTTAAATTGGCAAAGTTATTTATTGTATTGCGATAAATTTCATAGGAGGTTGCCTCATTGTTAGTAGTCCATGATACCGTTATTTGTGAGGTGCTATCCGCACGTAGGGTAATAGCGGTAATTTTTGGGGGGGCATTTGGAGACACATCCAAGGTCATTGTTGAGGCAACTTGGGAAAAATCAGAGCAGGATTTTTCTCCTTCTGAATTTGCATTACAGGCTTTTACCCAGTAGTAATAGGGTGTGTCTGGAGTTAAATTTTTGTTTACATAAGTTGTCGCATCAGTGCTTGGTCTATCAAGCTCTGTTAAACCTGCATTGCTGTTGCTTGTGTGGCGGTAAATTTCATAGGAGGTTGCCCCATTGTCGGTCCACGATACCGTGATTTGTGAAGCACTATCCGCTGTTAATTTAACACCGGTTGGGACATCTGGGGGAAGAATCAAAGTGGTTTTTGAAGAAACTGTTGAAAAGGCGGTGCAGGAGTGCCCTGCTGTGTTGGTCGAGCTTCCTGCTGATCCTACTGAGCCTTCTGTTTTACAGACTTTTCCCCAATAGT
>CAKMZV010000048.1 GCA_929200535.1 uncultured Gammaproteobacteria bacterium
AGTAGAGTTCAAAAATTTAAATTTTAAAAATGGTCTTTAATGGTCTTTTTTAATTCCAAAATAAAAAACGTGATGTAAATCATTATAGCACAAATTATTTATTTAAGTAAAATAAGTAAAAAAAGTGTCAGAGCAAAGTTAAAAGTTCCCACCCCTCAGCAAAGTTGAAACTTCACACCCTCCTTTTTTTTATCCTCGATTTTGCGGTTTTTGGGAAGGCACAGTTCGTGCAGTGGGCATAGTGAGCGTAGCGAACGGAGCTCACTGCGCGAACTGTGCCTTCCCAAAAACCGAGCGCACTAATTTTATGCCCTAATATGATACTGATTATAACCTTCATACAACCGCCTCTGTCTGTTGTTTTTCTAAACGACGGTTGCGTGCATTTAGTCCTTGTTTCCAAGGATGAGATAAATCCGGTCGATAGAGCTTTCTAGAATACGTCATTTTATCCATTATCTCATTAAGGTCTTTTTCATTAGCAATCTTTTGAATGCCCTCACGGGTATATGTTTTGTATTGTAAATAATGGTTGCCAAAGTAAAGTTTAATGGTTCCATTCGGATAGGTGATAACCTTAACCCGCTTGCCTTTTAGGTGATGTCCGCCTCCTTTGCTTTGAATTTGATAGTAGGTATTTTTATATTGCAAACATAAAGCATTATCTATCCTGCGAGTTTCTTGATAGGTCATCAGGTGTTTCAATTTTTCGTCGCTCCAGTCTTGGCAATCTCGGTGAACATCACCAGAAATATCAATGCCAAATTTTTGATTGTAGTGTTCGATAAATTCTGTTAAATAGACGTTTCCTTGGTCAATTGTGTTGATGCCTTTTAAACGTAGTTGTTTGACTAAACGATCTTGCAGTGTCCCATTCGCTCTCTCAACTCGTCCTTTTGCTTGAGGACTATAGGCTTTAATGGATTCAATGCCTAATTCAGTAAATACGCGTCCCAATTGGGTATGTGCCACTCGCTGATAGCGATCGATACTTTCAGTGACGGTAAAAACACTGGCTCTATCATGATAAAATGCCTTGGGTATGCCGTAACGTTTGATATATTTCTCAATACAAGCCATGTAGGCAAAACCAGTTTCTGTGGGAGAAAAATGTGCCATAATGTGTCCACTGGCATCATCAATAAAAACAATCAAACAGCATTTGGCACAACGCCCTTCAAACCAATCATGGTGAGAGCCATCAATTTGAACTAATTCGCCTCGTTGGCTTCGCCTTGCTCTACGACAATGGATAGGTTTTTGACGTGTTCTTTTGCTTATCCATAAACCCCATTCAATCATCCATTGCCTTAGGGTTTCTTTTGATAACACAATTTCGTAATCTTGCGATAATATTTCACTCAACAATGTGGGCTTGAAGTCCGCATAGATAGGTTGACTAATAAACCTTTTGACTTGATTCCGAAAACCCTCTTTATAGCGATTATTGCTGGGCATACCTATTCGTTTTGAGAGCAGTCCCTCTAATCCTATTAATTGATATTTTTTGAATAATTGATTCACTCTTTTTCGACTTAGATTCAATTCCTCCGCAGCTTCTCTTTGCGTATATTTCCCCGATAAAACCAGCTTTAATACTCGCTCTCTTTCTAATGCCTTTTTTGTCACCAATAGCTCCTTCATTCCCCCTCCTTTTAACTTATAAAAAGAGATAAGTTTATACTATAGGTGTGAACTTTCTACTTTGCCAGAGTGTGAACTTTTAACTTTGCCCCCACAAAATAAGTAAAAAAAGAAAAATCCACAAAATAATGGTTAATTGTCAATGGTTAATTGTTAATGGTTAATGGTTAATGGTTAATGATTAGTGGTTAATGGTTCAGCACAAACAAGCTCCCTCTCCCTGAGGGAGAGGGAGCTTATTTGTTCCAACGCTCTTGCGTGAAAACAAGCAACCACCCCGCCACTGCGTGGCACCCCTCCACGGGAGGGGAATTACTCGTTTCTTTTTATGGAGTATGAGGTGAGGCTGGGCTCATGAGATTCTGAGGGCAAGCCTCAGGATGACAGGTTGGGAAATTGTTCAGGATGATAGAAAAAGGTAGGACATTGTTCAGTAGGGGCAGACCTATGTGTCTGCCCACATGCGAGGACGCATGCGATAAGCATTCCCACGCAGAAGCACAAACAAGCTCCCTCTCCCTGAGGGAGAGGGTTGGGGTGAGGGGGCAGATTTAATGTTCAAAAAAGTGAATTGCATTTGCTTTTTGCTAATCATTTAGCGAGGTAGCCTAAGAGTTAGTTAATTGATTTAATGTTTGTATAAATAATTGAGTATCAGCAAAATAGTTAGGATAAGCTTTTTTTAAGTCTGCTAACGATTTGGCTGATACTAATACGACATCTTTTGTCGTATCTTCAGATATTTTTTGCTCCATCCGTCGATATTCATCATGAGCCTCTTGTAAAAAAGAGAGAGTAAAGTAGCGAGCAGTAATACGCCTATTTTCAATATCTAATGTTAATAAATAGAATCCATCTGCTTGATCGGTGTGGCGAGCGGCAATAGTAAAAGAGGATAGTATATCAAAGACCTTTAAGTCATTAATTTTTAAGATAATATCTTTTTTGTAGGAGGAGCTGATTTCTTCATTTTTTTCTAAGTCAGTAAAACCTTGACTCACTAATTTAAAGAATGCTAACCAGTCATCATTACCTTGACTTGCCTTTAAGTTTTCTTGTAAAAAAGTACCTACTATTTCAACTGCAGTAGCCCAAGCGTGTTGGATATTGCTACGAATTTGTAATTCTACTCGAAAGCTTTTATATTCTTCTTTTTGACCTTGGTAACCATAAATCAAATGAATGCCTCGATAACCAGAGAATTTAGGCTCCTCTAAGTAATTTTTTTCACCCAATAACTTATTACGTGTTCTGCTTGCTATGATTTTGTTTCTAATGGTGTAAACATTTTCTAAATTTTTCGTGATGATACGAATACCGCCGATATCTCCCATTGTTGAAATTTGCATATTGGGAAACCGTTTAAGCTTATTGATAATGGAAGGAATTCGTTTTAACCTACGTACTACGACAGCTTTTTTATCCACTTCAAAGGCTTTCTGTCTAAAGTATCCAATCATAGATTGCATTGGGTAACTGTGAGATGAGCGAAAGTTTGCCAAAGTGTTTAGGTGCTCTACTTTATCCTTTGAGGAAAGATTATTTTCAAGTAGTTGTTTAACGGCTTTTTTTACTTGAGTTTTTGAACGGTTAGGTGTTTGCCAGGAAGTATGCATTTGTTGTCTTTTCTTCAATAAGCATATAATGTTCCAAAAATTTTTTTTTCAATAAAAACAGACTAAAGTATATTGACTATTATCGGTATCTCTATTAAATATGACATTTTTAGGTTAGGGTTAGGTGTTTTTTTCCTTTTCCCACTTTTGAGCTAATTTGCCAAAATATCCCCAAAGATTGTTTTCTTTTGTATAAGTTTGACATGTTTTGATAAAGACTTCAGAGGCTTTGTAAGTTTTTATCACTCGCAACTCTATGCTCTTTTTAATTGTTGATTCATCATAAACATTTTGCTCAATGCCTATGGCCATATCTTCTAAGTCATTGAGATAAGAGATTACAGTAATGGCTTGCTCAAGTTGTTCCTGATTTTTCTTTTCACGGAAATAATTATCAGCCAAAGTTTGTCCATTTAGTTCTTCTCTATTATCTTCAAGAATCGAGAGGATTCCACTTACTTTCAGATAATTTTCTGTGTTATTGATTTTTCTTAGAGCTACCATACTAAACTTCAACTTCTCTACCTGTTTAAAACTTTCTATGCTTTTTTTAGCATAGCGGGCGGAAAGAATGATAGCAACTGCGATAATAGCTTGTATGATGATTGCGATATTAGTTACAGTCAACCAAGTTAAGATTGTAGCAAACCAATCAGCTGAGCTTTCTATTAAAAGCCCACTCACATTTGTATCTGTAGAAGTGTTATTTGTTGAGAGCATCAGTTTTCATTGTATTTATATATTTCTAAGGGACAATGACAAAAAAAAATAGCCAGCAAGAAACAAGCTGACTATTTTTTTGAAATTTTGATAAAATGATGGGGATTCTAAAAACCACCGCCACCGTATGACTCTAAAGTTGATACACGGCTCTTCACATTTTTTTCTATTTGATTCATATCCTTTAATTTTCTCCTAAATTTATGTCAGTGTACCTGAGTAGATAAAAATCTACTACACCATTACTCTACCAGTATCCCTGTATTGTAGTATTTTTGTTAAAAAAACACTTAGGCATCTACGTAGCATAATAAAGCACCTAACAGTTTTTAATAAGCTATAGTAATCCTTATAGCTATTAACTTACACTATGTAAGCCATAAACCATAAACATGTTTACAATCCATAGCAATTATACAAAGCATAATAACTTACCAACTATAACAGTGTTTAACTAATATATCAACTATAACTAGTGTTTAATAAGCTATACTAATAGTGCTTATGTTTTAAATTATATAGATAAATCAGTAAAATTCAATGGTTATATTACCCAATCGCGCGGTTTGAGGTAGTCTTGCAGTTGGCTTTCTGGGGTGTTGGGTTGGGGTTGCCATTGGTATCCCCAGCGGGCTTCTTTGGGCATTGACATTAGGATAGATTCGGTTCTGCCGCCGGATTGTAAGCCAAAAATAGTGCCTCGGTCATAGAGTAAATTAAATTCAACGTAGCGACCTCGGCGATAGAGTTGAAATTCTCTTTGTTGCTCTGTGTAGGGTTTGTTGTGATGACGTTGGAATAGAGTTAAGTAGCTTTCTAAGAAGGTATTGCCGACGCTTTGAATAAAGTCAAAGGCTTGTGAGAAGCTCCAATTTGATTGGGGGTTGAGGTCATCAAAAAATAGACCACCAATACCACGTGTTTCATTGCGGTGTTTGAGGAAAAAATAATCATCGCATTGTTTTTTAAAGAGTGGGTAAACTTCCTCTCCGTATGGTTGGCAGCATTTTTTTGCTTGTTGATGCCAGTAGATAATGTCTTTATCAAATGGGTAGTATGGGGTTAGATCAAATCCGCCACCAAACCACCACGTATTATTATCAAAATCTTCTTGTTCGGTGTGATTATGTACGCTAAAGAGCCGAACATTGGCATGAGCCGTTGGCACCCAAGGATTTTTGGGATGAATGACGATTGAAACGCCGAGTGCTTGAAAGGGTTTTTTATCAAATTCTTGGCGTAAATTTGAAGCAGAGGAGGGTAGTGCTTTTCCTTTTACATAAGAAAAGTTAACGCCTCCTTTTTCTATCTCATCGCCTTCAATGGAGATAGAAATACCATTCCCCGATAATTTTTCTTGTGCACTCTTTTCCCAAGAGTCGGTAGTTATATTTCGTGAGTTTTCTATTTTAGAAAACTCATTAATAAAATTATTTTGTAAGTTAAGGAGGTAGTGCTTAACGTTTTGTAGTTTTGAGGTGTTCATTTGGTTGTATTAATTAGTAAGGGGCATTTGGCAAAGGCCTTATCCTCAAGTTAAAATTATAGGGGAGATTTTTTAAAATTAAACTAAGGAATTTATGGTAAAAAAAGTTGATATAGCGATTGTCGGTGCTGGTGTTGGTGGCACGGCGTTATATTATGCATTGAGTAAATATGTGCAGAATATTTCTTTGTTGCTTATTGATAAACGTTCTGAAATAGCGAATGGGAATTCACGTGCCTCTAATAATTCACAGACATTGCACGCAGGGGAGATTGAAACAAATTACGGTTACGAGCATGCACTAAAGCTGCGCGCTGGGTCATTAGCTTTACGCCAGTATTGTATGGGGCTTCCGAATCGGGAACAGGTCATTTCGAGTATGCCTAAAATGGTGTTGGCAGTGGGTGATAAAGAAATTGATCAATTGGAGCAACGCTATCAAAAATTTAGAGAAGGTTTTCCGCGGTTGCAGTGGTTTGAATGGAAAGATATTCGTGAGATTGAGCCGCAAGTAGCACATAAAAATGGTAATCGTCGCCCTGATAATATTGCCGCTATGGGTTATAGTGAAAGCTATAGTGCTGTTGATTATGGTTTGTTAGCAAAGTCTTTTGTTCAGCAATCGCAAGAATTGTGTGCTAAAAACAGCGTGAAAGGAGATATTTGGCTTGATGCAAAATTGATTGATGTACAAAAAAATAGCGAGGGGTACACGCTCTCAATAATGAAAAATGATGTTACCGAAAAAGTGCATTGCAAATTTTTGGTAATGGCATCCGGTGCTTATAGTTTACATACTGCACATAAATTAGGTTTAGCAACCGAGTATTCACTTCTCTCTGCTGGTGGGAATTTTTATTTTTCTTCTTTGGCATTGCGTGGCAAAGTATATACCATTCAAGAGGATGGTTTGCCATTTGCCGCAGTGCATGGGGATGCCGATATTACGCAAGGCAGGCGTACTCGCTTTGGACCAACGCTTTTACCCATTCCCAAAATGGAGCGTTATGTTAAGGGAGGGTATCGTGATTATTGGGATAGCATTCAATTAAAATCTAAATTCCCTTTAACACTATTAGCGTTGCTTAAAAACCCAATTATTCGTCGCTATGCTTGTTATGATATGCCACTGATTGGCAAACAGCTTTTTGTTAAACAAGTGCAAAAAATTATTCCAGATGCACGCCCGAAACATTTGGTTTTTGCTAAAGGTTTTGGTGGTTCTCGTCCATTGTTGATTAATCACGATGAAGGTAAGTTGATTTTTGGAGAAACTAAAATAAAAACACCATTGGCAGTTTTTAATATCGCTCCAGCAACGGGGGCTTCTACGTGTTTAAGTGTTGCGATGAATGATTTACAGTATATTACCCAAGCATTAGACTTGTCTTATGATGATGAGGCAATACAATTAGCATAAAAATTATGGAGAAATAATGAGGATAATCGATAGATTTAAAGAAGAAATACAGTGCATTCGGGAAAGAGACCCGGCTGCTCCTCAATCAAAAATTATAGGGGCGATTCAAATTGTTCTTACCTATCCGGGTTTTCAGGCAATTGCACTGTATCGTGTGGCAAATTGGTTTTGGCGGAAAAAATTGAATTTTATAGCGGCTATTATTTCTTATATCTCACGCTTTATTACCTTAATTGAAATTCACCCTGGTGCAACCATTGGGCAACGTTTTTTTATTGATCATGGTTGTGGTATTGTAATTGGAGAGACCACAGAAATAGCCAATGATTGTACTGTTTATCAAGGCGTTACTTTGGGTGGTACGAGCTTAAACCAAGGCAAACGTCATCCCACTTTATTATCAGGCGTTATTATTGGAGCTGGGGCAAAGGTTTTAGGTCCTATTGTGCTTGGTGAAGATGTTCGGGTGGGTTCAAACTCGGTGGTGCTTAAAGATGTTGAGGAAGGTACCACTGTTGTGGGAATTCCTGCCCAACCTGTGGGTGCTGATAAGGCGACCAAACGCAAAATTGCTGATAAATTAGAATTTGAGGCATACGGCGTTTCTTGCGATCATCCAAACCCTGAAGCCGAAGCAATCAATCTACTTGCCGATCGCTTAAATAAAATTGAAAAACAACTTGAGGCGGAAAAGACAGAGCTTCCTAAAACTTCCCCTATGAATATCGAAAATAATCAGTGATAAGTGATAAGGACAGAGAATTGTGGAAACTATTCTGAGACCTTTTGTAAAGATTAGCTAATTCGCTGACAGAATTTCCCCAACAGATTACCACGGTCGCTGAAAAACGCTCTCTCGCAATGACAGAAAAAAGGGAGCATGGGAACAAGTGCAGAGCTAATGCCCTAAAAATTACCGACCTAAGCGCACCAAGCGAATACGAATGTCGTCATTGCGACCTCTAACTTCATAAGCGCTAAAATCGAAAGCAACTGACCATATTTTCTTGGATCCAGCCGCACTAGGCGAATAGGTGACATACAACCTATTTGACGTATTGGGAAAAATAGTGAGATTAATGCTTGGATAAGCACGATCTAATGCTAACAAAGATGCCAATTCTTTGATGTTCGGTAGGCGCCAATCGCTATAGCCATCGCTTGCTGGAAAGGTATAGTTATTAACCAACTCTAAGGCCTCTTTCCAATTAAACTCTCCCTCCGAGCCAGAACAAGAAGCGGTATTATCACTTTGTTTGCTCCAGCTTTGCCCCTC
>CAKMZV010000049.1 GCA_929200535.1 uncultured Gammaproteobacteria bacterium
CAGTATTGTGCTATAGGATGCTGAGATGCTGAAACAAGTTTCAGCATGACAGAAAGAGGAATGACATTATTCAGTAGGGGCAGACCTACGTGTCTGCCCACATGCGAAAACGCATGCGATAGGCATTCCCACGCAGGAGCGTGGGAACCATTAACAATTAACCATTAAGAACCGTGCTCTCTCTCAGGGAGAGGGAGTGCTTTGTGAGCCTGAGAGAAATACTCATCTTTTATATCCATCTCCTAAATAAGTCACCGGATTAATTTTCCCTAAAAGCTGATATATTTTCAATTGATTGAGATTTTTCATATGAATCTCTCTACCTAATAATTCCTCTACTTTAAATAATTCTACACGTTGAGCCAATACTTCCGATAAATTCACTTCACCCAGCTCCCAGCTTCTCTGTGCCACTTGTAAAAATTTATTTCTCGCCGCTCTTACAATCTCTAATGAATGTATTTTCTGCTCGCCTTGTCGTAAATTATTTTCAAGCTGATAAAACTCATGCTCTAAATCCTGTACAGCTTGTTCAAGTTGGTACATTAATTGTTTTTGATTAATAATAGATTCATTGACAGCCGCGTCAGTTCCCCAACCTTGAAATAAATTCCAATTCAATTGCAAACCATATTTTAATTCTTCAAATGCCGTCGTTTCACCCGTAAACTCAGAACCACCTTCTTTACGACCAGCCTCAATAGTAAAAGTAAGGTTTGGCCAATACTCCCATCGAGCAGCTTCTGTTTCCTTTTTAACTGCCTGAATTCGATAATGAAATGCTTGAATTTCCGCATTTAAATCATAAAAACTTTTTCTATGATTTTTGATACTTTTTGCCCTTTTATTCACAAAATCACTTAAAGAAAAGACCTCCATATCTAACACTTTGGGGTCCTTTTTCAAGTAAACATTTATTTTCTCCAGACTATTTTGATAAGTGATATTTTCATTAATTAAATCCACCTGACTTTGTGCTAAATCAGCTTCACTCTTCAATAACTCTAAATAACCCTTCTCACCTAATTCATAGCTTTTTTTAGCAATTTGGTGATTTTTTTCACTCAATTGTAAACTTGCTTTGACTAACTTCAAATCTCCCTGAGAAATAAGAGCTTCCGTATAAATGGATGCAATAGTAATAAATAATTTTTGTAACTCCGCATAATACTGCCAAAGCCCTGCTTTTTTATTCAAATCAGCCTGCGCCACTCTCTCCCATAAAGCTCCATTAAAAATGGTTTGAGTAAGCAATAATTTATACTCCACTAAATCGGCATTATCATTATTACTATCAAAATAAGAAGCACTTAAATCTAACCTTGGCAATAAAGTCGCTTTTGACTTGTCTCTTCGATGAATAAGAAGTTGTTGATTCGCACGTTGAGATTTTAAATTTGGATTATTTTTGACAACTCGTTTAAAGACATCTTGAAGCGTATCTGCTTGCACAAATGAACTGGTAAATAATAATATCTTAAAAACAAGTATTATTAACAATCTAAAAAAAATCATTTTTACTAAATCTTCATAACCTTCAATTAAATTCTGTCGGATTTTTATCTTGATTGTTCTCTCTCTTAGATAGGGCATTCACCGTAACCACTTTTTGTACACCACTTTTATGATCCGTCTCTAAATAATAATATTCCTTCCCTTGGAAGATATTTTTAGATAAATCATTCACTAAATACGAGGGGTCCCCAAAAGGAGAGATAACATCAACAATCCAAATTCTATCCCCACTATTCCACTCTTTGCCTCGCAAACGAGTATTTCCAGTTTTTAATCTTTCTTCTACATCCTTATCTACAGTTGCCCAAATAACAACCCCTACCGGTCTTTTATCCTTACGATAAACTCTAAACTGACTCAACATGATAGGTTCCATAATATACCATTCCAATTCTCCTATAAATAGTTTTTTGTGGACCTCAGATTGACTCATTAACCAAACAATCTCACCTAATACACCAGAAATAGTCTGCTGTACTGCCTTAGAATCTTCTGCCATTTCTTACTCCTTAAAAATTATAATTTCCTAAAATAAAGACTGAGACCTTTGCACAAAAGTATGGCAAAAGAAAAAAGATAAAAAATTGTTCTGATTGAGGCGTGAAACGCAGCCAATACGTCCGTCTTCGCAAGTTTCACAACGAAAATCAGGGCAATTTTTTACTTTTTTACTTGTCATATCTTTTGTGGCAAAGGTCTCAGACTATCTTTCTCGCAAAGCCTCGTTTTTATACCTTAACAACGGTGTGAAAACATATTCAGCAAGTAATCGCTTACCTTGATAAATATCGACCACTGCTGTCATTCCGGGAATAATAACAGCCTTATTTCCATCTACCTTGATATCCCATTGGTCTATACTTACCGTTGCTGGATAAACTGCACCCAATTGCTCATCCAATACTGCCGCGTCTGATATATGACTCACCACACCCGATATAGAACCATACTTAGTAAAATTATAGGCATCTAACTTAACCTTAACTTCATCCCCCTCCTGAATAAAGCCAACATCCTTATTAGCAATTTTCACCAACACCTCTAATTTTGCATCACTCGGCACAATTTTCATCAACACTTCACCCGATTGTACAACCCCACCAAGCGTGACTACATTCACATCATAAACCTGTCCATCAATTGGACTCACTAAATTTTTTTTCTTTAGCTGACTCTTCAAATTAAGCAAAACTTTCTCCTTAATTTCAAGCTGGGCTGTATTCTCAAATAACTGAGAATATATTTGTTCCTTATACTCTCGTTGATAAACCTCCAACTCTTCTTCCGATACATACTCTTTCGCAACCATCCGAGCAAACTCCAACTTACTCTGTAAAATTTGCTGCTCTTGAACCAATCTTTTTTCCTCGGACTCCTCCACTCTACTTTTTGCTGTTAAATTCTCTTTCTGCAACCCTTTAAGGCGAGATTCCCTCATCGTATAAAACGGCAACATTTCTTCAAAATCTTTAATTTTTTGTCCTGTCAAAACCCGCTCTTTTCTTGCCACATCTAATCTCGCCTTTCTCACTCGCACTTGAGAATAATACTGTAATCTTTGCACATCATACAATGATTTAGCCCTCTTCTGCAATGCATAATCAAGTTTAGAATTAATTTTAAAAGCCTGCGAGCACATATTTCTATCATCTAAACACTTTTGCATAGCCATTAATCCAACAGATTGTATTCGTAACTGCTTAATTTCTTGCCTTACTTGTTCCAAATCCGCCTCAATTGTTGAACCATCTAAAACAACCAACAATTGTCCAGCAGATACTTGATCTCCAGAACGAACCTTAATTTCCGATACAATCCCCACTTCCTTAGGCTGGATTAACTGCGCTCGTTGAGTAGGTGCAATTTCTCCGGTTGCCTGAGATACCACATCCACCTCTGAAAACCACGCCCAAAATAATAATATCACAATAAGAATCATCGTAGCTGCAGGAATAAACCAGGCGGAAAAAGACAAACGTCCAGCTAAAACACTCTCTATTCCCGTTAAAAAATCACTCTCAATATATTTCTTACTCATATTGTTTAATTTCCTTTATATAATCACCTGAGATCTTATATAACACCATCTCAATGTATAAAATAAAAAATTTAATACAAAACGCTATAAATACTTACCCCAACAAACCACTCTGCATCTGATAACTCCGTTTAAATAACCCATTCTCTAATTTAAGCAACTCATCCCAACTACCCTGCTCCGCAATCCTCCCATCCTTCAAAACCACCAATCGATCAGCACAACGCAGTGTAGAAAATCTATGGGCAACCAAAAATACCGTCTTCCCTCGACAAATCTCCCGCATTCTTTCCTGAATAAATTGCTCTGACTCGGTATCCAATGCACTTGTAGCCTCATCCCACAACAACAACTTAGGATTCATCACCAAAGCACGTGCAATAGCAATTCGCTGTCTCTGCCCAGCTGAAAGCAACCCACCCTTCTCTCCAACCACTGTATCATAAGCATTAGGTAAAGCCCGAATAAACTCATCAGCCCCTGCCAATTTTGCCGCCGCCTCAATTTGCTCTAACCCCAAACTTCTATCCGCAATAGCGATATTCTCCTTAACCGATAAATTAAAAAGTAAATTATCTTGTAAAACTACACCCACACTCCGTCTAATCCAAGTTGGATCAAGCTGAGATAAATCAATACCATCCAATAAAACCTTCCCCTGAGAAGGAGAGTATAAACGCAACAACAAATTTAACAACGTTGTCTTGCCCGTCCCAGAAGGACCAACTATCCCAATAATTTCTCCCGCCTTGACATCAAGATTCAAATCCTCTAAAACCATCGAACCCTCTGCACTATAACGAAAAGACAAATGCTCTAACTTAACATCACCCCGTATCTCAGGCTGTTGCCGATGAGATTGCATTACTCCAGCCTCCTTAGAAATATCAAAAATTTCTCGCAAGCGTTTCACTGAAATCTTCACTTGATGCAACTGCTGAATAATTTGAGCAATCCGTATAGAAGGAGCCATTACCCTACCAGCAAGCATATTTATCGCAATCATTTGTCCAGGCGTTATATCACCATTAAGCACCGCCGTCGCCGCATACCACATAACAACAGCAATAGTCCCCTTATTCACAATACTACCTATCTGTCCTATATTGCTTGAAAGGCGCTCCGTAAAATAAGCAAACTGACTATGCTGAGCCACCTGATTTTCCCAACGACGCTGCATCTGCGGCTCCAGAGCCAAAGCCTTCAACGTATTAATCCCATGCACAGACTCCACAAGATAAGATTGATTATCCGTATTTAATTTATACTTCTCATGCAATCTATCCTTCAAAAAAGGAGAAGTAATTGCATAGACAACAAAACAAATCACAATCCCTATCAACACAATCGTTGTCAATACCGGACTAAAAAGAAACATCAACCCCGCCAACAAAAACGCAAACGGAAAATCAATTAAAACCGTGATACCGCTACCCGTAATAAACCCTCTAATACTATCCAACTCCTTAATCCGAGTGACCGTATCGCCAGTCTGCCTTCCTGTAAAAAATGAAATCGGCAAATGCACCAAATGTCGAAACACCTTAGCCGCAAGAATGACATCCACCTTAGTTGTTGCATGAGTAAGCAAATGCTTCCTAAACAACCCAATAAGAAACTCAAATATCGTCATAAACACCAAACCCACAAACAACACATTCAGCGTACTATAACCACTTGATGAAAACACCTTATCCATCACAAGCATTGAAAACAAAGGCGTAACCATTGCAAACACCTGCAACAATACCGCCGCAAAAAGCACCTGAGAAAAAGCCAAACGATGCTTCAACAACTCCCTCCAAAACCATCCAAAACCAAAAGGCTTCTCTTCCTGATGAGAAGCCCGAGTAAACAACAAAACCTTACCCCCTCTCAACTTACTTAACTCCTCAAGCGTCAATTGAGAATTTTCATTCACTTTTGGACGCTGTACAGAAGCCTTCCCATCCTTCCAAGAAACCAAAAGCAAATACTCACCATCCTTACCCTCCAAAATACAAGGCGTTGGCAATTGTCTCAACTGCTTCTTAGTCGCACTACGGCGTTTTGTTTTAAGCCCAAACAAATGCGAACTTGCCTGCAATAAATCCGCTGAATTCCAAGGCTCAAACTTACCATAATCCCTCCTCAAAGCACTCGGATCCGTTGGCATTTCACACATATTTAACAACAATACAAAACAATTAAATGCACTATCCACCGCCTGAGCATTCTTTACAGACTGCTCGCCTAATCTTTCTTCACCTTTATTCAACATATAACCTCTAATTCATCACTATTAAATTAAAAATGTGTTTTTTGTATTCTACCTCATAAAACAAAAATAAATTCTTCTTTCCTACCTTATTAGTTAAAAAAAATACTCTAAAATATTAGAATCATTAGAAAAAATCAACTTTAATATTATTTTTACAAACGGTCTCAATTCCAATAAAATAGAAAAACAGGTTTATAATCAAAGGATATTCGCTCTAAAAAATTTTA
>CAKMZV010000050.1 GCA_929200535.1 uncultured Gammaproteobacteria bacterium
ATAAAAAGGAACGAGTAATTCCCCTCCCGTGGAGGGGTGCCACGAAGTGGCGGGGGGGGTGCTTGTTTTCACGCAAGAGCGTTGGAACGAATAAGCTCCCTCTCCCTCAGGGAGAGGGCTGGGGTGAGGGGGCTTGCTGGTTCCCACACTCCTGCGTGGGAACCATTAACCATTAACAACTAACCATTATTTTGCGCTCCTGCGTGGGAACGAACATAAATAAAAAATTAAGAACCAATATCGCCACGCACGAACCGCACATAATGATACTTTTTGTCGCGAGAGGCTGTGTCGTCCTGACTGTAGTTGAAATGGACATTAAAGGCATCCTCACTATCCTTGGCATAGGGCGTGGACGACCAAAGAGCTGTGTGAGGGGTATTAGGAAAAAGGTTTGCGTTGATCGCAGGATCATAGCAATTTAATGCTGTTAGTGAAGAAAGTTCCTTTAAGTTTGGCACACGCCAATCGCCAAAACCTGCAAGTGTGCTATTACTTGCTGCTTCAAGGGCTGCTTTCCAAGTGAGCCGACCGTTGCCAAGACCTTTGCAAGTAATGGCATCTTGTCCCAGCACACATTTTGCCCACATTAGCCCTGTTTTTTTATCCGTTACTGTGCCGTTATTGTGGTCAGTGTAGCGACTATCTTGCCATTCATTGGGGTACTGATCTTCTGGCAAGCAAGTAGCTATAAGGCTGCTTGTATAAACACTGAATAAAATAGCCAATAGCCAGCGGTGTGTTTTTATCATAATTATTCTCCTATTCTCCTGTTAATTTTTTATGGTTGAGTAATGATTGTTATTTATTATTGAGCTTATTTTATGGTTGAGCTTCACAAGGTATTATCACTCCCTATGGGGTATTTATGGTATCGCAGAAAGATGCACAACTTTATTGATTGACAAAATAAAAAATCAAGAATCATTGTCACTTTTGCCGTGCACTAACCGCACACGATGAGAGGCGTAGCGCTTCTCCCAATAGGTGCCAGAGCCCTCTTCGAAATGGATAGCCCAAGCAGTGCCAATAAAAGTGGCATAGGGCGAGGACGACCAAAAAATCGATGGCTTCGTATTAGGGAAATAATGCGTATCAATAGCTGGATTGGTACGACCATAATCAATGATGGAGCGTAACTCTTCTCTCGTTGGCACACGCCAATCAGAAAATCCACATAAAGTAGCATCATTACTACCATCAACAAGCGTATCCGAATCACTAGTCCAGTTGTACCCAAAACGGGGATTGGCATCGTAACCAATAGCGGTTTTTCCACCCCAGCTGTAGGTGTTATCTTGATGGTGAATATTAGTACCTCTTGTTTTACTGGTTTCCGCTACGCCTACATCGATTTTCACTTCCCAAATTAAGTCAGTGCGGTTATCTTTGACACAGCTCCACTTTGTGCCTACCGATTCACTGCCAGTACTTGACCAGTTTTTATTTTGATCTACCAATACTGTGCCAGTGCTACCCAATTTGGTAAAATCAAAGCCTGCATTTCCGCTGCCCGCTTTAGTGAGATTGCCTGCGACGGCTTGAGCATCTCTGCCATAATGGCAATCTTGTTTAGTGCCTGATGCTAATCCATTAGTGCCGTCAGATAAACAATTCGTGCCAGTTGAGTTACCTGATGGGTAACTTCCCCCCCAAGTAATGCCCACATCGTTTAGTTTTCTGATAGTAATAATTGCTTGGGTTTTTACGGATGCTACTTCTGAAAATACAGAGCAGTCATCATTACCTGCTTTACATGCTTTAAGCCAATAATAATATTTGGTTTTTTGGGTGAGACCGCCATTCGTGAATGTGGTACCATTACTTGCCAAGAGACTGGCAATGGCTGTTAGAGTTGTATTTGTGTTGCTGGTGTTACGGTAAATTTCATAATAGTCTGTTGCACTAAGTCGATTAACTTTATTCCACGATATGAGAACTTGCGAAGCACTAATCGCACTTAGACTAACACCACCTGGGGTACCTATGGGAGTGGTGTCAAACCTGCCTGTTGAAAAATCAGAGCAGGATTTTATTCCTTCTGCACTTTTCTTACACGCTTTTACCCAGTAATAATACGTCGTATAACCCTCTATACCTGTATCTTCATAGGAGGTATTTGTTGTCATGGTAATGGCTGTTAGGGTTGTATTGCTATCGCTTTTGTTGCGGTAAATTTCATAATATTCTGTTGCAGTAACGCTATTCCACGATACCGTCATTTGTGAATCACTATCAACTGTTAGGCTAAGAGCGGTTGGAACACTTGGGGGAACAATCAAGGTAGCTTTTGAGGCAACTTGGGAAAAAACAGAACATTTTTTTCCAGAAGTATTTGCATTACAGGCTTTTACCCAGTAGTAATAAGTCGTATCAACCGTTAGACCTGTATCTTTATAGGAAGGTTTTGTTGTCGTGGCAATGACTTTTAAATCGGCATTGCTATCGCTTTCGTTACGGTAAATTTCATAGTAGTTTGCCCCATTGCTCGTCCATAATATCGTCATTTGTGAAGTGCTATCCGCTTTTAAGCTAACATCATTTGGAACACTTGGAATAACAACCTGAGTAGTTTTTGAGGCAACTTTTGAAAAATCAGAGCA